>NZ_SNYQ01000001.1 GCF_004363295.1 Mesocricetibacter intestinalis
AACAAGGTAAAGGGAAGGGGAGCTAAGCTCCCCTTTGTTTATTTTAGGTAAGGTAAGCGCTTATGGAAAAGTGCGGTCGAAAAAGCGAAAGTTTTGCAGGCAGGGAGAGAACATGGTTACGGCAATTTGTAATCAGGAACATTATAATTGCTCGAAAAACTTTCGCTTTTTTGCTTAAGCGCAGATTTTTAATTCCAGCGTACTGTCGCGAATTATATCCAGTACGGATTTCGGCGGCTGCATATCGGTGAAGAAGTAAGCCACATCGGTAATTAACCCCAGTTTAACAATGGCATGGCGGGTAAATTTGGAATGATCGGCGACCAACAGTGTTTCTCTGGAGCTTTCCATAATAGCCTGTTTAACCTGCACTTCATGAAAATCGTAATCCAGCAGCGAGCCGTCCAGATCAATGCTGCTGATTCCTAAGATTCCGTAATCCAGACGAAACTGCGAGATAAAGTTTACCGTAGCGCCGCCGATTATGCCGCCGTCTTGGCGTAACGAACCGCCGGCCAGGGTGATCTTAAAGCTTTCATTCTGCATTAAAATATGGGCGGCATTTAAATTATTGGTAACGATGCGCAGATTTTTATGATTTAGCAAAGCATTGGCTACCGCTTCGGGGGTTGTTCCGATATCAATGAAAAGGGAGGAACCGTCCGGGATTAATTTTGCCACTTCTTTGGCAATCTGATTTTTTTCCTGAGAAAAAAATTGTTTGCGATCGCTGTAGTCGCTGTTTTCAGAACTGGAAGGGGAGGCGGCACCGCCATGGTGGCGACGAATCAGGTTGCTTTCGGCAAGTTCGTTCAGGTCGCGTCGAATGGTTTGCGGGCTGACTTTCAGTATGGAAACCAGTTCTTCGGTGCTGATGTAGCTTTGCTGTTTGACTAATTCGACGATTTTTTTATGGCGGATAGATTGCTTCATAACGGCTCCTTGAGCAATAAGGGATAAACCTTCGACATTCTAATGGAATTCAGGGGTACTTGACAACGCAATCTACTCATTGACTAAAGGTCGGGTTTTATTATTTTTAAGTATTTTTTTGCCATATAAACAGCCTAAAACAATGCCGCATAGAAGACCGCCTAAATGTGAATACATGGCCACATAAAAGCGGATAAGCGGAGAGGAAGCCAGAAATCCCAGCAATACCGAGACAATAATCATTACATTAAAGCCCAGGGGCAGATTAAATAAGTTATCTTTCGCCGCGGAATTAGCCGCACTGACAAAGCCCAATACCGCATAGACTACGCCGGAAAGACCGAAAAATTCCGTAGATAATCCCCAATCCTGCAGAGCGGCGCTGATAACCCCGGAGATAATATAGATCATCACTAGAGCGGGAGTACCGACCCGGCGTTCTATCATTGCGGCGAAGATCCACCACCATAACAGGTTGAACAGAATATGCGGATGATTCAGGTGTACCACCGTATGACTGAGATAGCGCCAAATCTCTCTTTTTTCTTCGGGGGAGTCGGGATAATGGAAAGTTTGGAAAATCTCGTTCTGGTAACCGATGTTCTGCAACAGATAAATCAGCATACAAAGTAAAATAATGAAAAGCGTAAATTTCGTCTGTTTTATTCCGATCAGCAAATTTAACAGAAAATTTTTATCGGTTTTAACGGGAATGCTGTACTTCAGGCTGCGAGTATCGCCGCGCAGCCAGGCTGCCTGCTCGTAGCGAGAATCCGTCGGGTTACGAAGAAAATCTTCACTTTCGCGGCAGATTGCTTCCCTGTCTTCATTTTCGATATTGTCAGGTAAGTAAACGGCGGTGAAGCTTTGATTCCATCTATCCCGTTCCTCTTTGATAAGCAGCTCGACGGCATAACGCAGACGGATATAATCTCTGAATTGTAACGCTAATGCGGGAAATTCGCTTCTAAACAGACATTGCATTTGTTATATTCCTTTTCTAGTTAGTTAACCTGAGGATAAAAATGGAAAATAAAGCAATGCCGGAGAAATTCAGCCGCTTCAGTTGGGCATTAGCCGGGTTTTGTCTGCCCGTGCTGCTGTGGCCGCTAGCCTTGTTGATTTCACCGAGTTTACTTAAAAACCCCGGACTAAGTGATTTTCAGCTGACATCAATGTCCGTTTTCCTTTGGATCTATCCTTTTCTCCTGGCGATTACTGCTCGTATTTTATTTAAGCTGCATAAACGTAAACCGCATCGTGCCAAGCAGGGGCTGATTATAAGTGCGGTGGTTTTTTACGCCTTTTTATTTTATCTCGTTTCGGTCGGTTTTTCAGTATAGGCGGTTGTAAGGGGTAAGCCTGCATTTACCCAGGCCTCGAAACCGCCGCGCAAACTATATACCCGATCGTAGCCCTGCTCGGTTAAAAAAGCCGCTGCGCCTCTGCTGCTGATACCATGGTAGCAACTGACAATAATAGGTTGATCATAATCAAACTGATCCTGAAAGCTATTGTAACTTTGTTGCGTCAGATGAAAGGCACCCTCGGCATGGCTATAATTAAAGCGCAGTAAATCGCGGATATCCGCCAGTACGGCATTTTCCTGGCGCATCATCTGCCATGCCTGCTGCGGCGTAATCTCTGTAATATCTTGCATATTAATAATCCCTTAGGGTAAATTTAGCGGCTTATATATAACAGCTGCCTGATTAATCCCCGCCGTTAATGTTGAGAGCTTATTCAGGAGCCTGGGTGCGCAGCTAACTAATTGCGTAATATAGCAATTTTTGATGTGGGATAAAATAGCAAAAAGGGATTAAACGCGCTTCTATTATGCCGGGATTTACTCCCCCCGCCGGCTGAGGGTAAAAACTGTTTTTTGATCCGAACAACTCACAGTATAATGGGGCGGATTTTCATCAATGGGAAAGGATGTATATGCGCAAACAACACAAGCTTCTTTTGACCCTGGCCGTAACCATGCTATCGGCCTGTTCCTTATCTTCTTACCTTCCTTTTACGGGAGCGGATAAACCGGTGATTAATCTGAGCGAAGAAAAGATTGATCAGAAATCCTATGCGGTTGCTTATTCAGCTACCCTGCAGACTAATGGCGGCCGGGTAAACGAAGATTATGATGTGAATTCTTTCGCCAGCGGTGCGAAAGACTGGTATGCCGGTGCGATTCTGGTTCCGCTTGAGCAAATTAAAGCAAAATTAACCCAGGGTATCGATACTAATGTACACGCCTATTACAGCGGTGTAGTATTCGCTTCCGAGTTACAGAATAATTTCAGTCGTCTCGGCGGAGAAGGTTGTTGGGGAAAAATCGATCGTCCGAGTATGACCCAGGGCATCTATGATGCCATGCTCGATCTGAAAAAAGGTAAGCCGCGTGCGGAGGACGATGAATATCTGGTGCAAGGTAGCGAACAATTGTTAAAGGTATGTAAATAAAGAGATATTTTGCCGGTAAGTATGGACTTACCGGCATTTTCATATATTTTTTAAATATTATGCTGAATGCATTAAGCTATCCGTGATTAATGATTATCGATGAGGAAACAAATGTTTAATTTATCCGAAAGTAACATTCATTTATCCGCCCGTGCGGCGAATAAACAGGAGGCCATTGAGCAGGCGGCAACGGCGCTGGAACAGGCGGGTTACGTTGAACAGGGCTATTTACAGGGGATGCTGGATCGGGAATTACAAACCTCCACCTTTTTAGGCAACGGCATCGCTATTCCGCACGGTACGTTGGAAACTCGCGCCATGGTGAAAAATACCGGCGTTCAGATTTTTCAGTTCCCGCAAGGGGTTGAATGGGGGGAGGGAAATATCGCTTATCTGGTGATTGCGATTGCCGCCCGTTCCGATGAACATCTGGCTTTGTTGCGCCAGCTAACACATGTCCTTGGTGATGAAGAAGTTGCGCAAAAACTGGCGACCTTGCAGGACGTAAAACAATTTCACAAACTGTTAAACGGACAGGAAGAGGTAAAGATTAGTGCGCAAAATATTAGCCTGAATGTGGATAGCACCAGCCTGCTGACCTTGACTGCGGTAAATGCCGGTCAGTTACAGCAACAGGGCGCGGTGGATCGGCAGTTTATCGCCGAAGTGATTGCTAATGCCGCCTTACCTCTGGGTAAAGGTTTATGGCTGACCGACAGCCTGAGTGGAAACCTGAAAAATGCTTTGGCTTTCAGTCGTCCGAAAGCGCCCTTTGAGCATAACGGAAAATCCATTGGCGGTGTTTTAACTATTGCGGCGAAAGATGAGCAAATTAATTCGGTGCTGGCCCGTTTATTGGAAACCCGAGTACAGGATATCCTATTGCAGGGCGACGACGCACAGATTGTCGCTGCTTTGAATGGCGAACAGCAGAGCGCTCCGCAGGCGCAGGCGAATACCTCGGAGACGGTGGCTGTACCTGTTGGTGCGGTTATAGGTACCTTTACCCTGCGTAACGAACATGGTTTGCATGCACGCCCGAGTGCCGCCTTAGTGAATATAGTCAAACAGTTTAACGCTAAGATTACGATTGAAAATATTACCCGAGGTACGGCGCCGGTCAGTGCGAAAAGCCTGATGAAAATCGTGGCCCTGGGGGTTACCCAGGGACATCGCTTGCGGTTTGTGGCGGAGGGAGATGACGCGCGAGCCGCTATTGAAGCTATAGGACGGGAAATCGCCGCCGGACTGGGCGAAGCGGTTTCCGCAGCGGCTCCACAGCAGCCGGACAGTATTGAAGAAAGCGGCAGCGCACAAATGCAGATGGCGGTAGATGAAAAAGAGGAACTACCGGCGGACAGCGTCGAAGGCGTATTTGTTATTCTGAACGAACATGGTTTACATGCTCGTCCTAGCGCCCTGTTGGTAAATGAAGTGAAAAAATACAACGCATCGGTGGCGGTACAGAACCTGGATCGGGAAAGCCAGTTGGTGAGTGCCAAAAGCCTGATGAAAATCGTGGCGCTCGGCGCGGTGAAAGGGCATCGTCTGCGTTTCGTCGCCACCGGCGAAGAAGCCCAGAAAGCGATTGAAGGTATAGGTGCGGCCATTGCCGCCGGTCTGGGCGAATAGGAGAGCAAGATGGCAAAAGTTGCAACCATTACATTAAATACCGCCTATGATCTGGTCGGTCGTTTAAAGCGTATTGAACTGGGCGAGGTTAATACGGTGGAAACCTTAGGTTTGTTTCCTGCCGGTAAGGGCATTAATGTTGCCAAAGTGTTGAAGGATCTGGGGCTTCCCGTAGCAGTGGGCGGATTTCTGGGTGAAGATAACCAGGGGGATTTTAAACAGATGTTTCAGTCCCTCGGCCTGGAAGACCGATTTCATCGAGTGGCGGGTAAAACCCGTATTAATGTAAAAATTACCGAAACGGAAGCGGAGGTTACCGATTTAAATTTCCTCGGCTATGAGATTAATCCGACAGACTGGCAAAACTTTGTGGCGGACTCTCTGGATTATTGTCGCCATTTCGATATTGTGGCCGTATGCGGCAGTTTGCCGCGCGGCGTTACCCCCGAATTATTTGCCGATTGGCTGCAAGGTTTAGGCCAGGCCGGGGTGAAAGTGGTTTTAGATAGCAGTAACGCCGCATTGAGCGAGGGATTAAAAGCCAATCCTTGGTTGGTGAAACCCAATCTGCGCGAACTGGAGGCCTGGGCGGGAAATACTTTAGCAAGCTTGGAAGAGGTTATTGCGGCAGCGAAAAAGCTAAAAGCGCAAGGTATTGCCAATGTGATTATTTCTATGGGAGCTAAGGGTTCCTTATGGCTGAATGACGCGAGTATTGTTCGCGCTCAGCCGCCGCAATGCGAAAATGTGGTCAGCACCGTCGGTGCGGGGGATTCCATGGTGGCGGGATTGATTTACGGTCTGACGCATCATTTATCGCAACAGGATACCTTGGCTTTCGCCAGTGCGGTTTCCGCATTTGCCGTTTCACAAAGTAATGTTGGGGTCAGCGACAGCCAATTACTGGCACCCATTTTAGAACAGGTTAAAATCACCACGATTGAAGGATAGCTCAATGAATATTTTTCTTACACCCTCTCATAATCTCGGTAAAGCCAAGGCTTATCTGATCCAGCAAACGCTGGGGGTTGCGTTGAAGCAACGGGGACACCAGCTCGTAGATAGTGCCGATACGGCGGAACTTATACTTGTTTACGGTGATAGCCTACCTAATAATGCGGCCTTTAACGGCAAAAAATTGTATCTGGCCGATGCGGCTCGGGCGTTCGATGCACCGGAAGCCACCCTTGAGGAGGCCTTATCGAAAGCCACGGATTATATTGCGGCAGGCGCTGCCGCTACCGAAGATCCCGCTTCAACTACTGCGGTAAAAAATATCCTTGCGGTAACCGCCTGTCCGACCGGCGTGGCGCATACCTTTATGTCGGCGGAAGCCATTACGGAATATGCCAAACGCCAAGGCTGGAACATTAAAGTGGAAACCCGCGGTCAGGTGGGGGCTAAAAATGTGATTTCGCCGGAAGAAGTGGCGGCGGCGGATCTGGTCTTTGTGGCGGCGGATATCGACGTAGATTTGAATAAATTCAAAGGCAAACCTATGTACCGCACTTCCACCGGTTTAGCCTTGAAGAAAACCGCACAGGAGTTTGACAAAGCTTTCGCCCAGGCGAAGGTTTATAGCGGTGAGGATGCAAACGACAATGGCGCGGAGTCGGCGCCGGGAGAGCAAAAAGGTCTGTATAAACATCTGATGACCGGGGTTTCGCATATGTTACCGCTGGTTGTCGCCGGCGGCCTGCTTATCGCCATTTCCTTTATGTTCGGTATTGAGGCCTTTAAAGACGAAACCATTGCCGGCGGCTTGCCGAAAGCCTTAATGGATATCGGCGGCGGTGTGGCCTTCCATTTAATGATTGCGGTATTTGCCGGTTATGTGGCTTTTTCCATTGCCGATCGTCCCGGTCTGGCGGTGGGATTAATCGGCGGTATGCTGGCGACTACTGCGGGAGCGGGGATTCTCGGCGGCATTATTGCCGGTTTTCTGGCCGGCTATGTGGTGAAGTGGCTGAACGATATGATTGTGTTGCCCGCCAGTTTGGCCTCGTTAAAGCCTATTTTGATCCTGCCTCTGTTCGGTGCGGCTATTGTCGGCTTGGCAATGATTTACCTGATTAATCCGCCGGTCGCGCAGATTATGGCGTCGCTGTCCGCCTGGTTGCAGTCCATGGGCGAGGTGAATGCGATTATCCTCGGCGTGATCATCGGTGCGATGATGTGTACCGATATGGGCGGCCCGGTGAATAAAGCGGCTTATGCTTTCTCCGTCGGTTTAATCGCCTCAAACGTTTATACGCCGATGGCGGCGGCAATGGCGGCCGGAATGGTGCCACCGCTCGGTATGGCGATTGCCACCTGGCTGGCACGGGCGAAATTTAACAGTAATCAGCGCGATGCGGGCAAGGCCTCTTTTGCACTGGGATTATGTTTTATTTCCGAAGGGGCGTTGCCTTTTGTGGCGGCGGATCCGGTGCGTGTTATCGTTTCCAGCATTATCGGCGGTGCGATTACCGGGGCTATCTCAATGAGTTTCGGTATTATGCTGCGGCCGCCTCACGGTGGCTTATTCGTGATTCCGCTCGTATCTCAGCCTTTGATGTATTTGGCGGCGATTGCCATAGGTTCCGTGGTTACCGGTGTGATTTATGCCCTGATTAAACCGAAGAACGGCGCATAACAACTCGAATTTGGCTAAACTAAAAAACCTTTGTCGATGTACAAAGGTTTTTTTACATCCTTTATCCGGTCGGAAATAGGGTGGGCGACAAGGGGAGTTATACCCCTAGTTGCTTTTGGACAGGGGGCGCTCTTTTGTTGAAAATAGCGACAAAATAGGGTGAGGTTCCGGTTCCTCGGTTGATTGCGAGGGCGTTTGGTATTAAAGTAAGCGGGTATGTTTCATTAATAAATAAGGAAAAAGTATGAAATCAGATAAACCGATTGAATGTACCGGCTGCAATACTTTTGATGTGGGTTCCATTCTGGATAACAGCGAATTGGACGTAAATGTGGAAAAGATTTTCGCCGATAAAGAAGCAGCGGAACAAACACTTGCACAGCTGATCCGTAAAGCGCGCGATACGGAAAGCGAGCCGGCACAAATCCGTAGTGAAATCTCTGCAGTGGAAGGCGGTTATAAGCTCAATGCGAAATTTACCTTTAGCTGCCAGGCGGAAGTGGTTATTTTTCAGCTTGCCACCCGTTCCATTTAATCCTGCATAAGTAAAAGTGCGGTGGAAAATCATCAAGTTTTTTGGCCGCTTCTGATTCAGGGCTTTTGCCATTACTGCCAGGATATAATTCGCCCCGCATACCTAAGCCGGTTTGCGGGGCGAATTGTTAGCGAGGCTTATTTTTCAGCACTTATTTTTTCAACGCGCCCATAATACCGCGCATAATCTGTTTAGTTATTTGATTACGGATATTGCGCCCCACGGATTTCGCCACACTATTGACGATCTGTTCGGTCGGCGTTAATTTTTCGCCCCGTTTCTGGCTGCCGAATAACATCCGGCTCAGGCTGCCGAATAAACCGCCCTCTTCTTCTTCCTGTACCTGTTGCGCCTGTTTTTGCGCCACAGCCTCGAGGTTTGCCTGTTGTGCCAACATTTCAAAGGCGGAAGGATTATCTACATCATCACGATAATAAGGATACAGCTCGTCATCCTGTACCCACTGCCGGCGCTGTTCTTCGCTCAGGGGATCAAGGCGGCTTTTCGGCGGATAAATCATGGCGATTTCCACGGCGCTCGGGGTACCTTTTTCATCTAAAAACGAAACCAGTGCCTGCCCTACGCCTAATTCGGAGATAGCTTGAGTAACATTGATATTCGGGTTGGAACGAAAGGTTTCCGCAGCCGCTTTCACAGCTTTCTGATCACGCGGAGTAAAGGCGCGCAGGGCATGCTGCACTCGATTGCCCAACTGCCCCAGAACGGTGTCGGGCAGGTCGAGAGGATTCTGGGTAACAAAATAAATCCCCACCCCTTTGGAACGGATTAAGCGCACTACCTGTTCCACTTTATCCACTAGAGCGGCGGGCGCACCGTCAAATAATAAATGGGCTTCGTCAAAGAACATAACGAATTTCGGTTTATCTCTATCGCCCACTTCAGGTAGGCGTTCGAACAGTTCCGCCATCAGCCAGAGCAAAAAGGCGCTATAAATACGCGGCGAATTAATCAGTTTCTCCGCATTTAAAATATTGATCACGCCGCGACCTTCATAACTTTGCAACCAGTCGTCCAGATTTAGTGCAGGTTCGCCGAATAATTTCGCACCACCTTCATTTTCCAGTGTTAAAAGAGCCCGCTGAATGGCGCCAACGCTGGCCGCCGATACATTACCGTATTCCACCTGAAAGGTTTTGGCATTGTCCGCAATATATTTCAGCATGGCTCTCAGATCTTTCAGATCGATCAGCAATAAACCTTTGTCGTCCGCCACCCGGAATACCAGATTAAGCAGCCCTTCCTGCGTTGCATTCAGATTGAGTAAGCGCGACAGCAATAACGGCCCCATTTCCGAGATGGTGGTTCGCAGAGGAATACCGCTTTCGGCAAAAACATCCCAGAAGGAAACCGGATAACCGCTAAAATATTCTTCAGCACCGAGATTGAATTGGGTTACTCGTTCGGCGATTTTTCCTTTCATCTCGCCGGCTTGGGTCAGGCCCGATAAATCCCCTTTTACATCGGCCAGAAAGACCGGAATACCGTCATCACTGAATGCTTCCGCCATTTTACGCAGGGTAACGGTTTTTCCCGTTCCCGTTGCACCGGCAACCAGACCGTGGCGATTTGCCATTTTTGCGCAGATGCCGAGTTTTTGCCCCTGTTCGGTTTGCGCCAGAAGATATTGAGCCATAATTTTTCCTTACTGATGTTGAGCTTTTTGCAGCATAATAAGAAAAAAATAAAGAGCGGTCAAAAATTACCGGATTTTTAATTTCGGCATATAAATATGCTATTCTTAGGGCTTGCGAATAAGTGCCGCAGATAAAGGGCTTACCCCCTTAGCCTAGGGATAAAACCAACGATAAACACAGAGATAAAAATATATTATGGACGTGCTTTGCCCCTGTTGTTCGGGGAAAACTTACGGCGACTGTTGCGCCGCCTTTCATCTTAACCGCCGGCACCCTGCCGATGCGGAACAATTAATGCGTTCGCGTTATTCGGCTTATAGCCTTTGCAATATTGATTATATTGTGGCGACGACGGTGCCCTCGCAGCAGCCTTTATTAGATCGGGAGGCTTTATATCAATGGGCGGAAACGACCCGTTGGGTGGGGCTTGAGGTGATTTCCCATCAGGGGGTCGCCGGGTCGGATATTCATAGTAAGGTCGAATTTAACGCCTTTTTTGCCGATGCGGAAGGCACCCGGACACATCATGAGCATTCGTTATTTGTGAAAATTCATGAGGCTTGGTATTTTGTGGATCCGACTTTGCCTTTGCCGGGAATGAAAAAACCTTGCTTTTGCGGTAGCGGAAAGAAATTTAAACATTGTTGCGGAGGATTGCTGTGAATCAATTAATACTTTTCCTGAAAGTATTTTGGGTTCGTTTTAATCAGAATAAACTGACCCAAGCGGCGGGTGCCCTGACTTACAGTACCATGTTGGCCATTGTCCCTTTAGTTATGGTTGTGTTCGCACTGTTTTCCGCCTTTCCGATGTTCAGCGAGGCTACGGGTGCGATTAAAGAATTTATTTTTAATAACTTTGCCCCCTCGGCGAGCGATGTGGTAGGCAGCTATATTGATCAGTTCGTTGCCAATACCAAGCAGATGAGCGCCGTAGGTATTATCAGCCTGATTATTGTGGCGTTAATGCTGGTTAATTCGGTGGATCGCGCCCTTAATGATATTTGGAATACGAAAAATCGCAGTGCGGTTTTTTCTTTCGCCATTTACTGGACCATTCTTTCCCTCGGCCCGGTGGTTATAGGGGCGAGTATTGCTGTCAGCAGCTATGTGGGATCGATAAGCGTATTTCGCGGGGATATTTTACCCTTCGGAATTAAATTGCTCAGTTTCGTCCCTTTCCTGCTGACCTGGTTAAGCTTTACCTTAATCTATACGCTGGTGCCGAATAAAAAGGTCAGCGTTTTGCATGCCGGGGCGGGTGCGCTGATTGCTGCGGTTTTTTTCACCTTGGGCAAAAAAGCCTTTTCCTGGTATATTCTGACCTTTCCGTCCTATGAAATGATTTACGGCGCCATGGCAACATTGCCGTTAATGCTATTGTGGATTCAGTTGAGTTGGGTTTTCGTGCTGCTCGGCGCACAGTTGGCTGCGGTTTTGGACGATATGCGTTCATTGAACAAAGGCGAGCTGGCAATTACCGATATTCAAGGAGCGGAGAGATTAGCGGCGACAGCGACGTCAGAACAGCTTTCAACATCGACCCAAGCGGAGAAACAACAATGATTGCATTAATTCAACGGGTAACCGAGGCGCGTGTAGATATTGAGGGAAAAACGGTGGGGCAAATCGGCGCCGGATTACTGGTTTTACTGGGCGTCGAAAAGGAAGATGATGAGAGCAAAGCCGAGCGTCTGGCGGAAAAAGTGCTGAATTATCGCATTTTCAGTGATGAACAGGGAAAAATGAATCTCAATCTTTGCCAGTCCGGCGGCAGCTTGCTGGTGGTTTCGCAGTTTACCCTGGCGGCGGATACGCACAAAGGATTGCGCCCGAGTTTTTCCAGAGGTGCGCCTCCGGAACGGGCCAAAGCGCTGTATCAGCATTTTATTACCCGATGTGCGGAAAAAGTCAGAGTAGCGCAAGGCGAGTTTGCCGCCGATATGCAAGTTAGTTTGACCAATGACGGGCCGGTTACGTTCTGGCTGAATCTATAACCTGCCTTTAGCCTTGGCGGATGTTTTAGGTTTTTCTAGCGCATCGGTATTTTTTCTGATAAATTAATTTTCCGTTTCTTTGATCAACACACCGCAATTTTATTGATCATTTCTCATTATTCGGCCAGCCAGTTCAAGTCTTTGGCTGATTTTCAATCAAAGAAGGATGCTTATGATATTTAATACTTATGAAACAATAGCGCTTGCCTGTTTGGTATTGTTGCTAGGCTATTTTTTGGTAAAGCGGGTACGCCTATTAAGTCGGTTTAATATTCCGGAGCCGGTTGTCGGCGGTTTTCTGGTGGCGCTGATTTTGACCATTGTCCATCAAATCTGGGGAATGAGCTTCACCTTTGATACGGATTTGCAGCGTACTATGATGCTGGTATTCTTCTCCTCCATCGGTTTAAGCGCAAATTTCGCCCGCTTGGTGAAAGGCGGAAAACCTTTGATTATTTTCCTGATTGCCGCCGGTGTGCTGATTGCAATACAGAATACCGTGGGGATTTTCGGTTCTATGGCGCTTGGCCTTGATCCTGCCTATGGTCTGATCGCGGGATCTGTTACTCTAACCGGCGGACATGGTACCGGTGCGGCCTGGGCGGAGATCCTGACCGAAGAATTTGGCATTCCGGGCGCTCTGGAGCTGGCGATGGCTTGTGCCACTTTCGGTCTGGTATTCGGCGGTATTATCGGCGGACCGGTTGCCAGTTTTTTGCTAAGACGTTTGCATAAACAGGAAATTCCTGAAGATGAAAATGTAGATGATGTGGAAGAGGTGTTTGAAAAACCGGTTTATCGCCGTAAAATCAATACCCGTTCTATTATTGAAACCGTTACCATGATGTCCATCTGTCTGTTTGTGGGGCAGTATCTGGACGAGCTGACAAAAGGCGGTGCTTGGCGTTTACCTACCTTTGTATGGTGTCTGTTTACCGGTGTGATTATCCGTAATTCTTTGACCCATCTGTTTAAATTCAAAGTGGCGGACGAATCCATTGATGTACTGGGTACGGTGGCATTATCCATTTTCCTGGCGATTGCATTAATTTCGCTGAAGTTATGGGAATTGGCGGATCTGGCGTTACCGGTGTTTATCCTCTTGGTTATTCAGGTCGGGGTAATGGCATCTTTCGCAATCCTGGTAACCTATCGCATGATGGGTAAGGATTATGATGCGGTTGTACTGAGTGCCGGTCATTGCGGCTTCGGGTTGGGCGCCACACCTACGGCGGTAGCCAATATGCAGGCGATTACTTCCCATTACGGCCCTTCTCATAAGGCTTTTCTAATTGTACCTATGGTCGGCGCTTTCTTTATCGACTTGCTGAATAACTCGTTATTAAAAGTGTTTCTGAGCCTTGCCTCTTATTTACATGCTTAGGCAGGCGCAATGACAAAATACCGCATAAAAGTGCGGTATTTTTTTGCTAATTTTTTTTCCCCGTTTATACTAGCCCGAATTCGTTACGATTAAGGAATTATCATGCAGAGTTTAATCCCGTTCCATACCTTTGCTTTGCCGGTAAAGGCGAAACAGATTATTGAAATAGATAGTATTGAGCAGCTGCAACAGGCGTGGAATCAATGTGTCGAAGAAAAAATGCCGCTATTATTTTTGGGACAGGGCAGCAATGTAGTATTTGTGGAAGATTTTGCCGGTGCGGTATTCGTTAACCGCTTGCAGGGGATTGAGCACCGGCAGGATAAGGATTTTCATTACCTCCATGTATGTGGCGGTGAAAATTGGCATCAACTGGTGCAATGGAGTTTGGCGCAGGGAATTTATGGGCTGGAGAATTTGGCTTTGATTCCCGGTTGTGCAGGTTCCGCACCAGTACAGAATATCGGCGCTTACGGAGTGGAATTTAAAGATCTGTGCGATTATGTCGAAGTATTGGATTTACAAGGCGGCAACCTATTTAGATTGAGTCGCGCGGAATGCGAATTCGGGTATCGCGATAGCATATTTAAACACCAATATTCACAGGGTTATGTGGTAACGGCAATAGGGCTGAAGTTAGCCAAAGATTGGCGACCGGTATTGCAGTACGGCTCCCTAACGGCACTGGATGCGAGCCAGGTTAGCGCACGACAGATTTTTGACGAGGTATGTCGGGTTCGGCGCAGTAAACTGCCTGATCCTAAGGAATTCGGTAATGCCGGCAGTTTCTTTAAGAATCCGTTGATTGAGGCGCAGGCATTTTCGGCATTACGGAAGTCTTACCCGGATATACCGCACTTTCCGCAGGCGGACGGCAAGGTTAAGCTGGCAGCCGGCTGGCTGATCGACCAGTGCGGTTTAAAAGGTTATCGTATCGGCGGTGCGGAGGTACACCGACAGCAAGCCTTGGTTCTGATTAATGCGGGAAACGCCTCGGGACGAGATGTGGTTCGTTTGGCCGCTCATATATGTAACGCGGTCGAAAATAAATTTGGCGTCCGTTTATCACCGGAAGTCCGCTTTATGGGGGCGCAAGGCGAACTGAATGGAGATCGCCTGATCGCTCAGGTATAAATTGTGATATTATCGTTGTTTCCGATTCGGGAGCAAAAAGATGGCTGAAACGCTTTATCTAAAAGGAATAACGGCGTTATAATAGTTCCGTTTCATTATGGATATTAACTGACTTATTTACTCGGAATATGAACTTTTTTCTCAGTAGAGAGTCTGATAATCCGTAAACCGAGATGTTTGTCCTCAGCCTATAGATAAGGGCGTGCATCATAACTAAGAAGGATAGTAATGAATAAAGATACACAAACCATGATGTTGGTTCCGCAAGGCAGCCTCGAGGGATATATCCGCGCGGCTAACGAGTATCCGATGCTGACGGCAGAGGAAGAGAAGGAATTGGCGGAACGTTTGTACTATAAAGAAGATCTTGAGGCAGCTAAAAAACTGATTCTGTCTCATCTTCGTTTTGTCATCCATGTGGCTCGCGGATACTCCGGCTACGGCTTGCCGCAGGCGGATCTGATTCAGGAAGGGAACGTAGGTCTGATGAAAGCGGTTAAGCGTTTCAATCCCGAAGTCGGCGTACGCTTGGTATCCTTTGCGGTACACTGGATTAAGGCGGAAATACACGAATATGTATTACGTAACTGGCGAATCGTAAAGGTTGCGACCACAAAGGCGCAGCGTAAACTATTCTTTAATCTGCGTAAAACCAAACAGCGTTTAGGCTGGTTTAACGATAATGAAGTAAGCTTGGTGGCGGATGAACTGGGGGTTTCCAGAGAAGATGTGATGGAAATGGAAAATCGTATGGCCGGTGCCGATTTAGGTTTTGATTTGCCGGTTGAAGATAACGAAGATACCTTTGCCCCTTCTCTATATCTGGAAGATAAGAATTCTAATTTTGCCGCAGAGTTGGAAAACGAGAACTTTGAAGCTCAGGCGGCGGATCAGTTAAGCAACGCCCTGCAAGGATTGGACGAGCGCAGCCAGGATATTATTAAGGCGCGTTGGTTAGATGAGAATAAAGCGACCTTGCACGAATTAGCGGCGAAATATAATATTTCAGCAGAGCGGGTTCGCCAGCTTGAGAGCAATGCACTGAAAAAACTGAGAAGTGCGGTAAGTTTTTAATTAATTTTTTTAAGCGATAAGACCAATACTGATATTGGTCTTATTTTTTTGCAGCAAGGGAAGTAATTGAAGATTACTGGCCGTAATAAGCGTTTTTGCCGTGTTTGCGTAAATAATGTTTGTCCAACAGCTCCTGTTGCATAGGTGCAAGCGCCGGTTGCAACTGTCGGCTAAATAGATTCATATAAGCGATTTCTTCTAATACCACCGCATTATGCACCGCGTTATCCGCATCGCTGCCCCAGGCGAAAGGCCCGTGAGAATGCACCAGCACCGCCGGCACCTGGCTCGGATCTATATTGCGTTCAAGAAAGGTTTCCACGATGACTTTGCCCGTTTCCAACTCGTATTCGGCGGCAATTTCCCGAGCCGTCATTTTGCGTGTGCAGGGAATGGGGCCGTAGAAATAATCCGCATGCGTCGTGCCTGCGGCAATAATATCTTCGCCTGCTTGCGCCCAAATAGTGGCATGGCGGGAATGGGTATGTACAATACCGCCGATGCTCGGAAAACGGCGATACAGTTCCAGGTGGGTCGGGGTGTCGGAAGAGGGTTTTTTATGGCCTTCGACGACTTCGCCCGTATGCAGGTCCACCACAACCATATCTTCCGCCTGCATGACATCGTATTCCACCCCGGAAGGTTTAATTACCACCAGTCCTTTTTCCCGATCGACGGCACTGACGTTACCCCAAGTAAAGGTAACGAGATGATGCCGGGGTAACGCCAGGTTTGCTTTTAATACCTTTTGTTTTAATTGTTCTAACATTGAAGACCACCCTCTTTCATTTTTTGCTCAATCCAGCGGCGGGCGTGAATAATTTCGCTTATTGGTTCGTCCGCCTTTTCCGTCCACATCTCAATCAGAAATGCGCCGCGATAATTTAATTGCGCAAGTATTTTAAAGCATTCGACAAAATTTACACAACCTTTGCCGAAGGGAACATCGCGAAATTGTCCGCCGTAATGGGGGCCGACCTTATAGGTGTCCTTTAAATGAATGGCGGAGATTTTATCGATACCGAGCCTTAACTGCTCCGCAACATTATCATTCCAGGCCGAGAGATTGCCTAAATCCGGATACAGGGTAAACCAGGGGGAGCGGATAAGACTGTCCCATTTTTTCCAGCGGCTAATCGAACTCATAAATTCCGTATCCATAATCTCCATGGATAGGGTAACCTGATGAGCCGCCGCCAGTTCTACCGCCCATTCCAATCCGGCCTGAAAATTTTGTTCCGTCCGTTTATCCCGGGGTTCGTAATAAACATCGTAACCCGCCAACTGAATTGTACGGATACCTAGATCAACCGCTAAACACAGGGCTTTTTGCATTATTTCGCGCGCTTTCTCCCGTATGGCGGAATCCCGGCTGCCGAATGGAAAACGACGATGGGCGGATAAACACATAGAGGGAATGGTGATGCCGCTATCTAGGATATGCCGAACCAGTTCGATACGCTGCGCTTTTGTCCAATCGAGGCGGGCAAGACGCTCATCAGTTTCGTCGATGGACATTTCGACAAAATCAAAACCGCAAACCTTTGCCGCCGACAGGCGATCGCACCAGTGAATATTTTTTGGTAAGGCTTTTTCATAAATACCTAATTTATGTTTTCGCATCGTTCCCTCCGTTGATTATGCGAGAATAATTTCTAACCCTTTGCCGCGTAATTTTTCGATTAGTACGGGATCCGCTTCTTTGCCGGTGATCAGCAGATCGATTTGCTCAAGACGGGTAAAGAGCAGGCCGACGGCATTGCCCAGCTTAGAACTGTCCAATAACACCACCAGCTTTTCCGCCCGCTGTGCAATCTGCTGTTCATAGGAGGCAATAAGCATATCTGTTTTATATAAACCGTTTTCCGTCAGCCCTTTACCGCTGGTAAACATAATATTGGCGGCGAAGTATTCGGGCGAAGCGTTGATGGAAAAGGTAATTTCCTGATTTTTATTGTATTGTCCGCCCATAATCACCACATTATCATGGTTGCTTTCAATCAGTCTGTTGGCCAAGGGCAGATAATTGGTGATAATCTGGATAGGTTTACGACGCAGGGCGGCCCCCAGGGTCATAATTGTGGTTCCGCAGGTCAGGATTACACTTTCGCTGTTTTCACACAGTGCAGCCGCCGCCTGTGCAATACGCTGTTTTTCTTCGGCGTGCGGAATCTGTACGATATGTTGAGTTAATGGATCCCGCTGCATATGGTGCAGGGATTCCACTCCGTTACGGATACGATGTAATTTACCCTGCTCATTGAGTTTAGTGATATCCCGTCTGACCGTTGCGGGAGAAACCTGTAAATATTCAATAAGTTCCGCCACAGAAAGAATTTCTTTCTGTGCCAGTAAAGCGAGAAGCTTTTTGTGCCTGATTTGTTCGTTCATGTTGTCATTTCCTTATGATACTATCCATGATTAAGCCTATAAGCCAACACTTGCGGTCAGCGCATAAGCGGTACTGCTATCGAAAAATAAAGGTCGTTAGTGAGCGTAAAAGTAAAAAAACCGTGAAAACAGACCGCACTTTCAACCCGCTACAGGTTGCAAAGTGCGGTCGAAATTTTAAAAGTTTTTACAGAATCGATTTAAAGGGTACGTTCGGTTCCTGTTCGAAACAGTCGTCGAATCCGCGCGGGTGATGGTACTCGATTAAATCTTTATCGCGCGGGTAAACGTATTTACCGCCGACTTCCCAGATAAAGGGATGGAATTTGTATTGCAGGCGTTCCTTGCGCATCCGGTACAGGGCGAGAATTTCATCGGTGCTGGCGGTAAAGTTTGTCCAAATATCGTGATGAACGGGAATCACCACTTTAGCGCGCAAACATTCCGCCATACGCAGTAAATCCACAGAGGTCATTTTATCGGCGATGCCGACGGGGTTCTCCCCGTAACTCCCCAGAGCTACGTCAATTTGGTAATCTTTGCCGTGTTTGGCATAGTAAATGGAATAGTGGGAATCGCCGGAATGATAAATGTTACCTCCCGGGGTTTTAATTAAATAGTTTACCGCTTTCAGGCCCATTTCTTCGTCGCTCGGGCAGAGACCGTGCAGTTCGCCGCCGTTCTGTTCCGCACCGCGGGCCGGCAGGGTTACCAAACAGGTGCGATCGAAAGAATCCAGCGCGATTAATTCCAAATCCTTGATTTTTATACTGTCGCCGGGTTTTACCACCAAGCAGCGTTCCGGCGGCACCCCCCATCGGGTCCACATATCGACGCAGTATTGAGGGCCGATAAATTTCACATGATTCAGCGCAGGATTGTTGATAACGGCGGCTGCTACATTAACATCAATATGATCGTTATGATAATGGGTCGCGATAATCGCATCTACCTGATTGATGGCAAAGGGATCCAGTACCGCCACGGAGTTACGCAGATTCGGCTGCAACTTGCGTACTCCCGCCATATTGGCCATTTGATGCCCGCGTACCATATCCTTCACCCGTTTCGTCGCTTTACCTCGTCCGCACCATAAATCAATGCACAGATTGGCATTACCCGGAGTTTTCAGCCATAGCCCGACGCAGCCCAACCACCACATGGCTACGTTGCCTTCCGCCACTTCTTCCTGTTCGATTTCTTCATTCAGCCAGGTGCCCCATTCGGGGAAGGTGGATAGAATCCAACTCTCTCTGCTGATTTCGTTTACTTTACTCATTGCTTATTTCTCTCCTTGAAAATAATCAGCGAGAATCGTAATTGGTCATTTTTTTTTGTAAAACTTACTTTTATTTATTTGCGATCTAGATCGCAGTTTATAAAAAATTATGCCGTTTTATATTTTGTAATCTCGACCTATCACCAAATATGTTTACATTTTCCGGCGAAGGATACTTTAGAGTAGTGATTATATTTAATTTTTTAAACGAGGGAAAAATGTGATTCTAATCGCAATTTATCAATAATAATCTTCAAACCCCTTGACCGAGCCGCTATTATCTGCGGCGGTAAATTCCCTTATTCTTATTTAATAGTGCGATAGGTTGTTATTTATCGGTTTATACGGAAATATCAGAGGTTTGTCATGGAAATTTTATACAATCTTTTTCTGCAGTTTAATGTGCAGGTGTTATCCAAAGCTCCTTTACTGCTGGGGGTGGTGGCCTGTATCGGTTATTTGTTGCTGAAGAAAGAGGCAAGCGTTGTTATTAAAGGGACGATTAAAACCATCGTCGGTTTTATGCTGGTACAGGTGGGAGCGGGAACGCTGGTGCAGGGGTTTAAACCGATAATTGACAATCTGGCCAAATTTCATCAATTGACGGGCGCCGTGATCGACCCTTATACCAGTATGCAGGCTACTATTCAGACCATGGGTGAAAACTATGCCTGGGTCGGTTATGCGGTTATTCTGGCGTTGGGATTAAATATTCTCTTGGTGATCTTTCGCCGTATTAGCGGCATCCGCACCATTATGCTCACGGGGCATATTATGTTCCAACAGGCGGGGCTGGTGGCGGTGTTTTATATGATTATCGGCGCTTCCATGTGGGAAACCGTTATCTATACCGCCATAATTATGGCGCTGTACTGGGGCATTTCTTCCAATATTATGTATCAGGCTACGCAATCGGTTACCGGCGGTGCGGGTTTTTCTATCGGACACCAGCAGCAATTCGCTTCTTGGATTGCGGTTAAGCTGGCGCCGAAGCTGGGCGATAAAAAAGATAATGTGGATCAAATGAATTTGCCCAAATGGCTGCATATTTTTCACGACAGTATTTCCGCAACGGCCATAGTGATGTCAGTATTTTTCGGGATTATTCTGCTTTCTTTCGGTTTGGATAACCTGCAAGAAATGGCGGGGCAAACCCACTGGTCGATTTATATTCTGGAAACCGGATTGAAATTTGCCGTGGCGATTCAGATTATCGTTATGGGCGTAAGAATGTTTGTGGCGGAATTGTCCGAAGCCTTTAAAGGAATCTCCGAACGTTTGATCCCCAATGCGGTACTGGCTATCGATTGTGCGGCAATTTACGCTTTTTCACCGAATGCCATGGTATTCGGCTTTATGTGGGGAGCGATCGGACAGTTTGCGGCGGTTGCCCTTCTGCTTGCTATCGGCGCTCCCGTATTGATTATTCCGGGGTTTATTCCGATGTTTTTCTCGAACGCAACCATAGGTGTGTTTGCCAACCATTTCGGCGGCTGGAAAGCGGTTATGAAAATCTGCTTTGTCATGGGAATTATCGAAGTGCTGGGATCGGCTTGGATTATCCAACTTCTCGCTTCGCAGGGCGCCGTATTTAACGGTTGGATGGGTATGGCGGATTGGGCGCTGTTTTTCCCGCCGTTATTGCAGGGAATTGTCAGTATTCCGTTCTTTTTCTTTGTGATTTTAGCGGCGGCGGTGCTGTATATGGCTTATGCGGGTAAGAATTTGCGCGCAGCGGAAGCGGCGGCTCGAGCGGCAGGAAAAACCCTTGAACAAATGGAGGGCTATGGCGGCGATGACTTGCAGAATCTACAAGCGGATAGGGTTGCTCCCGCTTCGGTTGCCGAGGATATGCAGCGTCCGGTCAGAATTCTAGCGGTTTGCGGCTCGGGACAAGGTTCTTCCATGATGATGAAAATGAAAATTAAAGCCTATTTGGATAAACATAACATTCCGAATCAAATGGATTCCTGCGCGGTAACGGATTATAAAGGCAAGACGGACAACGTGGATATTATCGTATGCTCCCATCATCTTGCCGATGAAATCGTAGTAGGCGAACGGATTTCTGTGCTGGGCGTACAGAATATGCTCAATCCGAACTCTTTCGGCGACGAGCTACTGGCACTTATCCATAAGTATAGATAATTAAAGAGAATTATTGTTTCACCCGATATTTTCCCGGAAATATTTTTAATAAAACAGGAGAACTTATGCTAAAGGAATCTCTGCTTGAGAACGATTCGATTAAACTGAATCAACAGGCTGCAGACTGGCGACAGGCAATTAAAATCGGTACGGATTTATTGGTGGATTCCGGTGCGGTAGAACCGCGCTATTATGAGGCCATAGTGCGGATGATCGAACAGATGGGCCCCTATATTATTCTTGCTCCCGGCCTCGCCATGCCCCATGCCCGACCGGAAAACGGTGTTCTCAAAACCGCTTTCGCACTGGTAACCTTAAAACAACCGGTTTGGTTTGAGGGGGCAGACGAACCCGTATCCGTGCTATTGACTCTGGCGGGTAGCGATGCGGAAACTCATCTGGAAGGCATTGTCGAAATCACCCGGATATTTGACGATCCGGAAGCGGACAGCGGGGTAAATATTGATAAATTTTTAGCCTGCAACAGCAAGCAGGAGGTATTGCAAGTGATTGAGCAAGCTCTGGAGAATTAATCTTAGCAAAAACTGATGGGAAGATTGAGCAGCGAATAAACGGGGGATACCGGTTTCCGCCCCCATAATTTCATGGTAATGGAAGTCATGGGGCGGAGGAGGTTACGGGCGGTTTCAACCTGGTTTCAGCTCATCTTCTCAGCCTAGAAAAAGTATTTATTTTTTAACCGCACTTTTGTGCATTAACCGAACGGAAAAGGATATCGACATGAGTAAACCTTTACTTCAAATCGCATTGGACGCATTAAGTTTGGAAAAAGCCTTGTGCGATGCCAAACAGGCGGAAGCCTGTGTGGAAATTATTGAGGTCGGCACCATTCTGGCCTGTGCGGAGGGAATGAAAGCGGTAAGTTGCTTGCGGGCATTGTATCCGCAGCATATTTTAGTTTGCGATTTAAAAACTACCGACGGCGGAGCTATTCTGGCTAAGATGGCTTTTGAAGCCGGTGCGGACTGGCTGACGGTGTCCGCCGCCGCTCACCCGGCGACCAAAGCCGCCTGCCAAAAGGTGGCGGAGGAATTTAATTTAACCCGACAGCTGAAAGTACCGAAAGAAATTCAAATCGAAATTTACGGTAACTGGACAAATCAGGATGCCAAGGACTGGCTGACCTGCGGAATCACCCAGGCGATTTATCATCGCTCCCGCGATGCGGAGCTGGCGGGTAAAGGCTGGAACGAGGAAGATATCGAACGCATGAAAAGCTTATCCGACTTAGGTCTGATGCTGTCGATTACCGGCGGTATTGTGGCGGAGGATATTCATTTATTCAAACAAATTAAAAATGTAAAAGCCTTTATTGCCGGTCGTTCATTGCTGGGAGAGCGGGGGATATGGGAGGCGCAGGCGATTCGGAGGGAAATCGATAAATACTGGTAAAGGGTGCAAGATAAGCACCGAGGATAAAGGCTGCTCGGTAATATCAAAGGGAAATTAAGTGCTTTAGACTATTAGCTTTTAGCCCAATCTAGTGTAGAATTGAACGACATTTCACAGTCTGAATCAATTAGGAGTCTATATGTCAACACATCGTGAACTGGCGAATGCAATCCGTTTTCTGAGCATGGATGCCGTACAGAAAGCAAAATCCGGTCATCCGGGCGCACCTATGGGCATGGCGGATATCGCCGAAGTATTATGGCGCGGTTTCTTAAAACATAATCCGACAAATCCGAAATGGGCGGATCGCGATCGTTTCGTGTTATCAAACGGACATGGTTCCATGTTGATTTACAGCCTGTTACATCTGAGCGGCTATGATTTATCTATTGAAGATTTAAAACAATTCCGTCAGCTACATTCAAAAACACCGGGTCATCCGGAATACGGCTATGCGCCGGGCGTAGAAACCACTACTGGGCCTTTGGGACAAGGAATCACCAATGCGGTGGGTATGGCCATTGCGGAAAAAACATTGGCCGCACAGTTTAACCGCGACGGACATAAGATTGTAGATCATCATACTTATGTCTTCCTCGGCGACGGCTGTTTGATGGAAGGTATTTCACACGAAGCCTGTTCGTTGGCCGGTACCTTAGGTTTAGGTAAATTAATCGCCTTCTACGACGATAATAATATTTCTATCGACGGTCATGTTGAGGGTTGGTTCAGCGATAATACCCAACAGCGTTTCGAAGCTTACGGTTGGCAGGTGATCCCTGCGGTGGACGGACATGATCCTGAACAAATCGCACAGGCGATCAAACAGGCGCAGGCAGAAACCGATAAGCCGACCCTGATTATCTGTAAAACCATTATCGGTTTCGGCTCGCCGAACAAATCCAATTCTCACGATTGTCATGGCGCACCTTTAGGCGACGAAGAAATCGCATTAACTCGTAAAGCGCTAAACTGGCCTTATGCGCCTTTTGAAATTCCGGCGGATATTTATGCCGAATGGGATGCCAAACAAAAAGGACAGTCCGCGGAACAAGCCTGGAACGAAAAATTTGCCGCTTATGCAAAAGCTTATCCTGAGCTGGCGGCGGAATTTAAACGTCGGATGAACGGCGAATTGCCGGCGGATTGGGCGCAAAAATCCCAGGCCTTTATTGAGAAATTACAGGCTAATCCGGCAACTATTGCAAGCCGTAAGGCTTCGCAGAATGCGATTGAAGCTTATGCTCATATTTTGCCGGAATTTCTCGGCGGTTCGGCGGATTTAGCTAGTTCTAATCTGACCCTGTGGTCCGGTTCCAAACCTATTCGCGCCGATAAAAATGTTGATGGTAACTATATTAACTACGGCGTACGCGAATTCGGTATGTCGGCGATTATGAACGGTATCGCCTTACACGGCGGATTTATCCCTTACGGCGCCACCTTCCTGATGTTCTATGAATACGCTCATAATGCGGTACGCATGGCGGCGTTAATGAAACAGCGTTCCCTATTCGTTTACACCCACGATTCCATCGGTTTGGGCGAAGACGGTCCGACCCATCAGCCGGTTGAACAGACCGCTTCATTACGCTTGATTCCAAATTTGGAAACCTGGCGTCCTTGTGATCAAGTGGAATCGGCAATAGCCTGGAAAGCGGCGGTGGAGCGTAAAGAGGGGCCGAGTGCTTTAATTTTCACCCGTCAGAATCTGACCCAGATGGAACGCAGCGCCGAACAGTTGGCGAATGTGGCGCGCGGCGGTTATATTTTGCAGGATTGCGCAGGTACGCCGGATCTCATCTTTATCGCCACAGGTTCGGAAGTGGAATTGGCGCTGAAAGCGGCACAACAGCTGAGTGCCGAAGGTAAGCAAATTCGTGTGGTTTCCATGCCGTCCACCAATGTATTTGATAAACAGGACGCCGCTTATCGCGAAAGCGTATTGCCGGCTGCAGTAACTAAACGCGTAGCCGTTGAAGCGGGAATTTCGGATTTCTGGTACAAATACGTCGGCTTTGGCGGACGTATTGTGGGCATGCACAGCTTCGGCGAATCCGCACCGGCGGATCAGCTGTTCAAACTGTTCGGCTTCAGCGTAGAAAATGTGGTCGCTAAGGCAAAAGAAATTCTGTAATTTTTAACCGTACTTTATCTGCGAATTAGTTATTTTCAGGGACAAGCCGGCTTGTCCCTGATTTTTTGGGAGCAAAGCTATGAAAGATAAAACGCATATATTATTCGTCTGTTTGGGCAATATTTGTCGTTCGCCGATGGCGGAATATGTAATGCGGGATAAAATCAAACAGGCCCGCCTGGATAATTTGATTTCCTGTGCCAGCGCGGGTACCGCCGGTTACCATGACGGCGAAGATATGCATTGCGGTACGGCGGAAATGCTGGATTTACATAAGATTGACAGCAGCGGCTTCGTCAGCCGTAAGGTAAACAAGCAGGATTGGGATAGATTCGATTACATTATTGCAATGGATGACAACAATCTGCACGATTTACAGCACCTGTTCGGCGTTCATCCGCATAAACTGTTTAAAATCACCGATCTTTGTCCCGATCTCGGCATCGACCATATTCCCGATCCCTGGTACAGCGGCAATTTTACCCAAACCTATGAATTACTGGAGCAGTGCTGTCAGGCTTTATTAGTAAAACTGAAAAGCGAACGCGGCTTATAAGAATCTATACCAACAGTAGGCGGATATCCATATTACGAATGGCTTCCTGAGCGTTGGGAAGTAATTCCCGGTCGCAGACAATACAGTCGAATACACTTAGCGGGTAAAGCAAAAAGGTGGCGACTTTACCGTATTTGGAAGAATCCGAAACCAGAACTTTGCGTTTACTGACTTCGACAATGGCTTTCTTGACCGGGAGTTTATTTTCATCAGGCGTAGTGAGGCCTTTTAAATTCCAAGAGGAAGTGGAAATAAAGGCCGTATCAATGGAAAAATTATGTAAAAAACGGGCGGCCAGTTCGCCGACGGAGGAGCGGTTACGCTTATTGATCGAGCCGCCGATATGAATGAGTTCGCAGGCACTGTTAACCATCAGAAAGTTAGCAATTACAAAGTCGTTAGTGATTATACGCAAATCGCTGCGATGGCTAATCTGCTTGGCAATCTCCAGGGTAGTGGTACCTGCGTCCAGATACAGAGTGGAGGCTTCCGTAATGAGTTTGGCCGCTTCAATACCGATTTTTTCCTTCTGACGCTGAAACAGCAGCGATTTATCATCATGGGTCGGTTCGGCGGACAAATGCTCTAATAATTGAACCCCGCCCGAAACGGAAACCACTTTTCCTTCTTCTTCTAATTTCTGAATATCCCGCCGAATCGTCATATGCGAAACCTGCATAATCTGCACCAATGCGGCGATACTGATAATGTTCTGTTGGTTAATCAGGTTCAGAATCTTTTTTTGTCGTTCGGCGGGAATCATCTCTTTTCCGGTCTAGCTGTTTATTTTTGTGAAAATTATACGCTTTTTTCTTATCCCTATTCAATGTGCTATAGAAAATTATCAATAAATAACATTTAATAACATATTTTGTTAATTTTTGTGAGTTAGATCTCAGATTTTAATCTTAAAAAGGAAGATGATATATGCACAGGGATAGGATTTGCTGCAAAGGAGGAAAAGTCTATGACGAAATCATCTTATTCCGTTGCTGTGATAGGGCTGGGTGCTATGGGCATGGGAGCGGCACTTTCTTGTTTACGGGCGGGGCTGACAACCTATGGTATCGACTTAAATACCGCGGCATTAGCCAGGTTGAAAGCGGCGGGTGCTACCGCGGTGGCACAGGATGCCGGAGCCTTTGCTGAAAAATTGGATGCGGTTTTATTACTGCTGGTTAATGCTGAACAGATTCGGAGTGTACTGTTCGGAGCAAACGGGCTGGCGGATAAATTAAATAAAGGTACCGCGCTGATGCTCTCCTCCACCATCTCGGTGCAGGAGGTGAAAGAAATTTCACAAAAATTAACAGAAAAGGGCTTAATCGTACTGGATGCCCCTGTTTCAGGCGGTGCGGCAAAGGCCGCCAGCGGGGAAATAACGGTAATGGCGGCCGGCAGTGAAGCTGCTTTTAACAAGTTGCAGCCGATGCTGACCGCTGTAGCGGCGAAAGTTTATAACATAGGTGCGGAAATCGGTTTAGGCGCGACGGTTAAAATCATTCATCAGTTGCTGGCCGGCGTGCATATCGCCGCGGCGGCGGAAGCCATGGCACTGGCGGCGAAAGCCGGTATTCCGTTGGCTTTGATGTATGAGATCGTTACTCATGCGGCCGGTAATTCCTGGATGTTTGAAAACCGAATGAAACATGTAGTCGAGGGGGATTATAGTCCCCTATCCATGGTTGATATCTTCGTTAAAGATTTGGGTCTGGTTACGGATACGGCCAAATCTTTGCACTTCCCGCTGTATCTGGCGAATACGGCGCATTCGATGTTTACTGCAGCCAGTAACGCCGGTTACGGCAAGCTGGACGATAGTGCGGTGATCAAAATTTTTAACGCGGTTTCTTTGCCGCAGAAAGGAGAATAGGGAATGGCGGATAAAAAATTAGGCGTGATTGCCGATGATTTTACCGGGGCTAGCGATATCGCCGGTTTTTTAAGCGAGAACGGATTACAAACAATCCAAATAAACGGCGTTCCTTTACAGCCATTACCGAATCCAGCCGATGCTCTGGTTATCAGTCTGAAATCCCGCTCCAATCCGCCTCGGGAAGCGGTGGAACAATCTTTACAGGCGTTACGCTGGTTGCAGAAAAACGGTTGTAATCGTTTTTATTTTAAATATTGTTCGACCTTTGATAGTAGTGCGGAAGGTAATATCGGCCCCGTAACCGATGCTTTGCTGGATGCGTTGCAACAAGATTTCACCGTAATCTGCCCGGCCTTACCGATAAATGGGCGTACGGTTTTTAACGGCTATTTATTTGTCGGCAATCTTTTACTGAACGAGTCCGGTATGCAGAATCATCCGATTACGCCGATGAAAGATGCCAGTCTGCTGCGCTTAATGGATGCGCAGGCACAGGGAAAAACCGGTTTGGTGGCGTACCCCGAGGTTATATGTGGAACGGAATCTATTAAAACCTGCTTTGCGCGTTTAAAAGCGGAGGGATACCGCTATGCGGTGGTAGATGCGACGGAGAACTCTCAGCTCGCCCTACTGGCTGAGGCGGTAAAAGATTTCCCTCTGGTAACCGGCGGTTCAGGACTGGCGGCTTATATTGCGCGGAGCTATGACCGGCAGGCGCAGAATCTGCCGGCGTTAATTCCCGCCCCGGGCAAAACCGTTATTTTATCCGGTTCATGCTCGCTGATGACCAATCAGCAGGTGAATTATTACAAGGCGTTGGCTCCGAGCCTGGCATTAGATGCCGAGCAGGCATTGCATAATCCGGATTACGGCGACGAGCTGTATCGCTGGGTGCTTGCCCATGCGGAACACAAACCGGCACCGATGATTTACGCCACAGTGGAGGTTGCAGCACTGAAACAGATTCAGCAGCGTTTCGGTGTAGCACAAATCAGCCGAGCAATTGAAGAGGTTTTTGCCTGCCTGGCCGTAAAACTAAAAGCGGCGGGTTTTACCAATTTTATCGTCGCCGGCGGAGAAACCTCAAGCATTGTGGTGCAGCGACTGGGGCTTTCGGCTTTTTATATCGGAAAGCAGATTGCGCCGGGCGTTCCCTGGCTGAAAACATTGGACGCACCTGTTTTTCTGGCCTTGAAGTCGGGAAACTTTGGCACAAAGGATTTCTTTGAAGTTGCACAGGGTATGACGTTATGAGGGAAGAGGAGCAAAAACTACAAATGGTCGCTCTAGCCCGTTCATTGTTTGAGCGCGGTTATAGTGTCGGCGGGGCGGGCAACCTGTCTGTCCGCCTCGATAGAGAACGTATTCTGGTAACCCCTACGGGTGCCTCGCTGGGACGTTTACAGGCTGAGCGTCTGGCGGTGGTTGATATGCGAGGAAACCTGCTGAGCGGGGATAAGCCTTCGAAAGAGTCGGTATTTCATCTAGCCATATATCGCAATAATCCGGCGTGTGGGGCTATCGTGCATCTGCATTCCACTTATTTAACCGCACTATCCTGTCTGCAGGGGTTGGATCCGGATAATGCGATTCGAGCCTTTACCCCCTATTATGTGATGCGGGTCGGTAAGCTGGCGGTGGTGCCTTATTATCCACCGGGCGACGGCAATATTGCACGCGAACTGGGAGAACGGGCAAATCGGGGTAAAGCTTTTCTGTTAGCCAATCACGGCGTTGTGGTATGCGGCGAAAATTTGGTCGATGCGCTAGAAAATACGGAAGAATTGGAGGAAACCGCAAAACTGTATTTTATTTTACAGGGACATAAAATCCGCTATCTCACAGCAGCGGAAATCAAGGATTTAGAACACAGAGGGAAATAGATATGCCTAAATTTGCAGCGAATTTAACCATGATGTTTAACGAAGTACCTTTTCTGGAACGGTTTGAAGCGGCCGCCGTCGCCGGTTTTAAATATGTGGAATATCTCTGGCCTTATGATTATCCGGTTCAGCAATTAAAAGCGAAACTGATTGAAAACGGTTTACAGCAGGTTTTATTTAACACCTCCGGCGGCGATATCGGAGGGGGCGAATGGGGAATATGCGCGCTCCCCGGCCGGGAAGAGGAAGCACGGCGCGATATTGACCGCGCACTTGAATATGCTATCGGGCTCAATTGTCCGCGGGTGTTGTTGATGGCAGGTGTGGTTCCGCCCGGCGAAGATAAAGAGGAATATCGGCGTACCTTTATTGATAATGTGCGTTATGCGTCGAAGCAATATCGGCCGTACGGTATCGATATTATGCTGGAGGCCTTAAGCCCCGAAGTCAAACCTAACTATCTTTACAGCAGCCAGTATCAGGCCTTGGAACTGGCGGAACTCATAGATTGCGATAACGTTTACATTCAGCTGGACTATTATCACGCCCAAAATGTGGACGGAAACCTCAGTCGCCTGACCAATAGATTGAAACAGCGGCTCGGTCATATTCAGATCGCTTCCGTCCCGGATCGCCATGAACCCGATGAAGGGGAAATCAATTATGTCCATCTGTTCGGGTTGTTGGATGCCATCGGCTATGAGGGCTTTGTCGGCTGCGAATATCAACCGCGTACCACAACGCAAGCCGGTCTGGGTTGGTTTGAACAATACAAATAAACCAAAGTTAGGTTGTTTTTCTCCTGTTTTTAAAACTCCGTAAAAAAACGACCGCTCTTGCACAACTTATTCCATAAGGAGCTGTTATGAAAATTGTAATTACCGGTGCTCAGGGATTTTTAGGCCGGCGTTTAACCGAAACCTTGCTTAGCCGTACGGATATTAATATTCGCAAATTAATTCTGATCGATGTAGTTAAACCTGTCGTCGCACAGGATGATCCGCGCCTGCAATGGGTACAAATGGATCTCAGTAATCCGGACGGGCTGGAAGGGCTTATTGATGGCGAAACCGATGCGGTTTTCCATCTGGCGGCAATTGTTAGCAGTCATGCCGAACAGGATCCGGATTTAGGCTATGCGATAAATTTTTTGGCCACTCGGAATCTGCTTGAAGTATGCCGTGGCAATAACCCGAATATTCGTTTTATTTTTTCCAGTTCACTGGCGGTTTTCGGCGGTGAGCTACCGGCGCAGATTCAAAATCATACGGCACTCACGCCGCAATCGACTTACGGTACGCAGAAAGCCATGTGTGAACTGCTGATTAATGATTATAGTCGTAAAGGTTTTGTGGACGCTTTATCCGTACGTTTACCGACCATTTGTATTCGCCCGGGCAAACCGAATAAGGCAGCCTCCTCTTTTGTCAGCAGCATTATGCGCGAACCTTTACACCAACAAAGGGCGATTTGTCCCGTGGCACCGGAATTACGACTCTGGCTATCCAGCCCGAATACGGTTATTGACAATTTTATCCATGCCTTAACTCTACCGAGCTTGCCGCAGCGCAGCTGGCACGTGATAAATCTGCCGGGTTTCAGTATCAGTGTGCATCATATGCTAGAAGCGCTGGCCGCCATTAAAGGCGAGGAGATTTTAGGTTATATCGACTTTGAATTTGATGCGGCGATTAACGATATCGTGGCCAGCTGGCCGGCGGAAATCAACTGCGAGCAGGCGTTAAGCCTCGGATTTAAAGCGGATTCTTCCTTTAAGGAGGTTATCAACCAGTTTATTCGCTGCGATATGCGGTTCGAATGAAAGGTGCTTGGCGGCGCCGATGTTCAATCTTATTGTAAGGAATACCTATGTTCGGACTTCCCACACCGGTTATCGGTTTAATTATTGCGGTATTCGTTCTTGTGGTTCTAGTGTTAAGAACGCGCGTTCATGCATTTATTGCCATGCTAATTGCTGCGGCGATTGCGGGTATTATCGGCGGAATGAGCGTTAGCGATACGCTCGGTGCCATTAGCAAAGGATTCGGCGGCACCTTAGGCGGAATAGGTATCGTTATCGGCCTCGGGGTTATGATGGGCAGTATTCTGGAAGTTTCCGGTGCCGCGGAAAAAATGGCTTATAGTTTTATAAAATTCTTAGGCAAGAAAAAAGAGGAATGGGCGTTGGCGATTACCGGTTATGTGGTCAGCATTCCTATTTTTGTTGATTCGGCTTTCGTGATTTTGTATCCCGTGGCTAAGGCGCTGGCGAAAAAAGGGAAACGTTCCCTGCTAACCCTGGGGGTCGCCCTTGCCGGCGGTCTGGTGGTTACCCATCATACTGTTCCTCCTACTCCGGGGCCTTTAGGGGTGGCGGGCATATTCGGGGTTGATATCGGCGCTATGTTGCTGGTAGGCATGGCCTTTGCTCTGTTCCCTGTTATCGGTATCGTATTATATGCGCAATGGCTGGATAAAAAATATCCCTCCTTTAACCAGGAAACTTTTAGCCGGGAAGAATTAAAACAGAAATACGAGGATTATATCGAAAAGGGCAAAAACAAAGATTTACCGGGGCTGGGACTGTCTCTGTTGCCGATTGTGCTGCCCATCGGTCTGATTTTTATTAAGGCATTATTTGATCTGGCGATTAAAACCAGTCCGCAAATAGCAGAAGCGGCGCTGTATAAATTGTTCGCCTTTATCGGTCATCCGATGATTGCCCTGGCAATCAGCGTATTAATCGCCGTTTATACCTTATTACCGAAAGCGGATAAAAATACCACCGCACTTCATCTGGAAGAGGGGGTGAAAACCGCCGGGATTATTTTGTTGGTTACCGGTGCGGGCGGTGCGCTGGGTGCGGTGCTACGCGAAAGCGGAGCCGGTACCGCTCTGGCCGAACAAATTGCCGCCTTGCCGATTTCACCGATTCTGATCCCCTTTATCGTTTCTACCTTGGTACGTTTTATTCAGGGCTCGGGTACTGTGGCGATGATTACCGCCGCATCTATTTCCGCTCCTATTCTAATGCAAATTCCGGGCGTTAATATGCTGCTTGCCGCACAGGCGGCAACCATGGGTTCATTGTTCTTCGGGTATTTTAACGACAGCTTATTCTGGGTGGTTAATCGTATGATGGGGATTAATGATGTTGGCAAGCAAATGATCGTTTGGTCGGTACCTACCACCGTCGCCTGGGCTAGCGGCGGCTGTCTGGTGATTCTATCCAATCTGATATGGGGGAACGACGGTTCAGTGTTCGATTTAATTTTACCGCTCGGCGTTCTGGCCGCCATTTTGCTGTACGTTAAAATTCAGAATAGGGGCGACTAATAACATGGGGTTTCCCCGTTAACCTTTTTTAATCAGAGGTAGTTATGCGGAAATGGATTTTCCTTTACTTATTCCTGCCGGCTTTGTCCGCTGTCGGTGAAATAAGCGCGGATAGCCCTCAGATTCCTGCTTGGGTGGGGGTAACCCTGCTCAGTGAAGTAACGGAGCAGGGACAACGAATCAATGCGGTTGCGCTGGAATATGAATCCGATGTGTTATCCGGTAGTAATTTAGGACATTTGTATCGGGTTGCTACCAGTTTGGATCAGCAGGGGCAGGAACCCCGTTCGGTGTTAAAAGCCTATGTCAATGATAAGGCGGAAACCGCTTATCAAGCAAAAACCGGCAGATTTGTAATTATTGAACTGGATAGCAGGGATAACAATGCCGCCCTGTATAGCCTGCGCAAGGAAAACGAACGACCGATGAAATTTAGAGCCAGGGATAGCGATGGCAAGATTATTGAGATCGAAAAAGTCCAGAGGAATAATGTGCCGAAGTTTTATCATGCGCGGTTACAATACCATATTGAACAAAAGGGACTACTCAAACTGAGTAACGGCAAGACTTTAGACGGCTTTATAGTTAGTCAGAGTGCAGCTAAAAATAAGGTAAAAAATCGCTATATTGATAATTTCATCGCACATCAGGTGGCATCTGGCGATCCTCATAATATTCTGCGCTATCGTTTATATACGCCGACGGGCAGCGCCAAGTCCTATCCGCTACTCCTGTTTTTGCACGGTTCGGGCCAAGTAGGTTCGGACAATCTGGCTCAGTTGCTGTCTAGCAAAGGAGCCACCTTTACCTTGGCATATGAGCAAGGTTTTGTTCTGGCGCCGCAATATTCTTCCGTATTCGATCCTTTTGATGACGCAAACAAGGGCCAGCGTGGCGGGATTCACTGGCAGAGCGATAACCGGATGGATTTAGTGTTGCAGATGCTTGATCGGACGCTAGCGAAGAACCCTACCATTGATAAACGACGGATTTATCTGGTAGGACTGTCGCGTGGGGCGGAAGGCGCACTAAAACTCTTGCAAAAACGACCGCACTTTTTTGCCGGTGCACTTCTAATTAGCGGACGTGAGGCGGATTCTCTGGAATGGATTGACGGCAATGCGACGCCGGCGAGTTTGGCTCCGCTTAAAAACGTACCTATATGGTTTTTCCACAGTAAACAAGATCAGGTAGCGCCGGTGCAGGGTTCACGGATTAATTATCGGATTCTGTCAGCATTAGGAGCGCCCTATGTGAAATATACCGAATTCAGTTTTATTCGGGCCGGGGATAACGGCATTATCAATCACAATCCGCATAATAGCTGGGATGCGGTATTCAATAGCCCGGAAGTGATTACTTGGTTACTAGCACAGAGATTACCCTGAGGAGGAGTCGATGAACTATCAGCTTCTGTCTTATCCCCTGGATATTGCCGATCCCGGTTTTCCCGGGGAACCTACCCTAAGTATTCAAAAAAGTACCCGTATTGCCGACGGAGATATGTATAACAGTTCGATCGTACATTTATTCAATCATTTCGGTACGCATTTTGATGCGCCGAATCATTTCAACCCCAAAGGGGCTACCATCAGCGAACTGCCACTGCAGCGTTTTATTTATGAGCGACCGCTGTTATTGGATATTCCTAAATCTGCGGGGGAGATGATTCAGCCAATTGATCTGGAAATTCATTTGAGCGCTATCCGCCGGGCGGATTTTCTGATGATACGCACCGGGTTGGAAAAGCTGCGTATGCAGCATCCTAATCAATATGCGACTAAAGGTGTAGCAGTCAGCGTTCAGACGGCTCGTTATTTGATGGAACATGCGGCTAATCTGAAAGCACTCGGATTTGATTTTATTTCACTTGCCTCCCCTGACCACCCTGAACAAGGGATAAAGTCGCATCAAATTATGCTAGGTATGTTCAGCCATCATTTCATCTGTATTATTGAGGATATGAAGCTATCTGCAGTGGATAAAACTCGTTTGAAACGTATTTTTGCCATGCCCTTGTTGATCCGAGGGATCGACAGCGCACAAGTCTGTATTTTAGCCGAGAGTGAGTAATTCTATGCAAAAAAGCGACAATAGTTACTGGTTAGCCATTTTGTTCTGTTGTTTAAGTTTTATCGGCGCCTATTTGAGTTCCTTGGTCGAGCGGGATTTCGGGCGAATCGAGATCAGCCGTTTTAGCTTTATAAGCGAAGAAATGCAACCGATGCACGCTAAATTATATCGCCCCCTGTCGGCAACGCCACAGCACCCTAAACCGGGTTTGCTGGCGTTACACGGTTATCAGAGTGATAAGGAAGCCGCCGCCACTTTCGGCGCATTGGAATTAGCAAAGCGAGGTTTTGTGGTATTGGCGATCGATCACTTCGGTCATGGTTATTCGACCGCTTTGCCTGCTTCGGATAAAAATATGAGCGGTGCTAATAACGGTTACCGTTATTTGAAAAGCTTGCCTTTTGTCGATAAAGAAAGGTTGGGTATATTCGGACATTCCACCGGCGCCCTAAATGCGATACGAGTAGCGAAGCTTAATCCCGATCATAAAGCGGTAAACGGTCTAAGCGCTAACGGCGGCGACGAAAGTTTACATAATTATCTGCTGACTCAGGGGCTATTTGAAGAAATAGGCGGCTATCGGGAAAAAATCTTCCCGGTTAAAGCGTTGGTGAATAATCAAAAACGTCTGGCAGCTTTTTCATTGTCAGCAGATGACATATTGCAATGGAATCATACCTATGGTGATTTTGCTGATGGTTCCGCGCGGCGAGCGGCATTGGTAAAGGGCACTCATTTGGGGGTAATGATTGCCGCACACAGCAATAAAGAAGCGATTTTATGGTTTAATCGGGCACTACAGGATGGTAAACAAACGGAGGATTGGATTGACCCCGAACAACAAACCTATTGGTATAAAGAACTTGCCGGGTTGGTTGCGCTTGCAGCGGCATTGATTTCCTCCCTGTTTGTAGCGAATGCCTTATTAAGCACGGCATATTTCTCCTCGGTAACTAAACCTGTAACAAAACAGACCGCAGTTTCCAGCTCACAATGGCGGATTTTTGCATTTATCAATTTGCTTGCCACGATGATTTTGTATCCGTTATTTACCCGCTGGGGCGGCGCTAACGAACCTATTGCTTCATTATTGCCCTTTATGCCTTTGGAAATGGGCAATGGCATTATTACCTGGCTAACGGTCAGCGCCCTAATTAATCTGATTTTTTTCTTATGCTGGAAAAGAGGCAACTCGGTTTGTTTGCGTCGGTTCGGGGTGCTGAGTGATTCTCCCGAAATATCTACCATTGTACTCGCAGGGCGTTATTTATTACTTAGTGTGCTGTTAATCCTTTGGTTGTATTTCATTGCGACTTTTATCTATCAGTATTGGGGGGCGGAACTACGCTTTTTGTGGCCGTTGCTGAAGCCGTTGAATGCAGAACGATTTAATTTGCTTTCGCAATATTGGCTGCCGATTTTAGTGTTTTTCTTCGTTTTTAACGGATTGATCGTTTCCGTGCAGATGAAGCAGAAAAACCGCGCTTCTTTTAGCGCGACTTTAGCAAGCTGGACGCTGAATACGGCGATTTTTGCCGCCGGCGGCTTAATTCTGCTGTGGTTGCTGCATTTCGTGCCGGCTTTTATGCAGATTGGCCCGGGTTTTGATGTTATCGGTCTACCGCAATTCGGCGGGCGTTGGATGATGATGCTGGCGGTGATTATTCCGCAGTTTATTGTATTCGGCTTGCTCCATCACTGGTGCTATTTGAAAACGGGCTATATTTATCTCGGCGTATTTTTCACTTCAATGCTGATGACTTGGATTATGGTCGGTGGGCAGGTTATCGGGCGTTTTTTGGCTTGAAACGCCCGATGTTATTGATGTTTTACTTTTAAGCCGAGAATAAAGTAAGCTCTCGCCTATGTTCGGGAATTAGAGTAAACGCCAGCTTTGTTCCTCGGGGTCGATCAGTAATTGTTGCTGATGATGAGGTTGCAGGGTGGAGCGGTGGCCTACGCTGATAATGGTGGTATGCGGCAGTTCGGCACGCAGGAGGCGATATATGGCGTCTTCCAATCCTTCGTCCATACTGGCGGTGGCTTCGTCTAAAAATGCGATTAAAGGCCGGTGCATAAGTAAACGGGCAAAGGCGAGACGTTGTTGTTCACCGAGAGAAAGAACGCGAGCCCAGTCGTTTTCTTCACTAAGGTGGGCGCTTAAATGTCCCAGTTGAACTTTGAGCATAATTTCCCCGGCAGCGGCAAAATCCGGCTGAGGCGGGGTGTTTTCAGGATAATACAGGGCATCGATTAAGCGTCCTTGCGGCAAATAAGGTTTCTGCGACAGGAACAAGGCACTGTGTAGCGGGCGCGTTATTTTTCCTTCGGCATAGGGCCAAAGACCGGCGATGGTACGCAACAAGGTGGTTTTTCCCGCACCGGACGGGCCTTTAATTAATAATGAGGTACCCTGTGCCAGATCCAGATTCAGTTCTCGCAGCAAGGCTTCTCCATTAGGTTTATTAATATTCAGTTGATCTAGGCGCATACCTTCAGCTCCGTCTTCAATGGCGCAGCCGCTTCCGCTATTGACCTGGTTGATTGCGCTATGAAAGCCGGTAAGACGATCCAGTACCGCACGGTAGCCGGTGAACTCGTCATAGGAATTACGGAAGAAGGATAGGGCGGATTGTACCTGACCGAAAGCTTGGGCGGTCTGAATTAAATCGCCCAGCTGAATCTGTTTATTAAAATAACGGCTGGCCTGAATGATAAAAGGAAAGATAACCGAAACCTGGGAGATCATCAGGTTAAAACCGGAAAGTTTTAGGGTGCGGTAGACAATTTTCCAAACATTACCTATTACTTTATCGAATTGGGCAAACAGAATATTTTTCTCCATTTTTTCACCGCGGAAAAAGGCGATGCTTTCGGCGTATTCTTTCAGGCGAATCAGGGAGTAACGATAATTTGCATTCAGTTTTTCGTTGGCAAAGTTTAATTGAATCAGCGGTCGCCCGATTTTAAAGGCGAAAATACTGCTGACTAGCACATAGATAAAAACTAAAAATACCATGGCGTGGGGAATGGTTACGCCGAATAGCGTCATGGGGCCGGCGAGATCCCATAAAATGATGGTGAAGGCGACGATGGAAACCACCGAGGAAATCACACCGGTAGCGAAGCCGATAGAGCTGGAAACATAAGAGAGGATATCCTGCTGAATGCGTTGATCCGGATTATCCAGCTGGTTCGGTAGGTATTGTACCTTATAGTAGGATTGATTATATGTCCATTTTTCCAGCATGGACTGATTTAGCCAGGTGCGCCACTGAATGGTAAAACGCTGAGTCAGATAGTAAGTTAAAAGAATATTGCTGATATGAATGGCGGCCAGCACGGAGAAGATGACCATCTGAATCCAGAATTCGGCGGCATTCATCTCTTGCAGTGCGTTATACATGGCTTTGTACCATTCGGAGAAGAGTACGGTTAAACGCACCGAAAGGAGGTTAAAGAAAACCAGGGTTATAAAATAGGCCAGCGGTTTAATACTGCGCCGCGGGGAAAGATAGTCCCTTGCCAACAGCCAAAATTGGCTAGCCCAGCCTGTGGTTCTGACCAACAGCCAGAGCACCAGAGAAAAGAGTACGGCACTCATACCGAGGGCTTTTAGTATCCATAAAAAAGAAGTCAGCAGTTCTTGTACATAATCCATATAATCGCTTATACCCTGTGATTGAAATTAAGTCGGTTATTTTTTAGTAAATTCGAGAGTTAGGCAAGAAAAATATAAGAAATGTTCAAAATTTCATAGCCGGTCACATTTCACCCGGCTAAAGATTGCTATAATTCCTTCAGTTTTCATTATTTTAAATTCGAGGTAGGAAGAGTTATGTCTGATGTTGCCATTACCATCAGTATCCTTGCCCTTGTCTCCGTGATTGGCCTGTGGATTGGACACTGGAAAATTAAAGGTGTCGGTCTGGGTATCGGGGGCGTGCTGTTCGGGGGCATACTGGTGTCGCATTTTACCGAACAATACGGTCTGCATCTGGATACGCACACGCTGCATTTTATTCAGGAATTCGGCCTGATTCTGTTTGTATATACCATCGGGATTCAGGTCGGTCCGGGTTTTTTCGCTTCTTTACGTGAGTCCGGGCTGAAGCTGAATGCTTTTGCCGCACTGGTTGTATTGCTTGGCGCATTATTGGTGGTGATCCTGTATAAAACGGTGGATATTCCGCTGGATATTATTCTGGGGATTTATTCCGGGGCGGTAACCAACACCCCTTCCCTAGGTGCGGGGCAACAGATTCTTTCGGAGCTGGGAATGACGGATATTACCCAGAGCATGGGGATGGCTTATGCGGTGGCTTATCCCTTCGGTATCTGCGGTATTTTGCTGACCATGTGGCTGGTGCGCCTCTTTTTTAAAGTGAAAATAGATGCGGAGGCGGCGAATTTCGATCGGGAATCGGGTCGTGATAAGGATACGCTGCATAAGGTCAATATTAAGGTAACCAATACGAATCTGCACGGACTGCTGCTGCGTGATATTCCCGGTATCGAAACCCAGGAGGTTATCTGCACCCGTTTAAAACGCCATGAAAGCATCTGTGTTCCCAAGGCGGATACGGTAATTCAGCTTGGCGATTTACTGCATATCATCGGCGATTATGCCGCGCTGAAAAAAATGAAGCTGATTATCGGTGAGGAAGTTAATGTGGAGGCTTCCAGTCTGAGCGGTAATTTGCGTTCCGAACGGGTGGTGGTAACCAATGAAAAGGTACTGGGGAAGAAAATCCGCAATCTGGCAATCCATCAGAAATACGGTGTGGTGATTTCACGTCTGAATCGTGCCGGGGTGGAATTGATTCCGACCGCCAGTACCACTTTACAATTTGGTGATGTTCTGCACATTGTCGGCAGTGTCGATACTATTGACAGCGCCATTGCCATTTTGGGCAATGCCCAGTCTAAATTGCAGCAGGTGCAGATGTTGCCGGTATTTATCGGTATTGGTCTGGGCGTTTTGGTCGGTTCCATACCTTTTCATATCCCGGGCTTCCCGGTTGCCTTAAAGCTCGGTCTGGCCGGCGGTCCCTTAGTTGTCGCACTGATTCTGGCGCGTATCGGTTCTGTGGGTAAACTGTACTGGTTTATGCCGCCGAGTGCCAATCTGGCGCTGCGGGAAATCGGCATTGTGTTGTTTTTATCCGTGGTGGGACTAAAATCCGGCGGTAACTTCGTACATACCCTGGTCGAGGGCGGCGGACTGGAATGGATGGGATACGGTATTTTGCTGACCTTTATACCGCTGATGGCGGTGGGTATTCTGGCGCGCTTATATGCCAAAATGAATTATCTCAGTATCTGCGGATTGCTGGCGGGGTCTATGACCGATCCGCCGGCTTTGGCTTTTGCTAATGCGATGAAAGAAGAAAACGGTGCCGCCGCCTTATCTTATGCGACGGTTTATCCCTTGGTTATGTTTTTACGTATTATTTCGCCGCAGCTGCTGGCGATTTTGCTCTGGTCGGTAATGTAGCCGGAAATTACCGACGGATTATGTTTATTCGCCGCCGCAGGGTTACTGCGAGCGGCGGATTTATTATTGTTGCGGAAAAATCCGTGGAAAATGACCGCACTTTTGCCGCTAAAGTAGGATATAATCGCGCGGACTTTTATTAACGGATACTCAATAGAGCAGAGAAACAGTATGCCACAAACGCAATTTGAAGATTTCGATCTTTCGCCGCAATTATTACGCGCGCTAGAGAAAAAAGGCTATAGCCGACCGACCGCCATTCAGTGCGAAGCCATTCCTGCCGCGATGGAAGAACGTGATGTATTAGGTTCCGCACCGACCGGCACCGGAAAAACCGTCGCTTTTTTATTACCTGCGATTCAGCATTTACTGGACTATCCGCGACGTAAGCCGGGGCCGCCGCGCATTTTGATTCTGACGCCGACCCGCGAACTGGCGATGCAGGTGGCCGAACAGGCTGAGGCATTGGCCTGTTTTACCGATTTGAGTATCGCTACCATTACCGGCGGCGTTGCCTACCAGAATCATGGTGAAGTGTTCAATAAGAATCAGGATATGGTGGTAGCTACGCCGGGACGCTTGCTGCAATATATCCAGGAAGAAAATTTTGACTGCCGGGCGGTGGAAATATTAATTTTTGACGAAGCGGATCGTTTGTTGCAAATGGGCTTCGGTCAGAGTGCGGAAAAAATTGCGGCGGAAACCCGCTGGCGTAAGCAGACCCTTTTGTTTTCCGCTACCTTGGAAGGGGAATTATTGGCGGATTTTGCCGCCCGCCTGTTAAATGATCCGATACGAATTGATGCCGAATCCAGCCGGCGCGAGCGGAAGAAAATTCAGCAATGGTATTATCATGCGGACAGTAACGAGCATAAAATCAAACTGCTTGCCCGTTTTATCGAGCAAGAGGATATTCAGCGCGGTATTGTATTCGTACGCCGGCGCGAAGAGGTACGCGCACTGTCGGAAACCTTGCGTAAACGCGGTATCCGCACGACTTATTTAGAAGGCGAGATGGCGCAGAGTCAGCGTAATAATGCGGTAGATAAGCTGAAAAACGGCGTGGTGCGGATTTTAGTGGCAACGGATGTGGCGGCGCGGGGTATCGATATTGAAGATATCAGCCATGTAATGAATTTCGATTTGCCCTATAGTGCGGATGTCTATCTGCATCGTATTGGGCGTACCGCCCGGGCGGGGAAAAAAGGCTGTGCGGTTTCTTTTGTGGAGAGCCATGATTATAAATTGCTCGGTAAAATCAAGCGCTATAGCGGAGAGTTGCTGAAGCCCCGTATTATCGAGGGGCTGGAGCCGCGAACCAAGGCGCCTAAGAACGGCGAAGTGAAAAGCGTCAGCAAAAAACAGAAAGCGCGTAAAAAAGCACAATATGAAGAGCGTAAAAAAAGCGACCGTAAGATAAAGGTGCGCCATAAAGAAAGTAAAAATATCGGTAAACGTCGTCGTCCTAAGGCAGTTTTAGAGGAAAGTTCGCCGTCTTAGAATTTTAAATAAAAATCCCGGGTCAGACGGATAAAGTCCGGCGTATACTGATTTTCAGCGTTATAGATCACCAAGCGGCTCAATTCGGTTGGTGATTTTTTACGTCCGAAAGAAAGGAGCAAACGATGGGGAGGCTTTCCTTGTTTGGTGATGACTTCGCAGGCGCGCAGGCAGTAAAGATCGGTTTGCTGCTGCAATATTTTTCCGGCGGTAAAGGGCAGAATAAAATGGATTTGTCCCTGCTCCGATAAACATTGTGCCGCGTTCTGGAGCCAGTCTTGATGAGTTTGTTCGGCAAAGTAGCGAGCCTGATTACGAGCCGGGTTACTACAGCTGATAGCGGCTTCAAAATAAGGCGGGTTTGCGGCGATAATATCGAATTGTTGCCGGCTGCGGGTTAAAAATTCAAGCACATCTTCGCGGTAAATCCGTAATTTATCCGACCAGGGAGAATGGCGAAAATTTTCTTGTGCCTGAGCCATTGCCGCCGCATCGATTTCCACGGCGGTAATCCGGCAGTGCGGGGCGGTTCGCTGCGCCAGCATCAGTGCAATCAGACCGCTACCGCAGCCCATATCCAGACAAGATGAGGCTTGCTCGGTGGGTGCAATCCAGGCTCCGAGCAGAATACCGTCGGTACCGACTTTCATGGCGCATTTATCGTGGCGGAGGCTAAACTGTTTAAAACGAAAATCCGGATTTTCTTGCATAAGTACTGGCTCAGGAGATAGTCAGGAGATAGAAAGAAGCTATTTTCGCATTATTCGGGGCGTTAAATCCAGTTGTCCGTAAGCTTCGAGGTGAATCTTTCGGCTTGTTCCTTCCTGTGTCGTACGGCTTATTCGAATACTTACCGAAATTGTGAGGATACCCTTTTCCCCTTTGCATTGCGCTTCCGGCGAAAAATCAGGTTTAATGAAAATTTAATATGAAAGCCGCAAATAAAATGCTACAATCACGCGTTCGAAAAATCTCTCAAATTTTAAAATTTGATCTATAGGTTGATTATGGCTTCAGAAATCGAGAAAAAGAAGAAAACGGCTGCGGAAGAAGTTGAGCAGAAATCCAAGGGCTTAAATGCTTTTTTATGGGTTCTGGTCGTATTGCTTGTTGCCATCGCCGCCGTCGGTAATATTTATTTTACTGATCAATTTGCCACGCCCGTCCGTGTGATCGGTGTGATCCTTTTATTAGTCGTCGCATTAGCACTCGCCGCCCTTACTAATCAGGGTAAAACGGCGCGCACCTTCTTCGGCGAATCCAGAATCGAATTGAGAAGAATCGTATGGCCGACCCGTCCGGAAACCATGCAGACAACATTTATCGTGATGGGCGTTACCGTACTGACTTCATTAATTTTATGGGGTTTCGACAGTATCATCGTTTCATTGTTGAAATTCTTAACCGATTTGAGGTTCTAAAATGACAGACAATGCAGCAAAAAAACGCTGGTACGTATTACAGGCGTTTTCAGGTTTTGAAGGTCGTGTGGCGGCAACCTTGCGCGAATACATTAAGTTAAACGCCATGGAAGATCAGTTCGGCGAAGTGTTGGTTCCTACCGAAGAAGTGGTGGAGAACGTTGCCGGTAAACGCCGCAAAAGCGAGCGGAAATTCTTCCCGGGCTATGTGCTGGTACAAATGGAAATGAACGACGATACCTGGCACCTTGTTCGCAGTGTTCCGCGCGTAATGGGTTTTATCGGCGGTACGCCGGATAAACCAGCACCGATCAGCAATCGTGAAGCGGATATTATTCTGAACCGTTTGGAACAGAGCAGCGATAAACCAAGACCGAAAACCACCTTTATGCCCGGTGAAGAAGTGCGCGTTACCGAAGGGCCGTTCGCCGACTTTAACGGTACGGTGGAAGAAGTGGATTATGAAAAAAGCCGGGTTAAAGTATCCGTATCCATCTTCGGTCGTGCTACACCGGTGGAACTGGAGTTCGGTCAGGTGGAAAAAGCCAGCTGATTTTCACCGCACTTTTTCCGTCTTCCGGAGGGAAGGTGATTAAAGTGCGGTCGTTTTTTTTCAAGTTTTTTAGTACTGAACTTGAAATTACGGCTGTGTTTAATTAGAATACAGCCCTTTAATCAACAGGGGAGCCGAATCCTCGGCGATATCACCCACAATAAAGGAAATTAAAATGGCAAAGAAAGTTCAAGCCTACGTTAAGCTGCAGGTTGCAGCGGGTATGGCTAACCCGTCTCCGCCGGTTGGTCCTGCATTGGGTCAGCAAGGCGTAAACATCATGGAATTCTGTAAAGCGTTCAACGCACGTACCGAAAGTTTGGAAAAAGGTTTACCTATTCCTGTCGTGATCACCGTTTATGCCGACCGTTCATTCACTTTCGTGACTAAAACACCTCCGGCAGCCGTATTGCTGAAAAAAGCTGCGGGCGTTAAATCCGGTTCCGGTAAACCGAACAAAGATAAAGTCGGTAAAGTAACCCGTGAACAGGTACGTCAGATCGCCGAAACTAAAGCGGCGGATATGACCGGTGCAACTATCGAAACCAAAATGAAATCTATTGAAGGTACTGCGCGTTCAATGGGTTTGGTAGTGGAGGACTAATCAATGGCTAAACTTACCAAACGTATGAAAGCGATTAAAGCAGGCGTAGATTCAACTAAAGCTTACGAAATCAACGAAGCCATCGCATTATTGAAACAGTTCGCTACAGCGAAATTCAACGAAAGCGTTGACGTAGCGGTGAATTTAGGTATTGATGCACGTAAATCCGATCAGAACGTACGTGGCGCTACCGTACTTCCACATGGTACAGGTCGTTCCGTTCGCGTCGCCGTATTTACACAGGGTGCAAATGCCGATGCAGCGAAAGAAGCGGGCGCAGATTTAGTGGGTATGGAAGATCTTGCCGATCAGATCAAGAAAGGCGAAATGAACTTCGATGTAGTTATTGCTTCTCCGGATGCAATGCGCGTAGTTGGTCAGTTAGGTCAGATCCTTGGTCCGCGCGGTTTAATGCCTAACCCGAAAGTAGGTACCGTAACTCCTAATGTTGCGGAAGCGGTTAAAAATGCGAAATCCGGACAGGTTCGTTACCGTAATGACAAAAACGGTATTATCCATACCACCATCGGTAAAGCGGATTTCTCTGCGGAACAGTTAAAAGAAAACTTACAGGCCTTGTTAGCGGCTTTAACTAAAGCTAAACCGGCAAGCGCTAAGGGTATCTTTATTAAGAAAGTAAGTGTTTCTACTACTCAGGGCGCCGGTGTCCAGGTAGATCAGAGCAGCTTATAATCTGTACCGACCCTTTACAAAGGCATAGTTTATATTTATAATTCTATGCCTTATTTTTGCGGCTATCCGCAAATATGATTTTTTCTGGCTGGTGCTTGACCTTATTCAAGCCCCGTCCGAGACCGTAGGGGAAAGCGATTTCTTAATTATCCTACGTAGATGGTGAACAGAGTATGAATTTTTCTGCTTCTGTACACCGAAGTGGTCCTGATATGCAGTTGAATATCAGGTAATTTAATTCCGAGCAATCGGAGTGTATTCAGGAGCTAAAAGCCAATGGCATTAAATCTTCAAGATAAGCAAGCAATTGTTGCTGAAGTAAATGAAGCAGCCAAAGGTGCCCTATCTGCGGTTATCGCCGATTCACGCGGTGTTACTGTAGATAAAATGACCGAATTACGTAAAACGGCTCGTGAAGCAGGCGTTTCTATTCGCGTCGTACGTAACACTTTATTACGTCGTGCGGTGGAAGGTACTGACTTCGAATGTCTGAAAGATACGTTTGTCGGTCCTACACTTATCGCATTCTCTAACGAGCATCCGGGTGCTGCGGCACGTTTGTTCAAAGATTTTGCGAAAGCAAACGATAAGTTTGAAATTAAAGGTGCGGCCTTTGAAGGTAAAGTTCAAAATGTTGATTTCTTAGCAACATTACCGACTTACGAAGAAGCAATTGCACGTTTAATGGGTACCATGAAAGAAGCTGCGGCAGGCAAACTCGTTCGCACTTTGGCGGCATTACGCGACAAATTGGAAGCGGCTTAATTTTACATTAAGATACGCTTAACTTTTTCATTATTTTTACTTTAGGAATTGATTGTTATGTCATTAACTAACGAACAACTAATCGAAGCGATTGCTTCTAAATCCGTATCAGAAATCGTTGAATTAATCGCAGCGATGGAAGAAAAATTCGGCGTTTCAGCAGCGGCGGCAGCAGTTGCAGTAGCGGCAGGTCCGGCTGAAGCAGCAGAAGAAAAAACTGAATTCGACGTTATCCTTGCAGCAGCAGGTGCTAACAAAGTAGCAGTAATCAAAGCAGTACGTGGTGCAACAGGTTTAGGCTTGAAAGAAGCTAAAGACTTAGTTGAATCTGCACCTGCAGCATTAAAAGAAGGCATCTCTAAAGCTGAAGCCGAAGCGCTTAAGAAAGAATTAGAAGAAGCCGGCGCACAAGTAGAAGTCAAATAATTTTTGATTATCTCTTGTCCTGTTTCAGGCCTGATGGCTGGTGGTTTATCCATCAGCCATTTTGTGCTATCAAACTGAAACAAAAAAACAAAAACAAATTTGCCGTTTAATTGCTTTTTGTTTTTACTCGGATTAATACAGCATTTTAATTCGGGCAACCCACTACAGAAGTAAGGTTCAGAGTGCGGTCATCTAACAAACGGTATCAAATACACTGCACCAATGGCGAAAGCATTGCGTGTGCTAATTGTGGGTCACTGAACAGCAAGCAGAGGAACCCTATGGTTTACTCCTATACCGAGAAAAAACGTATTCGTAAAGACTTCGGCAAACGTCCGCAAGTATTAAACGTACCTTATTTATTAACAATTCAATTAGACTCTTTCGAGAAGTTCATTCAGAGAGATCCAGAAGGACAACAGGGGCTGGAAGCCGCATTCCGTTCCGTATTCCCGATTATCAGCAATAACGGCAGCACCGAATTACAATATGTCAGTTACAAGCTGGGCGAGCCTGTTTTCGACGTGCGCGAATGTCAGATTCGCGGAACCACCTTTGCCGCCCCGCTGCGCGTGAAATTGCGTTTAGTCAGCTATGATAAAGATGCGGCGCCGGGCACGATTAAAGATATTAAAGAACAAGATGTTTACATGGGCGAAATCCCGCTGATGACCGATAACGGTACCTTTGTGATTAACGGTACTGAGCGTGTTATCGTGTCGCAGCTGCATCGCAGCCCGGGCGTATTCTTCGACAGTGATAAAGGTAAAACCCATTCTTCCGGTAAAGTATTATATAACGCAAGAATTATTCCTTACCGCGGTTCTTGGCTGGATTTCGAATTCGATCCGAAAGACAATTTATTCGCACGTATCGACCGCCGTCGTAAATTACCGGCGACCATTATTCTGCGTGCCTTAGACTATACTACCGAACAGATTTTAGATTTATTCTTCGATAAAATTGTTTTCGAGATTCAGGACAGCAAATTATTAATGGAGCTGGTGCCGGACAGATTGCGCGGCGAAACGGCGACCTTTGATATTGAAGCGAACGGAAAAGTCTATGTGGAACGCGGCCGTCGTATTACCGCGCGGCATATTAAGGCTTTGCAGAAAGATAATATCACTAAGGTTGAAGTGCCGACCGACTATATCGTCGGTAAGGTAGCGGCAAAAGATTATGTGGATTTAGACTCCGGCGAAGTGCTTTGCGCCGCTAACATGGAGATTTCCCTGGAAACCCTGGCGAAGCTGGCTCAGGCGGGATATAGCACAATCGAAACTTTATTTACCAATGATTTGGACTACGGCCCTTATATTTCGGAAACCTTAAGGGTTGATCCTTCCTACGATCGCTTAAGTGCCCTGGTAGAAATCTACCGTATGATGCGTCCGGGCGAACCGCCGACAAAAGAGGCGGCGGAAGCCTTATTCGATAACCTGTTCTTCTCTACCGAACGCTATGATCTGTCTGCGGTGGGACGAATGAAATTCAACCGTTCTTTAGGTCTGAACGAATCCGTCGGTTCCGGCGTATTAAGCAAAGAAGATATTGTCAGCGTTATGAAAAAACTGATCGATATCCGTAACGGTCGCGGCGAAGTGGACGATATCGACCACTTAGGCAACCGTCGTATCCGCTCCGTCGGTGAAATGGCGGAAAATCAGTTCCGTATCGGTCTGGTGCGGGTGGAAAGAGCGGTTAAAGAACGTCTTTCTTTAGGTGATCTGGATGCGGTTACGCCACAGGATTTAATCAATGCTAAACCGATTTCCGCAGCGGTGAAAGAGTTTTTCGGTTCTTCTCAGCTGTCTCAGTTTATGGATCAGAACAACCCGTTATCGGAAGTTACCCATAAACGTCGTATTTCCGCCTTAGGGCCGGGTGGTTTAACCCGTGAAAGAGCGGGCTTTGAAGTTCGTGACGTACATGCGACCCATTATGGCCGTGTATGTCCGATTGAAACGCCGGAAGGACCGAATATCGGTTTGATCAACTCATTGTCCGTGTATGCGCGTACTAATAATTACGGCTTCTTGGAAACCCCTTACCGTAAAGTAATCGACGGTCAGGTTACGGAAGAAATCGAATATCTTTCCGCAATTGAAGAAGGCAACTACGTTATCGCTCAGGCGAACTCCAATCTGGATGAAAATCAGCGTTTTACCGATGCCTTTGTAACCTGTCGCGGTGAACATGGTGAATCCGGTTTATATCGTCCGGAAGATATCCATTATATGGACGTTTCCACTCAGCAGGTGGTTTCCGTTGCGGCGGCGTTAATTCCGTTCCTTGAGCACGACGATGCGAACCGTGCGCTGATGGGAGCGAACATGCAACGTCAGGCGGTACCTACATTGCGTGCGGATAAACCTTTGGTAGGTACGGGGATCGAAAAAGCGGTGGCTCTTGACTCCGGTGTTGCGGTAGTGGCTAAACGCGGCGGTACCATTCAATATGTGGACGCCTCCCGTATCGTAGTAAAAGTTAATGAAGACGAAACCGTACCGGGCGAAGCGGGCATTGATATTTATAACTTAATTAAATATACCCGTTCCAACCAGAATACCTGTATTAACCAGATTCCTTGCGTTTCTTTAGGCGAGCCTATCGGACGCGGTGAAGTTTTGGCGGACGGTCCGTCTACGGATTTAGGCGAACTGGCTTTAGGTCAGAATATCCGTGTAGCCTTTATGCCTTGGAACGGATATAACTTTGAAGACTCCATGTTGGTTTCCGAGCGGGTAGTACAGCAAGATCGCTTTACCACCATTCATATTCAGGAATTATCCTGTGTGGCGCGCGATACCAAACTGGGTGCGGAAGAAATCACCGCGGATATTCCTAACGTAGGTGAAGCGGCCCTAAGCAAACTGGATGAGTCCGGTATCGTTTATGTGGGTGCGGAAGTGCGCGGCGGCGATATTCTGGTGGGTAAGGTAACACCGAAAGGCGAAACTCAGCTGACTCCGGAAGAAAAATTATTGCGCGCCATCTTCGGTGAAAAAGCTTCCGATGTGAAGGATTCTTCTCTGCGCGTACCAAACAGTGTTTCAGGTACGGTTATCGATGTTCAGGTCTTTACCCGCGACGGCGTGGAAAAAGACAAGCGCGCCCTTGAAATTGAAGAAATGCAATTAAAACAGGCGAAGAAAGACCTGGTGGAAGAACTGGAAATTTTAGAAGCCGGTTTATTCTCTCGTGTGCGCAATTTGTTAGTGGAAGGCGGTATTGCGGAAAAAGATCTGCAGCATCTGGAACGGACGAAATGGCTGGAACAGACCTTAGCCGACGAAGCGAAACAAAGCCAGTTGGAACAGCTTGCCGAACAGTATGAAGAACTGCGGAAAGACTTTGAACATAAGTTGGAAGTGAAACGCGGTAAAATCATTCAGGGCGATGATCTGGCGCCGGGCGTACTCAAGGTGGTTAAAGTTTACCTTGCGGTGAAACGTCAGATCCAGCCGGGTGATAAAATGGCGGGTCGCCATGGTAACAAAGGGGTTATCTCGAAAATTAACCCGGTTGAAGATATGCCGTATGATGAAAACGGTCAGCCGGTGGAAATCGTACTTAACCCGCTCGGGGTTCCTTCACGTATGAATATCGGTCAGATTCTTGAAACTCACTTGGGTCTGGCGGCGAAAGGTATCGGTGATCAAATCAACGCCATGCTGAAACAGAAGCAGGAAGTCGAGAAACTGCGCGGCTACATTCAAAAAGCCTATGATTTGGGCGGCGGTTCGCAGAAAGTGGATTTGAGTACCTTTACTGACGAAGAAGTGATGCGTCTGGCACATAACCTGCGTAAGGGTATGCCGCTGGCGACGCCGGTTTTCGACGGTGCGCACGAAGAAGAGATCAAAGATCTTCTGGCACTGGGCGGATTACCGACTTCCGGCCAGATTACATTGTATGACGGACGTACCGGTGAGAAATTCGAGCGTCAGGTTACTGTCGGCTATATGTATATGCTCAAACTGAACCACCTGGTGGACGACAAAATGCATGCTCGTTCAACCGGTTCTTACAGTCTGGTAACTCAGCAACCGCTAGGCGGTAAAGCGCAGTTCGGTGGTCAGCGTTTCGGTGAGATGGAAGTTTGGGCGCTGGAAGCCTATGGCGCGGCCTACACCTTACAGGAAATGCTAACCGTTAAATCCGATGATGTGAACGGTCGTACCAAAATGTATAAGAATATTGTCAGCGGTACGCACCAGATGGATCCGGGCACACCGGAATCTTTCAACGTGATTATGAAAGAAATCCGTTCACTCGGGTTAAATATCGATCTGGACGAAGAGTAATCCCGACAGGGCGATAAACCAAAGTAAGCTCAAGTGCGGTCGAAAATTTTAAAGTTTTTTAACCGCACTTGAATAAGTTTAACTCCGACAGGAGCAAATCTGTGAAAGACTTAGTTAAGTTTTTAAAAGCGCAATCAAAATCCAGTGAAGATTTTGATGTGATCAAAATCGGTTTAGCCTCACCGGATATGATCCGTTCTTGGTCATTCGGCGAAGTGAAAAAACCGGAAACCATCAACTACCGAACCTTCAAACCGGAACGGGACGGCCTGTTTTGTGCACGTATCTTCGGACCGGTGAAAGATTACGAATGTTTGTGCGGTAAATATAAACGTTTGAAACATCGCGGCGTTATCTGTGAAAAATGCGGCGTTGAAGTTACTCAGACCAAAGTACGTCGTGAACGTATGGGGCATATCGAACTAGCTTCGCCGGTGGCCCATATCTGGTTTTTGAAATCTCTGCCGTCCCGCATCGGTTTATTATTAGATATGCCGTTGCGCGATATTGAACGCGTATTGTATTTTGAATCCTATATTGTGATTGAACCCGGTATGACCGATTTGGAAAAAGGTCAGCTGTTAACCGAAGAACAATTTATGGATGCGGAAGATCGCTGGGCAGACGAATTTGATGCGAAAATGGGGGCGGAAGCCATTCAGGCCTTATTGCGCGATATGGATTTGGCTCAGGAATGTGAAAAATTACGCGAAGAGCTGCAGGAAACCAATTCCGAAACGAAACGCAAAAAAATCACTAAACGCCTGAAATTATTGGAAGCTTTTATTCAGTCCGGCAATAAACCGGAATGGATGGTAATGAACGTATTACCGGTGCTGCCGCCGGATCTGCGTCCGTTGGTTCCTTTGGACGGCGGTCGTTTCGCTACCTCCGATCTGAACGATTTGTACCGTCGCGTAATTAACCGTAACAATCGTTTAAAACGCTTATTGGATCTGATTGCACCGGATATTATCGTACGCAACGAGAAACGTATGCTACAGGAATCCGTTGACGCTTTATTGGATAACGGCAGACGCGGTCGCGCCATTACCGGTTCAAACAAACGTCCGTTAAAATCCTTGGCCGATATGATCAAGGGTAAACAGGGTCGTTTCCGTCAGAACCTCTTGGGTAAACGTGTGGATTACTCCGGTCGTTCGGTAATTACCGTAGGACCTTACCTGCATCTGCATCAGTGCGGTTTGCCGAAAAAAATGGCGTTGGAATTATTCCGTCCGTTTATTTATGCCAAATTGGAAAGCCGCGGATTCGCTTCAACGATTAAAGCAGCGAAGAAAATGGTGGAACGTGAAGACGCTATCGTATGGGATATCTTAGCCGAAGTTATTCGCGAACATCCGATTCTGTTAAACCGTGCGCCGACATTGCACCGTTTAGGTATTCAGGCTTTTGAACCTATACTGATCGAGGGTAAAGCCATTCAGTTGCACCCGTTGGTATGTGCGGCCTTTAACGCGGACTTCGACGGCGACCAGATGGCGGTTCACGTTCCTTTGACCCTTGAAGCCCAGCTGGAAGCGCGTGCGCTGATGATGTCAACGAATAACATCTTATCTCCGGCCAACGGTGATCCTATTATCGTACCTTCGCAGGACGTGGTATTGGGTCTTTACTATATGACTCGCGAGAAAGTAAACGCCAAGGGCGAAGGTATGTTGCTGCAGGATCCGCGCGAAGCGGAAAAAGCCTATCGTACCGGTCAGGCGGAATTACATGCACGGGTTAAAGTACGTATCACCGAATATGTAAAAAACGAAGCGGGCGAATTTGATGCGCAGACCAATTTGGTGGATACCACCATCGGTCGTGCGATTTTGTGGATGATTGCGCCGAAAGGCATGTCGTTTAATTTATTCAACCAAACTTTGGGTAAAAAGGCGATCTCCAAACTGATTAACGAAAGCTATCGTCGTCTGGGCATGAAGCCGAGCGTTATGTTTGCCGACCAGATCATGTATACCGGTTTTGCTTATGCGGCGCGTTCCGGTTCTTCCGTCGGTATCGACGATATGGTTATTCCGACCAAGAAATACGAAATTATTTCCGCTGCGGAACACGAAGTAGCGGAAATTCAGGAACAATTCCAGTCCGGTTTGGTAACCGCAGGCGAACGCTATAATAAAGTGATCGATATCTGGGCGGCGGCGAACGAACGCGTGGCCAAGGCGATGATGGAAAATCTTTCTACCGAAGAAGTGATTAACCGCGATGGCCAGCCGGAAAAACAGGCGTCCTTTAACAGCATCTTTATGATGGCGGATTCCGGTGCTCGTGGTTCTGCGGCGCAGATTCGTCAGTTGGCGGGTATGCGCGGTCTGATGGCGCGTCCGGACGGTTCGATTATCGAAACCCCGATTACCGCAAACTTCCGTGAAGGTTTGAACGTATTACAGTACTTTATTTCAACCCATGGTGCGCGTAAAGGTTTGGCGGATACCGCATTGAAAACGGCAAACTCCGGTTATCTGACCCGCCGTCTGGTAGATGTGGCTCAGGATCTGGTTATTGTTGAAGAAGACTGCGGCACCCATGAGGGTATCGTGATGACTCCGCTGATTGAAGGTGGTGATGTAAAAGAAGCCTTGCGTGATCGCGTTCTGGGGCGTGTGGCGGCGGAAGATATCCTGAAACCGGGTAGCAATGAAGTGCTGATTCCTCGCAATACCTTATTGGACGAAAAACTTTGTGATCTGATTGACGCAAATTCCGTCGATAGTATTAAAGTTCGCTCGGTAGTAACCTGTGATACGGATTTCGGCGTATGTGCTAAATGTTACGGTCGTGATCTGGCCCGCGGCCACCTGATTAATCAGGGGGAAGCGGTTGGGGTTATCGCCGCACAGTCTATCGGTGAACCGGGAACTCAGTTAACCATGCGTACCTTCCATATCGGTGGTGCGGCTTCCGCAGCGGCGAAAGAATCCAGCGTACAGGTGAAAAATACCGGTACCATTCGCTTAACCAATGTGAAATCCGTTACCAATAAAGAGGGTAAACTGGTACTTACTTCACGTAATACCGAGTTGGCGATTATCGATACCTTCGGTCGTACCAAAGAGCATTATAAAGTGCCTTACGGTGCGGTGCTGAGCAAGGCCGACGGCCAGGAAGTAACCGCAGGCGAAACCGTTGCCAACTGGGATCCGCATACCATGCCGGTGGTTTCCGAAGTGGGCGGTTTTGTGAAATTCGTCGATATCGTGGACGGTCTGACCGTAACGCGTCAAACCGATGAATTGACCGGCTTATCCTCTATCGTGGTACAGGATGTGGGTGAACGTGCTACCGCTGGTAAGGACTTACGTCCGGCGATTAAATTGGTAGACGCTCAGGGGAATGACATTCTGATTTCCGGTACCGATGTGGTGGCGCAGTACTTCCTGCCGGGTAAAGCGATTGTTACCTTAGATGACGGTGCCGAAGTACATGTGGGTGAACCTCTGGCTCGTATTCCACAAGAATCCGTAGGTACGAAAGATATTACCGGCGGTCTGCCGCGCGTAGCGGATCTTTTCGAAGCGCGTAAACCGAAAGAGCCGGCCATTTTGGCGGAAATTTCCGGTATTGTTTCCTTCGGTAAAGAAACCAAGGGCAAACGTCGTTTACTGATTACCCCGGTTGAGGGTGAAGCCTATGAAGAAATGATTCCGAAATGGCGTCAGCTCAACGTATTTGAAGGCGAAATGGTACAGCGCGGCGATTTAATCTCCGACGGCGCGGAAACGCCGCATGATATTTTACGTTTACGCGGCGTACATGCGGTAACCGATTATATCGTCAACGAAGTGCAGGAAGTTTACCGCCTACAAGGGGTAAAAATTAACGATAAACACATTGAAGTTATCGTTCGTCAGATGTTGCGTAAAGCGATTATCACCAATGCTTACGATTCAGAGTTCCTTGAAGGGGAACAGGTTGAAGTGGCACGGGTGAAAATCGTCAACCGTAAACGTGCGGCGGAAGGCAAACCTTTGGTAGAGTTCGAGCGCGAGCTGCTTGGTATCACCAAGGCTTCTCTTGCTACCGAGTCCTTTATTTCGGCGGCATCCTTCCAGGAAACGACGCGCGTGTTGACAGAAGCGGCGGTTGCCGGTAAACGCGACGAACTGCGCGGTCTGAAAGAGAACGTTATCGTAGGTCGTCTGATTCCGGCCGGTACCGGTTTCGCCTATCACCAGAATCGGGTGAAAAACCGTCATAACCTTGTGAATATTGCGGATGAAAACGAAGTGAAATTCTCAGCGGCGGACGAAGCGGAAATCGAAGCGGAATTCAATCTTATCGCTGAAGATCCTACCGCAAGTTTGGCGGAAATGCTGAATATGGCGGATGATGCGGAATAAGCACAGAGGCCGATAGAACAAAGCCCTTATTTAACCTAAATAAGGGCTTTTTAATTATTAAATAAAAGCAACAGAGCTATAATAAGCGCGGAAGTTTTACGTTGCATACTGATAAATTCATGAAACCTTATTTCAATTTAGAGATTCCCGTTCAGGCTAATGAGCATAAGATTCTAGCCAATGTTTTACCCGGCGCCGATGCGCTGGCAATCAGCGAAATCGTTGCCCGGCATGAGGGATTGACGGTGGTGGTAACCGTTGATACCCGAAGTGCGGTGGTTTTGGAGAAAGTTTTACGCCAACTATGTACGCAGGAAGTGCGTTTTTTCCCCGATTGGGAAACCTTGCCTTATGACGCCTTTTCTCCCCATCAGGAAATTATTTCCGAACGGCTGAGAACATTATTCTATTTGCAAAATAATCCGCGCGGCGTACTTATCCTACCTATTACTACGCTGTTGCAGCGGGTTTGTCCGCCGCAGTATCTGCACCATAATGTTTTGTTGGTGAAAAAGGGCGATCGTTTGGTGATAGATAAATTACGTCTGCAGCTGGAAAGTGCCGGCTATCGGGCGGTAGAACAGGTATTGGAACACGGCGAATATGCGGTACGCGGCGCCCTGTTGGATCTTTTTCCGATGGGAAGTAAGCAGCCGTTCCGACTGGATTTTTTTGACGATGAGATTGACAGTATCCGTCATTTCGATGTGGACAGCCAGCGCACGCTGAAAGAAATTGAGGCGGTTAATTTACTGCCCGCCCACGAGTTTCCCAGCGATGAGAAAGGAATAGAATTTTTCCGCGCTTCCTTTCGCGAAACCTTCGGTGAAATCCGGCGGGATCCGGAGCATATTTATCAGCAAATCAGCAAAGGTACGTTGGTCAGCGGCATCGAATATTGGCAGCCGTTGTTTTTTCCACAAATGGCCACCCTATTTGACTATCTGCCGGAGCAGTGCCTATTTATCGATACGGATCAGAATCAGGCTCAGGCGATGCGCTTTTATCAGGATGCGGAGCAGCGCTACGAAAGCCGCAAAATTGATCCTATGCGCCCGTTATTGCCGCCGGAGCGACTGTGGCTACGGATTGACGAAGTTAACCGCCAGCTCAAACAATATCCGCGTATCAGTTTAAAAGCGGAGCGGGTGCGCAGCTCGGTAAAACAGAAAAACCTGAGCGTACGTCCGCTGCCGGAATTAAAAATACAGGCTCAGCATAAAGAACCTTTGCAACAGTTGCGGCATTTTCTGCAGGAATTTAAAGGGCATAAGTTATTTTCGGTTGAAACCGAGGGGCGACGGGAAACTCTGCTCGAACTACTGGCACCGCTTAAATTGAAACCGGTGCCGATACAAAATTTATCCCAGGCAGAACAACACCCCTGCGGATTATTAATTAGCAACCTAAACCACGGCTTTATTATTGAGCCGGAAGAAGGGGAACCCATTGCCCTGATTTGCGAAACGGAATTACTCGGCGAACGGGTTCAGCAACGTAGCCGTGATAAGCGTAAAAATGTAAATCCGGATACTTTGATCCGTAACCTGGCGGAATTAAAAATCGGTCAAGCCGTGGTTCATCTGGAACATGGGGTTGGCCGTTACGGCGGTTTGGTTACCTTGGAAAACGGCGGGATCAAAGCAGAATATTTACTGCTGCATTATGCCAATGAGGCGAAACTCTATGTTCCTGTTGCCGCTTTACATCTGATTAGCCGCTATGTAGGCGGTAGTGATGAAAATGCACCTCTGCATAAGCTCGGTAGCGATGCCTGGGTGAAGGCTCGTCAGAAAGCGGCGGAAAAGATCCGCGATGTGGCCGCCGAATTACTGGATGTGTATGCTCAGCGTGAAACTCAACAGGGATTTGCGTTTCAATATCCGCGCGAAGAATTTCGCCAGTTTGCGGCCAGCTTCCCCTTTGAAGAAACTCTTGATCAGGAAATGGCCATCAATGCGGTGATTTCCGATATGTGTCAGCCGAAAGCCATGGATCGTCTAGTATGCGGCGATGTGGGTTTTGGTAAAACCGAGGTGGCGATGCGCGCCGCTTTTTTAGCGGTAATGAACCATAAACAGGTTGCGGTATTGGTACCTACCACCTTACTGGCGCAACAACATTATGAAAACTTCCGTGATCGCTTCGCTAATTTACCGATTAATGTGGAAATGGTTTCCCGCTTTAAAACCGCCAAGGAACAAAAACAGATTCTGGAGAATCTGGCAGAAGGTAAAGTGGATATTTTGATCGGAACTCATAAACTGATTCAATCGGAAGTAAAATTTCATGATCTCGGCTTACTGGTTATTGATGAAGAACATCGTTTCGGTGTTCGTCAGAAGGAAAAAATCAAACGGCTGCGGGCAAATATCGATATTTTAACCCTAACCGCCACCCCGATTCCGCGTACCCTGAATATGGCGATGAACGGTATTCGAGATCTGTCGATTATTTCCACTCCGCCGGCGCGCCGTTTGACGATTAAAACCTTTGTGCGCCAGAACGATCATATGCTTATTCGCGAGGCGGTGTTACGTGAAATATTGCGCGGCGGGCAGGTTTATTATTTGCATAATGATGTTGCCAGCATTGAAAATTGCGCTCAAAAACTGAGCGAACTTATTCCGGAGGCGCGCATTACCATCGGACACGGGCAAATGCGCGAGCGTGAACTGGAGCGGGTCATGTCCGATTTTTATCATCAGCGTTTTAATGTTTTGGTTTGCTCCACCATTATTGAAACCGGAATCGATGTGCCGAGTGCCAACACCATTATTATCGAACGGGCGGATAAATTCGGACTGGCGCAGCTGCATCAGTTGCGCGGCAGGGTTGGCCGTTCTCACCATCAAGCCTATGCCTATTTGTTAACACCGCCGCCGAAATTAATGAGTAAAGACGCTCAGAAACGGCTAGAAGCCTTAGAAAGTTTGGATAATCTGGGGGCGGGCTTTATTCTGGCGACCCATGATCTGGAAATTCGCGGAGCGGGTGAATTACTCGGTTCGGAACAGAGCGGACAGATTGAAAGCATCGGTTTTTCTCTTTATATGGAACTGCTGGAAAATGCCGTACGTGCAATGAAAGAAGGAAGGGAGCCTTCTCTGGAAGAAATTACCCGCCGCCAGACCGATATTGATTTACGTATTCCGGCCTTATTACCGGAGGATTACCTCGGTGATGTGAATATGCGCCTGTCTTTCTACAAACGTATCGCCGGTGCGGAGAATAAACAGGGATTGGACGAGCTGAAAGTGGAGTTGATCGACCGCTTCGGCGCTTTACCGGAAGCCACACAGAATTTGCTGCGGATTACCGAATTGCGTTTAAATGCAGCGGTATTGAAAATCCTACGCATCGATGCCTATGCACAGGGAGGATTTATTGAATTTGCTCCCGATGCGGATTTGGATCCGGGCAAGTTTTTACAGTTGATTCGACAGGCGCCTCAGGTTTACCGTTTTGACGGCGCCAGCAAATTCCGTTTCAATATTGAATTGAATGAGGCGAAAGCACGCCTGGATTTTGTGGCGGAACTGCTAAAAAATATCGCCTGATTTTTCCCGGCTAGCCCGGTGGAAAACTTAAGGATTTTCCACCGCTCTTTTAGATTAAAGCGGGGTAAGTTTTTGAATGAAAATAAAATCTTAGCGATGCTTGCCAATCGGCATGGCAGAAGTTAGTATGCAACAGACAATTTTATTTATTCAGCAAGGAGACAATATGTATTTTGATCAAATCAAAGCCGAACTTGACGAAGCGGCGGACGTACTGAACAAATTTATCGGCGACGAAAACAATATTAAGCTGATTGAACGGGCGGCACTGCTGATTTCCGACAGCTTTAAACAGGGGGGCAAGGTATTGTCCTGCGGAAACGGCGGATCTCACTGCGACGCTATGCACTTCGCCGAAGAACTGACCGGACGCTATCGCGAAAATCGTCCCGGTTATCCGGCCATTGCCATTTCCGATGTCAGCCACCTTAGCTGTGTTAGTAACGATTTCGGCTATGATTATGTTTTCTCCCGCTATATTGAAGCTGTAGGGCAGAAAGGCGATGTTTTATTCGGCCTGTCCACCTCGGGAAATTCAAAAAACGTATTAAATGCGATTAAAGCGGCGAAAGAAAAAGGTATGAAAGTGATCGCCATGACCGGTAAAGACGGCGGACAAATGGCAGGTCTGGCCGATGTGGAAATCCGGGTTCCGCATTTCCGTTATGCGGATCGCATTCAAGAAATTCATATTAAGGTCATTCATATTTTGATGATGCTGATTGAATTCGAAATGGCGAAGCAGGCCTGAAATTAACCCGATCTGCTCCGCCTTATCCGGCCGCCGCCGGACTGATTATTCCCCGCACCCTGCGGGGATTTTTATGCCGCTTCCTTTATTCCAGCCAGCCCATGCTCAGTAGCGTTTTCCACCAGGCCATACCGAGGGTGGCGTGAATAATCAGGCTGCCGAAGGCGATAATTGCCCCCGCCGTCCACCAGGATTTAATATCGTTATAACCCGCACCAAAGGTAATAGGGCCGGGACCACCGCCGTAATGGGTGAGAGAACCGCCGTAGGAGTTGGAAAACAGTAAGGCCAGTGCCAGTAATTCTACCGGAGCACCTGCTACTTTGCCGACGGTGGCGAATACCGGAACCATAGCGGCGACATAAGCACCGCCGGAAGCGAACAGATAACGTACTGATACGCTGAGCAGCAGGATAACTAGTAAGCTAATTTCAGCATCGGCCCCGAAGTTTACATAGTGGCTTAGGGTTTGCGCCAGCCAATCGAAAAATTTGGCTTTTTCCAGAATTGCCGACATGCCGATAATCCCGCCGTACCAAATCAGCGTATCCCATCCGGCTTTATTTTTGCGGATATCGTCCCAGGACACGATATTCAGCAGGATACAGGATACCATCGTAACCAGTGCCACCGTGGTCGCATTAATATGCAGTGCGGCGGCGAAAATCCAGCCGCCCAGGGCGCAGAGGAACAGTACAGCCAGCGCCTTTTCGCGAAAGCTCATCGGCCCCAGCTGCTCCAACCCCTGACGGGCGATACTGTGGTTATCCACACGTTTCATTTCCGGCGGGCAGACCAGATAACAAATAAGCGGAATAAACAGCAGGCAAACCAATCCCGGTACCGAGGCGGCCAGAAACCATTGCAACCAGTTGAGTTCGATTCCCAGAATCGGCCCCATTAAGGATAGGGCCAGGGCATTCGGCGCCATGGCGGTTAAGAAAATATAACTGGTGGTTTTTACCACCATATAGACGTTCAGCAGCAGATAGCGCCCGGCTTTCTTCGGCGAGGTTTCCGGCTCCGAACCTAGGGCGACCGCCACGCTGTTGATAATCGGAAAGACAATGCCGCCGGCACGTGCCGTGTTGGAAGGGGTTGCCGGCGCCAGCAGCAAATCCAGACACATGGTGACATAACCCAGGCGCAAGGTGGTGCTTCCCATTTTATCGATCATATGATAGGCGATTCTTTTACCCAGCCCCGTAATGACAAAGGCGGAACTGAGGGTAAAGGCGGTGAAGATTAACCAGGTGGTACCAGATTGATAGCCGCTGAGGGTCTGTCCGATTTTAACCAATGCGGCGGCGTTTTCGGTATTACCGATGGTGACGGCGGACGCGGCGACGGCGGCGAGCAGAATCACCGGTTCGCCGTAGGGTTTTAATACCAAGCCGACAATAGTGGCGAGATACAGACCGAATAAGCGCCAGGCGATTAGGGGCAATCCTTGCGGGGTGGGCAACAGAAAGATTAGGGTCGGAATGACCGCTAGGATAATAAGTTTTCCGGTTTTATTGAGAGCCATAGTCAATTACCTCATTAAAGAGTCAAAAAAAATTGTCAGCGCCAGTAAATCCGCGCTGCCGCCGGGGCTGAGATTACGTTGGATACAAACTCGGTCAAACTCGCGTAATTGTTGTTGCAGAAAGGCTTTATCCTGATAAACAGGCCGCTGCTTCAGCAGTGTGGCGGTTTGCCGACGCACAAAGCGCAGACCGTCTGGACCGCCGCGCCGGACAAGGTTGGTATCATCGTTATGGGCCATGATGTAGAGTAAAGCAATAAGCAGCCGGTGTTCCTGATCCGTATGCGGATTTCGCTTAAGATGTCCTAGCTGTACTAGCGCCTTTTGTGCCAGCGGAAATCCCCGTTCCGCTTCGCCGCGGGCGCCCCGTAATCCGTAACGGCGATAGGCGAGCATACCGGCGCTGAGCTTATGTTGCGCCGGCTGCGGATCGGCACTGAGTTCGAGGCTTATTCCCTGACAAAACCCCGCCGCCGTATGGCACAGGGATTCGATATTGAGGGTTTTATCCGCACTTAGGATATGGCTTCTGCCGATGGCGGCACAGATTAAGCCGAAGGCAAAAATCGCGCCTTTATGCGTATTAATGCCGCCGCTGGCTTGCAACATTGCCTGTTCCGCCCGTATACCGAGCGGGCGGAGCAATGCCAGTATTTCCGATTCGGGGCGGGCGGCGGTTTGTATACCGATTAAAATAAAACGGATAAAGAAAGGGAAAAGGGCCGTTGCACTGCGTTCGAAACTTTGTAGATTCATATCCCGATGAGCGCCGTTATTGGCCTGATCCACCAGGCCGGGTTTCGGGGTTAGGCGGACTTCTCGGCGAAGCGCCTGTATCGCCAGACTGGCGATTTGTTCGGCAAATGCGTAATTCTCGGTTCTACGCTGCATTTCTCGGTTAAGTTCCGCTTGACTATGTCTGCCCGAACGTGCGCAAATTTTAGCCTCGTCCCGGCACAGTAAGCAGCTGCGCGGCGGGAATCCCAGCCTTTGTCGGCTGAGCGGTATTCCGTCCGCCGCGATTACGTCAATATCCCATAAACGGCCGAGATAGGATTCTTGTTCCAGCATGATAACGGCTTTTTTTAGTGCCTCAGCATCGGTCGGAAGGATGAACAAGGCTTGCTGTCCGCTGGCGGGCGTATAAATACGGCATTTTGTCGGGATTAGCGCCAGTTGCTGAAAAAGAGCGGTCAATTTTTCCAGACTTTTTTCAAAAAGATAATCCGTCATGGCGTTTTTCTTGACTTCACCCACCGCATTTATTGTTAGCGAGAGCAACGGCAGCCGGTATCTGCATAGATATTTAGCCATACGCAGGTTGCGCTGTTCGCGGGCTTCCAGGATTTGCGCCAATGAAATTTTAGGGCCGTGCAGAGAAAAACTGCGGTGAAATTTTTTCAGCATTGTTCGTTATCATCCCTGATCCTGAACGGTGAAGTTTTGCCCGGTTCCGCATAGATTTACCGGGCCTGTTGTGACCGGATTAATTTTTTATTTGATAAACCACATCGAGCAGCGAGCCGTCGCGGTAGCGAACCAATGCCACCGGCTTATCGGTGAATTGGATCGGTTGCGGTTTTCCGGTCAGCAGATAAGCGCGCTGACAAAGTTGCTCAATATCCATTAGGGCGATACCGGCGGCAGTTAGGGCGGCAATGAGATCCTGTCGTTTCGGATTGACCGCAACGCCCTGATCCGTCACCAATATATCGATATGTTCCCCCGGAGTTACGCAGGTAATCACTTTTTCCACTACCGTCGGAATCCGTCCGCGCAGCAGCGGTGCTACTACAATAGCCAGCTTGGCACAGGCCGCCGTATCGCAATGACCGCCGGAGGCGCCACGCAATATGCCGTCGGAACCGGTCAGTACGTTAACATTGAATGTCGTATCTATTTCCAAGGCGCTCAGGATAACGATATCCAGTTGTTCTACCGATGCGCCTTTCGAACTGTAGTTGGCGTACTGATTGGCGGATATTTCAATATGATTAGGATTGCGCGCCAGGGATTCGGCCGCCTGCAAATCAAAACTCTGCACATCGAGTAGCTTTTTTATCAGTCCGGCTTCATGTAGGCGCACCATACCTGCGGTAATGCCGCCGAGGGCAAAGGAGGCGCAGATATTATCGCGCCGCATTTTATCTTGCAAAAAGCGGGTTACCGCCAATGCCGCGCCGCCGGAGCCGGTTTGCAGGGAAAAGCCCGGCCGAAAATAGCCCGAAGCGAAGATAACCTGCGCACATTTTCTGGCGATTAGCAGTTCACGCGGATCCTTGCTTATCCGTGTGGCCCCGCCGCCGATTTTTTGCGGATCACCCACCGCATCCACGGTTACGATGAAATCTACCTGATCCTGATTGATACTGGCGGGGTGCAACGGGTAAGGGGCCACAAGTTCCGTCAGCAATACCACCTTATCGGCATATTCCGCATCTACGCGGGCATAGCCGAGCGAACCGCAGTTATTTTTACCGCCGTAGCCGTTTGCGTTACCGAAGGGGTCGCAACAGGGCACGCCGAGAAAAGCCACGTCGATTTTCAGTTCGCCGCTTTTAATTAAATGGACGCGTCCGCCGTGAGAATGAATATTGACGGGTTCTTGTAGCAGACCGGCGGAAATTTCGTCCGCCAGTTTTCCGCGCAGGCCGGAAGAGTAAATTTTGCGAATCACCCCGTTTTTAATATGCTCAATCAGGGGAAAATGGCTGTCGATCAGAGAACTGGAAGCTAAGGTTAAGTTTTTGAAACCCATGGCGGCGATTTTGTTCATGACCTGATTAACGATAAAATCACCGCCGCGAAAAGCATGATGAAAAGAAACGGTCATACCGTCTTGTAATCCGCTGCGGATAATCGCCTGTTCCAAATCGGCGCACAGTTTTCGGTTTTGGCTGCTATGTCGGCGGTTATTCTCTTTGGCTTGATGCCGATAGGCGGCGAGTTCGCCCCGGTATCTTGCAATACGTTCTTGTCGGCTCATAAGTTTTCTCCTTCCTGTTCTTCCCTGATGCCGGATTTGGCGCGTTCAAGCAACATTTTGGCCCGTTCGATTACCGGAGCGTCAATCATTTTTCCGTTTAGCGAAACGATACCCAGACCGCATTGTTCAGCTTCTTGCGCCGCCTCAATAATACGCCGTGCCTGTTCGACCTGTTGTTCCGTCGGTGCGAACAGATTGTGCAGTAATTCAATTTGGCGCGGATTGATCAGCGATTTACCGTCAAAGCCCAATTGCTTGATCAAGGCCGCTTCGCGCAAAAAGCCCGCATCGTTTTCGCTGTCGGAATAAACCGTATCAAAGGCTTGGATCCCCGCCGCTCTGGCCGCCTGCAATATGCTGCAGCGGGCAAACAATAATTCCGTACCCTGCGGCGAACGCTCGGTTTTTAAATTGCGTACATAGTCTTCCGCCCCTAAGGCTATACCCATTAGCCGTTTTGAGGCCGTTGCGATCTGATTGGCCTGAGTTATTCCGAGGGGGGATTCGATGGCGGCGAGTATTGCGGTGGTTCCGGGGCTACGACCGCAGGCCAGCTCAATTTCGCTGATGGCATTATCCATATCTATTACATCTCGGGCGGTTTCCGTTTTCGGCATACGGATAATATCGACCCCGGCGCGTATGATTGTGTGCAGATCTGCCATGCCGAATTCAGAATCCAGCGGATTCACTCTGACTATAGATTCCCTTTCCCGATAGAATGGATGCTGTAGCGCATGGGCTACCAATAGGCGGGCGCTGTCTTTTTCCTGTAGGGCTACCGCATCTTCCAGATCAAATATAATCGCATCGGCGGGATAGATAAAACTATTGCTTACCATGGCGGCATTGGCACCGGGGACGAAAAGTAGGCTTCTTCTTAGTTTCATATAATATTCTCCCAGTTTACAGGCTGTGCGCTGGCGCGTAGCAGAGCCGCTTTGAGCCGCGCACGCAGTACGCAGTCCAGCGCTCCTTTATCCTCGATGATGATATGTGCGCTATCGACAGCGAGCTGTTTCAGTACTTGTTCGACCGTATTCAAAATATCTGCACCGAATTGCTTGCCGACCACACTGTTGATTTCAATCTCGGTTACGGCGGCGGGCGCAACTTGGATTAAGGCATCACTCGATTCCAGAGAGCCTGCGGCTGCGGGGCGTATTATTTTCATGGGATAGTCCTTTATCTTGAAGAAAACGAAGGGTGTGAGCGGGTACTAAAGTTTCCAGCCGATGCCAGTTTTTAGTCCTGAAAAGGGCACGCACCTGAGAGGCTGAAATAGCTGCTTTGTCATGCTCTTTCCTTTTGATTTCAATAACTTCTATCGGCGGAGCGGCTATCGGTGCCTGTGCTAGCCAATAGCTCATACTGCGGTTATATTGTGCGGTTAGGGGGCATAGGGGTTCCGAGCCGACAAAACGTCGGGTAATTCCCAGAGCTGGCGCAATATAATGGCGAAAAAGATATAGATCGATCTCCGGATAGGATTGTTCAGCGATATGAGTGTCTTTCAGAAAGTAAGTGGGGAAGGTGGCTTTGGAAATTATATAATCGGAACCGGCATGTAGGCTGATATTGCTAAGATCGGCGATACCCTGCTCAACCAGACGGAAGCGCTCTCTGTAGGAAAAGGGCGGCGCCTCCTCTTGTAGAATAAAAAGATGCAGATGATCGCAATATTCTTGCGCCTGTTCGATTAGGTAACGGTGCCCCAGAGTGAAAGGATTGGCATTCATGACAATTGCACCGATATGCCGACCCTTGACTTTTAGTGAGCGCCAGTATTCGCATTGTTTATGCAGGCGCGAAGCGCTGTTTTCCATAAGGATTACATGGGGACGGGCGGTTGCCAGAGTGAAAAAGCCGCATTGGTAAAATTGTTGCTCGTATTCCGGTTTGGTAAATACGAAGAGTTGCGGATAGCCCAGTTCGTAAGCCAGTTTAATGAGTTCCCCGACCAGCCTTAAAGCCAGTCCCGTATGGCGCAGTTCGGAACGTACGGCAACACATTTGATGATTTTAGGCGCTATGCCGCCACAGGCAAGAATATGCCCCTCTTCATCGTAGGCGACGATAAAAGACAATATATTGCGATCCATGCTCAGTTCGTTTTGTGCAAGAAAATCTTTAATCCTGAGATATTCCTTTTCCTGACATCTGTCAATGCGTCCGAGTTGCATAATTAATAAGTCCGTTTAGCCTTGTAGCTTTTTCATTCTAGTTAAGATAATGCTTAATTTCTAGTAAAAAAATGCCGATTATCTCTAATAAAAGGCTTTTTTCCTTCTATTAACATTTTGCAGGATATCTATGATTAAGGCTTAACTTTCCATTAAAAAATTTTTACAAGCCGATAGCTTTTCTAACAAAAAATCCATACACGAATTTTTTGCTGTATTATTTTGGGAGGGAGGAGGGGGTAAAATTTTTATTTTGCCAGAATAAACTTGTTATTGCATAATTATGCAAAAAATACTAATATTATTTCAGTTTTTAAGACCAGAGATATGTAATCAAATATGACCATTTGTGTTAAGAATTTAAATTTTTTCTACGGTTCGTCGCAGGCGTTGTTCGACATTAATATCAGCGCAGACGACAGTGATACCGTTGTTCTGCTCGGGCCGAGCGGTGCGGGGAAAAGTACTCTGATTCGCACCTTGAATCTGTTGGAAATGCCCACTTCCGGCGAACTGGATATTGTGAATAATAAATTTGACCTGGCACAGCCCATCGATGCCGGAAAAATTCGTCGTCTGCGACAAGATGTGGGCATGGTGTTTCAGCAGTATAATCTGTGGCCGCACTTTACCGTATTGGAAAATTTACTGGAAGCGCCGATGAAAATTCTGGGTACGGATAAACAAAGCGCGCAGGCTCAGGCGATGGAATTGTTGAGCCGCTTGAGGCTGGAAGAATATGCGGACCGTTTCCCGCTACAGTTGTCCGGCGGTCAGCAGCAGCGTGTGGCTATTGCCAGAGCCTTAATGATGAAACCTAAGGTGTTGTTATTTGACGAACCCACCGCCGCATTGGATCCGGAAATTACCGCACAGATCGTTTCTATTATTCAGGAATTACAGCAAACCGGAATTACGCAGGTTATCGTAACCCACGAGGTCGGTGTTGCGCGTAAGGTCGCCACCAAGGTGGTGTATATGGAGCAGGGGCATATTGTGGAAACTGGCGATGCCAATTGCTTTGATAACCCTCAGACCGAACAGTTTAAACAATATTTATCTCATTCCGAGTAAGGACATTATTATGAAAAAATTACTTGTAACCGCATTATTGGCAGGCAGCGCTTTTTCCGTTCAGGCGCAGGACATTACCTTTGCCATGGAACCAAGCTACCCCCCCTTCGAATTAACCAATGAGAAAGGGGAAATCATCGGTTTTGACGTAGATGTCGCCAATGCGATCTGTAAAGAGATTCAGGCTACCTGCCATTTTAAAAGTCAGGCCTTTGATGCTTTGATTCCAAGTTTGAAAGCCAAACGGATCGACGCTTCCATCTCCGCTATTGATATTACCGAAGCCCGAGCCAAACAGGTTGCTTTCAGCGATGCTTACTATGACAGTTCGGCCAGTTTTATTGCGGTGAAAGGCAAGGCGGATCTGAACAGTGCGAAGAATATCGGGGTACAGAACGGAACCACTTTCCAGCAATATGTGGTTGCCGAAGCAAAACAATATGCACCTAAGTCCTACGCTTCTCTGCAGGATGCGATTTTAGATTTGAAAAACGGCCGTATCGATATTATTTTCGGCGATACCGCAGTGTTGGCGGATATGCTGAATAAAGAACCGGAACTGACCTTTGTCGGCGATAAGGTAACCGATAAAAAATATTTCGGTAACGGTTTAGGCATTGCGGTGAACAAATCCAACAAAGCTTTGCTGGAAAATCTGAATAAAGGCCTCAGCACCATTAAGGCGAACGGTGAGTATCAGAAAATCTACGATAAATGGATGACAGCAAAATAATCCATTATGTTTTTTGATTATCTTCCTTTAATGTATACCGCAACCCTGATGACTTTGGGGTTAGCGGTTTGTTCATTGATTGTCGGCCTGCTTTTGTCCATGCTTTTCGTGGTACTGGAAACGGCGAAATGGCGCTGTATCAGTAAACCGACATCAGTTTTGGTTACGCTGCTGCGCGGTCTGCCGGAAATTATCGTGGTTTTGCTGATTTATTTCGGTTCGACCGAACTGGTAGAGATGCTAACCGGCGAATATATTGAATTTAGTGCCTTCGGTTGCGGTGTTGCGGCATTGGCGCTGATTTTTTCCGCCTACGCCTCCCAGTCTTTACGCGGTGCCATTCAAGCTATTGCAATTGGTCAGTGGGAAAGCGGTGCGGCTTTGGGATTAAGTCGCAGCCATACTTTTTTACGTATTATTTTACCCCAAGTCTGGCGGCATGCATTGCCGGGATTAAGTAACCAATGGCTAGTGCTGCTAAAGGATACGGCGCTGGTTTCTTTAATCGGGGTAAATGATCTGATGCGTCAGACCGAATTAATCAATACCAATACTCACCAGCCTTTTACCTGGTACGGCTTGGCGGCTTTACTCTATTTGGCGGTTACCCTGATTAGTCAGTTCCTAATCCGTAAACTGGAGCGACGTTTTACCCGTTTTGAACGAGGAGGGAAATAATGTTTCAGGATTATTTTCATACCATTGCCCAGGGGATTCCAACCAGCTTGGGACTAACCGCCGTTTCCTTGTGTGCGGCTTTTCTGTTGGCATTGTTACTTACCTTCGGCCTTTCCATGGATAACCGCTGGTTGAAAAGATTGATTAATCTGTATTTAACCCTGTTTACCGGCACACCGCTGCTAGTGCAGTTTTTTCTGATCTATAGCGGTCCGGGACAATTTCAATGGTTGGTTCAGAGCCCGCTTTGGTCATTATTTTCCAATGCCTGGTTTTGCGCCGCATTAACTCTGACTTTAAACAGTGCGGCTTATTCGACCCAGCTGTTCCACGGGGCGGTGAAAGCCATTCCGAAAGGGCAATGGGAAAGCTGTGCGGCGCTGGGATTAAGCCGTCTGCAAACCCTGAAAATACTGATTCCTTATGCCTTGAAACGGGCGTTACCCTCTTACAGTAATGAAATTATTTTGGTATTTAAAGGGACTTCATTGGTTTCGATTATTACGATTCTGGATATTATGGGTTATGCTCGGCAGTTATACGGTACGGAATACGACGCCATTACCATTTACAGCATTGCCGGCGCTATTTACCTGTTGATTACCGGTATTGCCACCCTGCTACTGCGCCGTCTGGAGCATAAAGTATTGGCTTTCGAACGCCCGGCGGAACAAACGGCTTAATTTGCCCGTAATTATAAACAGGTGAAATAATTTATTTTATTTCACCTGTTTTTTATTTGTCGCTAGAGCTTGTATTGTCTATAACAATACACACCAGTTTTCCTGATTTCTGGTGTGTATTCCTTGGATAGGCACCATTTTTTAGTTTTTCTGGTTTTATGCCGTTTTTTTAATTAAGTGTTGTGTAAGCGCCGGCATAATGTCGAAAAAATCGTTTTTTTCGACCGCACTTTACTAAAGGGCCAGTCATCAAACTGTCATAATTATTGCATATACTCTTTTGCAGTTTTACATCGGGGTTGACCTGTATAAAGGAGAAAGAGAAATATGAAATATCGTTATCTGGTTTCATTGATGGCGGCGGCGTTACCCTTAGCGGGAATGGCGCAGAATGTGATTTATCCGATTGATCGTGCCACCATGCCGGAAGGCGGAAAGTTCGACTTTAAAGTGGAGTTTGATCAGGTAATTACGCAAGACAGTGCGCAGATTCTGATTAACGGAAAAAATTATCAGGAAGTTCTGGGCGGCAAAACCGAATTTGTTGCCGATGAAGAGGGGAAAGCGGTATCCGCCCTTTGGGTACGTGATGCGAGCCTTAAGCAGGCCGGCGACTATAAAGTGGATGTTACGCTCAACGGTCAGAAAACCGAAGTAACCTGGCAGGTTTATGCCACGCCGCAGGTGCGTAAAGCCAAAAATGTAATTTTGTTTATTGGCGACGGCTTGTCCGTAGCGCATCGTACCGGAGCGCGAGTGTTGTCCAAAGGGATTGCGGAGGGTAAAGCTAAGGGAAAATTGGCGATAGACAGCCTGCCTTATATGGGATTTATCGGCACCTCCAGTACGGATTCCATCGCGACGGACAGTGCCAATACGATGAGCGCCTATATGACCGGGCATAAGTCCGCGGTTAATGCCTTAGGTGTTTATGCCGGCCGTTCCGAAGATAATTTCAATCATCCGAAGCAGGAAACCTTAGGGGAATTACTCAAACGCCGTACTAAAATGTCGGTCGGGATTGTTTCCGATGCGGAACTGCAGGACGCCACTCCGGCGGCAGTGGTTGCCCATACCCGTCGTCGCGCCGAAAAAGCGGCTATTACCGAAATGTTTTATCAGTTGAAACCGGAAGTGATGTTAGGCGGCGGAGCGGCTTATTTCTTACCGCAAACTACACCGGGTTCGAAACGTAAAGACGAGAAAAACTTTATCGATTTGTTTAAAGCCGATGGTTATCGTTTGGTAACTAATGCGCAGGAATTAAAAGAAGCGGGTAAAGACAGCGGTAAACTGCTCGGACTGTTTAATACCGGCAATATGGATACGGTGCTGGATCGTCGTTTTCTGAATAACGGGGTAACCAAAAAATTCCCGGATCAGCCGGATCAGCCGGATCTGACCGAAATGACCAAAACCGCGCTGGACGTCTTATCACAGAATCAGGACGGTTTTTTCCTGATGGTCGAATCCGCATTAATCGACAAAGCTTCGCACCCGCTCGACTGGGAACGGGCCATGGCCAGTACCATTATGCTTGATCAGTCCGTGGCAATCGCCAAAGAGTTCGCCGAAAAACATCCGGATACTCTAATTATCGTTACCGGCGACCACACCCACGGTATTTCCATTATCGGAACGGTGGATGATAACAAACCGGGCGATAGTATGCGCGAGAAGGTTGGTGTATATCAACATGCCGGCTGGCCGGATTATAAGGACGAAAACGGCGACGGCTATCCGGATAAATGGGATGTGGATAAACGCTTAGCGGTATTTTTCGCCTCTTTCCCGGATTACTACGAAACCTTCCGTCCGAAAATGGATAAGCAATTCGTACCTGCGGTGAAGAATGAGAATAATCAGTATGTGGCCAATCAAGCCTATAAGGATATTCCGGGAGCTGTATTACGCGAAGGTAATTTGCCGAAAGATAACGATACCGGTGTACATTCCGTGGACGATATGATCGTTCAGGCAATAGGACCGGGGGCAGAGGAAATTCGCGGATATATGGAAAACTCCGATTTGTTTAAAGTGATTGTAGATGCTTTAGCGGTGAAATAATGGGGAAAAAAACTCTGCTAAAAATAACCGCTCTTTTTAGCTTAAACGGCCCGGTTTATCTGGGCTGTTTATTGCTATTGTTGGCAGTCCCTTCAATGGCGGACAATAGGTTGGATTTTGAGCAGCTCTATGGCAAATTTTCCGTTACCGGACTGGAGTTCAGTAACAAGGTGAAAACCATGGCCGGGAAACAGGTGGTGATGCGCGGTTTTATGGCTCCGCCCTTAAAGGCGGAATCGCAGTTTTTCGTGCTGACCAAAACCCCCATGGCCCTTTGTCCGTTCTGTTCTTCCGATGCGGATTGGCCGGAGGATATTCTGGTGGTCTATCTGCAAGAGCGCCAGACCTTTGTGCAATATAACGCCGCCATTGAAGTGGAAGGCCGGTTGGAATACGGCTCCTGGACCGATCCCGAAACAGGTTTTGTCAGCCAACTGCGGTTGCGTAATGCGGTTTTCCGCCCCTTATAAGCGGAACAGAAATCATGAAGTTAAGTGTTAATCAATTAGAGATTAAGGTGGCCGGACTGCCCCAGCCGATTCTTTCTCTGTCTAATTTAGTGATCCCTTCCCGTCAGCAGGTTGCCGTACTCGGCCCTTCCGGTTCCGGAAAAAGTACCTTATTACAGGCGCTGAGCGGCCTGATCGATATTATGCCCGGCCAGCTGCGCTGGCAGGATACGGATCCTGCCGAGCTTTCGGCGCCGCAACGGGATCGCTGGCGTTTTGAGCATATCGGGCTGGTGATGCAGGATTTTTATTTAACTCCGGGACTTTCCGCAATGGAAAACCTGCTATTACCCTATGCTTTCCGCTATGGTCATATAGGTGCGGAGATCAAGTCGCGCGCCTTATCTCTGCTGGAAGCGATGAATTTTCAACGAGCGGACAGCAAAATCGAGGGCCTTTCCCGCGGTGAAATGCAAAGGGTTGCCATTGCCAGAGCGCTATTACTAAGACCAAAGGTGATAATTGCCGATGAACCGACCGCCAGCTTAGATGAGGAGAACGCCCGACTCATCGGCTCCTTACTGATTGGCTTGGCGCAGCGGGAACAATGCAGTTTAATTGTTTCCACTCATGATAAGGCGCTGGCGGCGCTTATGCAGCGGCGAATCTATCTGGAAAACGGCCGGATTCGGCATGAGGACTGAAGCTTGTTATATTTTAAATTATTATGGCTGAATCTGTATAAAAATAAATTCGGCTCCCTGATGATTGTATTGCTGATCGCGCTATCCGTCGGGTTGAGTATTTGTCTGAATTTGCAAGAACGGGCATTCCGGGAGGGAAGTGCGGCGGCGGCGGAACGTTTTGATTTGGTAATCGGCGCACCGGGCAGCGAGACTCAGTTGGTGCTTTCCAGCGTGTTTCTACAACCCGCCCCATTGCCGTTAATTCCCGTGAGCCATCTGCACGCATTACAACAGGATCCGCGAGTTGCCTGGGCTTCTCCCTTAGCCTTCGGAGATTTTACCAAGGGAATGCCGATTGTAGGTACGGATAAAAATTTTGTTCTGAATGCGGCTAACTCGCTGATTAGCGGAAGGGTATTCGCCGAACCTTTCGAAGCGGTGGCGGGGGCTAACAGCGGTTATGCGATCGGTGATAAATTCTCCCCCTTACACGGACAAATAGGGGAAGAGGGGGCTCATCATCATAAGCATATCGAATATGAAGTGGTGGGGATTCGCGCGCAGGATCATAGCGCTTGGGATCATGCGGTTCTGGTACCGCTGGAAACCCTTTGGCAGGTACATGAACATCAGCGGGAAGAGAAGGGGCAACCCTCTTCCGCATCAGCCGCAGAGCCGAATGATGTTGCGCATTCTCATTCGGAGCCGGGGGTTTCCGCCATTGTCGTGAAACCGAAAAGCATCGCCGCCGCCTACCAGTTGCGCAGCCAGTACCGTAACGAACAAACTCAGGGGCTATTTCCTGCCGAAGTGTTGGTGAAGGTATATGCCCTGTTGGGCGATGCCAAGCAGGTACTGAGCTGGGTTGCGGTGGTTACGCAGATTTTAGTGGCTATTGCCCTGCTGATGATTATTAGCCTCTATCTTAAGGGACAACAGCGGCAAATTGCCGCCTGGCGTGTTTTCGGCGCCCCCAGAGGTAAAATCCTGTGGTTGATCTGGGGCGGTCTGTTTATGCTGATTACGCTTTCGGTGCTTATCGGGGTCGGCGCAGGTTACGGCGCGGCACTGCTGATTTCGCGACAAATCGGTATGAACAGTGGTTTTTTACTGCCGCTTTCCCTGCGTGCACAGGATATTTATCATATTTTGCTGATTCTGCTGAGTGCTGGTTTGATGGCGCTGATACCTTTATTGCGGCTGTACGGCCGCTCGCCGATAAGGATTCTGCGTGAGCAGGATTAGGCGGGATAAATAAGCCGTAACCATGTCTGCACACAGGATAAGGGGGCAGATCCGGCGACGGCTTATTTTATCAATGAATAAAGACCAAATATACCGCTGCGGCTACGACGAAACGATACAGAGCGAAAGGAATAAAGGAAATTTTCTTAATCAGATTTAAGAAGGTTTTAATTGCGATCAGCGCCACAATAAAGGCGGTGATAAAGCCGACGGCGAACATGGGTAAATCGGCGACACTTAAAAAGTGCCAGCTTTTATACAGATCCAGTACGGTGGCGCCCGCCATCATAGGGACGGCTAAAATAAAAGAATATTCCGCCGCCGCATGGCGTCCCACTCCCATCAGTAAACCGCCGGAAATGGTTGCGCCGGAACGGGAAAAGCCCGGCCATAGCGCCAGACATTGAAATAGACCGACGGTAAATGCCTGGGTATAGCTCATTTGATCCAGACTGTGCGCACTGACCTGAGGACGGCATTTTTCCGCAATAATCAGCAGAATACCGCCTACTACCAATGAATACATTACCATCTCCGGGCTGAACAGGGCTTTGATATTTTTGTGAAAGATCAGACCCAGTACCACCGCAGGAAACATGCCTAATAAAATATGAATCAACGTCAGCCGGGGTTGACCGCTATCCGGTTTGGGCCCGAAATGGATTCCGATTAAACTGAACAATTTGCGCCAGAATACGACGACTACCGCAAGAATCGAACCGAGTTGGATAATCACTTCAAAGGTCGCCGCTTTTTCTCCTTCAAAGCCGAGCAGATGACCTACGATAATCATATGACCGGTAGAAGATACGGGCAGAAATTCGGTCAGCCCCTCTACAATTCCCAGAATACAGGCAATAAATAACTCAGACATGGTTTCCTCAAAAAATAGTTAAAAAATAACCGCACTTGGCGTGAAAACAACATTTAGCGACGGGTTGTCAGCTCATTACCGAATACGGATTTATGCGGGGTATTCTATCTGAATTTGCGGCATTAATCGAAAATTTATTGGGAGCACAGGGGCTGTCATCTTACTGTCATATTTATTTTTTAAACTTGGCTCAAATTAATCAGCCAATAAAGGGGATTTCTATGAGGAAAAAAAACTACGGGATGCTTTCGGTAAGCCTTATTTGCGGGTTATGTATGCCGAATCTTTATGCACATAGCGCGAGCGTGCAAGAAGCGGTTCTGGCGGGGCATGCGCTCCTGCCGGCGGAATCTTTTGTTGCCGCACCTGCAGATGCTCCGCATAATTTACATTACTCGGGTAAATTTACGGGGGCTGAGCGGATTGATGAGCCGGGTACGCTGGAAGGGCATTCGGCGCAGCGTCCCACAGGGGTTTTTCTACCCTTTAAAGGGCAGCCGCTACAAGGTCATTCGGGGATAAAGAAAATGGCTGACGGCAGCTACTGGATATTAACGGATAACGGTGCCGGCAGTAAGGCGAACTCTGCCGATTTTATGCTTTATCTTTCACGTTATCGGATTGATTTTAAACAAGGAAATTTCGAACCCTTAGAGCGCATTTTTTTACATGATCCGAATAAAAAAGTCCCTTTCCCTATTGTGAACGAGGCTACGGATATGCGTTACCTTACCGGTGCGGACTTCGATCCGGAGAGCTTTCAGATTATTGGCGATACCCTTTGGATTGGCGATGAGTTCGGCCCTTACTTGATTAAAGCGAATTTAAAGGGCAAAGTGCTGCAGGTTTTTGCAACCAAAGCCGCCAATAAAATAATTCGTTCGCCGGATAACCACAGTCTTAAAATGCCGGGAGCGCCGACAGATGCGGTACCTGAATTTGAGGCAAAACGCTCTAAGGGCTTTGAAGGAATGGCGGCTTCCAAGGACGGCAAAAAGTTATATCCTTTGCTGGAAGGCAGTCTGTGGGATACGGAACAGCAAGTGTATGAAAACGATAAGGGCAAAAATTATTTAAGGATTTTGGAATTCGATCTGGATACGGAGCAATGGAGCGGAAATTTCTGGAAATATCCGTTAGAAAATAATGCTAACGCCATCGGCGATTTTAATATGATTGACGAGCAGCGCGCCTTAGTGATTGAACGAGATAACGGTGAAGGCGTCGTTGAAAAGGCCTGTGCTTCGGGCGAGCAGGATAAAACAGCTTGCTTTGCGGATTTACCGAAATTTAAGCGAGTGTATTTGATTCGTTTTAACCGAGATAACCAGGGGCAAAATGTTGAGAAATTAGCCTATGTGGATTTACTCAATATTCAGGATCCTAATCAGCTGGCACGTAAGCCCTTAAGCGAAGGACGCTTTAAGTTCCCGTTCTTTACAATAGAGAATGTGGATTTGGTTGATGAGAAGCATATTATCGTCGGAAATGACAATAATTTGCCTTATTCAAGCAGCCGGGAGCCAAATAAGGCGGATGATAACGAACTGATTTTATTAAATGTCGAGAGCATGCTTAAAATTAAGTAATCAGATATTGCCGCTATTAACGGAAACAGGTGTAAAGCCGCCTGTTTCCGTTATTTTTTCCGGGCGCTATGCCCCGGTTTCCCTTTGTGCGGCGGCTCTATGTTTTAAATAATGCGCGAGAACTGCTGCCGTTTTGCCAGCTGGCGGGAATAGGTGTCAAAGCACATACAAATATTGCGGATCAGCAAGCGCCCTTTGGCGGAAACATAAATTCCCTCTTGGGTTATTTCAACCAAACCGTCTTTTGCCAAGGGGGCAAGCAGGCTGAGATCTTCGGCGAAATGCCGGTTAAAATCAATGGAATACATGGCTTCAATCGGTGCATAATCCAACTTGAAATTACAGATAAGTTGTTTGATTACATCACGACGCAGGCAATCTTCCCGGCTTAAGACCAGCCCTTTCTCCAAAGCGATGCCTTTTGTATCTACATCGGCATAATAATATTTCAGTTCTTTTCGGTTCTGGGCGTAGGTATCCCCCAATAAACTGATGGCGGAAACGCCCATGCCGAGTAAATCGCATTCTTCTTGGGTGGTATAACCCTGGAAGTTACGGTGCAATATGCCTTTTTGCTGAGCGATAGCCAGTTCATCGTCGGGTTTGGCAAAATGATCCATGCCGATAAAGCGATAGCCGGCATGACCCAGGGTTTCAATGGTTTTTTGTAAAATCGTCAGCTTAGTGGCCGGCGCCGGCAGCATATTTTCTTTAATTTTCGCCTGACCGGCAAAGCGGCTGGGTAAATGGGCATAGTTAAATACGCTGAGACGATCCGGATTCAGTTCGATGACTTTCTGCAGGGTGAACATAAAACTTTCTACCGTTTGCAGAGGTAAGCCGTAAATTAAATCCAGGTTGGTGGATTGGAAACCGAGTTCGCGGGCGCGCATCAGCAATGCTTTAATAAAGTCTTCGTCCTGTTCGCGGTTAATCGCTTTCTGCACGTTTTTATTGAAATCCTGTACGCCCATACTGATTCGATTGAAGCCGATAGCGCGCAGATGATCCAACATACTAAGCTCGATTTCACGCGGATCCATTTCAATACTGATTTCCGCTTTTGTACTGAGATTGAAATTGCAGCGCAGCATTTCCATTAAGCGGGAGGATTGCGCTTCGGTCAGATAGGTAGGCGTACCGCCGCCCCAGTGGATTTGAGTAACCCGACGTTGCTTAAACAGCGGCGCCCGGTTTTTGATTTCTTCCTCCAGATAATCCAGATAAATATCCGCTTTGTGCTGATGGCGGCTGATGACTTTATTGCAGCCGCAGAAATAACAGAGTTTATGGCAGAAAGGAATATGTACGTACAGGGAAAGCGGACGTTCGGGATAGCGTGCCGCTGCGGCGCGGAAATCCTCATCGCTGTAGTCTTGATTAAATTCCAGTGCGGTCGGGTATGAAGTATAGCGCGGCCCGGACTGATTATATTTTTGAATAAGGGATAAATCCCAGATGATTTCAGACATTGTTAGCTTCCCCACAAATCCTTTTTAATTACCGTTAATATCGGCTAATAACTGATGTAACTCTAATTTGATTTTTTCCGCCAGTTCCGCTTCGCTGCTTATACGCAGATGATCCTGACGCATTCGTTCGCGTTTTTCCAATTTTCGTCTTGCTTCATGGGTGGGCATATCCATTACCCTTTGATAGAGGCTATACATGGCGGGATAGGCGTTCAGTTTTTTAGCGCCCAAGGGATCCAAGAGCATTTTCAGGCGGATAACTCCTTCCGAATAATCACAATGTCCTTTTTGCATCGCCAGGCCAATCAGCCGTACGCTTTCTTTTAGGCGGCGCGAGCGCTGTCGGCGCGCATCCTCAATCTGGCGTTTGCGGTTGTGCAGGCGGCGCAGTAAATACAGGGCGTAGGCGCTCAGAGCAAGAATAACCAGCAGGGCCAAAACCAGTAACGGGAGGGTAAAGTCGGTTAACTGCATGAGGAATTACTTAAAACGGTTAATATCAATGTTTTCGAAGCTACGGTATAAATCCTCTTCGTCTTCATCTTCGTCTTCAATGCCCAATTGTTCCATTAATTGCGCAATGCGCTCCAGACAATCCTCTACGAATTTATGTTCGTCGGCACTCAGGGTTTTACCCGCATCGAGCGCGTCCAAGAGCTGGTTTAAGCATTCGTTGTTCTCTAAGCGTTCCAGTTCTTGTTCCGGAGACAGAACATCTTTCAGCACCTTCTGCGCGACTTTCGCTTCGCGTGGAGGCTTATTAACAAATTCAACGATTAAGGGGACTTTTTTGCGGCTGCCGATACGGGGATCCTTTGTTTCCGTTGGTTGTCCGCCCGCTTGATTATCCGCAGAACTGTGGCGCGAACCTGCGGCCAGCCCCTTATGCTTTTTCTTTCTTTTTTCTTCGCGGGCTTTAGCATCCAGTTCGTAGCGGGTCGGTCGCCGTCCGGAACCGCGGCTTGTCCCTTCGGATTTTTTATCCGACTTACGGGCCGGCATAATATCCGTAATACGACGTGTTTTTTTCTGACGCGACATAGTTTTCCTTATTCTTTATTTATCGGTGGCAGATTGTATCACTTCGGCGCCCTTTTCTCACTACCTCTTTGCGGGTTGGCGCAAGGTTAAAAATCCGCCTGACATTCGAAACGAATTACCTCACCGCTGATAGGATGAGTGATTTGCAGGCTTTGTGCATGCAGGTACAGGCGCGGCGCCATGGCTTTGGCCTGCGGGTGAGCATAGAATTTATCACCCAGAATCGGGTGTCCCAGGGCCAGCATATGCAAACGCAACTGGTGAGAACGCCCGGTAATCGGGGTCAGCTTCACTCGGGCGCTGTTATTCGGCAGCCATTCTAAAACCTGGTAGTCCGTAACCGCACTTTTACCGCGTTCAAAACAAATTTTCTGGCGCGGGCGGTTTTCCCAGTCGCAGATCAGCGGCAAGCTTACCCGTCCTTGCGCATGAGCGGGGTGTCCCCATACCAGGGCTTGGTAATGTTTGCGGGTTTCACGTTCGCGGAACTGTCGTTTCAGTTCGCTGTCCGCCGCTTTACTCAGAGCGAACAGCAGGACGCCGCTGGTAGCCATATCCAATCTGTGGGCGGGTTCGCAGAAACCGTATTTATCCTTAATACGCGACATTACGCTGTCATAATACTGCGGGCGGTTACCGGGTACGGAAAGCAAACCGCTAGGTTTATTTACCGCCATAATATGGTTATCGTGGTAAAGAATATCCAGCCAAGGCTGCACGGGGGGATTGTATTCGATTAAAGCCATAGTTTGATGATCTGTTGTCAGGGTTAAACTGCGCCTCGGCAGAAACGGGCGATAAGTGCGCGCAGCAGTTCTCTTGTGGGTTTAACAAATTCCGCCGCCAGGTATTCGTCCGGTTGGTGAGCCTGTTCGATATTGCCCGGGCCTAACACCAGCGTCGGGCAGAGTTGTTGAATAAAGGGCGCTTCGGTGCAGTAATTGACGCCGGCGCATTTTTCTCCCAACAATGCTTCCACCGCCTGCACCACCTGTGCGGAATGTTCGCATTCATAACCGGGAATGGGTTCGTGCAAGTTATGAATACTAATGCGATCTCCCCAGCGTTCGAACAACGGCGCCAGTTTTTGGCGCAGCATTTCGTCCAAATCCTGCAGGCTCATGGCCGGCAGCGGGCGGATGTCAAAGTGCAGTTCACAGCAGGCACAGATACGGTTGACCGCATCTCCGCCCCGAATGGCGCCGAAATTCATGGTCGGATAGGGAATGGCGAAGCCGGGATGATGATATTTATTTCTTAGTTCGTCGCGTAAGCGGAATAAATAGCCGCTGGCCTGGTGCATTAATTCAATGGCGTTTATGCCTTGTTCGGGATCACTGGAATGACCGGATTTACCGATAATACGCAAACCTTTTCCAATATGCCCTTTATGCGCATAGACCGGTCGCAGGGAGGTCGGCTCGCCGATAATGGCGCAGTCGGGACGGATATGGGCGTGGCGGATAAAGGTGCGGGCGCCCAGCATGGTGGTTTCTTCGTCGGCGGTGGCAAGAATTCTCAGCGGTTTTTGCAGCCGCTGCAATTCTATATTTTGCAGTGCGTCCAGCACGAAAGCGAAAAAACCTTTCATATCGGCGCTGCCCAGGCCGTAAAATTTTCCCTCTTTTTCCGTTAAGCGGAAGGGATCGACATTCCAGCGCCCTTCGTCAAAGGGGACGGTATCCGTATGTCCTGCCAGCAGCAACCCGCCCTCGCCGCTTCCGTAGGTCGCCAGCAGATTGAATTTTTGTCGGCTGCCGGCCACGGGCAGAATATCGGTGTCGAATCCCAGATCTTCCAGCCAACCGGCCAGCAGTTCGACCAAACTGCGGTTGGATTGATCGAATTTTTCTTCAATATGACTGATTGTGGGTAAAGCAATCAGACGGGAATACATTTCCAGGAAAGCGGGAAGTTTTTTCATCGAATGTACCTGTGGTTTATCATTGAGGTTAAGCGCTTGTTCCCGGCGCGGGCAAGCGGTAGAGAAACAAACTCTAGGATGTTACCACTGCAAGACCTAACAGAAAAGACTAAAGCGCTTTGCTTGAGGTATTTTAATCTCACCCGCTTTATTTAGGATTGGATAGCGGCTTATATATTTTTTTTCCTTAATATTGCTTTTTAAATATTTATGCAGAATAATAGCATAATTACGCATTTGTACGGGGTGTAAAGAAATGAAGAAAGCCATTGTTATCGGTGCAAGCGGTTATACCGGCGCGGAATTGGTGCGGATTCTGGTTCGGCATCCGCATTTTGATTTATCGGGACTTTATGTTTCGGGCAACAGCCTAGATGCCGGTAAGCCGATTTCGGCACTGTATCCGCAGCTCGGGCAGATCTGCGATTTAAGTTTGCAGCCGTTGCCGGAAAAAAATAGCGAAGCAATGAGCGCACTTGCCCGCAGCGCCGATCTTGTGTTTCTGGCAACCGCACATGAAGTGAGCCATGAACTGGCGCCGCTGTTTTTGCAGCAAGGTTGTAAGGTGTTTGATTTATCCGGTGCTTACCGGGTTAATCGCGCCGATTTTTATCCGCGTTTTTACGGCTTTGAACATCGCTATCCGGAATTACTGCAGCAGGCGGTATACGGTTTGGCGGAATGGAATGCGGAACAGATTCGGCATGGGGATTTAGTTGCGGTGGCGGGTTGCTATCCTACGGTATCGCAGCTCTGTTTGAAACCTTTAATCGAAAAGGGACTGCTCGATCTCAGTTTGCCGCCGATTATCAATGCGGTTAGCGGGGTCAGCGGCGCAGGGCGTAAAGCCTCGCTTACCTCCGCATTCTGTGAAGTGAGTCTAAACGCCTATGGGGTGTTTAATCACCGCCATCAGCCGGAAATTGCCACCCATTTAGGCACGGAGGTGATTTTTACTCCGCATTTGGGGAATTTTAAGCGGGGGATTTTAGCCACCATTACGGCGAAATTACAGAAGGGCGTCGATGATGAGAAAATTCGCTCTGCTTATGCCGGTTATTATCATGATAAACCGCTAATCCGTCTTTATACGCAGGGATTACCAAGTATTAAGGGGGTGGAATTTTTGCCTTATTGCGATATCGGGTTTGCCTGTAAGGAGGGTTATATTATTATAATCGGCGCCGAGGATAATTTATTAAAAGGTGCGGCGGCACAGGCCGTACAATGTGCGAATATTCGCTACGGACTGGCGGAAACTTTAGGATTATGCTGAGATGAACCCATTAGTACTGAAATTGGGCGGCGTGCTGCTGGATACGCCGGCCGCTATGGAAAATTTATTTACCGCACTGGCGGATTACCAGCGTAACTTCGCCCGTCCTCTAGTGATTGTACACGGCGGCGGTTGTGTTGTGGACGATTTAATGCGGCGCCTGGATTTACCGGTTCGTAAAAAAAACGGACTACGGGTAACGCCCGAGGATCAAATCGATATTATTGTTGCCGCATTGGCCGGTATCGCCAATAAAACCCTGGTGTCGCAGGCGGTTAAATTTAACCTTAACCCGGTGGGGCTTTGTCTGGCGGACGGTAATCTGACCAAAGCGGCTCAGTTTGATCCCGAGTTGGGACATGTGGCTACGGTGGTAGCAAGAAGCCCGGCATTACTGGATAATTTACTCGGCGAGGCGTTTTTACCTATTATCAGTTCTATTGCGGCGGATGAGAGCGGGCGCCTGATGAATGTGAATGCGGATCAGGCGGCAACGGCCATCGCTTCCCTGATTAATGGGGATTTGGTGATGCTATCCGATGTGGACGGCGTACTGGACGAGAACAAGCAGCTGTTGTCAAAACTGAACGGAGCGCAGATCAAAGGGCTGATTAATGATAAGGTCATTACCGACGGAATGATCGTTAAGGTCAATGCGGCATTGGATGCAGCAAAAATTTTGAACCGCGGAGTGGATATTGCTAATTGGAAATATCCGCAGAAACTTACCGCACTTTTAGCCGGTGAGATTATAGGTACCCGGATTTATCCGTAATTATTAAGGCGGGAAAAATCCCGCTTCTCACAACGGCGGCAGCGCCGTTTCAGCGTTATATCAATTATATTTTGCCGATGTTGCGGCGGACTATTAAGAAAGGAAAAAATATATGGCACTTTGGGGTGGTCGTTTTACACAGGCGGCGGATCAGCGTTTTAAAGATTTTAACGATTCTCTGCGTTTCGATTATCGTTTGGCGGAACAGGATATTGAAGGTTCTATCGGTTGGTCGAAAGCGCTGGTGAAAGTGGGTGTATTAAGCCCGCAGGAACAGCAGCAGTTGGAACAGGCGTTGGAACTGTTATTAATTGAAGTTCGTTCCAATCCGCAGGCGATTTTACAAGATGATGCGGAAGATATTCACAGCTGGGTGGAAAGTAAGCTTATCGATAAAGTGGGGAATCTGGGCAAAAAACTGCATACCGGGCGCAGTCGTAATGATCAGGTGGCGGTAGATATTAAAATGTGGTGTAAACAGCAGGTTACCGAATTGCAATACTGCATTCGTCAGTTGCAGGCCAAACTGGTGAAAACCGCAGAGAATAATCAACATGCGGTGATGCCGGGTTATACCCATTTACAGCGGGCGCAGCCTATTAGTTTCGCCCATTGGTGTATGGCTTATGTGGAAATGTTGGAACGGGATTATTCCCGTTTGAGCGACGCCTATCAGCGTATGAACAGCTGCCCGCTGGGTAGCGGCGCCTTGGCCGGTACCGCCTATGCCATAGATCGCGAACAGCTGGCGCAGGATTTAGGCTTTGCCCGGGCTACCCGTAACAGTCTGGACAGCGTATCCGATCGCGATCATATTGTGGAGCTGCTTTCCGCCGCTTCTTTAAGTATGGTTCATTTATCCCGCTTTGCCGAGGATATGATTATTTTTAACAGCGGAGAAGCGGATTTTGTCGAGCTTTCCGATCTCGTAACTTCCGGCTCCTCGCTGATGCCGCAGAAAAAAAATCCCGATGCCTGCGAATTGATCCGTGGTAAAACCGGTCGGGTAATAGGTGCGCTGAATGCGATGATGATCACGCTGAAAGGACTTCCGCTGGCATATAACAAGGATATGCAGGAGGATAAGGAAGGGATTTTCGATGCGTTGGATACTTGGCATGACTGCCTGACCATGGCGGCCTTTGTATTGGAAGATATCCGCGTAAATGTGGAACGCACCCGCGAAGCGGCCCTGAAGGGTTATTCCAATGCGACGGAACTGGCGGATTATTTGGTGGCGAAAGGTGTTCCTTTCCGGGATTCTCATCATATTGTGGGCGAAACCGTGGTTTATGCCATTAAGGTGCATAAGGGGCTGGAAGATCTGAGCTTGGCGGAGTTCCGTCAGTTCAGCGATGTGGTGGCGGAAGACGTGTATGATATTCTACTGCTGCAATCCTGTTTGGATAAACGCTGTGCTAAGGGCGGGGTTTCGCCGTTGCGGGTGGCGGAGGCCATCTCCGAAGCGAAGCAACGTATCGGTTTGAAATAAAGATAAAAGTTGCCGAAATTAATCTGCCCCCTAAAGATTGAACAATAACCGATTAGGGGGCAGATTTTTTATATTAAAGTGCGGTGGATTTTCAATGGTTTTTTTAAACCTATTTTAACCATTGAATCACTAATTTATCGTTAATTTCTTCATGGGACCACATACTGCCCAAATCGGGTTGCGGATATTTACTGTGGTTATAGCCGATTAAACGGGTGAAATCGAAGACCCCGTGCGGATAACCGTTAATCAGCAAATAAGCGCTGTCGCCGCTTTCATTCCAGCAGATTTGTATTTTGCGCGCTTCCTGTAAATTTTCAATATCGCTGACCGAGTATAGGTACAGGCTGTCCGCCACGGGGTTTGCTTTATCACGGAGGTCCATGGCATAGAAATAACCGGTTTCGCCGTCGTCCTCAAAGATGACAACAAAGTCATCATTGGCGGTGGAATGGGCGCCGACACGTTTGGCTTGACCTATAAGATGTTTATCTTCTAATACTAAATGTAGCATAACTTCCTCATTCGGAGATTAATCGAACTCTGTTGTCCAGTGCGGAGAACGGTGGGCTTCGAAGCATAACCGTACCTGCTGTTCGGTGTTTTTTTCCCGCGCCATCGGCGGCAGTTCGTCTAAAGCGAAATAAGCGCTGGCGAGGGTTTCGTTGTTCGGGCGGAATTCGCCGCCGATTAAATCGCACATAACAAAAACTTTCAGCACATGATGGACAAAGGGCGGAAAATTGCGCTTACGCTGATCATGGATTGCGATAATATAGCGCGGTATTACCTCCAGCCCGGCTTCTTCTCTGGTTTCTTTAACCGTATTGCCGGCAATGGTCTCCTGTACGTCGACCCAGCCGCCGGGTAAGGACCAGAGTCCGTCGTTTTCCTGTACCAGCAGAATTTTGTCCTGTTTGAAAATCGCCGCCCGGCTGTCCAGTTTCGGCGTTTGATACCCCTGTTCGTTACAGAACAGCGCTTTGACTTTCTCTACGGGAATATCGCTTTTATAGCTCAGCATTTCCGCGCTAATCTCGCGTAAACGCGTATAACGCTCAATATCGTAAATATCACGAGCGTAGGCAAGGCCGTTTTGCGCGATGCTTTGTATTTCCAAAGCCCAACCCAACCAGGGTTCGTTTAGCAGTTTATCCTGTTGCATACCTTCTCCATAATAAAACACCGCACAAAAAGTGCGGTGTAAATTTCATCGGTTTTTCAGCACGCTGATTATGCCTGGCCTTTAACCGCTTTTAATCCTAAGAACGGCGCTTTGTCGCCTAAGGCTTCTTCAATACGGATTAACTGGTTGTATTTCGCAATACGGTCGGAACGGCTCATTGAACCGGTTTTAATCTGACCTGCAGCGGTACCTACCGCTAAATCCGCAATAGTAGCGTCTTCGGTTTCACCGGAACGGTGAGAAATCACCGCGGTATAACCTGCGTCTTTAGCCATTTTGATCGCAGCCAGGGTTTCGGTTAGAGAACCGATCTGGTTGAATTTGATCAAAATAGAGTTAGCGATGCCTTTTTCGATCCCTTCTTTCAGGATTTTGGTATTGGTTACGAATAAGTCATCACCCACCAATTGGATTTTATCGCCCAATACTTTAGTTTGATAAGCGAAACCTTCCCAGTCGGATTCGTCCTGACCGTCTTCAATAGAAACGATCGGATATTGTTTGGTTAATTCTTCCAGATAATGTGTGAATTCCTGAGAAGTGAAGGAACGACCTTCGCCTTTCAGTTCGTATTTACCGCTTTCTTTGTTGTAGAACTCGGAAGAAGCGCAGTCCATCGCCAGAGTAACGTCTTTACCCAGTTCATAGCCGGCTTTTTCCACCGCTTCTTTAATACATGCCAAGGCTTCCGCATTGGAGGCCAGGTTAGGCGCAAAGCCACCTTCGTCGCCGACAGCGGTATTCAGACCTTTAGCTTTTAATACTTTGGCCAGATTATGGAACACTTCCGCACCGATACGTAAGGCTTCGCGTAATGTTTTTGCACCTACCGGCTGGATCATAAATTCCTGAATATCAACGTTGTTATCTGCGTGTTCGCCGCCGTTGATAATATTCATCATTGGTAACGGCATAGAGTAAACGCCCGGTGTGCCGTTAAGTTCGGCAATGTACGCATAAAGCGGTAAACCTTTAGAAGCGGCCGCCGCTTTGGCGTTGGCTAAAGATACCGCCAAAATCGCATTTGCACCGAATTTGGATTTGTTTTCGGTACCGTCCAGATCGATCATAATCTGGTCGATTTCAGCCTGGTTGGAAGCTTCTTTACCGACCAGGGCTTTGGCAATTTCATTGTTAACCGCCGCTACGGCTTTTAATACGCCTTTACCTAAGAAGCGTGATTTATCGCCATCGCGTAATTCCAATGCTTCGCGTGAACCGGTGGATGCGCCGGAAGGAGCAGCTGCAAGGCCTACAAAGCCGCCTTCCAGATGTACTTCGGCTTCCACAGTAGGATTACCGCGGGAGTCAATAATTTCACGACCGATGACTTTAACGATTTTTGCCATTTTTGTTTTCCTCTGCTGAGTTTAAATGAAATAAAAAACGATCCGTATATTAAAGGGATTTTCCGTTTTTGTCTTGTAAAAAATCAATTTTCGTTGATTTGAATCCGGTTTTACAGCGGGGTGAAGGAATATTGCGGCGGATTTCGCAGGTTGCAGGTTTTCCGGTGGGAAAATATTTTCGAGCCTTTGCTCTTTTGTCATTAAACCGTCATAAATATGGGGTAGGCTATAGCTGAATTTCTGCCGAAGGAGTACATTTATGTCGCTTTATCGTTATTGTTTGTATAGTTTGATCGCCCTATTCGCTTTCCCTTTATCGGTTTTGGCGGAGCGGGCCCCGGGGCCGAAAATCATCGCCCATCGAGCGGGAACCGACGACGCCCCGGAAAATACCCTGTTTGCCATTGAGGAATCCCTGCGTAATAAGGCGGATGCGATTTGGATTACGATTCAGCTTTCTAAAGATAATGTTCCGGTATTGTACCGACCGCGGGATCTGAGCGCCAATACCAATCTGAAGGGAGCGGTTTCCTCCTTTAGTGCGGAGGAATTGGCACAGGCCGATGCCGGTTATAATTTTCAGCCGAAAAAGAATTTTCCCTACCGACATAAAAATATCACCGTTCCGACCTTGGAGCAGGTGCTGACTCGTTATCCCCATACTTTTTTTTATCTGGATATAAAATCGCCCGATGCGGATCCCGCACAGATGACGAAAGCCTTAATGCAGGTGCTGAAAAAACATCATGCGCTGGAGCGCATTCGGGTTTATTCCACCGAAAGCAAATTTTTGCAGGCATTGCCGCCAGAGGTGCCGAAATTCGTCAGCCGGGATAGTACGCGCCAATATTTGGTAGAAACCCTGCTGAATGGTAATAGTTGCCCGCCTTCCTTAGCGGAGTCGGGCTGGCACGGTTTTGAACTGTATCGCAAGGTGAAAGTGGTGGAGCGCTTTACCCTCGGCGAGGGAGTAAGCGAAGCGACGTTGGCCTGGTCGCCCCAGGATATGCAATGCTTTAAGCAAAGTGCGCAGCATATTATTTTATTCGGTATTAACGGGCCGGAAGAAATGGATATGGCGCGTCGCCTGGGTGCAGATGGGGTAATGGTTAATTCGCCGAAGCTGTTTAAGTCGCCGGCGCAGGATTGATTAGAGGCTCGGGCGCCGCTGCTTGCGCCGGAATAAAAGGCTACCGCTTCATAATATAGCGGCAGCCCTTGTGCTTGAGAAAAGAGCGGTTATTTTTTCTGATTATCTTTCGCCGCTTTTATAAAGCCGGAGAACAGCGGATGGCCATCACGCGGGGTGGACGTAAATTCCGGGTGGAACTGGCAGGCGACAAACCAAGGGTGGTTAGGTACCTCGATAATCTCTACCAGTTTGCGGTCGGCAGACAGCCCGGTTACTTTTAAGCCCGCTTTTTCGATTTGCGGCAGCAGGTTGTTATTCACTTCATAGCGATGGCGGTGGCGTTCTTCAATGGTTTCTTTGCCGTACAGTTTACGCACCAGACTGTTTTCGGCCAGATGACATTGTTGGGCACCCAGACGCATGGTACCGCCCAGATCGGATTTTTCCGAACGGGTTTCGATATTCCCTTCCGCGTCCTGCCATTCCGTAATCAAACCTATAACCGGTTGTTCGGCATTTTTATCAAACTCGGAAGAGTTGGCCTGTTTTAAGCCGGCCACATGACGGGCGTATTCAATCAGCGCCACCTGCATACCCAAACAGATACCCAGATAAGGAATATTATTTTCACGCGCATATTGTGCGGTCATAATTTTTCCTTCCACACCGCGGTAGCCGAAGCCGCCCGGCACTAAAATACCGTCCAGCCCTTTGAGTAAATCGGTACCTTTGGTTTCTACGTCCTGCGAATCGATATATTTGATCGTTACGCTCAGGCGGTTTTTCAGCCCGCCGTGTTTCAGGGCTTCGTTCACGGATTTATAAGCGTCCGGCAGTTCTGTATATTTACCTACCATACCTATGGTAACCTCGCCGGTAGGGTTGGCTTCCTGATACAGCACCTGTTCCCATTCGGACAGATCCGCCTCTTTACATTGCAGGCGGAAGCGTTGGCAGATAAAGTCGTCCAGTCCCTGAGATTTTAGTAAGGCAGGTATCTGATAAATAGAGGATACGTCTTTCAGCGAAATTACCGCTTTTTCCGGTACATTACAGAATAGCGCGATTTTAGCCCGTTCATTGGCAGGGATCATACGATCGGAACGGCAAATCAATACATCCGGCTGAATACCGATGGAAAGCAATTCTTTCACCGAATGTTGGGTCGGCTTGGTTTTCACTTCACCGGCGGTGGCGATATAAGGAACCAGGGTCAGATGCATAAAGATGGTGCGCTCGCGTCCCACCTGCACCGCAAGTTGGCGTAATGCTTCCAAGAAGGGGAGAGATTCGATATCGCCCACGGTTCCGCCCACTTCGATAATTGCCACGTCGTGGCCGGCGGCACCGTCGATTACCCGGGCTTTGATTTCATTGGTAATATGCGGAATCACCTGAATGGTGGCGCCTAAATAATCGCCGCGGCGTTCTTTACGCAGCACCTCCGAATAAATTTTACCTGTGGTAAAGTTGTTACGTTTGGTCATTTTGGTACGGATAAAGCGCTCGTAATGACCGAGATCCAGATCGGTTTCCGCCCCGTCCTGAGTAACAAAAACCTCGCCGTGCTGCGTCGGGCTCATGGTACCCGGATCAACGTTAATATAAGGGTCCAGCTTCATAATGGTTACGTTTAAACCGCGCGCTTCCAAAATCGCCGCTAATGATGCGGCCGCAATGCCTTTACCCAGTGAAGAAACCACACCGCCCGTTACGAAAATATAGTTGGTAGCCATAGTGAAACCTAAATGTTGGAAAGAAATAATTACAAAATACAAATTAACGATAGCTAATCGGTGGCGGTTTGCGCGAAAACGCAAAGCCGAAAAATACAATAAAAATCGGGATTTCCAATGATTTTACAGGTAATTGATTTACAGCCGATTAGCTACTCAAGACGGGAGGATAGTATATAGTAAAACGCCGAGCGACTCAATCGCCGAATGCAGGGAAAGAGAAACTAGGTATGGCGGGGATTGTTCGGGTTTGCCCCGAAAGTGCGGTCGAAAAATACAAAGTTTTCGGCACGAAAGAGCGAGAGGATTATGCGGCAAAGATCCGAATATGGGCTGGGTTTGCCCTCGGCATAATAAGGGGAAATCAGAGGGCGGTGGATATTTCCCATATCGCCGCTGAAATTGAAACCGCAGTTAAAGCAGGTAATCTCTTTGTTAACCAAAGCTTTCCGCACCTATTTTGCGAGGGTGCGGACTTGGTTATAAATCATAAGGCAGCGGATAAAGTTCGAGCGCCGTTTGTTGCTCCGGCAGACGAAATTGCGGGGTTTCTCCTTCCCAACGGTTTAATACCGCCTGTAGCCATAAGGTGTCGCCTTGGCAGATTGCGCTTAATACGCTCCCTGTTTTACGCCAGCCGTTTTCCAGCGCAATTTCCAGCTCCGAGCCCGGCGACGGGCATTGTCCGCCGCTGGAGGTAAAGGTAAACATCGCCCGCTTGTTGGCGCCGCGGAACTGGGCGCGAGCCACGGTTTCCTGCCCGATATAGCAGCCCTTGCGGAATGAAATCGCCTGTTCCAGCGCTTGTAGGTTTAAGGCCTGCGGAATAAATTGGTTTTGTAGCTCCGCCGACAACAGCGGGTAGCCCTGTTGTATCTCCCAGCAGTCCCATTCGTCGCTGCGGTTCTGTGCGGCGGCTTGTTGCGGGTTGAGCAATAGGCTGTATGCGCCCAGATTAATATAAAATTCGGCGTTAATTTCAGTGCATTTTGCCGTAGGAGCAGCGGCGATTTCCGTTTCCAGCGGGCGAATTTCCACTTTTGAGAAAATCGCATATTTCTTTAGCTGAGCTAATGCGTGCGGGGCGGAATCCGCACGTACCAAGGCATAAAAACATTGTTCCCGAGCGTGATAAAGGCGCAGCAGTGCGCCGACTTTGCCCTTAGGATCACAGTGGGCGCACAGGGTCGAACTGCCGACGGGGAGCTGGTTCAAATCGCAGGTGAGTTGTCCCTGCAGATAGGTTTGTGCCTCCGGGCCGCAAATTTCAAGCAAGCGGTATTGGGGAAGGGCGATTAATTCGTTCATAACTGTTATTCCAGATTTTGGATTTGTTCACGCATTTGTTCGATGAACACTTTAAGTTCCACGGCGGAAGCGGTAATTTCCGCATTAATGGATTTTGACGCCAAGGTATTGGATTCGCGATTGAGTTCCTGCATCATAAAATCCAGTTTGCGTCCCACTGCGCCGCCTTTGTGCAGAATGGCGGCGGTTTCTTTTACGTGCAGTTGCAGGCGATCCAGTTCTTCCGCCACATCGATACGCTGAGCCAGCAACACCATTTCTTGTTCCAGCCGTTGCGGATCCGCCTGTAGCTGCACTTCCTCGAAGCGTTGCAGCATACGTTCGCGCTGCCATTGTAAAATCTCCGGCATTTTCGACCGCACTTTATCGGCTTCGATGCTTATTGCGTCCAGACGTTGCTGAATCAGCTCGCGCAGTTTTTCCCCTTCGCGCGCGCGCATGGCGATAAATTCCGCCAGTAACGCGTCGAAAGCCGCCAGCAAATCCCGGCTGATGGCGTCCGCATCCTGTTCGGGCGCTTCTACTACACCCGGGTAGCGCAGCACATCAATAGGATTGATTTCACCCTCGCCGCTTTGCGCTTTAATCCATTGCAGAGAGTGAATGACACGGAGGGCGAAGGGCTGATTCAGGTGCAGTTCGGTATTTGCGCCCTGTTTATATTCAATGCGCAGGCTGCATTCGATTTTTCCGCGGGTCAGATTGCGGCGCAGTTTTTCGCGTAGAAGATTTTCCAACGCCCGGAACTGTTCCGGCAGGCGAAAGCTGTTTTCCAGATAACGCTGATTCACGGAGCGTATTTCCCATACGGCATCGCCCCATTCTTTTTTTATTTCATGGCGTGCAAACGCCGTCATACTGTAAATCATAATAAATGCTCTCTGTTTCTGCCGGCTCTGCTTTTGCGCTTAACCCGGGGGAATCCTGCCGGCGCGATAAAATTATCCGTCATTGTACTCATAAATGCCCCCCTGTGCTAGAATAGCGCCGATTTAAATTACTCAGATAAGCAGATAAGGAAAAACTATGCGACCGAATCAACGTGCCGATAATCAGCCCCGTCCGATAAAAATTACCCGCCGCTATACTAAGCATGCGGAGGGTTCGGTACTGGTGGAGTTCGGTGATACCAAAGTCATCTGTACCGCCAGCGTGGAAGAAAGCGTACCCCGTTTCTTGAAAGGACAGGGACAGGGTTGGGTAACGGCGGAATACGGTATGTTGCCGCGTTCGACTCATAGCCGTATGGCGCGTGAAGCGGCTAAGGGAAAACAGGGCGGTCGTACGATGGAAATTCAGCGTTTGATCGCTCGTTCTTTAAGGGCCATGGTGGATTTGAAAGCCCTGGGCGAACGTTCGATCACCCTGGATTGTGATGTGATTCAGGCCGACGGCGGTACCCGCACCGCTTCCATTACCGGTGCCTGCGTGGCGCTGATCGATGCGATTAACGCACTGCGGGCGGCGGGAACCCTGAAAACCGATCCGATTAAAGGTCTGGTGGCCGCCGTATCCGTGGGCATTGTTGACGGAACGGCCGTGTGCGATCTGGAATACAGTGAAGATTCCGCCGCCGAAACCGATATGAATGTGGTAATGATGGATGACGGTCGTATGATTGAAGTGCAGGGGACGGCAGAGGGCGAACCTTTCAGTCATGAGGAATTAATGAAACTGCTGGATTTGGCCAAACAGGGCTGTCATCTTATTTTTGAAGCTCAGCGCCAAGCATTGGCATAAACCAGCGGAGAGAAATATGCAGGCCTATAAATCGGAATTTATTCAATTTGCCCTCAGCCGCAATGTACTGCGTTTCGGGCGTTTTCAATTGAAGTCGGGGCGTATCAGTCCTTATTTTTTCAATGCAGGATTGTTTAACCGAGGGGCGGATTTGGCCCGTTTAGGTGAGTTTTATGCCGCCGCACTCCAGCAAAGTGCGGTGGATTTTGATGTGATTTTCGGCCCCGCCTATAAGGGGATTCCCATCGGTACCGCCTTGTCTGTCGCTCTGTTTAACCGTTTCGGCGTGGATAAACCGGTTTGCTTTAATCGCAAAGAGGCGAAGGATCACGGTGAAGGCGGCAACTTAATAGGTAGCCCGTTGCAAGGAAAGGTATTGCTGGTGGACGATGTGATTACCGCCGGTACCGCTATCCGCGAAGCCATGGATATTATCGCCGCTAATCAGGCGCAGTTAAGCGCAGTGCTGATTGCGCTAAATCGTAAAGAAAAAGGGCGGGGCGAGCTCTCGGCGATTCAGGAGGTGGAACGGGATTATCGCTGTGAGGTGTTATCCATTATTGATTTGGACGATTTAATGAGTTTTATTGCCGAGGATAAAGGCTATGCCGACTATTTGCCCGCAATGCGTGCCTATCGCGAAAATTACGGGGTGGAATAAGGGAGCATCAGGGAACAAAGGGCGAATTTTCGCCCTTTGTGCATTTTAAGCCTGCATTATTAGCGCATTATTAACATCGCGAGGCGCATTATGTCTTTAGAACAGCATCTGTTGCGTAAATCATCTCCGGACTTTGCCCGCCTGATTGCCTACGGCTTTGAGCGGAATGGGCAGGATTATGGCTACTCCGCCCCCATTTTGGCGGGAGATTTCCGAGCCGAAATAAGCATTTCCGCCGAGGGCAAGCTCAGCGGGCGGGTATTCGAGCTCAGTAGCGGAACGGAGTACGATAATATCCATATCCCTAGGCAACAGGGGGAATTTGTTAATAGGGTACGCACCGCTTATTTGAACTTACTGCAGGATATTGTCGAACATTGTTTTATCCCGCGACCTTTTGTTTCCGAGCAGGCTAACCGATTGGCGCAAATATTATACGAGCGATACGGTGATAAGCCCCATTTCCCCTGGGTGAAATATCCGGATTTCGGTGTGTTTAAGCATCGCAGTAATGATAAATGGTATGCGCTTTGTATGTATATTGAGCGCAACAAGCTGATCCCCAAGGCGGAGGGGAAAACAGATGTGCTGAATCTAAAAGCGGATAGCAAGCAAATCGCCAATTTATGTCGGCAAGATGGTATTTATCCCGCTTACCATATGAATAAACAACATTGGATCAGTCTGATTCTGGACGACACCCTGGACGACCGAAACATATTGGCGTTGATTGCGCAAAGCTATGCGCTGACTGCTTCCGGTGCGGAGAAATCCGTGCGGGAGGGAAGAAAAGAATGGCTGATCCCCGCCAATCCTAAGTATTTCGATATTGAAAAGGCCTTTTGCCAGCACCGCGAGATCCCTTGGAAACAAAGCACCGCCGTGGCCGTTAATGATATTTTGTATATGTATGTGGGCGCCCCGCGTTCGGCAATTATGTATAAATGTCTGGTTACGCAAACGGATCTTCCTTACCACGGACAGCACCGCCATTTAAATATTAAGCGGGTAATGAATATTCGCTTGTTGCAAAGTTATGCCCCCCATTTATTTACCCTTGCCAAGCTGAAAGAATTTCAGGTAAATGCCATACGGGGACCGCGTAATATGCCCTTGTCCCTAAGAGAATATATTGAAAAAACGGCGGGAGGATAATTAACGGAGGTCTGAGATAAACTCAGACCTTATTTTTTCTGCCTATTATTTTGTCCCATAGTTCTTTAAGTGCAGGATTGTGCCATATCCTTTATAAAAAATAAAAACAATTATCATTTGCATTGTAAATTGATTATATTTTAAGATAACGGCTCTTATTTGATTATTTCATTTATAACTAAGGGACTAAATAAAATGCGATTATCTTATCTTCACTGCTTTGTTGCTTGTAGCCTTTCCACCCTCTCAATATCTTTATTTGCCGCTGAAAAAAATACGAAGGATAAAAGCCAGATTGAGGAAATCGTGGTTTATGCCGATCAAACTCAGGGGCTGTCTTCCACCCGGACGATTTCCCGGGAGCAAATTAAAAAGACGCCGAATGGCAACGGTAATATTACCGATTATTTGAAAACCAACCCGCATATTCGCTTTGAACAAAGTGATAAAGACGGAACCCGGAGCGGTGAAATCAAACCCGAGAATATCTCCATTAACGGTGCGGAACCGAATCAAACGGCATTTTTTATCGATAATGTCAATGTTAATAATGATTTAATGGTGGATAGCGAAATTTTTGACGGTGCAATTCAAGTCATTCCGGGATTGGGCCATAGCCAAGCCTATTTCTTTGATGGAAATTTACTATCTTCGGTGGTGGTGCACGATAGTAATATTTCCGCCAGCCTGGGCGGTTTTAGCGGCGGTGCCGTCGTGGCTAAAACGAAACAATATGACGGGAGGAACGGGATTAAACTCAATTATCGTACCTCAGGTTCAAACTGGGCCAAGTTACACGCCGATCAACAATTACAGGACAAATTACAGTCAATTGTTCCCGATCCCTCCTTACAGGCGCCCTATCAGCCGAAATATAGCAAACGGTTTTTCAATATTATGGCGGAAACCGCATTGTCCGAGAATATCGGTATGGTTATAGGCCTTAGCCGTCGCGGTACTAATATTCAGCAAAGTAAGCTGGTGTCTAAAGATGGCAAAAGAGATCATCAGTTCTACCGTTTTCATTCGGATAATGCACTATTAAATTTAAACTGGACGCCGAATGCGGATAACCGTTTTGAACTGGGATTGCGTTATTCCAATTATCGGGAAAGTAAATTTTATCCGAATACCCTGAATAATAATGTGAAAGACTACCATCAGGCTTACGGTGCAACCCTGGCTTGGGTTCATTCTTTCGATTCGGGCGTGTTAACATCGACGCTTGCCTACGATAATTTACAGGATAAACGTGATTCAGAATCCTCTGATGTGGAAGTGATTTCCCTCTTGGATTTCGATTATGAAATCGGCGGTTACGGCGATAGCCGGCTAACCCAGCGCAATCTTTCCTTTTCCACTGAATATGCGTTAAATCCCTTTGATTGGGGCGCAGTTAACCATGCCGTTTCCCTGGGGGGACTATATCAATTTAGCCAATATAAATTTAATCGCGCGCAGGAGGTTACCAGCAAAGTCGGTTCAATTATAGATGGCATTTATATTCCTTTACTGGAGCGCGAATTAATTGCGCGTAAGGGTAGCGCGGATACCAAATACCAAAATGCCGCACTGTATGCGGAGGATTTGATGCAATGGGGTAACTTTGAATTGCGTACCGGTATCCGTGCGGAACGTGATGATTATCTGAAAAATAATAATATCGCTCCGCGTTTAGTGGGGAAATGGAAGCCTTTTAGCCAAACCGGCTTCATTGCGGGATATAACCGTTACTACGGACGTTCGTTTGCTTCGCTGAAGCTGACGGATAAAATCCTGGCGCTCAATGAAAATAAGCTGGCCCGCTATGAAAAATTAAAGCACCTGAAAACGCCCTATGCCGATGAGTTAAGCCTGGGGCTTGAACAAAACTGGGGAAATTTTGCCTTTAACCTTAAATATATTTATCGCCAAAACCGCCAGCGTATCATATTGGCGCGCTATAAAAACGACAATGGAGAGAGTGTTGACGAGTATCGCAACGGTAATCCCTATAATGTGAATGTTTATACCTTCCAGATAAATAATATTGAACCCTGGAAATTAGGAAATACTTACTGGAATACGCGGCTCGCTTTCGACTGGCTGGACACCAAATTAAGCGATATTCATCGTCAGCTCGATCCGAAGGAAATCGTTGTTCTCAACGGTAAACCTATGACCCGAGAAGAAATGCAGCGGCGGGTAAATGCCAATAATGGAGATTGGACTTTGCGCTTTAATCTGGATATGGCATTGCCCGAATACGGCCTAAGTTGGTCGAATAATCTATGGGTAAAAGCGGCGGTTAAAGGCTATGAAGAAATCCGGGATCTGGAATACCGCACCTATGATTACGGCACCCATCCTCAATGGGATATGCGTTTGCGCTGGCAGCCGACAATATATGGGCAGCATAAGCCTTATGTTCAGGTGGATGTGTTAAATGTACTGGATAAAACCCGTAAAATTCTGAAACGCAGCGGCGCGGAGAATTTTGGCGAATATACGCCGGGACGTGAATTCTGGCTGGAAGTCGGATACGAATTTTAATTGCCAATGGCGCCTGTAACCAGGCCTTTATATTGTAAGCGCAAAAAACTATGAAAAAACTGACCGCACTTTTTGTACTATGTTTTCTCTTAATGGGTTGTAACGGCAATCTTTCTCCGTATGAGCAAAAGCTGCCTTTTCATCCTCGGGTGCTGCGGGGAAAATTAGATAACGGGCTGAGCTACTTTATTTTGGAAAATAACGAACCTAAGGAACGGGTTTATCTTCGTCTGATCGTCAATGCGGGTTCAATGAATGAAGATGAAGATCAAAAAGGCGTTGCCCATATTGTCGAACATATGGCTTTTAACGGTTCCGCCAAATATCCTGAGAATCAGATTATCAATGCCTTGGAGCGGCTCGGCATGAAATTTGCCCGGGATATTAACGCCTTTACCGATTTCGAAAATACGGTTTACACCTTAAATTTATCCGGCAATGAGGAAAGCAAGCTGGCTTTAGCTTTTGAGGTCATTGATGAATGGATGAATAACCTGACGATTCTTGAAAAAGATTTGGACGCGGAACGCGGTGTCGTACTGGAGGAATGGCGCTCCCGTCTTAGCCCGATGCTGCGCTTGGGCGATAAAAAAAGCGCGATAGAAATGGCGGGCTCCCGTTATATTCGGCGCGATCCGATCGGCGAGGTAAATATTATTAAAAATATTTCCGCAAAACGGGTAAAGGATTTTTATCAAAAATGGTATCGCCCGGATAATATGTCTTTGGTCGTTGTCGGTGATATTGATAAAGGTAAAATTCAATCCTTAATTAAACAAAAATTAGCGCATAGTTTCACACCGAATACGCCGTTGGAACAAGTGGATTACAGTATTCCTTTGCTAAATCAATGGCGTTTTGCCCGGGTTTCGGAACCTGAAACCGATTACCGCAGTATTGATTTCAGCTTGTTTGAACCTTACCGGGAAATCCAAACCCTGGAGGACTACAAACAGGAACTTATCGACAGCTTGCTCGGAGGATTATTAAATAATAGGTTAAAAGATTGGGAAAAACAGCACTCGCAACTATTAGATTCCGCCGCATTTTACGATTCGTTGCTGGGGCGGGAAACCCGGCAACATTTATTTACCCTGCAACTTGCCGAACAGGATTATCAAGGGGCGGTGGCGCTTTTATTCCGCTTTCTTGCGGAAATCAACCAGCATGGCTTTAGCCCGCAGGAATTCGAACGGGAAGTGGCTCGTTTGCAGGCATTGAATAAACGCAAATTGGATTTAAAGCGCGGCAGTTTGCGGATGGCCGATGAGTTAATGACTGCAAGCGTAATGCAACGGCCCTTGTTTCTCAGTCAATCCCAGCAATATCGGCTCAAATCTCGCTTACTGAAGGAGATTAGGTTACAGGAAGTGGAACAAAGGTTCCGACAGATGGTGGCATTAAAATCTAAATTAATGTTGCTTACCCAGCCTAAGGCCACCAAACTTTCACTGAGCAGCTCCGCGCAAATTGCACGGCTGTGGCATGAAAGTTTTCATCAACCTCAGCGGGCTTGGGAAGATATTGCGCCTAAGGACGCATTACCGGCATTAGATTTAACTCGGGGTACCATTGTTGATGAAGTGCATCATGACAAAGGGGATATTTACCAATTCACACTCAGCAACGGCAGCCGCTTAATTTATCATTACAGCGATAAATCGCCGCAACAGGTATATTTTAAAGCGCTAACCCAAGGCGGCGTCAGAAGCGTACCGCCACAGGATTTTCATCAACTGCGTTCGGCGGCAAAAGTGATTGACGAAAGCGGTATCGGCGGCTTATCCCCACAGGCGTTGGAACGCTTGTTCAGTAAAAATCCGCTGGGCTTATCCACGGTACTGGAGGATTATTATCAGGGCTTTATCGGCAGCGGGAAAACAGAGAATTTTGAGCAAGTATTAAGGTTGTTTCGCCTGAGATTAGAGGACATGACAGTAGATCCCGAGGTATTGAGTAAATACAAAAAAGACAGCCTGGAATATTTGAAACAAAGGGATAAAGAAACGGAATTTGCCCGACGCCTGTCGAAGCTCAGACACCCGAATGTCGAAACCGTCTATAGCCAAAGGGCGGAAAATCTAAGCAACCTTTCCGCAACGCAAATCCGCCGTATGTATCAGCACTATATCGCGGATAAAACCGATTTCACCTATTTTATTGTGGGCGATATTCGCCTGAATCAGGTGAAAACCTTAGCGCAACAGTACCTTGCCGGTTTACCACGCAAAGAGCAGCGCCGTTCGGCTTATCCGGTCGTTGTAGCCGTGCCTGAAAAGCGGCTGAGCGTCGCAGGTTTTTCGGAACCGAGAGCGGAAGCCGAACTTTACCTTGTGGCGGATAAGCGCTGGCAGGCGGAAGATAGCTATTTATTAGATATTCTGGCGGATATTCTGCAGGAAAAATTGCGGTTGTTGCTGCGCGAGCGGGAATCCGGTATTTATGCGGTGAATGCTTCCGTTTTTCAGGAACCCCAGTCGCCGCAAATGGAGGGCAGAATCACCTTCTCCGCCGCGCCTGACAGAGTAGATTATTTACTGCGGCTAACACATCTGGTACTCGATGAGATTATACAAAAGGGTGTGGAACCCGAATTATTACAAAAAAAGATCAATGAAAAGAAAATTCAGATTAAGCAGAACTTTGACAGTTTAGTCTTTGTATTAAATCAAATTGAACAAAGTTATCTGCTCAGTCAAAGCAGCGATTTAATCTACTTATATCAACGCTTGGAACAGGATGTCAGTGCGGAAAAAATCCATGCTTTGGCGAAAAAGCTGTTTGATAGAAAGGGCAGATTCGAAGCGGTGCTGAGCCAATAATTTTTCCGCTCTTCCAATTGTAAACTATGCCCCCGGGCGTAACAGGGGCAAGATGAAAATCAGCGGCGGGGCGGGATTTAGTATTCCCATTCCTCCGGGTCAATCCCCAGCTTGCGCATAATATCCTTCGCCTGTTCCGGAATTTCATCATGGCGTTCTTTAAGCAGATCGCTGTCGGTGGGCAGAGGTTGGCCGGTAAAGGCGTGCAAAAAGGCTTCGCACAGTAATTCGCTATTGGTGGCGTGGCGCAGATTATGAATCTGGCGGCGGGTTCGTTCGTTAGTGAGTATTTCCAATACTTTAATCGGAATGGATACCGTGATTTTTTTTACCTGTTCGCTTTTTTTTCCGTGCTCTGCATAAGGGCTGATGTATTTTCCGTTCCAGTTCGCCATGAAAGAATCCTGCCAATAACTTTGATTATTTTATCTGTTCCGGGCCGTTACTTATTTGTCGCCCTTTGCGTGCGCCAATTTTAAACGACAACGCGGCGGAAAACAAATGTACCTCATACTTTGTGTGTAAAGAGACGGGGACTGCGGCGCATTAGGTCGCATCATCACATATATCGCCTCGGATTTGAACGCAGCCCGGGCTTTTCCGTCCGAGGCGGAAGGGCAAAAAATAGGCGGCTTTTTGACCGCACTTTTGTCCATGTTTTTGTCCTTAGACGCCTTTTTCGTTCTGTGCTAAGCGTCGATTTTCCAGTATAATGGGGCGGTTTTCTGGTATAGATTTGAATAAGTAAATGATTATGAGCACTAAATTTAATGTAAAAACCTTTCAGGGCATGATTTTGGCCCTTCAGGACTATTGGGCGCAGCAGGGCTGCACATTGGTTCAACCCTTTGATATGGAAGTGGGGGCGGGAACTTCTCACCCCATGACCTGTTTGCGTGCATTGGGGCCGGAGCCTATGGCTTTTGCCTATGTACAGCCTTCGCGCCGACCGACCGACGGCCGTTACGGCGAAAATCCGAATCGCCTGCAACATTATTATCAGTTTCAGGTGGTGATTAAACCTTCGCCGGATAATATTCAGGAACTCTATCTGGACAGTTTGAAAATGCTCGGTTTCGATCCGACTCTAAATGACATCCGTTTTGTGGAAGATAACTGGGAAAACCCTACCTTGGGTGCTTGGGGACTGGGTTGGGAAGTTTGGCTGAACGGTATGGAAGTTACTCAGTTTACCTATTTCCAACAGGTGGGCGGTCTGGAATGTAAACCTGTTACCGGTGAAATTACCTACGGACTGGAACGTCTGGCCATGTATATTCAGGGGGTGGACAGCGTTTATGATCTGGTTTGGTCCGACGGTCCTCTGGGTAAAACCACTTATGGCGATGTATTTCACCAAAACGAAGTGGAGCAGTCCGCCTATAATTTCGAATATGCCGATGTGGATTTTCTGTTCGCCTGTTTCGATCAATATGAGAAAGAAGCCCAATCTTTACTTAATTTGGAAAAACCGCTGCCCTTACCGGCATACGAGCGTATTCTGAAAGCGGCGCACAGCTTTAATTTACTGGATGCGCGCAAGGCGATTTCAGTTACCGAACGTCAGCGTTATATTTTGCGTATTCGCGCGCTGACCAAAGGCGTGGCGGAGGCTTATTATGCTTCTCGCGAAGCCTTGGGTTTTCCGGGCTGCCGTAAATAATTAAAAAAACATAACATAAATTCGGGCGGTCGGGGTTAAAAAACTCCTGTGAAAAGGACCGCTCTTTATTGCAAAGGGGGAAGGAAATGAACGATTATCAGTATTCCGAAGATATTTATACGGAAGCGGATTCCAGTGCGGATACCCTGAAAAACCTGGGGCCGTTGGCACCTATGGCCGGTATCTGGGAAGGGAAACGCGGACTGGACATTAATCCGAAAGCGGAAGGGGCGGTAAAAGATCCCTATATCGAACGTATCGAATTGCATCCTATCGATGCGCAGGCAAACGGACCGCAGTTGTTCTACGGCTTACGTTACCATATTCATATCGTACAGGAAGGGGAAGCGGAAACATTCCATGATCAGGTGGGATATTGGCTGTGGGAACCGGCCACAGGTAACTTATTGCTGACCCTGAGTATTCCGCGCGGTCAGACTCTGATGGCAACGGGAAATGCCAAAGCCGATGCTAAAGAATTTACCTTGACGGCGGTACGGGGTTCCTTAACCAACGGGATTATTTCCAATCCCTTCTTGGAACAGAAATTTACCACCGAAAGTTATACCATCACGGTTAAAATCAATGATGACGGCACCTGGTCCTATGATCAGGATACGGTAATGATTATTCCGAACTTTGACGAACCTTTCCATCACCGTGATCGTAACCGATTAACTAAAATCGGCGAGCCGAAACTGAATCCGTTGGCGCTGGCGGAGCAGGAAGAGGGCTAAGATTGCCGAGAGCGGTAGAAATGAACCGACCCGAGCTTAATTGGCTCGGGTCGTTTTTTTAGACTAAATCAAATAATAGAAATTCTGTCGGCGCAGAGGTTTTCAACTGTAGCGCCTGTTCCGCTTTAATCCCGAGCGCATCTCCGGCGCTTAGCGGCGTGCCGTTAATGCTTAATTCTCCGCTTACGACTTGCAACCAATAGCTGCGTTGCGGATTCAGGCTAAGATTTTCCTGCTGCGCCTCTTCATAGCAGTAGCGCCATAGTTTCATGTCCTGATATACCTTAAATGAGCCTTGTTCCGCCTGCGGCGACAGAATCAGGGTGGCGCCCGGCTGCGGTACAAAGCTCCCTTGGCGGTAACGGGGAGTAATGCCCTTTTGTTCCGGTATAATCCAGATCTGATATAAATGCAGCGGTTGGTTTTCGCTAGGATTTATTTCCGAGTGAAAAATTCCGCTGCCGGCGGACATAATCTGAAACTCTCCGGCATTTACCCGGGTGGTATTGCCCATGCTGTCCCTATGTTCCACCGTACCGCTTAATACATAGGTCAGAATTTCCATATCTTTATGCGGATGCAGACCGAATCCTGTTCCCGGGGCAATAATATCTTCATTGATTACGCGCAAATGGGAAAAATGCATATGCTGCGGATCATAATAATCGGCAAAGGAAAAACTGTGTCGACTCTGTAGCCAATCATGTGAACCGTCGCCGCGTTCTTGTGCTTTTCTAAGTTTTAGCATGGGGTTACTCCTTTGTATTGCTTTCAGGCGCCATTTTATTATGAATAAAAAATTAATAAATAATGATTTTGTTGAATAATTATTTCTTATGGAGAAAAAATAATTTGGGGAGAATTTCACATTTCATAATAAAATCAAGGGGAAGGATGAAAATGGCGAAAAAAGATCCTAAAATAACAAGCGTCTTATTTTCAGGATAGAACAGCCTGGGGAAAATCGGTTTTATCACCCCGAAACAAATCGACTTTCCACAGGAATTAAGGCAAGGAATTTAGGGAAAGGAGTCAAAATGGAATTTGTTAAAGGCATAATATGCCTTGCCCTGAGCGCAGGATTGGTTGCCTGTAGCTCAATGAAGCCGCAAGGAAAAGCACAGCGGGCAGAAGAATCTTGGTTAAAATATCGGGATATTGAGGGCGTTGAACGAGAAGCGACTTTTGTGCCTCGCGCCGCTTCCGAACTACAAACCGATGATTCCGCGCTACCGCTGGGTACGGTTTTACAAAAAGTTAGCGAGGGGAAGGTTATCCATAGGCACAGGCTGGGAGAACTATATAATAAAACGGATACGCACGAGCAGCAGTTTATGATCCTGGTTAAATACGGAGAAAAATCTCTGAATCCAAACCGAGCGGAGGAAATGGCGGAGTTAATGAAAGCGGACGCTTTCGATTTTTATCAGTTCGGTAATTATCGTATTCTGCACGCCCGTTTCCAGGCGCCGCGAGCGATGTGCAAAGATATTCGAACCCGTGCCGGGGTTAAGTTGGAAATGGCGGTTAACTACTATCAGGAACAGGATCCCGCTCAGTATTACAGCATATTGCTCAAACATCATATTAGTCTTAAAAAACCCTTATCCTATAATGTTCGCTACCGTCCTTATTTTTCCGCATCCGAGCAGGTAACGGCTCTCGGCTTACAGGATTTGGATAATCTGTACGGACAGGATCTCGCTACTATGGAAGTGGTGGATAAATCCTTACTTCTTTTAGGGGATATCTGCGGGCGCCGAGTTTTACCTTAAACCCCGGGCGGCAGGGAAAGCGGATCCTTTATTTCCATCGATTTATCCAATCGGCCTTATTATTTGTGCGGTAACGCACTAACAGATGAATTTTGCGCTAAAAATAGATACAATATTCGGCGCACTTTTTATTGTCCCGAATAAGGTCGTTATTAGGATAACCTGCAGCAGGAAATAATCTCCGTTAGCATAGCGGCCAAGGTCAGTATCAGGAAAAGATTTCCATAGGCTGAAATAATTCAAGCTTAAATTATTGTAATTGAGAATAAACTAATGAAACAAAATTTTCTGGCCGAAATAGGCACCGAAGAACTACCGCCGAAGGCGCTTAAAAAATTAGCCATCGCCTTTGCGGATAATGTGGAACAAGCGCTGAATCAGGCCGGTCTGGCTTTTGACGGCCTGCAATGGTTCGCCAGCCCGCGCCGTCTGGCCGTAAAAGTATTGGGCTTGGCGACCAGTCAGCCGGATAAAGAAATAGAAAAACGCGGTCCTGCGCTGTCCGCCGCTTTCGATGCCGAAGGTAATCCGACCCAGGCGGCGTTGGGTTGGGCGCGCGGTTGCGGTATCAGCCTCGAACAGGCGGAACGTATTAGCACCGATAAAGGTGAATGGCTGGTTTACCGTTCCTTGGTTAAGGGACAGCCGACTAAGAATCTGCTAGTTGGAATTATTGAGGGCGCGCTGGCTAAATTACCTATTCCTAAAACCATGCGTTGGGCGGATAAAAACGTCCAGTTTGTTCGCCCGGTGCATACGGTAACCCTATTATTGGGTGATGAGTTAATCGAGGGGGAAATTCTGGGGGTAGCCAGTGCGAATACGCTGCGCGGCCATCGTTTCCTCGGCGAGCGCGAATTCCGGATCGAACATGCGGATCAATATCCGCAGATTTTGCGCGATAAGGGTGAAGTTATCGCCGATTTTGAACAGCGCAAGGCTATGATTCTGTCCGAGGCGCAGGCTAAAGCCGCCGAGTTGGGCGGGGTGGCGGATATTGAAGAAGATCTATTGGAAGAAGTTACTTCATTGGTGGAATATCCGAACGTTTTAAGTGCGAAATTCGAAGAGCGTTTTCTTGCGGTGCCAGCGGAAGCTCTGGTTTATACCATGAAGGGCGATCAAAAATACTTCCCGATTTATGATAAAGCGGGGAAATTATTACCGCATTTTATTTTTGTTTCCAATATTCGTCCGCAGGATCCGAGCGCAATTATTCAAGGCAATGAAAAAGTGGTACGCCCGCGCTTAACCGACGCGGAATTCTTCTTTAAAACAGATTTAAAACAGCGCCTGGAAGATCGTTTGCCGCGTTTGCAGACCGTACTTTTCCAACAGCAGCTGGGAACCTTGCGCGATAAAACCGAGCGTATCGAAGCGCTGAGCGGTGAAATTGCCGCCCAAATCGGTGCGGACGTGCAAAAAGCCAGACGCGCCGGCTTGTTGTCAAAATGCGATTTGATGACCGATATGGTATTTGAGTTCACCGATACCCAAGGGGTGATGGGCATGCATTACGCCCGTCATGATGGAGAAGATGAAGAAGTGGCGGTTGCCCTGAATGAGCAATATATGCCGCGCTTCGCCGGCGACGAGTTGCCTCATTCTCCGGTTGCCTGTGCCGTTGCACTGGCGGATAAAATCGATACCCTGACCGGTATTTTCGGCATAGGTCAGCATCCGAAAGGGGATAAGGATCCCTTTGCCTTGCGCCGTGCCGCTTTAGGGGTACTGCGGATTATCGTCGAGAAAAAACTCCCCTTGGATCTGAAGGATTTAATTGCAAAATCCGTTGCATTATTTGGCGATAAGCTCAGCAACAAAAATGTGCTCGAAGACGTGGTGGACTTTATGCTTGCCCGTTTCCGCGCCTGGTATCAAGATGAAGGTATTGCGGTGGATGTGATTCAGTCCGTACTGGCGCGGCGCCCGACCAAACCTTCCGATTTTGATGCGCGGGTGCGCGCCGTTTCTCATTTCCGCAGCCTGGAGGCGGCGCAGGCGCTGGCGGCGGCGAATAAACGCGTCAGCAATATTTTGGATAAGGCGGAAGGAAAATTATCCCTGAAAATAGACCGCACTTTATGTGTCGAAGCAGCGGAAATCGCTCTGGCGGAGCAGGTCGAAAAATTACAGCAGGAATTACAGCCGTTATTTGCTCGCGGCGAATATCAGCCTGCGCTGGATCGTTTAGCCGGGTTGCGCAACTTGGTGGATAATTTCTTCGATCAGGTGATGGTAAATGCGGAAGACGAAAAACTGCGGCATAACCGCTTAGCCATTCTTAACAGCCTGCGCGATCTTTTCCTGCAAGTGGCGGATATTTCCTTACTGCAATCCTAAGTTTATTTAAAATTGCCGGGACTTATGTCCCGGCACTCACTTATGACACCTTTTCCTAGGCGTATTTTGTACGGGTTTATTGAAACTGTTATATAAAAATATGCCGGTATTCGATTTTCCCGCGCTAATTGGCTTTTTTCATTTCTTTTTATATATATCCCCTTATAATTGGTTTCTATTTTTTGTTATTCAGCAGAATAAGGAGAGTTTATGTCGAGTTGGTCGGAAGGATATTTCAGTAGCGTTGGTTATACCTACGGTTATTATGAAAATCTGCAACCGCAGAGAATTATTATTCCTTTTTTAGCTGCGGGGCTTATTCCGCCGAAAATTATTAACGCCTGTGAACTGGGCTTCGGGCAGGGGATTTCCTTTAATATTCATTCTGCTGCGGGAAATGCCGATTGGTACGGTACGGATTTTAACCCGAATCATGCCGCATTCGCTCAACAGCTTGCCGATAGTTTTTCATCGGGGGCGCTGATTTCCGATCAGGCTTTTCATGAGTTCTGTCAACGCGAGGATTTACCTGAATTTGATTTTATCGCTCTACATGGTATTTGGTCCTGGATCTCCGATGAAAATCGTGCGGTTATTGTGGAGTTTATCCGGCGTAAACTGAAAATCGGCGGAGTGCTTCATATCAGTTACAATACTCTGCCGGGTTGGTCGGCTAAAGCACCGGTACGCCACTTGCTTTCCGTTTATCAGCAGGCAACGGCGGTTGAAGGACAGTCCCATGAGGCAAATGTAAAAAATACACTGGAGCTGAGTGAAAAAACGCTGGCGCTTAGTCATGGCTTGGTGAAAGAATCACCGGCACTGGCGGATAAGATTCAGGAGTTGAAAAATACCAATATCAATTATCTGGCGCATGAATACCTGAATAAAGACTGGCAACCCATGTATTTTTCCGAAATGCAGGAATGGCTGGAGCCGGCTAAGGTAAGTTTTGCCTGTTCTTCCAATTTTCTAGATGATTTTAATCCCGTACTCTTCAGTACGGAACAGGCGGAGTTTATCAGCGGGCTCGGTAACAGAACCTTAATGCAGACGGCCAAGGATTTTATTTTAAATAAACAGTTCCGTGCCGATCTGTGGGTGAAAGGGCGGGTAACAGCACCCCATTCGGTATTGCGAGATGCTTGGTCCGAACTCAATGTGATGTTTATTACGGCGCGTAAAGATTTTGATTTCGCTATCAGCCGTCGCATTAGGACTAATCTTAACGAAGAGATGACCAACCCAATTTTAGATCTTTTAGAAGACGGCGAAGTTCATAATGTCGGCGAGCTGTATAATGCCATCGGCCATGACGGCTTGTTTGAGATTCTGTCTATTCTGTATTCTTGCGGGCATCTGGTACTGGTTCAGGATAAAAAAGACATTGAACGGGCGCAACCGCGCTGCGAGAAATTAAACCGCTATATTATGAATCAGGCCAGGGAGCGGGAGGATATTCATTATTTGGCCAGTCCGTTAACGGGCGGTGCGATACAGGTAAACCGCGTTGAACAACTGTTTTTACTCGCTCATTTACAGGGAATGGAAAGCCATGATTGGGGAAAATTTGTATGGAAATTCTTACAACAGCAGGGCCAACGCTTGATCGCCGACGGTAAAACCCTAGAAAGCGAGGAAGATAATCTACGTCAACTGGAAAAACTGGCGGATACCTTTATTCAGAACAGACTCCCTCTCTTAAAGCGCCTTTTATTTGTGGCTTAGTTTCCGTGCAATATATAAAGCGAACAATTACGTTCGCTTTATTTTTGAAGAAAATTCAAAACCCCTTTCTTTATTTTCCGATTAATCGAAATAATCATTCGTCGTTATAGTAATACCCGTTGATGAAACATTAATCGACATTATTCTTATTTTTGTCAGACCTTCTCCGGAAGGAGGGGGGCATGTTAAGAAAAACATTACTCAGTTCATTTCTTTTATTCAGCATATCAGGAGCAGTTATAGTGGAAGATTAGACGAAAAAACCGTTCACATTGACCTATGAGGGAGCGATAACACAAAACTTACAGGGCAAACTTCGACCCGAATAAAAATATCCGGCCATTGTTGTTGCCCATCCTAACGGCGGGGGAAAATAGCAGGTCGCCGGACTGTATGCACAGCGACTGGTGGAACAGGGATACATTACCATTAATACGGCCTATCAGGGCAGCAGCTAGGGAACACCGCGTTATACCGATAAGCCGAAAAACCATATCGAAAATATTCGCGCCGCAGCGGATTTTATCAGCCGGTATAAAGGTGTAGACAGCGCACATATCGGCTTGTTGGGAATCTGTGGCGGCTGTATTCGATTAAAGCAGCGCAAACCGACAAGCACTTTAAGGTGGTGGCTACACTCAGTATGTTCAATTCGAGCGATGCGCTCTGCAACAGCTTTATGTACTGCCAGAAAGACAGCATTCAGCAGAGCCTGGCTCAGATAGTCGCAGTCGGAAACAAAGAGCAGGTAGCGGCGTTACCGTTCGAGATGTATCGTCAAGGGTATGAATACTATGTACAGACTCACGTCCATCCGAATTTTTAAACCTTAACGACAGATTTTTTGCAGTCAGCTAATTGAATGTTGAGTGATTTTTTCAATTCCATGATTTGTCAGTTAATGGTGTCAATTGACATATTCAACCGTTCAGAGGTTTTGGAGAGACTGCCTTTCTGAATAATGGTAACAAAAGGGCGTTTATTGTTCATTTCTCCAATTTGGGATCTCTTTAATGGTATTTGAAATATTACCTTTTACTTGTTGATTTTTACCATGCAGATAATAAACTCCAGAAAGTTCTTGTAAAAATTTGCTTTGTTTGTAAGCGTGTTTCTCACCCAAAACAGTCCAGACTAATTTTAATTTATGTTCTTTTAAAAAATTTAAGAATTCATGCTTTTTAACTAATAAACTGTCTTGAAATTTATCATTTATCTGTGGATTAAAACAGATTAAATCATTTTGGGAATCAACCCAATAACCATCTTTAATGGAATTTTTCATTCTCATTCCGTGATAAATTATCGGGGTAGGCGCATAAAATGAAATGCCATCATTTCCATAAATAGATTCCCAAAAATGGGAATCTACACTGGGTATCACTTTAAATGAAGGTGATTCAATTTCTCCATATCTAGAAATTTCTTGCCATTCCCTGAATATATTTTCAGTAAAAAATTGATTAATATCAGTCCCGTAATATTCATTACCTTCAGGCATCCATCTCCCCATAAAATCTTGTTGTTTTAACCAGTTTTTTACCTCTGTATATTGATATTGTTTAACTAAATAACTGCGTATTTGTAACCATTTTTGAATATCATAAGTTTCTTTTTGTCCGAATTTTTCCAATTCACAAAAATCATCGTGTCTTTCTAAAACAAGCCATTTTTCACCATTGATCGTCAATTCCAGTAAATTGCTGATATCAGGAAAAGTATTATTCTGCACCCAACTATCAATCAATTCATTATCCTTAATAGTAAAATAATATTTGGTTTTACATTGTTCTTGATTTTTGTATTGAGAAAATACATTGGTTCTGATTGGGGGGGAAATTTTTATTTGGGTTCTTGGTAAATTAAAATTAGCTAAATTTCTTATATAATCATGCTCTGGTTTATCATTATAGCTATCAACAAAAGCAGGAAAATTATCCATTACCCTTGCTAAAATTTCATATAAAGCCAACCATTGATATTTTTTACCAATTCGTTCAATTTTACTGGTATCATTTCTTTGCCAATGTTTTGAATGGATTTCCATATCAAATTTAAGGTGCTTTTCATCATCATAACCAAATTTTTCAAAAACCATTTGGCAAGCATAATTGCTTAATAAATCAACATTAATAATATTTCCTAGCTTATAATTTTTCCATTGGCGAAAATTGGCTTCAAAAGTATATCTACCAAAATCACCATAGCTACAAGTACCACGACCATGCTCCGTTGCCATTGAACGAATAATTATTCGTTGCCCATTAGAATGATATTCTTTATCAATATCTTCATTGCTTGGTAAAATATCAGGGAAAGAACTTCTATATGGTGGTGTGATTCTTTCGTTGATTAACTCAATATTATCTGATGAGTAATCATCTTTTTGTAAAGAATATTTAATAATATAGCGAGCATAATTACGAATCAATACATTTGGATAAATTTCTTCTGTTTCAGTTTTATTAAATATCTGATTGTCTATCTCTAATGCAAGTTCTTTTAAATAAGATATATTTTCCGAATAGACAACAGCACCATAAATGGCAGATAAAATACCTTCCATCACATAAGGGTCATTAACCGTATTAAATTCTTTAAATAATTCTAACGCTATTTCCAATCTATTCCACAATAAGTGGGCAAGCGCATTGATATACTTATTTCTATTTTTTTTGTCAGTAGAAGTAAATAACCAACTTACAGCGATTGCACCCAACAATAATACTTCTGGTTCAATATTTTTTTGACCGCTTGATTTATAACACCAAGTCAATAATCTATCTATTGCTAGGCATTGATAAGAATCTAATACAATAAAAGCAGTCCAATTTGCATCTCTATGTGCTAAAGAAAAAGAATGCAGTTTATTGTGCAAATATCTTATATTTAATGGGTGGTCAATTTCGGTAGCTAATTGATATAAAACATCTATCCAAATTTCTTGATTAAAATATTGATGAGCATTAAGAAACTTTTGCAGTTTTTGCATATTGATTGTTTCAGGTAGCCTCCAAAAGAGATTTTCCACAATAATCTCAAACCAAATACAATCTTTTGAGCAATCAAACACTTCAAATAATTCAAAATGAAATTGTTCGGATAATAATACGCTCAATGCTTCCCAAATACCCCTGTTATAACTAACTCTTTTGCATAGGGTTTTCCCTTGTTCGGTACTTAACCATTGAATAAAATTATCTTTATTATGAATATGTTGTAATATCAAGTTGGCTTTTTGGTAATCCCCGATTCTTTCATAATTAAAATAAATATATTCTTCATCTTTATTATAATAAGCGCTTTTACTGATTACGTTTTCTTTAATTAAGTAATCAAGAAATTTTTTGGCTTCTGATTCTGCAATGTCTTCTATTAACTCATCACAAATTTTTCTCTTAACTGTAATATAATTCAAGATATATTTATCTTCTTCCAATTGCAATTTTGCAATCACATTGATTGCTCTTTGAACTAAATTTGAGCCAATATCTTGTTCAATTTGTTTGCAAATACGTTTCTCAACCCCTTCTACATAAGATTTTATAATGTAATTAAATCCCTTATGACCTTTCGGTACATAAGTTTCCCTTTGAAATCTTAAAGATTCACAAAATAATTTTAAATATAATGGATTAGAAAATTCTGGATTAAGTAATGGAATGCTAGGTAATTGTAAGCCATAGTAAGGGAAAAATATTTGAATGGCTTCAAACTCATTATCCATAAACCCTGTATGATTGACATAACATAATTTTTCTTTATTTTTTGTAGTTAATTGATTAAAAATAATTTCTTGGTAACTATTTCTTACACTAAGGACCAATCCAATATTTGAGTATTGACTTACCAATTCAATAAATCCATTGAGTTGATTATTCCACAAAGATTTCCCTTCGCCTTCGTTTAAAGCATCTATGGCTAAAATAACCCGTTCTTTCTGCATTTCACCTATGCTATTCAAAGCTGACAAAAAAACATCAGGTGTGGTGTTTCGAATATTTAACTGTTTGAAAATTTGATCCCAAACATTAGACTTTTCAGTGAAATCTTGACCCAATAACAATAGGGCATATTTTCCTGAAGATTGGGTGTTTTGGATAAAATCCCCTAATAAATGGGATTTACCACTACCAGCTTGACCAGTTAAAATAAGTATTTTACCGTTGAATAATGACAATTCAGATGAATTTAATAGTTGAATAATGTCGTCTAATTCCTTGATTAAACTCCTGTAAAAGTAGTAATTATTATTTGTTTTATTTGAATTATCTTGAAATAAATTTTTAATATAACTTATTAACTCATTAGTTTTCTGAATTAATAAGTTAATATCAATAACTGTCTCTAAATTATTAATTGTTGATAAATTAAGCTCTTTAATTAAAAGTTTATATACAGGCTCAAAATACTGGTTTAACTCTTCATTGTGATATATGAATTGATGGTTTGATTTGACATTTATTAATAATTGATTAAATTTTTTTTCAAAATTTTCTTTAAAATTCTCTGTTCGAGCTAGGCTTTCTAATTGTATTGCAATGGGTAAATTAACATTGATTTCTGGTGTATAACGAACACCAAGATTGCTAATGGCTTGTTGATTGTATTGTTCAAACCATTTGTCTGATAATTCATTCTCATTAAACCAAAAGAATTTTTTTCCTGCATTTTCTGGTTTTGATAATAAATTAGATAATTCAAAACTTCCCCAAAATTCAAATTCTATTTCACGACCTTGTGATTGAGCGAATTCTTTCCATTTTTTGGTATATGCTTTCCATTTGAAAAGAAAAGACCTGGTCCTAGATATATTGGCATTTGCTCTATCGGTTGCGACACAAACATAATATTTTTTAAGGTTTGGATAATTTTTTAAAGATTCCTTAAAGGAATCTTCAATTTGTTGCCATTGTGATGATGAAAATGAACTTAAAAAATATTTGGCTTGCCATCCATATAATGAGCCATCTGGAAATTCGCACATTGCTTCAATTCCACCATCAGGGGCAGAAATTCTGGTAAATTTTCCTTGTGATTGAAATTCTTGGTGTGCCAATTGACATACCAGTTCTTCAAAAGCATTATTTTGAGAACCTTTTAAAGGTTTGATATTTTCCCATCTGATAGACATCTTATATCACCATAAATTATTTTTATTTTATAAGTATGAGGATTTTTAAAGTAGGTGGCAAGTCACTTGAAAGATTAATTTTCTAAATAAGCTTGCCACCGAGATTTACACTAAATTCAAACATGCAAGCATTAAAATCATTTGCTGCTTGTTGAATCCGAATGTGCCTGATGCGTTAAAAGCACAAAAATTGGACAGATATTTTGTTATTGATGTGTTTTGATGTTGTTGATGGTACTTGTGGTGGTACCGATAAAAAAGTGGTTCAGACGGTTTTTATTGCCACGCATGAATGCTATGCCAATTGCAAAGTGAAAGATTGGATATCTGTCGTTGAAAATGTGCAGATTAACGCACTGCTGATGAAGCCTGAAGTGTAAGCCAAATTGTGTGCGGACGAAGCTACAAAAGCAGGTGTAAGTCCACAAACGGCTTGGCTATCCTATGGCTGACATTGATTAATTATGGATTACTGAAAGACTGCCTGAATATCGAACAGCATAACTTTAAATATTATTGAAAAAGAGCGGTGAGATTTTGAGAAGATTTTGCAAAAATGTTCTCAAATTCTACAGTTTCCTATTTTGGTTATTTCTATAAAAAGCATTCAATATATTTAGTTTTTATGTTTGCAACCAAAAACAAATGATGAAATTACCTTCATATTATAAATATAACCCTAAATAAATTAAGATGTTCAACCGCCCAAATTATCTCGAACAAAAACTTTCATCAATATGCCTTTATATCACAGGTTAAAACTCACATTTATTTTCTTCTGGATTGGTAACCTACTTCTATTTTTTATATTTTACTTCATGTGTCGAATAAGAGATTTTAATTGTTCTTTAGTTTATACATACCCATTTAATTTACAAATTAAACATATATAAATACTAAAATGATAAATTTCCACTCTAAAAATGAATATAAAAAAAAGAACCCTTTGTTTTAAAGGGTTCTCTAGCGTATAAAGGTTTAAATTATATGTAACTTAGAACGGAATATCATCATCAAAATCGTCCATCGCCGGTTCCGCTTTCGGCGCCGGTTTTTCCGCCGGGGCAGGGCGGGACGGTGCGCTTGATTGGGTGTATTGCTGCTGCGGAGCGCCCTGAGGTGCATAGCCGCCCTGTGTGCTATTGCGGCCGCCTAACATTTGCAGAACATCGCCCTGAATTTCCGTGGTGTAGCGATCCTGACCGTTTTGATCCTGCCATTTGCGAGTTCTTAAACGGCCTTCCACATAAACCTGGGAGCCTTTACGCAAATATTCACCGGCCACTTCCGCCTGACGACGATAGAATACGATGCGATGCCATTCGGTGATTTCGCGGCGTTCGCCGGTGTTTTTATCGGTCCAGCTTTCACTGGTGGCAACGCTGATATTGGCTACAGCTTCGCCGTTCGGCATAGTACGGATTTCAGGGTCGTTACCTAAGTTGCCGACGATAATCACTTTATTAATTCCTGCCATAATTTCCTCTGATTCTATTTGTCGAAAAATTTGCCTTATTTTGCCTGAAATAGCATAAAAGATCCATTCGTTTTCACTGGATATTTGCACAGATTAAAGAATGTGCGATAATGTTTCCAGTTTTGAATTAACCTCTATGCTGTAATCATTATGGATCAAATCGATATCCGCGGAGCGCGGACGCATAATCTGAAAAATATCAATCTTATCATTCCGCGCGATAAATTAATTGTAATTACAGGGCTGTCCGGTTCGGGCAAGTCCTCATTAGCTTTCGATACGCTGTATGCGGAGGGGCAGCGTCGTTATGTGGAATCGCTGTCCGCTTATGCGCGCCAGTTTTTATCCCTGATGGAAAAGCCCGATGTGGATCATATCGAAGGTCTGTCGCCGGCAATTTCCATTGAGCAGAAATCCACTTCCCATAACCCGCGCTCAACGGTCGGTACCATTACTGAAATTTATGATTATTTGCGTTTGCTGTTTGCCCGTGTGGGCGAACCGCGTTGTCCGACCCATAATGTGGCACTGGCGGCGCAGACCGTTAGTCAGATGGTGGATCAGGTGCTGGCTTTGCCGGAAAGCAGTCGTATGATGCTGTTGGCTCCGGTGGTTAAGGCGCGGAAAGGCGAACATGTGAAAATTCTGGAGCATATTGCCGCACAGGGTTATATCCGCGCCCGGATTGACGGTGAGGTATGCGATTTATCCGATCCGCCCAAACTGGAATTACAGAAAAAACATACGATTGAAGTGGTGGTGGATCGCTTTAAGGTGCGTCCGGACTTAGCTACCCGTTTGGCGGAATCCTTCGAAACGGCGTTGGAACTTTCCGGCGGGATCGTGGTGGTGGCGGATATGGATAATCCGAAAGCGGAGGAATTGGTATTTTCCGCTAATTTCGCCTGTCCGCACTGCGGCTATTCCGTTACCGAGTTGGAACCGCGTCTATTCTCTTTTAATAACCCGGCCGGTGCCTGCCCGAGCTGCGACGGACTTGGTGTTCAGCAGTATTTTGATGAGCAGCGGGTGGTGCAGAACCCGGCTATTTCCCTTGCCGGCGGTGCAATTAAAGGTTGGGATCGGCGTAATTTCTATTATTATCAGATGCTGACTTCTTTGGCTAAACATTATGATTTTGATGTGGAAGCTCCTTTTGAAAGCCTGCCGACTAAAATTCGCCACATTCTGTTGCAGGGTTCGGGTAAGGAAGAAATTGAATTCCAGTATATGAACGATCGCGGCGATGTTGTGGTGCGGCATCATCCTTTCGAAGGTATTCTGAACAATATGGCGCGCCGCTATAAGGAAACCGAATCCATGTCGGTGCGTGAGGAATTGGCGAAAAATATCAGTAATCGCCCCTGTGCCGATTGCGGCGGTTCGCGCCTGCGCCGGGAAGCGCGTCATGTATATATCGGCCAGACCAATTTGCCTGCGCTTTCCGAGATGAGTATCGGGGAAGCGGCACAATATTTCTCCCAACTTGCATTAAGCGGGCAGAAAGCTCAGATTGCGGAAAAAATTCTGAAAGAAATTACAGAGCGCCTGCAGTTTTTAGTTAATGTGGGGCTGAATTATCTGTCCTTGTCCCGTTCCGCCGAGACTCTCTCCGGTGGGGAGGCGCAGCGTATTCGTCTTGCCAGCCAGATCGGTGCCGGACTGGTGGGCGTGATGTATGTGTTGGACGAACCTTCTATCGGTTTGCACCAGCGCGATAACGAGCGCTTGCTGAATACATTACTGCATTTAAGAAATCTGGGTAACACCGTTATTGTGGTGGAACATGATGAAGATGCCATCCGGCTGGCGGATCATATTATCGATATCGGCCCCGGTGCGGGTGTACATGGCGGTAATGTGATCGCCGAGGGTACGGCGGCGCAGATTATGGCCAATCCGGCTTCCATTACCGGGCGCTTTTTATCCGGTGCCGAACGGATTGAAATTCCGGCGCAGCGTATCGCAGCGGATAAGCAGCGAATCTTAAAGCTGAACGGCGCTTGCGGGAATAATCTGAAGAATGTGAACTTGGAAATTCCGGTCGGCCTGTTTACCTGTATTACCGGGGTATCAGGTTCGGGGAAATCCACCTTAATTAACGACACTCTGTTTCCGATTGCGCAGAACGTGCTGAATAAGGCGGAAAATATTGATTATGCGCCTTATAAAAGTATCGAGGGGCTGGAGTTTTTCGATAAGGTTATCAATATCGATCAAAGCCCGATTGGGCGTACCCCGCGTTCCAATCCTGCCACCTATACCGGTGTCTTTACTCCGATTCGCGAATTGTTTGCCGGCGTGCCGGAATCCCGCGCAAGGGGATATAATCCGGGGCGCTTTAGTTTTAATGTGCGCGGCGGTCGCTGTGAAGCCTGTCAGGGCGACGGCGTGATCAAGGTAGAAATGCACTTCCTGCCGGATGTGTATGTGCCTTGCGATCAATGTAAAGGCAAGCGCTATAACCGCGAAACCCTGGAAATTCGTTATAAGGGTAAAACCATTCATCAGGTATTAGATATGACCGTGGAAGATGCGCGTGAGTTTTTTGATGCAGTACCGATGATTGCGCGTAAATTGCAGACATTGATTGATGTAGGTTTGTCTTATATTCGGCTGGGACAATCTTCCACTACATTGTCCGGCGGTGAGGCGCAGCGGGTTAAGTTGGCGACGGAACTGTCCAAACGGGATACGGGGAAAACCCTGTATATTCTGGATGAGCCTACGACCGGGCTGCATTTTGCCGATATCAAACAATTGCTCGAAGTGCTGCATCGGTTACGCAATCAAGGCAATACCATCGTAGTGATCGAGCATAATCTGGATGTGATTAAAACCGCGGATTGGATTGTGGATCTCGGCCCGGAAGGCGGTAGCGGCGGCGGACAAATTATCGCCGCCGGAACTCCTGAGCAAATCATCGAAAGTAAGGTTTCCCATACGGCAAGATTCTTAAAACCTATTCTGACGGCTAAGTAAACTGCTATAAGTGAAAAGTGCGGTCTTTTTTAAAGAAGTTTTTTCAGCAGGATTAATGGCATCGCAGACAGAGAAAAGCGCAGCAATTTTGCTGCGCTTTATTATGTTAAGGATTGGGGATTAGGCCAAAATATTATTTAGTTCCTGACTGACCTGTTCCACTTTTTGGGTGCCGTCCAGACGGAAGTAGCGGGTGCGGCCGGCTTCAGCTTCGGCCTGATAGTAGTCTACCAACGGACGGGTTGTAGTATGGTAAACCTTTAACCGATCCAGTACGGTTTCCGGTTTATCATCGGCACGAATAATTAAATCTTCGCCGGTGATATCGTCTTTACCTTCCGTTTTCGGCGGATTGTAAACAATATGATAAGAACGACCGGAAGCCGGGTGTACGCGACGTCCGCTCATACGCTCCACGATAACCTCATCAGGTACGTCGAATTCCAGTACATAATCAATGGCAATTCCGGCGGATTTTAACGCATCGGCCTGCGGAATGGTACGTGGGAAACCGTCCAATAAGAAGCCTTTCGCACAATCGCTTTGCGCTACGCGCTCTTTTACTAAAGAAATAATTAAATCATCCGGTACCAGCTGGCCCGCATCCATTAGCGTTTTGGCCTGTTTACCCAGTTCGCTGCCCGCTTTGATGGCGGCTCGCAACATATCCCCGGTGGAAATCTGCGGAATACCGAATTTGTTCATAATAAACTGTGCCTGAGTGCCTTTACCGGCCCCCGGTGCGCCTAAAAGAATAATTTTCATACTGCCCTCTGTAAGATAAAAAGAAACCCGCCTACCATACCCCGCACAGGCAAGAAACTCAAGTTTTTCTTCCGGATTAAGGGGAATTTTTCGACTTTGGCAGGGGACGGATTTCATAAGCTTGTAGCGGCATAACTCTGGCGGTAACGAAAATAATATTAAGCTATAGAATAGGCCGTTTTCCGCAAGGGTTTATGCCGAAAAACTGCGAACCTGCTCTTTTACACCAATAGGGCGGATAAAAAAACCGAATACCCTAGGGTATTCGGTCGGTAATTGTGGATTAAAATATTGCTTTAGCGTTATAGAACAGCACCAGCAATAACAAAACCAAAGATAACGGATAAGCCGATAGCTATTACACCCGGAATTAAGAACGGGTGGTTAAAGACTAATTTACCGATACGGGTGGAACCGGTATCGTCCATTTCCACTGCGGCTAATAGAGTCGGATAGGTCGGCAATACGAATAAGGCGGAAACCGCTGCAAATGAAGCTATTGCCGCTTCAGGCGAAATACCCAGGGCTAATGCGGCAGGATATAGGGCTTTGGCGGTTGCAGCCTGAGAATAAAGCAATGTACCGGCAATAAATAATGCTACGGCCAGTAACCAAGGATAGGTATTCAACAGGTTGGACGCGGCTTCTTTAATTTCGTCGATATGACCGCCTACGAAAGTATTACCTAACCAGGCAACACCCATTACGCAGATGGCGGCGGACATACCTGATTTAAAGGTAGAGGCGCTGGTAATTGCGGCAGTGTCCACTTTACAGAGTACTACAATAGCTGCAGCGGCAGTCAGCATAAAGGCGATAATGGCCTGGTCGCGGCTGAGGATCGGATTTTCGATTAAGCCGACGGTTTTGCTGATCATGGTGGCGTAAAGCATTACTACCAAGATAACCAGGATAAAGATTGCAACGGATAATTTGGCATAAGGTTTGATTTCCACTTGCATTTCGCCGCGCATTTTTACCAGACCTTTGGCTAAGCGATCCTGATAAATAGGATCATCTTTTAACTCTTTGCCTAAGAAGTTACAGAAAAATGCGGTGATCATACAGGCAACGAATGTTGTCGGAATCCAGATCCCCAATAAGGCTAAATAACTGATGCCGAATTTTTGTTCCAGTGAACCGGATAAAAATACTACGGCAGCGGAAATCGGTGATGCGGTAATCGCAATCTGGGAAGCGACGGTAGCGATAGATAACGGACGGGAAGGACGAATACCCTGTTCTTTCGCTACTTCGGCAATTACCGGCAGAGTTGAGAACGCAGTATGACCTGTACCGGCCAGTACAGTCATCCAATAGGTTACGGCTGGCGCCAGATAGGTAATATGTTTTGGATGTTTGCGTAGCAGTTTTTCTGCCCATTTGACTAAAAAGTCCATACCGCCGGCAACCTGCATTGCTGCAATGGCCATAATAACCGCCATGATGATTGAAATAACATCAAACGGAATATCGCCCGGAGACAGCCCGAGCAAGGCTAATGCGATCACACCGAACCCGCCGGCGAATCCGATCCCGATACCACCCAATCTAGTACCCATGAAAATAAATACTAAGACCACAAATAAGTGTAACCAAACCATAATAGTTCACCTTTAATTTTATTAATTGATTTATTTTGACGAACTCTGACTAAACTCTCTCAGAGTTGCATGCCATTCTAAACTTCGCCACTATAACCGTAAAGGGTTAAAGTCAGAAGTTATCCTCCTTTTCTTGATTTAACTCAAGCAATAGGGTTATTCTTCTTTTCAGCGCTGAAAAAACACCTTTTCCAACCTTGCTATCGGTAATTTTCTGCTATTTATGCACACCGATAAATCGGAGCGCGCAGATATATCGCTCCCCTATGGAATAAGGGAGAAATCCTTATAATTGCCCTAAAAGAGCGGTCTTTTTCGGCTGATTTTTTTGCCGGACAACTGGCGGGAGAATAATTCGGCGAAAATGCAGGGGCAGTGGTGCCCCTATATGCTTGATTTTGGCTAGTAGGCGAAAGTATTATTTTTCCCCGTTCCAGGGTGCGATCCAAAACAGGCAGAGCATACCGGGTATGGCCAGGAAAAAACACAACCAGAAATAATCATAATAGCCGAAATAATTGATTAGATTGCCGGCCTGAGTATTCAGGGTTGCACGGGGCAGGGCGGATAGACTGGTAAACAGGGCGAGCTGCGTGGCGGTGTATTGCGGATTGGTTTCTCTGGCCATAAATGCGACAAAGGCGGAGGTGCCTAATCCGACTCCGATATATTCTGCGGCGATAACCAAGGTCAGCGCAATGATTTCATAGCTTTCAATCCGTTCGAAAGGGCCTTGCGCCGCCAGCCAGGCAAAGCCCAGAATGGTGATGATTTGCACTGCGCCGAATAACCATAAGGCTCGGTTAATGCCGATGCGTAGCATAATGATGCCGCCGAGGATACCGGCGATAATCATCGGCCACAGAGAAGCGTTTTTGGCCACCAGACCGATTTGGGTCTTGCTGTATCCCATATCCAGATAAAACGGCGAAATCAGTGCCGTAGCCATACTGTCGCCCAATTTATACAGAAAGATAAAAGCAAGTATAGCCAGGGCGGATAAAACGCCTTTGCGTCCGAAAAATTCTTTAAAGGGTTCAATCAGATTGTCGCTCAAGGTGCGTTGGCTTTTCAGGGCGATTTGAGGTTCCCGGCTTAAAAACAGCGTCATTAAAATTCCGGGCAGCATAAACATGGCGGTCAGTATAAATACCGTTTGCCAAGGCAAATAATCCGCCAGAATCAGCGAGAGCGAACCCGGTACCAGTCCGGCCACGCGGTAGGCGTTAACATGAATGGAATTGCCCAGACCGAGTTCGTTGTCGGACAGGATTTCGCGTCGGTAGGCGTCCAGCACGATATCCTGATTGGCAGCAAAGAAAGAGGTCAGCACCGCTAATGCCGCAATCAGGGTCAGGCCGAAATGGGTTTGGGGATCAATTATGCCGAATAAAGCCAGAGATAGAATTAAGCAGCCTTGAGAGATCAGCATCCAACCGCGGCGACGCCCAAGGAACGGAGGTACATAGCGGTCGAGTAACGGTGCCCAGATGAATTTCCAGGAAAAGGGCAGGGTAACGGCGGTAAAATAGCCTAGGGTTTCCAGATCCACTTTTTCCGATCTGAGCCACACCGGCAACAGACCGGTAATGATGTAAAAGGGCAAACCGGAACTGAAACCGGTAAATATGCAGATAAGCATATTACGGCTGAAGATTTGTGAGAATAAAGAAGGCTGGCTCGGCATAAATTTCCTGTATTACGTCCTGGTACAATAAGCCGCCTTTAATCATAAAAGGCGGCGCGTCCGCTCAACTAAGACATAGCTCAGCTGCGATATCCCTGCGGATTTTTTTTCTGCCAGTTCCAGGTATCCTTCATCATGGTTTCCAGGTCGCGTTCCGCTTTCCAGCCCAGTTTCTCGGCGGCTTTGCGCGGATCGGAATAACAGGCGTCGATATCGCCGGCACGCGGCGGTGCAATTCGGTAAGGTACCTTGATATTATTGGCTTTTTCGAAGGCTTTTACCATATCCAGCACCGAATAACCGATACCTGTACCCAGGTTATAGATATGCAGACCGGCATCGCCGCGATGGGCTTGCAAGGCCTTAATATGACCGAGGGCAAGATCCACCACATGAATATAATCCCGTACCCCGGTACCGTCATGGGTGGCGTAATTATCGCCGAAAACCGAGAGCTGCGGCAGTTTGCCTATAGCTACCTGGCTGATAAAAGGCATCAGATTATTCGGAATGCCGTTCGGATCTTCGCCGATCAAGCCGCTTTCATGGGCGCCGACGGGGTTGAAATAGCGCAGGATAATAGCGTTGAAGTCCGGATTAGCGCTTACCGTATCGGCAAGTATGCGTTCCACCATATATTTTGAGGTACCGTAGGGATTGGTGGTGCCGCCGACCGGGCTGTCTTCGGTAATAGGCACCTGTTGCGGATGGCCGTATACCGTCGCACTTGAGCTGAATACAATGGTGTTTACCCCGGCTTTTTGCATTTCCTCCACTAAAACGATGGTGCCGCCCACATTATTTTCATAGTAGAACAAGGGTTTTTGTACACTTTCTCCCACCGCTTTCAAACCGGCGAAATGGATTACCGCTTCAATTTGATGACGGGCGAAAATATCACGCAATATTGCGCGGTCCAGAATATCGCCGCGGTAAAATAGCGCTTCTTTGCCGGTGATTTGTTTAATCCGCTGGAGCGAAATTTCGGAGGAATTATATAAATTATCCAGCACTATGGTTTCTTGGCCGGCATTTAACAGCTCGACTACGGTATGGCTGCCGATATAACCGGTACCGCCGGTAACTAAAATCGCCATGGGTTTATCCTTGTATTAAAATAAATTCCGGCATAGTATAAAACTTTTCCCGCTTCAGGAAAAGCGAGGGGGCGGCTTTGAATTTATGCCTTGCCGCGGTTTTTCGCCAGGTGCCGCTATCGCTTAAAAAAACGACGCTCAAACGCCGATAACCGAACTTTTCGGCGATTTCCCTTGTCTTAAGCGCATATCTCCCCGCATGCCTGCAACTTCAGGCGGGTTTCTTGTCCCAATATGTAACACTATGTAACATTGGAGTGTCTATATGAAAAACATTGCAAAAGTCCTTACGCTACTCTTTATTGCAGGTTCCGTTGCAGCCTGCGGAAATATGTCCAGAACCCAGAAGAATACGGCTATTGGCGCCGCCATCGGTGGCGTAGCCGGAAATGTGATCGGTAATTCTACCGGCGCAACGCTGGGCGGTGCGGCGCTGGGCGGCTTAATCGGCAGCCAAGTAAATAAATAATCCCGTCTTGTCTGTTTTTGGCAGCGCTATTAGCCCGGATTAAAAACTCGGATTAAAAATAAGGAAGCCCCGGTCGGCTTCCTTTTATTATTTGATTTGAGCGGCAAACGTTTACTATTGAGCATATTCAGGTAAAATACGCGCGATTTATTCTTTCAATACCAGAGGCCGTTTATGTCTTTAGAAAAATATTTTGAGCTTTCGGCGCGCGGTTCCAACGTTCGTCAGGAAATTATCGCCGGATTAACCACATTTTTAGCTATGGTTTATTCGGTGATCGTAGTACCTAATATGTTGGGCGCGGCGGGCTTTCCGCAGGAAAGCGTATTTATCGCCACCTGTTTGGTAGCCGGACTTGGCTCGATTCTTATCGGGCTGTGGGCTAATGTGCCTATGGCTATCGGCTGTGCGATTTCCTTAACCGCATTTACCGCCTTTAGTTTGGTGATCGGGCAACAGGTCAGTATCCCTGTGGCTCTAGGGGCGGTTTTCTTGATGGGGGCGGTTTTCACCCTAATTTCCGCCACCGGTATTCGGGCTTGGATTCTGCGCAATTTGCCGGCCTGTATCGCTCAGGGCGCCGGTATTGGTATCGGGCTGTTTTTATTGTTGATTGCCGCCAACGGTGTTGGCATTGTGGTCGGTAATCAGAACGGTCTGCCGGTTAAACTCGGTGCTTTCACTTCCTTCCCCGTACAGATTTCTTTGCTCGGCCTGGCATGTATTATCGGCCTGGAGAAAATGAAGGTTAAGGGCGGTATTTTATGGGTGATTATTGCCATTACTATCATAGGGTTGATTTTTGATCCCCAGGTGAAATTCGGCGGTGAGGTTTTCAGAATGCCGACTTTTGGTGAGCAGTCGCTATTTTTGCAGCTGGATTTGGCGGGTGCGCTACAGCCGGCGATTTTACCTGTGGTATTCGCTCTGGTGATGACCGCCGTATTTGATGCGACCGGTACGATTCGCGCCGTGGCGGGGCAGGGTAACTTATTGGATAAGGACGGTCAGATCATCAACGGCGGAAAGGCTCTGACGTCGGACTCCGTCAGCAGTTTGTTTTCCGGCCTGTTCGGTACGGCGCCGGCGGCGGTATATATTGAGTCGGCGGCAGGAACTGCGGCAGGCGGGAAAACCGGGATCACGGCGATTGTGGTCGGTATTTTGTTTTTACTGATGTTGTTTTTCCAACCCTTAGCCACCTTGGTTCCCGCCTATGCTACGGCACCGGCATTGATGTACGTCGGTTTGTTGATGCTGAGCAATGTGAGTAAGTTGGATTTTGACGATTTCGTCGGCGCTATGTCGGGATTAATCTGCGGTGTATTTATTGTCTTAACAGCGAATATCGTTACGGGTATAATGCTCGGGTTTGCATCTCTGGTGATTGGCCGATTGGTCTGCGGCGATGTGAAAAAACTGAATATAGGGACTGTATTGATTGCCGCGGCTCTGGTAGCATTTTATGCACTGGATTGGGCGATTTAAGCTATTTTTTATTATTTATTAATTGAAGGAAAATGTAATGAAAACATTGATCAAATTAGGCGGTATTTTATTGTTAACTCTGACCGCGTTAACCGCATGTAGCGATCCTGCGGCAGATTTAAAAAAACTGCAGAACTGGGATAAAGAAAATGTTGCGACTCAGCAGCAGATTCAGAACGAATTACAGCAAAGTTTGGCAACCTTGAAAGATCCGAAAGATTTGCAACCTATTTTGGATAACTATAAAACCAAAGTTCAGGATTTAGTTAAGAGCTTGGATCAGGTAGAAATCAAAAGTAACGAAATTAAACCGTTAAAAGAGAAAAGCAAACAGGTATTCCTGGCGGCGACCGAAGTTACCGTTGACAGTTTGAATACATTGATTGTTTCCCGTAGCGAAGAAAGCGTACAGGCTTTGAAAGAAAAAACTCAGGCGTTGGAAAAATCCGTAGGAGAACTTTCTAAACTACAATCCGACTTAGAACAGAAATACGGTGAAAAAACCGATGCTGCTAAACCTGCCGCTCCGGCACAAGCTCCACAGGCAGATGCCGCACCGGCACAGACAAACCCGGCCGAAGCGGAAGCTCCTCAGGCGGAACAGGCTCCGGCTCCGGCGGTTGACGCGAAATAATGTTAAGAGATTAAAAAATCTCCCTGCGGGGAGATTTTTTTTGGCCGCAATAACGGAAACGGATAAGCTCCGGTATTGTAGGGAAAACGACAGTCTTTTATACGGAAAAAATATCAAAAAAACCCACCGCACTTTGCAGCTTATCGGCATAGAAAACCAGCGGGATACGCTTACGTTGCCAGGGCGGAACCTCCAGCCGCTGCCAGATTTTCTTAATGTCGCGATGAAATTCTCCCCGCGAGCTTGCCACTTTGCCGCTATAGCCGAAGCGAATTTGTATTTCTTGTTCCGTTAGAGGGAGTTTACTGCATTTGTCTTGCCAGCGAAAAATAAGATGATTTCCTTGTCGCACGACAGTAAGCAGACCGAGATTATCGGGTAACCTAATTTCGCCTTCGCCCCCAACGGTAATTCTGAGGTTACTCAGATCCTGAAAGGCGGCGGTGATATATAAGTACTGCCGGTAACGACGCAGGATATACGGGCCTAAATGAAATTGCGGCATGGCGTCGGGGGCGGAGAAAATAAGATCCTGCCTGAGTTGATGCAGCTGTAGCTCGGAGGGCATATTTATTTGTAAACGGCTAAACCAGAGGCGTAATAAGGCGCATTGTTTCGGTACGGAAGCCGCATGGAAATCGGCAATATTCAGGCATTGCCGCTGCGAACAATAACGGCGTTCGAATTCCTCCGCCAGGAGTTCATTCAGCAATTGTTGCTGTTCGAAACAATGCTGTGCGGCCCGTTGTACGGATTTATCAAAATGAGGCCAGCGCCGGCGTAGCCGGGGAAGGATGTCATTACGCAAAAAATTACGTTCGTAGCGGTTATCAAGATTACTTTCATCTTCGACCCAGCGCAAAGAAGGCATTTCCCGTTGCAGATATTCTTCCAGCTGGGGGCGGGAAATATTGAGCAGGGGGCGCAGTAGAGGCATCTGAAATAGATGGCTTCGTACCTGCATGGCGCTTAGCCCCTGTAAACCGCTGCCGCGTTTCAGTGCAAGTAAAAAGGTTTCGCTCTGATCCTGTAAATGATGTGCGGTTACCAGGGTTTCCCCCGCCAGCAGATGGGAGGCTATCGCCCGATAGCGGGCTTCTCTGGCGCCGGCTTCGATTCCCTGCGATTTTTCCACTTTGACCCTTTCGGCGATAAAGGGGATCTCCAAACTTGCGCACAAGCGGCGGCAATGAGCGAGCCAAGCATCGGCATGAGGACTGAGTGCGTGGTGAATATGGATCGCTCTGAACTCAAAGTGCGGTTGTTTTTGCCGTAGTTTTGTAAACAGCAGCAACAACGCGGTGGAGTCCAGACCGCCGCTAAAAGCGACCAAAAACCGGCGGCTTCCGCTTTGTTCGATCTGATCTTGGAAATCGGAAAATAATGTCATGCTTAGCCGTGGGTACGCCGAATGTAGCTGATATTAAGCGATTTTTACCGCTTTATACCGGCTGATCGGGTTAATAATAAGTTCCCGCGCCGCAATCAGCTGCAATTCGTAGGAATGTTGCTGATAGGTGGTCTGCATTACGTCGTTAACGGCATTGGCGGTATGTTCGAATGCTGCAATATCGGATTTACCCTGTAATTTATTTGCCAGGAATAATCCGGCGGTTAAATCGCCGACGCCCACAGGTTCACGTTCGAAATAATGCAGCGGACGTCCGATATGCCAAATTCCTTCTTCATTCGCCAGTAACATTTCGAACTGAGTGCGGTCTTTTCCCGCCTTGTTCAGATGTTTAACCAGTACTTTTTTCGGCCCTTTGGCTAAAATTGCCCGTGCCGCAGCCACGGCCTGTTCGAAATTTTCCACCGGCAATCCGCTCAGCTCGCGTAATTCCACCAGATTAGGGGTGATAATATCCGCCTCAGACATTGCCTGGTTGATTAAACCTTCTTTCACGCCGTCGGCTACGATACAGCCTTTATCCGGATGCCCCATAACCGGATCGCACAGATAAATGGCATTCGGATTTCTTGCTTTTACCTGATGAAAGGCGCGAACGATTTCTTCTACTTGTTCGGCGGAACCTATATAACCGGATACTACCGCATCGCAGTTTTTCAGCTCGCCGATTTCATCGATACCGCGTAGGATCTCGCCGATTTGTTCTTTGGGTATTACCATTCCCGTCCATTTACCGTACTGGGTATGATTGGAAAATTGCACCGTATTCAGCGCCCAAACATCAATGCCCATTAACTGCATCGGAAAGGTTGCCGATTTATTACCCGCATAGCCGAACACTACATGGGATTGAATTGAAAGTACGTTTTTCATAATATTCCTTGCTTAAGCATCGAGTTTGCAAAAATAAAAAAGCGGTAAAAAAGACCGCTCTTTTGTAAATAGTGGTAATCAGCAGTAGCCGTAAGCCATCAGACGTTGATAACGGCGTTCCAGCAGACTTTCCTTGTCCAGAATATCCAGTTCGGTTAGGTCCGCCAGTAAACGCTGTTTCAGATTCTGCGCCATTTCTTCATATTGACGATGAGCGCCGCCCAGAGGCTCCTGCACAATGCTGTCGATAAGTCCCAGTTCCTGCAGACGAGGGGCGGTTAAGCCCATAACTTCCGCCGCGGTAGATGCTTTATCCGCGCTTTTCCATAAAATGGAGGCGCAGCCTTCCGGTGAAATAACGGAATAGGTGCTGTATTGCAACATATTGACTTTGTCGCCTACGCCGATGGCCAGCGCACCGCCCGATCCTCCTTCGCCGATGACGGTACAGATAACGGGAACCTTCAGGGTGGACATTTCACGCAGGTTGCGCGCAATGGCTTCCGACTGGCCGCGTTCTTCCGCACCGACGCCGGGATAAGCCCCCGGGGTATCAATAAAGGTGATAATCGGCAAATTAAAGCGTTCTGCCATCTGCATTAAGCGCAGCGCCTTGCGATAACCTTCAGGTGCAGGCATGCCGAAATTACGCATGACCTTTTCTTTCACCGAACGGCCTTTCTGATGGCCGATAACCATTACCGGGCGACCGTTTAAACGAGCCGGTCCGCCCACGATGGCTTTGTCGTCGGCAAAGGCGCGATCTCCCGCCAGTTCGTCGAAATCGGTAAAAATATGTTGAATATAATCCAGGGTATAAGGGCGATTCGGATGGCGGGCCATGCGGGAAACCTGCCAAGCGTCCAGATTGGCGAAGGTTTTTTGGGTAAGCTCCGCACATTTTTTCTGCAGACGTTTAATTTCATCGTCAAGATTGATGCTGTTATCCTGCTCGGTAACCGCTCGTAGGGATTCAATCTTGGCTTCCAGTTCAGCGATAGGCAATTCGAAATCTAAATATTCTTGTTGGCTCATTTTTCTAATCCTAAGTTTGCCCGAATCAAAACAATAACGCACTTTACCAATATTTCGGCAAGGGTGCAAACACGCCGTGCATTGTATGTCTTTTTGCGCAAAAATGCAGTTAAATTCTCGGCCGGCGTTAATTCGGCGGTTAATCGGGACTGTTAATTAAGTGGGTACGCCGAGGAAAAAATCATGGGATTTTCGACCGCACTTTAGTTCTTATCCGCGAGCATCAATGGCTCAAACGGGCAATAAAGTCCTGCACGAAATCCGGTACGATTTCGCCCGCTTTGCCGTAATAGGCGCGGCTGAAAGAGGATTTTACCAGGCTTGGCTCAAGATTTAGCTCAATGGTCTCGGCCCCTTGCAACTGCGCCTCGCGGGCAAACCCTGCGGCCGGGTAAACATTACCCGAGGTGCCGATGGAGATAAAATAATCGCATTGTGCCAATGCCTGATAAATTCTGTCCATTTCCAGCGGCATTTCGCCGAACCAGACGATATGCGGGCGTAATACTTGCGGCGGGCGGCAGCAACTACAGCGATCATGTTGCTCGATATCCCCCTGCCAGGCATATATTTTATCCGAGCGTACACAGCGTACTTTCAGTAATTCGCCGTGCATATGAATCAGGTTTTTTGAACCGGCCCGCTCATGTAAATTGTCCACATTTTGGGTAACCAGTAAAAAATGGGAACCGAGTTTTTTTTCCAGTTCCGCCAATGCCAGATGGGCGGGATTCGGAGATACGGCGGGATCGAAGAGTTTACGCCGCCGGGCATTATAAAATTCCCGTACCAGAGTGGGATTGCGCCGGAATCCTTCCGGTGTGGCCACATCTTCCACCTGATGATCTTCCCATAATCCGTCTTCCGCGCGGAAGGTGCGAATGCCCGATTCGGCGGAAATTCCGGCGCCGGTCAGTACCACGACTTTAGGTAATTTATCCATTATTTGCATCCGTTAAACCATGCGACATAATCAAATTTATCATAATATTTTTTCCCCGTTAATCCGCAAAACTCAAATAAATCGCCGACCTGCCCCTGTTGTTCGAAGCCTTTAATATAAAAGGCGGCGTTAAATTCCGGATAGTTTTGATGGGTAAATACCACTTTATTTTCGAAAGGCAGCTGATCAAAGGCTTTTAAGTCCGCATAGCTGCAACCGTCCCGATCGGTCATCATAATAAAAGGCGCGGTTAAATTCATACGAGCCGAACGTTGCTGCCATTTTGTCCGCGCTTCCTGTGCATCGGCATAATGCATAAAATGAATGCGGATATCCTCCAGTTGTGCCACGGGGTAGGGCTTATCCGTACGGATAAAGTGCAGTTCCTGATGGCGGTAATATTCGATACGTTGTAGATATTTAATAAAATCCGCCGGCGTCAGATAGAGGTTAACGAAGGGGGAATTAAACTTCAGTCCCAGATCGTGCAGAATAAGCGCACCGTTACAGTTGGCAGAAAGTAGGGTTATATCTTGATTGCGCAGTTTTTGACCGAGTCGAGGATTAATGATCCGGCGACATAACCTATTCCAGCCGCGGCCTAGTTTGTTTAGCATAAAATGAATATCCCGAGATGCTCTGTGATTAGTCTTGATTTTATCCTAAATAACGGGAAATACAATGCGCCTTAAACTTGGATAGGTTTGAAGCTAAGGGAGAAAAATAAAAGGTGCGCCTGAAAGCACACCTTAACGCCTAAAGGAACAGATTTATGCCCTTATAATGTCGGCATACTGAAAGCGGCGTGTTCCAGATGAAATTTATTTGGCCAACGGGTGGTTACGGTTTTCATTTTAGTGTAAAAACGTACGCCGTCCGTACCATAAACGTTCAGGGTGGCATAGGCGGAATGTTTCCAGCCGCCGAAGCAATGGAAGGACATAGGCACCGGAATAGGAACATTTACCCCCACCATGCCGGCCTGCACATGATAGGCGAATTCCCGCGCGGTACCGCCGTCGGCGGTGAAAATCGCGGTACCGTTACCGAAGGGATGCTCGTTGATCAGCTTCATCGCCTGTTCAAAGCTTTTGGCTCTGACGATGCCTAATACCGGCCCGAAAATTTCTTCTTTATAGATCACCATATCCGGAGTTACATGATCAAATAGCGTACCGCCGATAAAGTATCCCTCTTCATATCCTTTCGGTTTTTTACCCCGTCCGTCCACCAATAGGGTTGCGCCCTCTTTCACCCCCTGATCAATATAAGAGGTAACCTTATCTAAGTGCTGTTGACTGATTAAAGGACCGAAATCCATTTCTTTTTCGCCGGCCGGTACAATTCCCGGGCCATAGCGCAGGCTTTCTACTCTCGGTTTAAGTGCGGCGACCAGTTTATCCGCCGTCGCATCATCAATAGTAACCACTAACGGCAACGCCATACAACGTTCGCCCGCCGCTCCGAAAGCTGCGCCTAAGATGGCGTTAACCGCACTGTCTATATCGGCGTCTGGCATGACTAAGCCGTGGTTTTTCGCTGCACCCAACGCCTGAACGCGTTTACCATGTTCCGAAGCTATTTTATAGACTTGCGCGGCCACTTTAGTCGAACCGACAAAGCTGACGGCCTGCACCCGGGGATCACGCAGTAAAATTTCGTTATCCTGACGTTCGCCGTGTACTACGTTGAATACGCCGTCGGGCAGCCCGGCTTCTGTTAGTAATTCGGCCAGGCGTACCGACAGTGAAGGATCGGCTTTCGCCGGTTTTAAAATAAAGGTATTGCCGCAGGCCAAGGAAATAGGGAACATCCACATCGGTACCATGGCAGGAAAGTTGAAGGGGGTAATACCTATGGTTACGCCCAGAGGCTGCATACTGGAGTGAATATCTATACCGGTACCCGCCTGTTCGGAAAATTCTCCTTTTAATAAATGCGGGATACCGCAGGCAAATTCTACTACTTCTAATCCTCTGGTCAGCTCGCCGCAGGCATCCGAATAGACTTTACCATGTTCTTCGCTGATTAAACGCGCCAGTGCGTCCCAGTCCCGTTGCAGCAATTCTTTAAATTTAAATAAAATTCTGGCGCGTTTTAAGGGGGAGGTCGCCGCCCAAGCGGGGAATGCATTATAGGCGGCTTGGGTAGCCGCTTCTACATCCTCTGCCGTACTCATACGTACCTGGCGGATTTGTTTTCCCGTGGCTGGATTAAAAATCGGCCAGATTTGATCACTTTTACTTTCTGCGTGCTTACCATTAATAAAATTATGTACGGTTTCCATTATTTGCTCCTTATGCATCTTTCTATGAAATGAATATTTTTCAAATTCATAAAATAGAATATTTATTTTAATAAATCAATCTTGATTTGCTCTTTTTTGAAATAAAAATTTCATTTTGTCGGTGAGATCCGATTTTTGAAAAAATTTTATAGATCAATTCGGTTAAAAGGGTATGATTTAATCTATGGCTGATAAGGAGGGGAAAATGAGCTATTTACTGTCAAAATCAAGAAAAGATAATCCCGCCGAGAACGGTGAAGTACAAAAAATTACCCCGCAAAGTGCGGGATGGGAATATGTGGGTTTTGAAATGTATCATCTAAAATCCCAACAGGATTTAACGTTGAATACGGAGGATACCGAACTCTGTCTGGTGATGGTGGCCGGTAAGGCGGTGGTGAGTGTAGACGGGCAAAGTTTCGGGGAAATCGGTAATCGGCGCACGCCTTTTGAGAAAATTCCGCCCTATGCACTTTATGTTCCGCATGATCGGGAAATCCGGGTGATTGCCCGGACCGATGCGGAAATCGCCATATGTCGAGCGCCGAGTCGAGGCGATTTAGGGGTACGTTTAATTACGCCGGAGCAAATCGGGGTTGAACGCAGAGGTTTCGGCCATAATAAACGTTTGGTACATAATATTCTGCCCGAAACGGAGGCTGCGGACGCCTTACTGGTGGTTGAAGTGTTTACCGATGAAGGCTGCACCAGTTCTTATCCGAGTCATAAGCATGATCAGAAAAATTCGGCACAGGAAACCTATTTGGAAGAAACCTACTATCATCGCTTTGATCCGCCGCAGGGATTTGCCTTGCAGCGGGTTTATACCGATGACAGAAGCCTGGACGAATGTATGGCGGTATATGACGGCGATGTCGTTCAGGTGCCGAAAGGTTATCATCCGGTTGCAACCATTGCGGGCTATAATAATTATTATCTGAATGTTATGGCTGGGCCGGTTCGAAAATGGTGCTTCAGTTGGGAAGCGGATCATGCTTGGATTAACAGTCGCGAATATGCGGAAAAATCGGAACAATAAAAATTGTATCCTAAGCGGTGGTTTAACTGGCAAATCACCGCTCTTTTTTTTATTATAGTCAGGGACTATTGATAATCTATAAATTAATGATATTACCGTTTAAAATTATGACCAAGTCTTTGAGCTGTTTTGCCTGCGAAGGCAGATCAAGACATTTATTCAATCGGTTAAGAGGCAAATATGGAAGAAAATGCTCAGCTAAAAGATTTGCAAAATCAGATTCGCGCCCGATATGACGATTTAAGTAAGCGTTTAAAACAGGTTGCACAATATATTCTGGATAATAGCGATAGTATTGTATTTGATACGGTTGCGGTGATTGCGCAAAAGGCCAAGGTACCTCCTTCCACTCTGATTCGGTTTGCCGCCGAATTCGGTTTTTCCGGTTTTAATGAAATGAAGCAGTTGTTCCGTGAAAATCTGATGGAGAAGACCACGAATTATACGGAACGGCTCCAACTTTCGAATAAATTAAATAAACAACATAACAGTGCCGCCGACAATATTTTGTCGATTTTTGCTCAGGCGAACGGGCAGGCGTTGCGACAGCTGGACACCGAGGATAATATCGGCCTGCTGCATTCGGCGGCAAAGCTTTTGATGCAGGCGAATAATATTTTTATTATCGGCTTAAAACGCTCTTTCAGCGTCGCTTGCTATTTAAATTACGCTCTGCAACATTTGGATTGCCGTTCTTTTGTAATCGACGGGCAGGGCGGAATGTTTGACGAACAGCTTAATCAGGTGAAAGCGGGGGATGTGATTGTGGTGATCAGTTTTTCACCCTATGCGGACGAAACCCTGAATATTGTTAATATCGCCGCACAGAAAGGCATTAAGCAAATTGCTATTACGGACAGTCAAATCAGCCCGCTGCTTGCTTTTAGCGATATATCTTTCATTATTAAAGAAGCACAGGTATTGGGATTCCGTTCTCAATGTTCGACCATGACCTTAGTGCAAAGCCTCGCCATTACGATCGGGTTGGAAAAGAATCCGGCCGAAAGGGGAACGGATTGATTAAGGATAGATAAAAAAAGCGGTCGGATTGATGTCCGACCGTTTTTTTATGTAAGGATTTATCGGTTACGCCAGAGCTGTATCAGCTTGCCGTAACGTGCGGATACCTGACGGATAAGTTCATCATCATCGATTTCTCCCGCCAGCCAGGCAGCGGAAGGCTGGGCGAAAATGGTACGGCCGACGGCGAATCCCTTCACCATTTCCACACCGGCAGCCTGACTAAATACGGATTTAAAATAATCTTCCGGCGCATCCAAACCTAAGATCAGAATACCGCGGCAGTAACTGTCATAATGCTGGATAATTTCGCTGATTTGCCGCCAAGATTGGTTGGATAGCCCCGGAAGTTTCCACCAATCCGGTTTTAATCCCTGTTGATAGAAGTGGCTCAGGATTTCGGCATAATAATGTTCGTCCTGCGGCATATCCGCCGGTAAAATAACTTCCAGCAGTAACTCGTGTCCGCTGCGACAGCAAGCCTGATAAACCTGTTGTAAGGTTTCTTCCTGTTCCCGTTTTAGCTCATCGCTATCCAGAGGATGGTAAAATACCAGACATTTTACAATATGTTCCTGCGGCCAGCTGGTGAGCTGAGTACCGAGATCGCCGTGTTCCAAGCGCAGTGGGCGCGAGGAGGGAAGTTCGATCGGTCGCCCGATCCACCAACCTTTGCCCGTGATCTGATTGAGGGCGGCCTGACCGAAGGTGGTATCGGCAAGGATACCCGCTTGCTCAGGTTTCAATCCCTGTTGTTGCGCCGTTTGTTCCGCGGCTTGGGCTAACAGTCGTTTTAATTTGGGGATACGCTGAATATCCGCACCGCATTTTGCGGCAATATCCACTAATTGTTTACGGTGATCAAAAGCAAAGATACAGAGATCTTGCCAATGGGTTTTTCTTGTGGTTACCCGGTGCAGGTGATTTAAGTTTTGATCTAAATCCGGACGAGCCACCTTATCCTGTCTGGCCAGATAGTCATCCAGTTCCGCTTTGGTCGGCATGGCCGGTGCACAACCGTGGCGAGAAACCACCAAGGCTCCGCAGGCATTGGCATAGCGACAGGACTGTTCCCAGCCTTCTTGATTAATATAACCGCGCAGCAATCCGGACATAAAGGCATCGCCGGCGCCGAGTACGTTTAATACCTCAACTTTTACGCCGTAAACGTTTAAGCCGCCGTCCAGGTCTTCCGGAATCTCTCCTTCGAATACGGAACAGCCTAAGGCCCCCCGTTTACAGACCAGGGTCGCTCCGCTGCATTGACGTACATTTTTCAATGCGCTCAGGGTATCGGTGGAACCGCCGGCAATATGGAATTCCTCTTCCGTACCTACAATCACATCGAAGTGATGTAATACCTCCTGCAGCGATTTAGTTACCGCCGCGGAATCAATAAAGCGGGTTTCACCGTCGCCCAAGGAGGTTAATCCCCATAGTACCGGTCGATAATCAATATCCAGTAAGCGCTTGGTATTATTACGTTCGGCATAATGCAACGCGGTTAATACTGCTTCTCTGGTTTTCGGATGGGATAAATGGGTGCCGGTAATGGCCAGGGCTTTAGCCGAAGCAATATAATCTTCGCTGAAGTCCTCTTTACTGATTGCCATATCGGCGCAGTTATCACGGTAAAAAATCAATGGGAAAGTATCCTGATCTTTGATACCGAGAATTACCAATGCGGTAAGCCGCTCTTTATCCGTAATCAAATGGCTGGTATCCACTCCGACACGCTGTAGCTCTTCCCTGAGAAAACGTCCCATATGTTCGTCGCCGACCCGGGCCAGCATGGAAGATTTTATACCCTGTACCGCCGTGCCGTAGGCAACGTTACCGGAAGAGCCGCCCAAGTATTTGGCGAAAGAAGAAACATCCTCTAATCTGGCACCTATTTGTTGTGCGTAGAAATCGACGGCCACCCTGCCCAGGCAGATTAAATCAAGGGATTTTTTAGTCATGTTATACCTCTTCTTATTTATTTTTATATTATTTGGCGATGATACCGTTGCGTTTCGCCAGTAATAAACTTTCCATTTTCTCTAGGGAAACTCCTTTGGTTTCAGGTACATAACGAATCAGGAAAAAGAATCCGATCACGCAGCAGGCGGAAAATACCCACATCGGGAAGGCACCGTGGAATTTTTCCAATAAGTACGGATTTTCATTCATCATCGGGAAACTCTGGGAAACCACAAAGTTAAAGATCCAGTTGAAGGAAACGGCGATTGACAGCCCCTGCGCCCGCATATGATTAGGGAAGATTTCACCGATCAGAACCCACATACCTACGCCCCATGAGAAAGCATAGAAAATCATAAAGAAGATCATTCCGAACAGGGCCAGATATCCCGGATTTTGCGTATACATGGCATAGGCAGTAATCAGTAACCCGACTGCAGCGCCGATGGCACCGGTTTTCATCAGCGGTAAACGTCCCAGTTTATCAAACAGAATTGCGCCGATACCTATTCCCGCCAATTGGGCGATACCGATCCAAATGGTCTGGAACATGGCGGATTCCATATTGCCGGTGATGGTTTTCAGTACGGTCGGTGCATAATACATCATGACGTTGACGCCGCTGAGCTGTTGAAAGGTAGCCAGCGCACAGGCAACAAAAATGATAAATAATGCGCCCGGCCGTTTAAAATCGATTTTCTGCTGTTGCAGCTGACCGTTTACCGTCATTGATTCTTTAATTTCCGCCAACAGATTTTTGGCATGTTGCGGGTTTGAGATTTTAGACAGGGTGATTAAGGCGAGATCGTCCCGATTACGCATTACATCCCAACGCGGCGATTCCGGAATAAATCCCACCACCACACAGAACAGCAGACAAGGAATAACCTCGGAACCCAACATATAGCGCCAGCCCATATCGATTAACCAGGCTTCGGTCATACCCTGAGCGATTTTATAGTTAACATAGAAGATAACGATTTGGCCGAATACCAGAGCGAAGTTATTCATGGCTGAAGCCGTTCCTCTGTAATCTTTCGGTGCGACTTCCGCAATGTACATCGGTGAAATCGCCGCCGCAATACCGACCGCTAAGCCTCCGATCATGCGATATACGATAAACCAGAAAAACGAATCCGCCAGTGCGGAGCCGATGGCGCTCACGGTAAAGAGAACGGCGGCGATAATCAATGTTTTTTTACGACCGATACGGCGAGCGATTTCACCGGAAAAAATTGAGCCTATAACACAGCCGATAACAACGTTGGAAACCGCCCAGCCGGTTTCTGCCGGCGAAAGTTGAAAATAGCTTTTTAATGCGTCGATAGCGCCGGATATGACCGAGGTATCGTAACCGAATAGTAATCCGCCCAATGAGGCGACTGCGCAGATTCGGATGATATAAGCCAAATTATGCTTTCTTGCCTTTTTCTCCATCCTCTACCTCCTTTATGTGGTTGTACTCTGGTAAAAGAGCGTTAGTGAGTTATCGGATATAAATTTAAAATAAATATTTCATATTGTTCAATAATAAAAATTTTATTTTTAGATGGAGATCACATTATTTATGTTTTTATTGGAAAAATATTGGGTAACTGATTTTTTACTGTTGTAAAAATTTTGATCTATGTCGCATTTATAAAATTTTTATTTCAAAAATATTTAAAATTAAAATTTTTTTACTAAAATTGTAACCGTTATGCGACGGCATGAAATAATAACTAGGAGAAGTATTATGAAAACAATACGGTTAACGGTTGCCCAGGCGTTAGTTAAATTCCTTGATAATCAATACCTTTGCTTTGACGATAAAAAGGTTAAATTTGTAGAAGGCATATTCGCTATTTTCGGGCATGGCAATGTATTGGGATTAGGTCAGGCCTTAGCGCAGGACTGCGGCGAACTTATTCTGCGCCAGGGGCGTAACGAACAGGGAATGGCGCACGCCGCCATCGGCTTTGCCAAGCAGAAATTACGTAAACAGATTTATGCCTGCACCTCTTCCGTAGGGCCCGGAGCCGCTAATATGCTCACGGCTGCGGCCACCGCCACCGCCAACCGTATTCCTCTCTTGTTGTTACCGGGCGATGTATTTGCTTCCCGCCAACCGGATCCGGTACTACAACAAATTGAACAATCCTATGATTTGAGCCTTAGCACCAATGATGCCTTTCGAGCGGTAAGTAAATATTGGGACAGAATTCAGCGCCCGGAACAATTAATGACGGCCTGTATTAATGCCATGCGGGTGTTGACCGATCCGGCCGAAACCGGTGCGGTAACCCTTTGTCTGCCGCAGGACGTACAGACGGAAGCCTATGATTTTCCGGAATATTTCTTTCAGAAAAGGGTTCATCGGTTGGAACGTACTCCACCGACAGAAGCAATGTTGCAGGAGGCGGTACAGCTGATTAAAACCAAGAAAAAACCATTAATCATCTGCGGCGGCGGGGTGCGTTATTCGGAAGCGGCCGAACAGTTGAAACACTTTGCCGAAGCATTTCATCTTCCTTTTGCAGAAACTCAGGCGGGAAAAAGTGCGGTTGTTTCCGAGCATAGTTTTAATGTGGGCGGCATTGGAGAAACCGGTTGTTTGGCGGCGAATCTACTCGCCAAAGAAGCGGATCTGATTATCGGTATAGGTACCCGCTACACGGATTTTACAACCTCCTCTAAATGGATTTTTCAGCATCCCGAGGTATCTTTCCTGAATATTAATATCGCCCGTTTCGACGCTTATAAGCTGGACGGCGTACAGGTGGTGGCGGATGCGGGAAAAACTTTGCAACAACTCACCGCACTTTTGCAGGCGGAAAATTACCGTGGCCAATGGGGACAAGAGATTGCCGATGCAAAACAGCAGTTAAAACAGGAACTCGAGCGCCTTAATCGGATAACCTACCGGGAAAATGATTTTATTCCGGAAATCAACGATGCCCTTAATCGTGATGAGGTGTTTGCCGAATTTATTGATATGACGGGCTCCCGTTTAACCCAAAGTCGGGTATTGGGGATTCTTAATCAAACCCTGGGGGAAGAGGATATTATTGTGGGGGCGGCCGGCAGCTTGCCGGGAGATTTACAGCGTACCTGGCAGAGTAAGGGGGAAAATACCTATCATCTGGAATACGGTTATTCCTGTATGGGCTATGAAGTAAATGCCGCATTGGGCGTTAAAATCGCCGAACCGCAGCGGGAAGTGTACGCCTTATTAGGCGACGGTTCCTATATGATGTCCCATTCCGAACTGATTACTTCTATCCAGGAAAATAAAAAAATCAATGTGATTCTGTTTGATAACATGGCCAACGGCTGTATTAACAATTTACAAATTGGGCATGGAATGGAAAGTTTCGGCACGGAATTTCGTTTCCGCAATCCGCAATCCCGACAGCTGGACGGTAATTTGATCCCGGTGGATTTCGCCATGAATGCCGCCGCTTACGGTTGTAAAACCTATAAGGTGAGTACGGAAGAAGAATTACGCCTTGCGCTGGAAGATGCGAAACAACAGAAAATATCCACCTTGATTGATATTAAAGTGCTGCCTAAAACCATGGCGCACGGTTACGGCAGTTGGTGGCATGTCGGTGTTGCCGAGGTGTCCGAACGGAAGGAAATTCAGCAGGCTTATGAAAATTCGCAGCGCCGGATCGAAGAGGCCAGATCTTACTGATGCAGGAATGCCGCTTAATTAAAATGAGGAGCAAATAATGAAAGCTGAAAATATAAAATTGGGTATCGCCCCTATCGGTTGGACCAATGATGACCTGCCGGAACTGGGGAGTGAAAATACTTTTGAGCAGTGTATCAGCGAAATGGCGCTGGCGGGCTATGTGGGCTGTGAAGTGGGGAATAAATATCCGCGCGATATTTCCGTACTGAAGCACAAATTATCCCTTCGCAATATTCAGATCTGCAACGCCTGGTTCAGCACTTTCTTTGTGGACGGCAAAAAGCAGCAGACCATTGAAGAATTTATTAAACACCGGGATTTCCTGGCCGCTATGGGAGCAAAGGTTATCGGCTGTTCCGAACAAAGCCGCAGTATTCAGGGCACGGATAAGTCCATTTTTAAAGAAAAACCGGTCTTTAGCGATGAGGATTGGCGCCTGCTTGCTGAAGGTTATAACGAATTAGCCCGATTAGCCGCTGAAAAAGGAATGAAAGTTTGTCTTCATCATCATATGGGTACCGGAATTCAGACACCTGAAGAAATCGATCGCTATATGACGTTGGTTAACGATAATGTTTATCTACTGTTTGATTCCGGTCATCTGTATTATTCCGAAGGTTCTCAGCAGGCGATGTTGGCGGTATTGGAAAAATATATCAAGCGCATTGTTCATGTTCACCTGAAAGACGTAAGAGATGACATTGTCGCAGAGGTCAAAAATAATAATCTCAGCTTTTTACAAGGGGTGAAAAAAGGCACCTTTACCGTACCGGGCGACGGCGTCATAGATTTCAAACCGATTTTTGAGATTCTGGAAAAATATGATTACAAAGGCTGGATGGTGGTTGAAGCCGAGCAGGATCCGGCTCTGGCCAACCCGTTTGAATATGCTTTAAAAGGGCGTCAATACATTAAGCAAACCGCAGGAGTTTAACTATGATTAAGATTGGAATTATCGGCGCCGGCCGAATCGGCCGGGTTCATGCCGAAAGCCTGAGCAAATATGTTCAGGGCGCGGAAATCAAAGCCATTTCCGATGTAAAGGTCAGTGATGAATTAAAAAGTTGGGCGGCATCGAAAGGGATTCCTCATGTTTATACGGATTACCAAAAAATCTTACAGGATCCGGAAATTGATGCGGTGTTAGTCTGTTCCTCAACCAATACGCACGCACCCATTTCTATCGAAGCGGCTCGCGCCGGAAAACATATTTTCTGTGAAAAACCGATCGATTCGGATGTTGAACGAATCAAGCAGGTGTTGGCCGAAGTGGAAAAAGCCGGCGTGAAGTTCCAGGTCGGGTTTAACCGTCGTTTCGATCATAATTTTAAAGCCATTAAAGAACGGGTTGTGTCCGGTGATATCGGCGAACCGCATATTATCCGAGTAACCTCCAGAGATCCTGATGCACCGCCGATTGATTATGTAAAGGTTTCCGGCGGAATGTTCTTTGATATGACCATTCATGATTTTGATATGATCCGCTATTTATCCGGCAGCGAGGTTACCGAGGTTTATGCCAGCGGTGCCGTACTGGTAGATCCTGAAATCGGCCGAGCCGGCGATATAGATACGGCGGTGATTACGCTAAAACTGGCTAACGGCGCTATCGGCGTCATCGATAACAGTCGTAAAGCGGTGTACGGTTATGATCAGCGTGCGGAAGTTTTCGGTTCGAAAGGTGCGGTACAAACCCGTAACGATACGGATTCTACCGCCGTTTATTCCTGTGAACGGGGAGTCATTGCCGAAAAACCGAAATACTTTTTCTTAGAACGCTATATGCAGTCTTTTGCCGATGAAATGCAGTGTTTTATTGCGTCGATTGTTAATGATACGCCGACGGCGGTTAATGGAAATGACGGCTTGCAACCGGTGCTGATTGCCATTGCGGCTAAACGCTCGCTAGATGAGGGCCGCCCGGTCAAATTAAGCGAGGTTGCCTAACTTTGTATGAACGGGCGCATTGTTTGCGCCCGTTATCTTTATTCCATTGGTTGGAAACCCCGTAAAAAATAACGCCCTGGTTGTTCAGCGCGTTATCTATTTTATAGCTAGGTAAATAACCATAGGCTATAAGTATTGAATCAAAACGCTTCTGGGGCGAATAAAAATTCTCACTATAGAATGAATAAGGCAGATAACTAAACTTCAACTATAGGGGGAAGTTTACCCATAGATGGCACTGTAAGTATTTATTCTCTTTATTTGTCCTCATTTACCCCAACCTTCGATTCCATTAAAATACCCCGGGTTTTATATACGTAGAGAGATAGGGGGAGAGAGTGGAAGAGGAACAACTGGAGAAATTACCTAGGCTGGTAATCGGGGGATTAAAGCTTGTGCTAAATACGGCGCTGATTGCATTGGCTTTCGTGCTGATTATTGCGTTGATAAAGATTACTTATTCTCTCGGGATTATGGTGTTGAATACATCTTCGGCGGTACCTTACGAGCTGGCGGAGAAAGCGGTAATGTTCTTTTTGTATTTCGGGTTTATCGGCTTAATCGTGCAGTATTTTAAAAGCGGCTATCATTTTCCGTTGCGCTATTTTATCTATGCCGGGATCACCGCTATGTTGCGCTTGATTATTGTGGATCACGAAAGCGCACTGAATACCATTTTGTTTGCCGGGGCGATTTTAATTATGGTGGTGGCGCTTTGTCTGGTTCTTTATTCGGATAAGTTAAGAAATATTTAATCGGGTTTTAGTTTAAATTAAAGGCACGGGTATAAAGGATCCGTGCCTTTTGTATTTTTCTTCTTTGCTTATTGTTAGGAAGAAAAACGGCTAAAATTTTGACCGCTCTTTTACCTGCCCGGCTTTAGTGGGGATTGGATTAAAGCCGGGGTAGTGCTAGTAGAATATCGGAATAATAAACAATGCGCAGAGCGCGGCGATAACGCCGTAAATCAGCATCGGTAGTACGGTCTTTTTCAGAATATTTCCTTCCTGATTATTCATATCCAGAACCGAACTGACAGCAACAATATTATTAATACATACCATATTCCCCATTGCACCGCCTACGGATTGCAGAGCCAGCACCATTGTGGCCGATAACCCGGTAATTTCCGCAGTGGATAGCTGTACGCTGCCGAAAGTCAGATTGGACACGGTATTGGATCCGGAGAAGAATGAACCTACCGCTCCCAGATAGGCGGCAAATAGCGTCCAGTATTCTCCCGTCGCCTGAGCAAAGCTTTTTCCGATGATTTTAACCATGGAATTATCTCCTCCTACCAGCATTAAATTTACCATAATCAGGGCGCCGACTAAGGCCAGAAATGGATTACGGGTCTGCTTCAGGCTGGAAACGAAGATTTGTTTGGTGCCGGATAAAGACATCGAGAATAGCGGAGCGGCGATTAGAACGGTAATGATAAAGGGAATTAGCGCCGGGACATATAATAATTTATAGCCGGCACTAATGGAGGTGCCGAAAATATTATTTAAGCTGAGGATTAAACCGCGGCTGATTTCGAATATTCCTAGGGAGCCTAATTGCAGGCTGAACCATACCGTCGCATCATTCATCATGGCTTTAAAAGGAAGTTGAGGAATACGGGTGAGAATCAGCATCGCAATCAGCATTGCGGTGGGCAGTAGGGCTTTCATCAATGCTTTTGGCGGCAACTCGGCAACGCTTGCCTCGCCTTGAGTTTGAGCCAGTCCTATTCCGCGATTGGCGGATACTACGGAAATTAATAAGCCGACGGCACCGCCGATTAGGGCTGGAAATTCATAGTTAAGCTGGGCAAGTAAGAAATAAGGTATAACGCAGGCGAAGATGCTGAGATAAATAAAGGCCAGATTTTTACGGATTTCCTGTCCGCTGATAATCAGACGCAACGCCATCAGCGGAATGATTAAAGCGGCGACGGAATGGATAAATGCCGATATCGAACCTATTTGTAGTATTTGTTCTTCATTTAGGTTTAGGGCGCTGAAGCCAAACCAGGTCGGTGTACCTACCGCACCGAAAGACACGGGTACCGAGTTCATAATTAGGGTGAGCATGGCGACTTTCAGTACGGGAAAACCTAATCCGACCAAAATAGGTGCGGCAATCGCCGCCGGCGTACCGAATCCGCTCGCTCCTTCTATCATAAAGGCGAAGGCCCAGCCGATAATCATAATTTGGGCAACGGGATTGGGATTAATATTTCCCAACCATTTGCGCAAAATATCGATGATACCGGCGGATTCGGAAAAGCGGTTGAATAATATTGCGCCGAAAATCACGGTAATCGGGGTTTGTACGGCGATTAGCGCGGCGGCAATATTGGCACTGACTACAGCAATATCGCTGCCGAAGAATATAAATTGAATGATCAGCACTACTACGGCGATCCAAGGCAGGGCGACATAAGAGGGAAGCGCATTGCGTTTTACCATAAGGTAAATAAGTAAAATAATCGGAAAAATGCTGAGGAAAAGTGCCATATTTGTTACTCCGTTAACTTATAACAGGATAGGTAGCGGCGGCCGCTGCTAACATATCTGTTACGCGGGGATAGAAAGCAAGAAGGCGGCGGATTTAGGCGCACTTCTTACCGAACAATCTTTATTGTGCTGTATTTGTCTGTACCGAATTGGCGCCCGTTTCCTCTAAGATGGCACGGAAACGCGGCGCAGATAAGCAGTTATTTAAGGTTTAACCAGCGCATCAGCGGTAATATCGGCAATTTTCTGATTGCTGGTCAGGGTCATTGCCACGCGCATTTCTTTTTGGAAAATATCCAGCATATTTTCCACGCCCGCTTGGCCCGCTGCGCCTAGCGCATAGACAAAGGAACGCCCCAACATACAGGCGTCGGCACCCAGAGCGATCATTCTGACTACGTCCAGTCCGTTACGAATGCCCGAGTCTGCCAGAATTTTAATTTCCCCTTTTACCGCATCGGCAATCGGCGGTAATGCTTTAGCACTGGATAATACGCCGTCGAGCTGACGTCCGCCGTGATTGGATACCACAATGCCGTCAGCACCGAAACGAACGGCATCTTTGGCGTCTTCAGGATCAAGAATTCCTTTGATAACCATCGGACCGTCCCAGAATTCCCGAATCCATTCCAGATCCTTCCAGGAGATGGAAGGGTCAAAATTCTCCGTTAGCCAGCCGATATAATCGTCCAGGCCGATTTGGCGGCCGGTATAACGGGATACGTTACCCAGGCTGTGCGGCTTACCCTTAATTCCCACATCCCAGGCCCAGAACGGATGGGTAGCGCCCTGAATAATACGGCGGATTTCTTTATAGGGGCCGCTCATTCCGGAATGCATATCACGGTAGCGGGCGCCCGGCGTCGGCATATCGACGGTAAATACCAGTGTTGAACAACCGGCCTCTTTAGCCCGTTCCAAGGCATTTTTCATAAAGCCGCGATCTTTCAGCACATATAGCTGAAACCACATCGGACGTTTAATTGCAGGTACGACTTCTTCGATAGGACAGATGGAAACGGTGGAGAGTGTAAAGGGAATCCCTTTATTGTCCGCTGCTTTAGCCGCCTGCACTTCGCCGCGGCGTGCATACATTCCCAAGGCGCCGACCGGCGCGAGTACGACGGGCATCGCCAGTTTTTCACCGAATAATTCGATTTCCGTATCCAGTTGCGACATATCTTTCAGTACGCGTTGGCGCAGAGCGATATTTTCCAGATCGGAGGTATTACGCCTTAAGGTCTGTTCGGCGTAGGAACCGCCGTCGGCATAATGAAACATAAAAGGGGGAACGCGACGTTTTGCAGCTTTACGGTAATCCTGTGCGGATGAAATAATCATATTGACCTCTTGTTTATCTTGATTACATCTTTATAACGGGTGGTTAACACTAATGCAAATTATTGTTATTTGCAAAGTTATTAGAGGAAAAATAGGGAAAAAACGGATAGTTTTTTCTGAGTCTGCGATTCAGATCGCAAAATCTGAAATTGATATTCTCCGTTTTATTTCCGCTTTTAAGCTTTATTCCAAGCAATTTTCCGACTTCCGTTGTTTGATTAACAAATATTATTGATAATTATTCTCATTTAAATTAGAATCCGCAAGATTTTTGTGATTTTATTTTTATATCAAGGAGGAAGTATGAAAAAACTTAATAGATTGCTGCCCTGGTTATTATTAGGGGTAATGGGCGGCGCTTCGGCTCACAGCCTGTGGACGCTTGGAGAAAACAAAGAAGTGTTTGAAGCGGATATTATTTACGGCCACGCTTTCCCACAGGCTGAACAGATAGCGCCAAAACGTTTGAGTTTATTCGAGCCCTTAAAACTTGTAAGTAAAGAGGGTACTGTTGTGTTAACGCAAAGCGGTGAAAATTATCATTATATTCATAAGGATAAACTCGGACGCGGTACCCATATTCTGTTGGCGAACTATAAGCCGACTTATTGGACGCAAAACAGTAAAGGAAAATGGAAAATGGGGAAAAACCGTAAGGATATTCCTGCTGCGCAACAATGCGGATTGTATTCTATGCAGGCTAAAAGTTTTGTCAGTATTGATGATGACGGCGAATTTGCAACGCAACCGCTCGGACAAGGATACGAAATCACCCCCTTGCGCACAATCAAAGCGCTACAGGCTAACCGCTTGGTTAAATTTAAAGTAACTCATAATGGGGTGCCGTTGCAGGGCGTGAAAGTGGTAGGCGCGCCGGGCGGTTTTGATCCTCATGAGCTGAATATTCATGCCTTTTCCGCGGTTACGGATGCTAACGGCGAATTCAGCTTTAAAGCACTGGTTGGGGGAATGTGGTATTTAGCGGCAAAAACAGAACAGGCGGGAAAACAGCCGGAGATATGCGAAAAAGAAGTGAATGAATTTACTTTAAGCTTTGCGGTGCAGTAACAAGCGGAAATAGCTTTTGCTGCTAATTTTAAAGGCACCTTATACCGGCAGGAAAGGTGCCTTTATTTTGTAGAAAAACTGCTAAAATTTTGACCGCACTTTTTTACCGCCGGACTAATAAATCCCAAATAAACTAAACAGCAGAATAACGATAACGGTCGCTACAATCGGCATCACAAACGAAGTAACGGCAATTTCAAGATAAGCTTCACGATGAGTCATTTCCGTATTGCTCAGCAGGGTAAGTACCGCGCCGTTATGCGGCATGGTATCCAGTCCGCCGGAGGAAAGAGAGGCGATACGATGAAAAGCTTCCGAAGGTATTGCGCTTTGTTTGGCAATAGCCAGATATTTTTCACTTAAGGCTTCCAGTGCGATCCCCATTCCGCCGGAAGCCGAACCTGTGGCGCCGGCTAATATGTTTACCGCCACGGACAAGGAAATTAGCGGGCTGCCGGGGATATTCAGAATCATCGTCGTGAGATGTTCGAAGCCGGGCGCCAGACGTACCACGCTACCGAATCCGACTGCGGCGGCGGTGTTAATAATGGCGCCTACCGCACCGTTTGCCCCTTTGCTGATCGCCGTAGCGAATTTATCCCGTCGGCTTAAATTCAGTAGCATCACCAACCCTATTCCGCTTAGCAAGGCTAGTACGATATTTTTCGGATCACTGTTATCCCAGCCCAACAACGGCGGAACAAAATTCAGTACCACAATCACGGATATCAGCGGCAGTAAGGCAAGAAATGGCGAGGGCAGCATAAGAGATTGCTGGTCGGTTTTCTCCATATCCGGCGGCGGAACGAATTCGATACCCGCGGCAGCATATTTTTTACGCCGCAGTTCCAAATAAGCCGTACCGCCGAAAAATAAAATAAGCGCAGCTATTATGCCCATTATGGGGGCCGCCGTCGCCCCGGTACCAAAATATTGTGTGGGGATGAGGTTTTGTATTTGTGGCGATCCCGGTACGGCGGTCATGGTGAAAGTGAAGGCGCCGCAAGCGATGGTGCCGGGAATTAGGCGGCGGGTAATATTCGCCTCCTGAAATACCGCCAGTGCCAGAGGATAGACGGCAAATACCACGACGAATAGACTGACGCCGCCATAGGTGAGTACCGCACAGCCTAATATGATAGAGGCTATGGCGCTTTTTTTGCCGAGCAGGCTTGTTAGCTTCACCGCAATGGATTTGGCAGCGCCGCTAACATCCATAAGATTGCCGAAAATTGCGCTAAGTAAAAAGGCGGGAAACCATGCTTTAACAAATCCCACCAGCCCGCTCATATAGCCGTCCAGATAGGTGTCCAGTACGTTCAGATCACCGCTGAATGCAACGATTGCCGCACACAGTGGGGCTATCCAGACGATGGAATACCCCCTGAAAGCAAGGAACATTAATAATCCTAAACCGATAAAGATACCGAATAGACTCAACATAGTTTCCCCTTTTGTTCGGATGCTTTAATTTTATCCTCAGGCGGCCGTCCAAGCACCGTCAATGGACAGACAGGCACCGGAAACAGAAGCGGCGGCATCGGAGCAGAGGAACTTGATAAATTCGCCGATATCCGCAGGTTCGATTAAACGTTTAACCGCCGCTTTTTGCAGCATGATTTGATCGATAACCTGCCGTTCCGAGATATTATGATGTTCCGCTTGGGCGCTGATTTGTTTATCTACCAGCGGGGTTCTGACATAAGCGGGGCAAACGGAATTTACGGTGATACCATAGGCACCGCCTTCCAGCGCTGCAACTTTGGTCAGACCGGATAAGCCGTGCTTGGCAGCGACATAGGCGGCTTTAAATTCGGAAGCGACTAGGCCGTGAATGGAGTTCAGATTGATAATTCTGCCCCAACCTTGGTTTTTCATGTGCGGGAAACAGTAACGGGTCAGTAGGAAGGGAGCGGTGAGCATCAGATTCAGCATAAAATCCCATTTGTCTTCCGGAAATTCCTCCAGCGGCGCAAGGGTCTGAATACCCGCCACATTAACCAGAATATCCACGCCTCCGTTTTGTTTTGCGGCATAGTCTACAGCCTCTTTACATTGGTTGCGACGGGATAAATCGGCAACAAAATAATGAGCCTGTAATTTTTCCGCTTCGACTTTCAGCGCCTCTTGGTTAATATCCAGCATACATATTCTGCATCCCTCGGCGGCTAATATTTTGCTCACTGCCAGGCCGATACCGCTTGCCGCGCCGGTGATTAATGCGGTTTTATTGTTTAGCATAAACGCACTCCTTGCTTGAGGTTGATCAAATCCAGAACTTAGGGCAGACTAACAAGAAAGATGAAGGAAAAGAAATACTTATTTTTTAACCTCGTATAAATTCGGTTTATAAGGGACAAGAGGATAAAATTCGGAAATGGAATATGATGAAAAGAGCGGTATTTTTTTATTGCTGTTTTATCAGGGGGAAGTCTTTGGGAACCGACTGCTCTATTTGAATGAATATCAAAAAATTATTATAAAAACCACCGCTCTTTTTTACTATGAACGGGGGAGCGGAAGGGGAAAAGGGTAAATAGAAAGAGCGCGCAATCTGTTGTTTATGCACAATGAGAAGAATTGCGTGAATCCAATATGATTAGGGCGGAAAAAATTTAGGCGGTTTGCACCGCCTAAATGGAACTATTGATTATTCTGAACGTAATCAATTGCTGATTGAACCGTAGTGATTTTTTCAGCTTCTTCGTCAGGAATTTCAATATCAAATTCTTCTTCTAAAGCCATTACCAATTCAACGGTATCTAAAGAGTCCGCTCCTAAATCTTCAATGAAAGAAGCTTCAGGTTTAACCTCTTCTTCTTTTACACCTAACTGGTCAACAATGATTTTTTTTACGCGTTCTTCAATGCTCATTTTTTTTTCCTATTTTAGTTTTCGCCCTATGCGATAAAGTGAATAGTGTATGTATTTTGACGAAAGTTGCAAGATCTTTCTGCCAAGGCTAACTCATAAACACATACGGTAAAAATCCGGTTATGCCTTTCAAATACTAGGCTTTCCTATGCGTGCGCCATCAATTCTAGCATTAAGAATTGAGTTTTGCCAACTTCTTTAAGCCTTTTTCTCTGCGTAGCGAAAGGGCGGGATTAGTCCATATACAGCCCGCCGTTCACGTGCATGGTGGTTCCTGTAATGTAGGCGGCATCATCGGAAGCCAGAAAAGCCACCGCTTTGGCGATATCCTTCGCTTCACCCAGACGACCGGCGGGAACATTGGATAAGATACCGCTTTTTTGTTCTTCCGTTAGCACTTCCGTCATATCCGTTGCGATAAAGCCCGGCGCTACAACATTCACCGTGATACCTCGTGAAGCGACTTCTTTGGCGAGCGCCTTACTAAAACCTATTAAACCGGCTTTTGCCGCACAGTAGTTTGTTTGCCCCGGATTACCCATGGAGCCGACTACGGAGCCGATATTAATAATACGACCGAAGCGTTTTTTCATCATGCTGCGCAGCATTGCCTTAGATAAATGGTAAACGGAGGTCAGGTTGGTTTGCATTATATCGAACCATTCCTCGTCTTTCATACGCATTAGCAGATTATCTCGGGTAATACCGGCATTATTTACCAGAATATCAATATCGCCGCACTCGGCTTTTATTTGTGCCAGCAAGGCTTCGATGGAGGCGAGATCGGTTAGGTTTAATACCATACCCTTGCCTTTTTCACCTAAATACGCGGAAATGCTGTCCGCGCCTTTGTCAGTGGTTGCAGTTCCGATTACAAAAGCGCCCTTGGCGCTGAGTTCTTCCGCAATGGCACGTCCGATACCCCGGGTTGCACCGGTAACTAATGCTATTTTTCCTTGCATGATATTCTCCTTATTCAGATAACAGTAAATTTTCAGCCGCTGCAAGTGAAGCCGGGTCGTTTACCGCACTTGCCTGTAAGCTGTCGGCAATACGTTTGGTCAGCCCGGTCAACACTTTATTCGGCCCGATTTCCACCAATACTTCAATACCGGCCGCCGCCATTTTTTCAACGGTTTCCGTCCAGCGTACCGGGCTATAGAGCTGACGTACTAAGGCGCTGCGTATGGCCTGCGCATCATTTTCAGTTTTTACATCAACATTGTTCAGCACGGCAACTGCAGGAGTTTTTAGGGTGATGCTTTCAAGGGAAACCGCAAGCTGATCCGCCGCCGGTTTCATTAATGCGCAATGTGAGGGAACGCTTACGGATAAGGGTAACGCACGTTTTGCTCCCGCTGCTTTACAGGCTGCAGCCGCACGTTCTACCGCCGCTTTAGCTCCGGCAATCACAACCTGACCCGGTGAGTTAAAGTTTACCGCTGAAACCACTTCTCCTTGTTCCGCCTGTTGGCAGGCCTGGATGATACTTTGGTTATCCAGCCCGATAATGGCGTACATGGCACCGCTGCCTTCCGGTACGGCTTGTTGCATCAGCTTACCTCGTAGTTCCACCAGTTTTATCGCATCCTGAAAATCCATAACGCCGGCGCATACCAGGGCGGAATACTCGCCTAGGCTGTGTCCTGCCATTAATGTCGGTTGTAATTGAGGATACTGTTGCTGCCATACGCGGAAGATCGCAACGGATGCAGCTAATAACGCCGGCTGGGTTTGCCAGGTTTTATTCAGTTCTTCCGCCGGCCCCTGCTGAACCAGTTGCCATAGATCATAACCCAGGACTTCGGAAGCCTGAGCAAAAGTTTGTTCAATAATCGGATTTTGTGCAGCCAGTTCGGCTAACATTCCCACAGCTTGGGAACCCTGTCCCGGAAAGACCATTGCAAATTTTTTCATATTCTGTTACCTGATTATTTTAGTAAATTAGTTTCCATGCGCTGTAAAAACTCGTGCATAGCTTTATGGATATCAATGTTCATGCGATCGGCAAGTACGATCAGCCACCAGATATTTTCGCTGAGCTTATGTTCGAGCTCGGCTTGAATATCCGTATCGGATTTCGGCCAGCGCTGTTGTTGCGCCATGGCGAGGCGACCGACCAGGCCCGCATCGGTTAAAAAAGCCAGAGCGTCTTCTTCCACCGACCATTCGCTTTGGTGATATTTTTGCTCCAATTGATGATAGCGGCGGCGAATTTCAAGGCTGCGCCGGATTATCTGTTCGAAATCAAGAGACGACATCTTATTCCTCTGCGGCATTAAAAGCGAATCAACGCGGAACCCCAGGTCCAACCGCCGCCGAAGCCTTCCAGCAGAATCAATTGATTAGGCTGAATACGGCCATCTCGTACGGCTTCGTCAAGAGCGCTGGGAATGCTGGCGGCGCTGGTATTTCCGTGCCGATCTAAGGTTACTACCACCTGCGACATTTCCATATCCAGTTTTTTGGCGGTTGCGCTGATAATTCTCAGATTGGCCTGATGGGGAACCAACCAGTCGATTTCCGACTTATCCAGCTGGTTTTCAGCCAGGGTTTCTTCAACTACGGCGGATAATTCGCGTACCGCCAGTTTAAAGGTTTCGTTTCCTTGCATAAGGATATAGCCGGAATCCGGATCGCCGCGGCGTTGTCCCGGCAGCATAAGCATTTCGTTTTTTTCCGCCGAGGCGTGTAAATGGGTAGATATGATACCCGGCTGCTCGCTGGCGGTTAAGATTACTGCGCCGGCACCGTCGCCGAATAATACCAGAGTACTGCGATCCTGTTCGTCCAGACGGCGGGAATTTAAATCGGAACCTATTACCAGGGCATTTTTCACTTTGCCGGTACGGATAAACTGATCCGCTACGCTCAGTGCGTAAACAAAGCCGGTGCAGGCCGCTGCCAAATCAAAGGAAATGGCATCTTGGATCTGTAATAAACCTTGAATTTCACAGGCGGCACTGGGGTAAGCATTGGTATTTGTTGTGGTGGCAACCAGGATTAGGTCGATTTCAGCGGCATCGATTTGCGCCTGTTGCAGACATTTTTTCGCCGCTTCAAATCCCATTGTTGCGACGCTTTCCTGTTCGGAAGCGATACGGCGTTCTTTAATTCCGGTACGCACGGTGATCCATTCGTCCGAGGTATCCACCATTTTTTCTAAATCCGCATTGGTGCGGACGGTGGAAGGGAAGTAGCTGCCTGTGGCTAAAATTCTGCTGTACATAATTATCTCATTATCTTTAAGTACTGATTTGATTCATGAATGATACTAATCCGGTTGTAAACCGGATAAAATTTTATTCGGAATATTTTGTCGAACTTGCTGCGCCGCATCCTTGATTGCGTAAGTAAAGGCTTCTATGCCGGCGGAACCATGGCTTTTTACCACCACGGAAGTTAATCCTATTAAGGAGGCGCCGTTATATTGATCGGGATTGATTTGCGCCAGCTTTGCGTAGCGTTTTTTAAATAAATATTTAATCAGGCGACGGAAAATTGTTCGCAGCATATGGCGAATAATACCGCCGGGCGTTGTGCCGCCTAATAGGCCGATTAGGTTTTTGGCCGCACCTTCCAGGGTTTTTAATGCGATATTACCGATAAATCCGTCGCTGACAATGACATCCGCTTTGCCGTTCAGTAAAAAATTACCTTCCAGAAAACCGATATAATTCAGTGTGCCGTCCTGTTCAAGTAATTTTGCTGCGTCTCGAATGGATTTGTAACCTTTGATTTCTTCCGTGCCGATATTTAACAGGGCGATACGCGGATAAACCAGATTGAGCGTATTCTGGGCAAAAATAGATCCCATTAATGCAAATTGATACAGGGTTTCCGCATCGCATTCGATATTTGCGCCTAAATCCAGCATAACCGAACGCTCGCCTTCTATGGTAGGTATCATAGAAACCAGTGCCGGGCGATGAATCCCTTGTAGGGGTTGCAGTAATATTTTTGACAGCCCCATCAGCGCACCGGTATTGCCTCCACTGACACAGCCCTGAGCTTCGCCGCTACGCACCGCTTCAATGGCCAAACGCATGGAAGTGCCTTTACTGTGGCGCAGCGCATGGGAAAGATCCTGATTATTTTCGATCGTGCGGGTACAATGGCGTACCTGTAAGCGGTTTGCAATTTCGGCGGGCAGATGTTCAATCAGAGGGGTTATTTGGCGACAATCGCCGAATAACAATAAAGACAGCATGGGATCTTGCTCCAATGCTTTTACAGACGCAGGGATAACAATACGGGGACCAATGTCCCCGCCCATCGCATCTAACGCAAGAGTTAGACGACTCAAGTGATTACCTTTTAAAGTAACTAAAGCAGAATTACTTGTTAATCACTTTACGACCACGATAATAACCGTCGGCAGTTACATGGTGGCGTAAATGAGTTTCACCGCTTGCTTTATCAACGGATACTGCTGCGGTAGTCAACGCATCGTGTGAACGACGCATATCACGACGTGAACGAGATTTTTTGTTTTGTTGAACAGCCATTGGCCATACTCCTAAATTTACTTTTGCTTTAAACTAGCTAATACAGCGAACGGGTTCGGTTTTTTTGCCGATTCTTCAGGCAATGAGCCAAAAACCTGTTCAGCCACGGACACTTCACAGTGTTCAGATGAATGCATGGGTACAATCGGCAGACTTAATATCAGCTCGTCTTCAATCGTACTTATTAAATCTATTTCCCCGAACTGGTTGAGTTCAACGGGTTCATAAATTTCCGGTAATTCATCAATTTGCGCAGGATTGGTAATGGGCGTATAACGGAAGTTACAGTCCAGCACCTGAACAAAGGGTTGATTGCAGCGCTGGCAAATCAGCTCTACATCAACCACCACCCGTCCTTCCATAACCACAAGTTTCTGCGGATCGATGAAGAACGATAATGTTACCTGTGCATCGCTGAGCACTTTACCTACCGATTCGGCCAAACGTTCAAGCTGATTTGCGGCATAGTAGCCGACATAATCCAACCGGCGTTGAGCGTCCTTTACCGGATCGACGGTCAGGGGTAGTTTTACCTTTTGCATAGGGCGAGAATATTACCTTTAGATCCTGAAATAGTCAAAGGAAATTGCATCTTTTGTCAAATTTTCTACAAAAGCTTTTGCTGAGGGCGACGCCTTTTTCGGGGGATTATTTGTTAGAAAGACGAACGCCGCCATGTTATTTTTATCCCGCCATGGGCTAGGGCTTAAAAAATTCCGTTTTTATAACCGCTCTTTTAGCATTAAGGCGGCGGGATAAAAAGGCTATCTGCGGATAGCCTCTTGTTTAACGGATAATACCTCGGGTCGAGCGTTTGAAGAAATCGACAAAAAAGCTAATCGCCGATTCGCTTTCGGCAATTTGTTCGATTTCCGGAATCACTTCTTCCAGAATTTTATCGCTGCGGTAAATGAGTTTATATACGTTACGGATAGTGTGTAAGGTGGATTTGTCAAAGCCGCGCCGTTTTAATCCTTCGAAGTTAACTCCGAACGGGCGGGCATGGTTACCTTGAGCCATCACATAAGGCGGTACGTCCTGGCTGACCATGGAGCCGCCGCCGAGCATTACATGCGCTCCGATAATAACAAACTGGTGTATGGCGGACATTCCTCCGACAATTACAAAGTCGTCCAATTCCACATGACCGGCTAAGGTGGCATTATTCGCCAGAATACAGCGGTTTTTGATTTTACAGTCGTGGGCGATATGGGCATTGATCATAAACAGGTTTTCGTCCCCGATTTGGGTTACGCCGCCGCCCTGTACGGTACCGCGATGAATAGTTACGCTCTCGCGAATACGGTTACGGTTACCGATAATTGTACGGGTGGGTTCTCCCTGATATTTTAAATCCTGGTTGATTTCCCCGATACTGGCGAACTGGAAGATATGGTTGTCTTCCCCGATAGTAGTGATTCCGCTAACAACCACATGGGAATGTAACAGGGTATTTTTACCGATTTCAACTTCCGCCCCTATGACACAGAAAGGACCTATGACAACATTTTCACCGATCTTTGCTCCCTGTTCGATAACAGCGGTAGGGTGAATTTTTGCACTTGGGTGGATCATTTTATCCTTCCTTATCTTAAGCTGCTTTGCGACGGGCGCACATTAAATCTGCTTCACATACGACTTTACCTTCAACGGTAGCCACCCCAGTGAAACGGGTTACGCCGCGTTTTTCGGCGATAAATTTTACATTCAGTTCTATACGATCGCCGGGCAGTACCGGGCGGCGGAAACGGGCATTATCAATGGCGGCAAAATAATAGAGCTCACCCTCCAGCGGGCGATAGGTTTTACAAGCCAGTACACCGGTCGCTTGCGCCATGGCTTCCAGAATCAGTACGCCGGGAAAAACTGGTTTTTCCGGAAAATGACCGGTGAAGCAAGGTTCGTTGACACTGATATTTTTAATGGCTTTTAACCATTGGCCTTCTTCATAATCCACGACGCGATCGACCAGAAGGAAAGGATAACGGTGGGGAAGTAATGTCATAATTTCGCTTGCTTCAATAATTCTTGGCGTTCTGCTTTCGGTTGTCATAAGTACCCTATTAAAGTAAAAATATAAACGGAATAATTGCCGCGGATTATACGGTATTTGCGGGCTAAATTATAGCGATTAAAAGAAAACCTGTCCATAAGACAGGTTTTGAGGAAGGATGCGCAGAATTAAGCAAGTTTCTTTTCCAATGCCTTCAGCCGCTTATTCATTTTATCAATATCCATTGTTAAGGCTGCGGTTTTGCGCCATTCCTTATTCGGTTGTAACGGGATACCGGAAGAATAGATGCCGGGCTCGGTGATAGGTCGCATAACCATACCCATGCCGGTAATGGTTACTTTATCACAGATTTCCATATGGCCGTTAAGCACGCTGGCGCCGCCGATAAGGCAATAGCGTCCGACATTAAGGCTGCCCGCCATGATTACCCCGCCGGCAACGGCGGTGCCTGTGCCTATATGTACGTTGTGAGCGATCTGGCAGAGATTATCAATAATGACGTTATCTTCAATAACGGTAGCATCCAAGGCGCCGCGATCGATACAGGTACAAGCGCCGATTTCTACGTTGTTACCGATAATTACCGTGCCGGTCTGGGGGATTTTTATCCAACGACCGCGATCATTGGCATAGCCAAAACCGTCGCTGCCGATAACCGCACCGGACTGAATCAGGCAGCCTTCGCCGATTTGCACTTCGTGGTAAACGCTAACATTCGCCCATAGTTGAGTAGCGGCACCGATTTTGGCATTTTTACCGATAAAACAGCCGGCGCCGATAACCACATTGTCGCCGATTTCCGCTCCCGCTTCGATAACCGCATTAGCGCCGATACAAACATTTGCGCCTAATTTGGCCTGTTCGGAAATCACGGCACTGGCGGCGATGGCTTCGGCGGCTTTCGGCGTATTATCCATATATTGTGCCAACAAGGCATAAGCAACATAGGGATCTTTGACGATCAGCAGATTACTGTGCGGCGCACAGAATTCCACATCAGCTTCGGATACCACCAAAATACCGGCCTGAGAAGCAGACAGCAGAGGGCGGAATTTTCCATTGGAAATAAAACTCAGCTGATGAGGGCCGGCTTTTTCCAGCGGTGCTATACCTTCAACCGATACATCGGCATTGCCGCGTATGGCAGCGCCGATGTGATTAGCCAATTCCTGAAGCGAATATCCGGACATATTTATTTCGCTGCAGGTGCTTTATTGGCACTGATGGCTTTTAGCACGTCTTCGGTAATGTCTTTACCTTCAACGGCATAAACGACGGAGTTAGCGTCAATAACGTAGGTATAGCCTTTTTCTTTAGCGATATTATTGGTTGCAGTCTGAATGCTGCCCAATAATTTTGCACGTTCGTCATTTTCCACTTTCTGGGTTTCCGCTTGGAATTTGCCTACTTGTTCTTCGTGAGCTTTAACTAAACCGTTAATTTCGTCTTCACGTTTTTTGATATCCGCCGCACGTAGTTTTGGTGCTTCTTTTTGTAAAGCGGCAATTTTTGCATCGATTTTTTTCTTATTGGCGGCCAGTTTGTCTGCGGTACCTTTGAATTCACTGTCCAGTTTTTTCGCGATAGCTTCCCGATCCGGGTGATTTTGGAATAAATAACCGGCATTGATAAATGCAATATTTTCAGCGGCTGCTGCCATTGATGAGGTAAGAGCCAAGGCTAAAGAAAGAGCGGTCAGTTTTACAACTTTTTTCATAATGTTTCCTTTATGGTTTATGTGAGTCAGTGATTTCCGCCGGCTTATGATTGCCGGCAGAATCGGTATTCTGAGCTGAGTTTAGCCCAGTCCTTAATTATTAGAAAGTACCGCCGATACTGAACTGGAATTGTTCGATATCGTCGCGTTCATATTTTTTCACCGGTTTGGCGTAAGAGAACACCAACGGGCCGATAGGGGATTGCCATTGGAAGGCTACCCCGGCGGAAGCTCGAATTCGGCTCGGATCGCTGTAATCCGGTAAGCTCGGATATTTGGCTTTATCCGCTGCCGACCAGTGGGTATTCCACAAACTGCCCGCATCAACGAACAATGAGGTTCTAACGCTATTTTGGTTCTTTTCCGCTACGAACGGCGTCGGTACTATTAATTCCACGCTAGCGGTGGCCATGGCGTTACCGCCCACCACATCGTCGCTGATTCGGCAATAATAATCCTGTTGGGCGGAACAGTTATTCGCATCATAATAAATCGCATTCGGCCCTACACCGCCGTAAGAGAAACCGCGCAGGCTACCGATACCGCCAAGGTAATAATTCTGGTAGAACGGCAGTACTTTACCGCCGAAACCGTTGGCGTAGGAAGCGGAGGCTCGGCTGGAAATCACCCAGGTATGTTCTCTGTTAAGAGGGTAGTAGCCGTTAATTTCCGCATTCAGCTTATAGTATTTGTTATCCGAACCGGGAATGGTAACGCGTCCGCCCAAAGTCGCTTTCAGCCCTTTGGTCGGGAAGTAACCGCGGTTGAGGGAATTATAGGTCCAGCCGAAAGAGAAATCAAAATCATGGGCTTTGAATTTCCATTCGTCATAATTCATGGATTTTATATATTTGGCACGGTTATATTCCGGAGTAATATCTTTCAGCTTATTGTAGGTATAGCCCAAGCCGAGATAATAGGAGTTATTTTCATTAACCGGGAACGCCAGGGTTAGGTTGGTACCGTAAGTGGTACGGGAATAGGAAGCTACGCTATCGTTATCCGAGTTGTCGTAGGTTTCATAGAAAACATTGCCGCCGAGACTCACGCCGTCTTTGGTAAAGTAGGGTTCGGTATAGCCGAGATTGATGGTGGTACCGTAGTCGTTACGGGAACCCGCCAGACTGACAGAAGAACCCATTCCCAGGAAGTTATCCTGCTTGATGCTGGCCTGGTAGCTTAAACCGCTTTCCGTACCATAACCGACACCGAAGTTAATGCTACCGGTATTACGCTCTTTCACCTTATAGATGACGTCCAGCTGATCGTCCGTACCCGGAACGCCTTCGGTACGATGTTCCACTGTTTCAAAAAATCCGGTGCGATCTAACCGCACTTTACCCAGTTCCACCAGTTGAGAGGACAACCAGGTACCTTCCTGCTGCCGCATTTCCTGACGCAGGGTGCTGTCGGCGGTTACCGTATTGCCTTCAAAGCGGATCTGACGTACGGAATACTGGCGTCCCGCCTCGACCACAAAGCTGATGCCGACGCTATGCTGTTGATCGTCAAAATCCGGGTGAATATTTACGCTGGCATTGGCATAGCCGCGTTCGCCCAGTTTGGCTTTAATGTCCTGTTCGACATTGGCGACTTCGTTACGACGGAAAATTTCACCGACCCGAATGGAATTCAGCAGCGGCGCCAGTTCATTGTCCATACCGGCCAGATTACCGACGATACGGGCACTACTTACTCTATATAGCGCGCCTTCGTCCACGCCGATTTTCACCCGCGCTTCGGTTTGTTCATCATTCAGCTGCACATCGGTTGAAGTGATCTGGAATCGGGCATAACCTCGGTTCATATAATAATCGCGTAGGCTATCCAAATCTTTGCCGAACTGATTGGCTTCAAACTTATTACCGAACAGTTTCCACCAAGCATCGGGCTGTAATTCCATCTGTTCCGTTAATGTATCGCTGTCGAAAGCATGGTTGCCTTCAAAACTGATGCCTTTTAGCAGGGCGATATCATTTTCTTTAATTTGGATTTTTAAATCCGCACGATTGTTCGGCAAACTGTTGACGATGGTTTCAACTTTGGCGTTGTAACGTCCGGTACTTTTGTAGTGATCCAATAAACCTTGACGGAAGGCTTCCAGTTTTTCACGATTAAGGGTATCCCCCACTTTAAAGCCGTTGGCATCCAGATTTTGTTTTAACGCATCGGTAGGAATAGCGCCGTTCCCCTCAATACTGACCTCGGAAATTATAGGTTGTTCGCTAACGGAGATTACCAATGTGTTACCTTCACGACCGGCCTGTACATTCTGATAACCGCGCATAAACAGCGTTCTTACTATGTCGGAAATATCGCTGTCCGTTGCACGTTGGCCTACGGCTACCGGTAAATCCGCAAGTACTCTGCTTTCCGCACCGGCAGGCACGCCGTCCACACGGATATCCTGAACGATAAAAGGTGCGGCGAAGGCGCCGCTGGAGCCTAATAATAAACTGGTAATGAGGAGTTTTTTCATCTTCACTGTTATCCTAAATAAGGTCAATTAACTATTTACAAACGTAAGAAATCATTAAATAGCGCCAGAGCCGTTAATGCCAACAGCAAAGCCGCGCCGATACGATAACTTAGGTTCTGAATTTTTTCGGAAAGGGGTTTTCCCGCAATTCCTTCCGCCGCCAGAAATACCAAATGGCCGCCGTCCAGCACCGGCAGCGGAAACAGATTCATAATGCCGAGGTTGACGCTGATCAGCGCCATAAAACTCAGGTAATAAACGATTCCGATACTGGATGTTATTCCTGCACCTTTGGCAATGGATATAGGCCCGCTTAAGTTATTCAGGGATAGATCACCGCTGAATAATTTACCGATAATCTTTACCGTAACCCAGGAAAGCTGTAGGGTCTTGTCAACCGCTTTTTGTGCGGCCTCAAGCATATCATATTTTAATTCGGTGCGGTACTTGTCCGCAACAGGTGTAAATGTGGGGGAGATGCCCACTACCAGTCGGTTTTCCGCATTACGTTTAGGATTTAGGCTGAGGTCAAAGAACTCTCCCGAGCGCTCTACCCGAAGAGGAATGGGGTTTCCCTGCTGAACCCGATTAACAAACTCTTGCCATTGAATTTCCGTCCCGTCCTGATTGTAGAGTTTATCACCGATTTGTAAGCCTGCTGCGGCCGCCGGGGAATCGGCGGCGACTTTTGATAAGGTCATTTCCACCTTGGCGCCAACCGGCACAAGTCCCAGGGCGCTAATGGCACTTTCTTTATCGGGATCGAAGGTCCAGTGAGAAAGATCCAGGATTTTCTGCTGTCGGCGCTGTTCGCCGAAGGGCGTGAGGGTGATACTGACTTCGCCCTGACGGATTTTGGTGGTCAGCAACATATTGATGCTTTCCCAATCGGAAACTTCGCTGTCGTCAATGGCAAGGATTTGCATATCGGCGCCGATATCAGCGCGGGCGGCGACGGAATTTTCCTGAACTGCGGCCACTACCGGTTTTAGGCTTGGAATGCCGACTAAATAAATTGCCCAGTAGGCCAGGGCGGCAAAAATAAAGTTGGCAAGCGGGCCGGCGATAATTACAAAGGCGCGCTGTAATAGGGTTTTATTGTTAAAGGCCTGAGATTTTAACTCGGGCGGGACTTCCTCATTACGTTCGTCCAGCATTTTGACATAACCACCGAGGGGAATGGCGGAGAGAGCGAATTCCGTCCCTTGTTTATCTCGGCGACGCCAGAGAACTTTACCGAAACCGATGGAAAAACGATGCACTTTTATACCGCACTTTCTGGCCGCCCAGAAATGCCCGTATTCATGCACGGAAATCAGTACGCCGATAACGATGATAAATGAAACTAACGACCACAGAAAGGACATGGGCAATACCTAGAGTACGAAAAAGTAAAAATAGGCAAAGAAGGGAACCGCCGCAGTTAGGCTATCGATACGATCGAGTACGCCGCCATGTCCGGGGATCAGCCGCCCGCTGTCTTTTATTCCGCTTTCCCGTTTAAACATACTTTCCGTCAGATCGCCCAAAATAGACACAGCTACAGTGGCGACAGAAAGCAGAATCAGCGAGAGGGGGGAGTTTACCGAAAACAGCGCTTCGCCCAGGGTTTGAATAAAAATAAAGGCAAAAATACAAGCGGTAACTAAGCCTCCCACGACGCCCTGCCAGGTTTTTCCCGGTGATACTTTCGGCGCCAGTTTATGCTTACCGAAACGGCGACCGGCGAAATAGGCGCCGCTGTCCGCCGCCCAGACCAGAATAAATACATAAAGCAACAGAATAATGCCCTGATGCGGATTTTGAACGTATTGATTTAGGCGTAACTGTAATACGGCGATAAGAAAGGGAACCAGACTGAAAAAAGCAAAGATTATTTGCAGCAATAAGGAATGACGCCAAAGTGCGGCGGATTTCGGATAACTTACCACTAACATCAGCGCCGCTGTCCACCAGATAACACCGGTCAACAGCAAGGGTTCGGCATAGGTCCGGAATACCCGTCCTGCGTTCAGATAGTCGTTCTGACTGTAGAGCAGCAGGAACAAAAAGGTGGCGGCGATGGCGGTAGCGACAAAACGCCAGACCGATTGTTTAAAACGGATAAATTGCGTCCATTCCCAGAATGCCAGTATTACGACAATGCCCAAGGTAAGGGCAAAATAATAAGGAGAAAACAGAAACAATGCGGCGAATACGGCAGCAATAAGAATGAGTGCGGACAAAATGCGTTGTTTAAGCAAGGGATTATACCTCTATTCCAATGGTTTTATTCGCAACCGCCGAACCGACGCTCACGTTGTTGGTAGGCAAAAATTGCATGATTGAATTTCTTCTCATCAAAATCAGGCCAAAGTACATCGCAAAAATATAATTCGGCATATGCAATCTGCCAGAGTAAAAAATTACTGATTCGCTGCTCCCCGCTGGTACGGATTAACAGATCTACCTGAGGCTGATCTTTTGTGACAAGATTACGCTGAAAAAGTTCTTCCGTAATCTGAGATATCAGGAGTTTATCCTCTTTTACCTGCTGTGCTATATGGCGGGTCGCTTGAATTATATCCCAGCAGCCGCCGTAATTAGCGGCGATATTTAGGTTGAGCGCGCTGTTATTTTCGGTCAGTTTTTCGGCATTACGGATTTTTTCCTGTAATTTTTCACTAAAGCGGGATACATCGCCCAAAATTCTTAATCTGATATTGTTGCGGTGCAGCTTTTTTACTTCCAGATCCAACGCCTGCATAAATAATGTCATCAGGGCGTTTACTTCGGGTTCCGGGCGCGCCCAGTTTTCGCTGCTGAAAGCATATAGGGTCAGGGAGTCGATACCGAGCTGACGGGCATAGGATACCGCTTTACGCACGGCGGAAACGCCGTTTCTATGACCGAAAATCCGCATTTTCCCCTGTTGTTTCGCCCAACGTCCGTTGCCGTCCATAATAATGGCCACATGGCGGGGAAGATTATTTAAATCAAGTTCTTTCATTTCTTATTATATTTTGACCGCACTTTATCAGCTGCGACGACTATAGCATAATTTATCGGGCGCAGGCTATGCTTAGATATTATTTTAGCCCCGCTGAGGGAACGGCGGGCGCGTTACTAACGGTTCGTTTAATATTTGGCTATCAGTTCATGGGCGAATCTGCGTGCCTGTGAATCCAGCGCCAATACATCATCCACGGAGGTAATGTTGCGGGCAGGGATAGCTTCCACCGTACGGCGATTTAGCAACGCGATATCATTAAATGCAATGCGACCTTGCAGGAAGGCCTCCACATTGATTTCATTGGCCGCATTCATGGCGGTAGTGGCGTACTGTCCCGCCTTAAAAGCCTCTATGGCCAGTTTTAGACAAGGGTAACGTTCTTCCTCCGGCGCCATAAAAGTCAGTCCGTTTAGGCGGTAGAAATCCAGCGCTTCAACGCCGGAAGGTATACGCTGCGGATAAGCCATGGCTTCGGCGATTGGCGTACGCATATCCGGGTTGCCCATTTGGGCGATAACGGAACCGTCAATATAACGCACCATCGAATGAATAACCGATTGCGGGTGAATGATTACTTCCATTTCTTCGGCACCGGCATTGAACAGCCAGCGGGCTTCTATGTACTCTAATCCCTTATTCATCATTGTTGCCGAATCTACGGAGATTTTTTTACCCATAGACCAGTTGGGGTGCGCTACCGCTTGCTCGGGGGTAATCTGTGCGAAGTCTTCCAAGGGCATAGTGCGGAAGGGGCCGCCGGAGCCGGTTAGAACGATTTTACTGATACCTAATTCGGCCAGAGGGCAGAAGCCGATTTTTTGCTGCGCTTCGGGCGGAAGGGATTGAAAGATGGCATTGTGTTCGCTGTCTACCGGCAGTAAACAGGCCTGATGACGGCGTACCGCATCAATAAACAACTGCCCGCAAGTAACCAGACTTTCCTTATTGGCGAGTAGAACCCGTTTACCAGCTTGAACTGCAGCCAGGGTAGGCAACAGTCCGGCGGCGCCCACAATCGCTGCCATTACCTGATCCGCCTCCGGATGCGCCGCTAATTGGCAAATGGCTTCATCACCGGATAATACCTGGGTTTGGCTGGCGTAACTCTTCAGATTTTGCGCCAGTTGTTTGGCCGCGACAGGATCGGATAATGCGGCAAAATGCGGCTGATATTGCAGACATTGTGCGGTCATCCGTTCGACGTTTTTACCGCCCGCAAGGGCAAAAACACGGTAATGTTCGGGATTATGCTCAATAACGGAAAGGGTACTGCGGCCGATTGAACCTGTGGAGCCAAGAATGACGATATTTTGTTTTTGCATAGTAACGAGCGTCTTCTGTTGCTGAGGGGAATAACGGCAAAAGACGCAGTATAACTGCGTCTTTGATTAGCATTCGAAAAGCGAAGGATTAAAAATCCATCAGTTCTTTTTCTTTATCGGCGAGAACTTCATCGACTTTTTTGATAAAGCTGTCGGTGATTTTCTGGATTTCATCTTGCGCTTTTCGCTCTTCGTCTTCGCTGATTTCTTTGTCTTTTAATAAGGCTTTGATTTTATCATTGGCATCGCGACGGACGTTACGGATAGCTACTTTACCTTGCTCTCCTTCGCCTTTAACGATTTTAATTAAATCTCTGCGTCGTTCTTCCGTTAACGGCGGGAGCGGAACACGAATTGTGGTCCCGGCGGAAGATGGGTTCAGCCCTAAATCGGAAGTTAAAATCGCTTTTTCCACCGCACTTATTAAAGAACGATCAAATACGGTTACGGCCAGGGTTCTTGCATCTTCGGCAACGACGTTGGCTAACTGGCGTAATGGTGTCGCGGCACCATAATATTCCACCTGAATGGCGTCTAATAAACTCGGCTGAGCGCGACCGGTACGAATTTTTGCAATATGCCCGCGTAATGCTTCCAGGCTTTTCTCCATCCGATCCTGCGTATCTTTTTTGATTTGATTAATCATTCTTTATTCCTTTTTATTGAGCTCGTCTTATTTCGCTTGTCAGTGGGCGATTTTACCGAATTTTACGGCTTTTTCCCAGTTTTTCATTCACAAATAATCGTACCTTCGGTTTCACCCAAAATTACATTACGTAAGGCACCGGCTTTTCCCATATTGAATACGCGAATCGGCATTCCATGATCGCGAGCCAGCGTGAAGGCCGCCAAATCCATCACTTGCAGCTCTTTATCAATAACTTCCGCATAAGTGAGTCGGTTAAATAGTTCGGCGTCGGCATATTTGGCCGGATCCCGGTCATAAACGCCGTCTACTTTAGTCGCTTTTAATACTACGTCCGCTTCGATTTCAATACCGCGCAGGCAGGCGGCGGAATCTGTTGTAAAGAAAGGGCTGCCGGTACCCGCCGAAAATATTACCACCCGTTTTTCGCGCAGCATTTTAATCGCTTCGGACCAGTTATAAGTATCACAGATACCGTTCAGCTGAAAGGCGGACATCAGTTTGGCATTAACATCGGCGCGGTGCAAGGCATCACGCATTGCCAGACCGTTCATTACTGTTGCCAGCATTCCCATATGATCGCCCACCACTCGGTTCATACCGGCTTTCGCCAGTTTTGCGCCGCGGAACAGGTTACCACCACCGATTACTACGCCCACTTCCACACCCAGTTCGACCAACTCTTTAATTTCCAGTGCCATGCGATCCAGAATCGAAGGATCAATACCGAATCCTTCATCGCCCTGTAAGGCTTCACCGCTAAGTTTAAGTAGAATGCGTTTATAAATCGGTTTGCTCATTTTTTTACCCCTTCAAGGATTCGGACATAAAATTGCGGCTATTATAAAGGATCAGCCGGCGGCTGAAAATAGCCGGCCATGATTTGGCGCAAGCTTCTAGATGGTTAGGATAAAATTTTGTACAATGCGCAATCATATTTGTGGCGGCCCTCGGGCTGCGGAGAATTTGCCGAATAAGCAAGGGAAAAAAGTGTCATTTCAGAAAGAAAAATCTTGGCTTGCTAAGTTAGTATACGGCCTTGTCGCCCTACTATGTCTTTATGCGGCGAGCCGGCTAATGTTAATGGGAAGCGGTTTTTATGCCCGTCCCGAGTGGCGGGATATTGTATTATTATCTTTGCTGATCCTTATGTTTAACAGCTCGCGTAAACTGTTTTACTGGCTGCTGCTTCCCTTTGTGTGCGTATATGCGGTTTACACCCCGGTGGGATTAACCTTTGGTGCGCCTTCATATCAATATATTGCTTCCGTTTTTGCCACGGATTTAAGCGAAAGCCGGGAATTCCTTTCTCAGCTTCCCCTGGTTAATTATGCTGCGGCGCTGGCAATAATTCTCTGCTTGTTGCTGTTTCGTCAATGTACGCAACGAGGCGGGATTTTTTTACATAAAAATAAAGTGTTTTTGGCCGCAATAACGGTATTTGTTTTGTTTCCTCAGGCGCCGTTTAAATTCGTCAGGGAAAGTTATCAGGCCGGCTTACAGGTAAAGAATGAATTGCAGCGTTTGAATAATATGACCATCGCAAGCCGTTGGGGCCAGTCCGCATTAAATGAGGATTCCCGCTATGAGGATTATGTGTTGGTTATCGGTGAGAGTGCGCGTAAAGATTATCATCATGCTTATGGTTATGAAACGGAAAATACTCCCTTTATGAGTACTGCGCCCGTTACTCTGGTAGACGGCTTGCACGCGGGCGGTACCAATACCATCGCTTCGTTGAAGCTGATGCTGACTAAACCGGATACGCAAACATGGGAAGGGGATTATTCGCTCAATTTGATTGATCTGGTGAAGTCGGCGGGGATTAAAACCTACTGGATCTCGAATCAGGGTTATATGGGGCAGTTTGATACGCCGATTTCAGCGATTGCCAATAAAAGCGATGAGAAAATTTTTCTGAAATCGGGCGACTCTTTTAATGGAAATATCAGCGATTTCGAGTTATTGCCGAAATTCGCACAGGTACTTGAGCAACCGGTGCGGCATAAGCGTTTTATCGTATTGCATTTATACGGCTCCCATCCTATCAGTTGCGACCGGCTGACGGATTATGCAAAGATCTTTAATGATTATGAGATCGATAAAAAATACTTTAATGTTAACTGTTATATTTCGTCCATTAAAAAAACCGATGAAATGTTGCAGCGGGTATATGAGCTTTTACTGAAAAATCAGGCGAAAAAACACCGCTCTTTTTCCATGATTTACTTTTCCGACCACGGATTGGCGCATCAGATTACGGAAGACAGTATCGCAATTCACAACAGTAGCGGTAAAAGCAAACGTCATTATGATGTACCTTTGTTTAAAATTTCCAGCGACAGCAGTAAAAGAGAAGTGGACAGAGTGTTTAAATCCGGCTTGAATTTCACCGATGCCATCGGCAAATGGGTGGGAATCCGTAATCCCCGTTTAAACCCGCAGGCGGATTTATTCAATCATCAGCCGGATCCTGATGATTATGGGTTGCGGCAACGGATTGAACAGATGCAGGTTGCCGATGATCCGGCGGTTGTTATTCCGCACGCCAAATAACTGGGCACAGATATTTCGACCCCTATAAAAAAACCGGATCCAAGATCCGGTTTTTCTTTTGATTATTAGGATTAAGCTTTAGTCATTGCAGCGACTTCGGCGGCGAAATCCGCTTCCACTTTCTCGATGCCTTCACCGACTTCCATACGGATAAAGTTAGCAACGGAGGCACCTTTTTCTTGCAACAGTTCACCAACGGTTTTGCTCGGATCCATAACAAACGGCTGGCCTGTCAGGGATACTTCGCCGGTGAATTTCTTCATGCGGCCTTCAACCATTTTTTCTGCGATTTCGCGAGGTTTGCCGGACTGCATTGCGATATCCACTTGAATTTGACGTTCATGTTCAACCACATTGGCCGGTACGTCGCTTGGATTCACATATTCAGGGCGGCTTGCCGCAACGTGCATTGCAACATGTTTAACCAGTTCCGCATCGGCGTTGCTGGCGGCAACCAATACGCCGATTTTTGCGCCGTGCAGGTAGGAACCGACGACATCGCCGCTAATTGCGGCAACGCGGCGAATATTCATATTTTCACCGATTTTCGCCACTAAGGCCGCACGTTTTTCTTCAAACTGTGATTTTAACGCATCGATATCGGCGATTTTATTTGCCAGGGCATAATCTGCGATTTCGTTTGCTAAAGCAAGGAAACCGGAATCTTTTGCAACGAAGTCGGTTTCGCAGTTCATTTCAACCACAACACCGTAGCCTTCTTCAACGCGTGCGATAATTACACCTTCGGCTGCTACGCGTCCGGCTTTTTTCGCTGCTTTGGCCTGGCCGGATTTACGCATATTATCGATAGCTAATTCAATATCGCCGTTCGCTTCGACCAATGCTTTTTTACATTCCATCATACCTGCGCCGGTGCGGTCGCGCAGTTCTTTTACCAATGATGCTGTGATTTCAGCCATTTTATTGTCCTCTAATATACTTGGGATTAAATACGTCGGGTTTAACAACACAACGCATTTGCTCGGATAAACTTAATAAAAAAACAGGGTGCTTTTAAGCCCCCTGCCAATGAATTAATCACTGTAATTAAATAAGGGCTTGCGCCGCTCATACCGAAACCGGAATGCGGGATTATTCCGCAGTTTCTTCGGCAAATTTTTCTTCAGCTACGATTTCCTGAGAACGGCCTTCTTTAATTGCCGCTGCAGCTGCAGACAGATATAACTGAATTGCGCGAGTCGCATCATCGTTACCTGGGATAACGAAATTAACGCCGTCCGGGCTGGAGTTGGTATCAACAATGGCGAATACCGGGATACCCAGATTGTTCGCTTCTTTGATCGCGATATGTTCATAGTCCGCACCGATAACGAATAATGCGTCAGGCAGACCGGCCATATCTTTAATACCGCCAAGACTTAATTCAAGTTTTTCCATTTCGCGGGTACGCATCAAAGCTTCTTTTTTAGTCAGCTTATCAAAAGTACCGTCCTGAGACTGAGTTTCTAAATCTTTCAGACGTTTGATTGACTGACGAACTGTTTTCCAGTTGGTGAGCATACCGCCTAACCAACGGTGATTTACATAGTACTGCTGACAATCTACGGCTGCGGCTTGAACGGCTTCCGTGGCTGCACGTTTGGTACCGACGAATAATACTTTACCGTTATTGCTTGCGATACGAGTTAATTCAGCTAAGGCTTCATTAAACAGCGGAAGAGTTTTTTCCAGGTTAATGATATGTACGCCGTTGCGCGGACCATAAATGAAAGGTTTCATTTTTGGATTCCAGTAACGGGTTTGGTGTCCGAAGTGAACGCCTGCCTGAAGCATATCGCGCATTGAAACTTGTGCCATTATATTTTTCCTTTTAGTTGGGGTTTTGCCTCCACATACCAGATAAATCGACCGTTTGGCACCCCGATTTACCCCTTGGGTATGTGTGTGATATATGATGTTTTAACGATTATTCTGCAAAGACAAAATAACGCTGCGTTTTATACCATAAAGTGCGGTCGAAAACCAGAAAATTTTTTATAAAAACGCGGTTGCGGGGGAGTTGAGCTGCGCGGATGCCGGCGATGGGAGAATAACTCGCAGGAGATAAAAACCTCCGCAAGCGGAGGTTTTCTGGATATTACTTTTAGTTATCGTCGGCGCGTCGCATAAAGTCTTCGTTGATTTCGATTTTCGCTTTATTGCGCAGAGATTTCAGCAGATTCGCCTGTAAATTTACCTGCTGCGCCAGCCGAGCCTGTTGTTCGAACTGTTGGCGTTCTTCGGCGCTCAGTTTGCCTTCATGAACTTTATCCAGTGCGATAACCACTACATCGCCATTACCGGTTTGAGCCGCCTGATAAACGCTTTTACCCTCTGCCGGCAGCGGCATGGCGAAGATAACATTATTCAATACCGGATCGTTATTTTGTGCGTAACCCCAACTTTGAGCGGCACCGAATTTCAATCCGTTCGGGGTTTTGTCCGGATGCTGAGATAATTGCTGAACCGCATTTTGAGCCTGTGCAAGTACCGCAGATTCCGCTTTTTGACGTTTCAAATAGGTTTCAATATCCGCTTTGGCATCTTCCAAAGTGCGGGTGGTTTCCGCTTTATGCTCCAATACGCGTACCACGATGGAATGCTGCTCTCCTACGTTAATCGCTTCGGAATTCATTCCGCCTTGGGAAATATCGGAATTAAAAATTGCGTTTGCCACCGAAGGGAAATTAAGTTCCTGCGGAATTTCGCTACGTGAGAAATAACCGGTTTCGCGGATTTCCAGATTAGCCGCCTGTGCCGCCGGCTGTAGGGATTCCGGATTTTCAAACGCTTTTTCGGCCACATTTTTCTCAATGGCGTAGAATTTGCTGTTGATTAATTCCTGACGGATTGTCTGGGCAATTTGTTCTTTCACGGCAGCCAAGGGTTGAACTTCGCCGCCTTTACGTTCCAACACCTTGATAATATGGTAGTTACCGTCGATTTGTTGCGGGCGGCTATACTCATCGACCGCTAATTCCAATGCGGCATTTTCAAAAGCTTTAGGAAGATCGCCGCTGCTCAGCCAACCTAAATCGCCGCCGTTTGCTGCGGAAGGTTTATCCTCGGATTTTTCTTTTGCCAGTGCGGCAAATTCGGTACCTTGTTGTAAAGCCTGATAGGCGGCTTCCGCATCCTTAAGATGCGTGAATTGAATATGGGCGAGATGCTGTTGACCTTTGACAAACAGAGATTTGTTATCCTGATAATATTGCTGAATTTCCACGTCCGTTACTTTGACGGATTTTGCTATGGACTGTCCGTTCAAATCAAGATATTGGACTTTAACCTGCTCCGGAAGCAAAAATGCCGCCTTATTGGCATTATAATAGTCTTCTATTTCCTGTTCGCTGACAGCCTGCTTTGCAATTTCGTCTTTCAGCGGGAAAGGCGCAAGGCGGATATCGCGCTGTTGGAAGTATAATTTAATCAACTCGTCCTGTTGTTTGGCGATTTCAAAGTCGGTTTCGGCCAATCCTTCCTGCAGCTGGGATAAGCGTATTCCTTCACGTACGTAGGCAGCGTATTGATCCGGGGTCATTTCATTGCTACGCAGCAGTTGTTGGTAGAGGTTGTTGTCGAATTTACCCTGAGTTTGAAATTCCGGTGAATTGACGATATAGCGTTTAATACTTTCGTCATCGGCGGATAATTGCAATTCGTCGGTATATTGGCGTAATAATTCCTGATCAATAAGCCGGTTCAATACTCTGCTTTTGATTTGTTCGGTAAACTCCGGGGTATTGGCGATTGCACTGAAATTCGCCCCGTACAATTCGCTGAGTCGTTGATATTCCTGATTATATTGGCGCTGAAACACCTGTTGGGATATTTCTTCGCCGTTTACTTTTGCCGCGGAATTGTCTGCGGTCGCCATAAGATAACCGGCGGTACCGCTCATTACGAATGCGACGGAAATCAGACCGAATAATATTTTGGCCATAATATTATTCGATGCGCCGTGGAGTTTTTCCATTACCATAGTTAAGATGCGTCCTATATTGATTGAAATGTTCCGCATTATAATCGAAACGCAGCGGCTTTGCATATCAAAATTCGGGACCGCAGGCCCATAGATTGCCGCAGATAAAAATATCGGCACAGAGTTTTCCGTGCCGATATTGATTTAGCCCTGTACTTAATTCACCGTTTTAGTGCGTGGCGTTTTGCTTACCGTTTTTCTGGCTCTTGCCGCTTTAACCGGTTTTACCGTGGTCAGCTTAACGAATTCGACACCTTCCGGTGGGTTTTGTAAAGCGATGGATAACACTTCATCAATGGTTTCTACCGGATGAATAGTCAGATTATTTTTCGCATTATCCGGGATTTCTTCCAAATCTTTAACGTTATCCTTCGGAATTATGACGGTTTTGATTCCGCCACGATGGGCAGCCAATAATTTTTCTTTCAGCCCGCCAATCGGCAATACCTTACCGCGTAGGCTGATTTCCCCGGTCATCGCAACTTCCGATTTAACCGGATTGCCGGTCAGGCAGGAAACCAGTGCGGTACACATGGCGATACCTGCGCTCGGACCGTCTTTCGGTGTTGCACCGTCCGGCACATGGATATGTATATCGCGTTTTTCATGGAATTCCGCATTGATCCCCAATTTTTCCGCCCGTGCGCGTACGACGGTCATTGCCGCCTGAATGGATTCTTTCATCACATCGCCGAGGGAACCCGTATAGGTTAATTTACCTTTTCCGACAACGGATGCGGTTTCAATGGTTAGCAAATCGCCGCCGACTTCGGTCCATGCCAGGCCGGTAACTTCGCCGACGCGGTTTTGCGTATCCGCATGGCCGAATTCAAATCGTTTCACCCCGAGGAAATCGTGCAGATTGTCGGAATCCGCACGAATGCTCTTCAGGGATTTATCCAACAGCAGGTTTTTCACCGCTTTCCGGCAGATTTTGGAAATTTCACGCTCTAGGCCGCGTACACCGGCTTCGCGGGTGTAATAGCGGATAATATCCAGAATTGCATTTTCTGTAATGGTCAATTCTCCCGGATTCAGGCCGTTGCGTTCCATTTGCTTCGCTACCAGATGACGGGTCGCAATATTCAGTTTTTCGTCTTCGGTATAACCGGACAGACGAATCACTTCCATACGATCGAGCAGCGGGCTCGGAATATGCATGGAATTGGAAGTAGCCACAAACATGACGTCGGACAAATCATAATCCACTTCAAGATAATGATCGTTGAAATGGGTATTTTGTTCCGGATCCAGTACTTCCAACAATGCGGAGGCCGGATCGCCGCGCATATCGGAAGCCATCTTATCTATTTCGTCCAGTAAAAAGAGCGGATTTTTAACCCCGACTTTGGCCATTTTCTGAATCAGTTTACCGGGCAGAGAGCCGATGTAGGTTTTTCTGTGGCCGCGGATTTCCGCTTCGTCATGAACGCCGCCCAGCGCCATACGGACGTATTTACGCCCGGTAGCATTGGCGATAGACTGACCCAGAGAGGTTTTCCCCACCCCCGGCGGCCCCACCAGACAAAGGATCGGCCCTTTGATTTTATTCAGTCGAGTTTGCACCGCCAGGTATTCCAGAATACGTTCTTTCACTCGTTCTAGACCGTAGTGATCCGCATCCAATATTTTCTGCGCCTGCTGTAAGTCTTTTTTCACTTTGGTACGCTTATGCCAAGGAACTTGCAACATCCAGTCGATATAACCGCGTACTACCGTAGCTTCCGCCGACATCGGCGACATCATTCTCAACTTTTGCAACTCGGACTCGACTTTTTCACGCGCTTCGCTCGGTAATTTAGCCGCTTCGATTTTTAAGCGTAGCTGCTCGAATTCGTCATTGCCGCCGTTTTCACCATCGCCGAGCTCTTTCTGAATAGCCTTCATTTGCTCATTCAGATAATAATCGCGCTGGCTTTTTTCCATTTGCTTTTTCACCCGGCCGCGAATGCGTTTTTCAATTTGCATTAAATCCGCTTCGCTTTCCATCATACCGAGTAAATATTCAAGACGGGCGATAACTTCATCTCGTTCCAATACCGCCTGTTTGTTTTGTACGCTGACCGGAAGATGGGCCGCAAGGGTATCGGCCAGACGATCCGCTTCGCTGATTTCGGCTAGGGCTTTGATGAGTTCCGGCTGAATTTTTTTATTCTGTTTCGCGTAGTTGTCGAATTCCGTCAGCACCGCATGACGTAATACTTCCAGTTCTTTTTCGTCGCCGAAACGGCTTTCCAACGGAGTTACTGTGGCGGAAAAATAATCCTTATCGTCCAATTTTAAAATATTGGCCCGTTGTAAACCTTCTACCAATACTTTTACCGTACCATCGGGCAGTTTTAGCAGCTGGATAATATTTACAATGGTTCCGACTTCATAAACGTCGTTAATGGAAGGTTCTTCGATATCCGCTTCTTTCTGCGATACCAATAATAACTGTTTATCGTTTTCCATAGCCGCATCAAGGCTGCGAATGGATTTTTCTCGGCCGACGAACAGCGGCATCACCATAAAAGGAAATACCACCACGTCTCTTAGCGGGAGTACCGGTAATTCTCGCTGCGGAATTCTTTTTGCGTTCATAATTTACTCTTTATCTGTTTCTATCTGGATTGATTTAGCCGATATGGGGGTGAAAGGAAAAACTTCAAGGCGGCAGGCGGAAAGAAAGTGCGGTAAGAATATTGTAAATATAAAAAAATATCGTTTTTTTTACCGCACTTTTGTTCGGTTATTGGTGATATTCCAGCTTCGGAGGCTGCTGTTCGTCAATAACGCTCTGGTCAACCACAACCTTGGCCAGATTTTCTAAGGAAGGCAAATCGTACATGGTGTCCAGCAGTACGTTTTCTACGATGGAACGTAATCCGCGCGCACCGGTTTTGCGTTCAAGGGCTTTTTTCGCCATGGATTGCAAGGCTTCCGGCGTAAATTCCAGCGCGACCTCTTCCAGACCGAATAATGCCTGATATTGTTTGGTCAGGGCGTTTTTCGGTTCGGTCAGAATCTGAATCAGAGCCGCTTCGTCCAGTTCGCTGAGCGGTGCGACAATCGGCAGGCGGCCGATAAATTCCGGAATAAGACCGAATTTCATCAGATCTTCAGTTTCCACCTGTTTCAGCAGATCCGTTAGTTTTTCTTCATCATCTTCGCCTTTGACTTCGGCGTCAAAACCTATGCCCGTACCTACGTTAATTCGTTTTTGTACGATTTTATCCAGGCCGGCAAAGGCGCCGCCGCAGATAAACAGAATTTTTGAGGTATCCACACGCAGCATTTCCTGTTGCGGATGTTTGCGTCCGCCCTGCGGCGGAACGGAAGCAAGAGTACCTTCGATAAGTTTCAGCAGTGCCTGCTGCACGCCTTCGCCGGATACGTCGCGGGTGATGGACGGATTTTCCGATTTACGCGTAATTTTATCGATTTCATCGATATAGATAATCCCTTGCTGAGCTTTTTCCGTATCGTAATCGCAGTTTTGCAGTAGCTTCTGAATAACGTTTTCCACGTCTTCGCCCACATAGCCCGCTTCGGTTAGGGTAGTGGCGTCGGCGATAGCAAAGGGAACATTGAGCATACGCGCCATGGTTTGCGCCAGTAAGGTTTTCCCGCTGCCGGTAGGGCCGATGAGTAGGATATTACTTTTCCCTAGCTCGACGTCGTTAAGCCGGCTGTCTGCGGCACGCAGGCGTTTGTAATGGTTATAAACGGCGACCGCCAGTACTTTTTTGGCATAATCCTGACCGATAACATAGTCGTCCAGATGGGCACGAATTTCATGGGGGGTAGGTAGGCTTTCCTGTTCCTGCGCCGAGTTGCTTTCCGCGTCTTCAGGTTGTTCCTGCTGCTGTAGCAGATCATGGCATAGTTCAATACAATCGCCGCAGATATAGCCGGATACGCCGGCGATCAGTTTACCGACTTCATCCTGGGATTTTCCGCAGAAGGAGCAGTGCATCTCTGTTTCTTGTGTCATTTTATCTTTCCAAATCCTGTTCTAATCAGCGTTTGTTCAGTACGCTGTCGATTAATCCGTATTCTCTGGCTTCTTCGGCGGACATAAAGTTATCGCGATCCGTATCCCGCTCCACCTTTTCAATCGACTGACCGGTATGGAAAGCCAAACGTTCGTTCAGGGTAGTTTTGATTTTCAGAATTTCCTGTGCGTGGATCTGAATGTCCGACGCCTGTCCGCGGAATCCGCCCAGCGGTTGATGGATCATTACCCTTGCATTGGGCAGCGCCGCACGTTTTCCGGCCGTACCGCCGGCAAGCAGAAAAGCGCCCATGGAACAGGCTTGACCGATACATAATGTACGCACGTCCGGTTTAATAAACTGCATGGTATCGTAAATGGCCATACCCGCGGTTACCGAGCCGCCGGGGGAATTGATATAGATATTAATATCCTTATCGGGATTTTCCGATTCCAGGAACAACAGTTGGGCGACAATAAGATTGGCCATGCGATCTTCCACTTCGCCGCTTAAGAAAATGACCCGTTCTTTTAACAGGCGCGAATAGATGTCGTAGGCACGTTCGCCGCGTCCCGTTTGTTCGACCACCATAGGAATAACTGACATATATACCTCGTATTCGTTTGTGCCGCACCGGATTGAGGGCGCGGATAATATGCGTCCGGCTATTTTACCTGAAAAATATTGCGATGAGTAGGCGCAGATGGTCCGGACACTGTGATGCCAGAGCCTTAGCCGAAAGAAAAGTGCGGTCGTTTCCGCGAAAAAACGACCGCACCTTTGAAAATAAAGACAAATGGCGCAATTAAGCTTGCGGGTTCATCACTTCATCAAAAGTGGCGCTTTTTTCCGTAACCTGGGCTTTGGCTAATACCGCATCGACCGCTTGTTCTTCCAGTACTACATTACGGATATTGTTCATTAATTCTTTATTTTTAGAATAATGTTCAACCACTTCAGCCGGTTGTTCATAAGCGGAGGCGATATCTTCGATCATCGCTTTAACCCGTTCTTCGTCCGCTTTTAACTCATTGGAAGAGATGACTTCGGACAATAATAAACCTACCTGAACACGGCGTTTTGCCTGCTCTTCGAATAATTCGCGCGGCAGCTGAGCGGCCTGTTGACGGTTGCCGCCGAAGCGCTGTGCCGCCTGATCGCGTAATACTTCGATTTCCTGTTCAACGGCAGCGGAAGGAACATCAATATTATTCTGTGCCAGTAAGCCGTCGATCACCTGAGTTTTTACTCTTGAGGTCAGGGCGTTTTTCAGCTCGCGCTGCATATTTTTACGGATTTCATTGCGTAAATCTTCCACGGTTTTGGTATTCGGGCCGAATTTAGCAACGAATTCATCATTCAGTTCAGGCAGCTGCATGGTTTCAACTTTTTTCAGGTTGATTGCAAATTTCGCCGCTTTGCCTTTTAAATTTTCGGCATGATATTCCGCCGGGAAGGTTACGTCGATCTCGAACTGTTCACCGGCTTTATGGCCGATAATACCTTCTTCAAAACCCGGAATCATACGGCCTTGTCCCATTAATAGAACGAAATCAGAAGCTTTACCGCCTTCGAATTCTTCACCGTCGACAGAACCTGTGAAGTCCAGAGTTACGCGATCTTCCGCCGCAGCCGCAGCCTGAGATTCAATCCAGTTCGCTTGCTGTTTGCGCAGCACTTCGATCATTTTGTCCACATCTGCTTCGCTGATTTCCACAACAGGTTTTTCTACTTTAATCTGCTCCAAACCCTGTAATTTAACTTCAGGATAAACTTCGAAAGTTGCGCTGAATTGTAAATCCTTACCGCTTTCAAAACTTTCTACGGTAAAGGTAGGACGACCGGCCAGATTGACTTTCTGTTGGAACATTAAATCAAAGAAATGACGGGGTAATAAATCGTTCAATACGTCCTGACGTACGGAGGCACCGAAACGTTTTTCAATAATCTGCGCAGGCACTTTACCTTTACGGAAACCGTCCACACGAGCATTTTTAGCCACACGTTTCAATTCTTCGCGCACCGCTTGTTCTACGGTTTCTGATGGAACGCTGATGTTTACACGACGCTCAAGACCTTGAGTTGTTTCAATAGTTGTCATTCTTTTTTACCTCGAATTGGTTTACACTCGGCGAACGCTTATTACACCGAACATGGGGTTTTAATTGAAAATAAACTGGTGAATTATAGCGAGACATCGCCATGTCGTCGAGGAAATGGCGCAGAAAACGGAATACTTGCTTATTTTTTAACCGGTAAAAGTCGGAATAAGCTGAAATAATAAGAAGATGACAGTAAGCCTTGAGTTAAACCCAATGAGCGCAAGGTAAGCCCTCCAAGCTCTCAAAGCCAGGTAAATTCTCGCTAACAAAAACCAAGTTTTCATTATAAGCATGAGCCGCCATATGAATATTATTTTCTCCGATAATTTGCCCTTGCTCGGATAACTTGGCTTTGATATTGCCAAAATGGCAGCTCGGTTTGGGGTTATAGCCTAAAATGCGCAATCTCAATAAGAAATTATCCGATAGCGTTATTGGCTCGGGGAATTGGCTTTTTTGCGCACTATAAAGGATTGAACCTTTCCCTGTTTTTAACTTACCCAACCTGAGGATAGGCATAAACGGCGGGATTAGACCCGCCCTTTCGGATAGGAGGATTATGCGGCGTTCCGAGCTTCGAAGGCGGCCAGGGTATTAAACATTAACATGGCTACGGTCATCGGCCCGACACCGCCCGGTACCGGGGTGATAAATGCCGCTTTTTGTGCCGCCGTATCATATTGAATATCGCCCTTCAGCTTACCCTCGGCACAGCGGTTAATACCCACATCAATAACGATAGCTCCCTCTTTTACCCAGTCGCCGGGAATAAATTCCGCTTTGCCGACCGCAACCACCAGAATATCCGCCTGCCGCACATGCTGCGCTAAGTCCTTGGTAAAACGATGGGTTACGGTAACGGTGCAACCGGCAAGTAATAATTCCAGCGCCATCGGGCGGCCGACGATATTTGAGGCGCCGACGATTACCGCATGCTGTCCGTGCAGATCTTTGCCCGTAGTTTCCAGCAGTTTCATAATACCGTAGGGGGTACAGGCGCGCAGGGTTGGAATACGCTGACACAGGCGGCCGACGTTATAAGGGTGAAAACCGTCTACGTCTTTATGCGGCGCAATACGCTCAATCACTTTGGTGCTGTCGATATGTTTCGGCAAGGGGAGCTGCACCAGAATACCGTCGATCTCCGCATCCGCATTCAGCTGATCGATAAGAGCAAGCAGTTCTTCCTGGCCGGTGCTTTCCGCCAGATCATAAGAACGGGAATGAATACCGACTTCGGCACAGCTTTTGCGTTTGCTGCCCACATAAACCTGAGAAGCGGGATCGGCGCCGACCAGAATAACGGCCAAACCCGGTGCTCGCTTTCCGTTGGCGAGGTGAGCGGAGATTTTTTGCGCGATATCGGCTTTAATCTTTTTGGCAAGATGAGTGCCTGAAATTACCTGTGCTGGCATTAAGATGTTCCTTTGCTGTTATAGAAATGTAAACGTTTGCTATTTTCGCAAAAAAAGCGCCTGAATGTAAGCCGGAACGGAAGAAATTTAGGCGATCGGACAGAAAGTGTAAAAAATTCATTGACTGGCGGAGATAAAAAACTATAATGCATAACACTTTCGGCGAGTAGCGCAGCTTGGTAGCGCAACTGGTTTGGGACCAGTGGGTCGTAGGTTCAAATCCTATCTCGCCGACCACTTCTTTCCTGTCCATTGTATTGCGCCCTTAGCTCAGCTGGATAGAGCAACGGCCTTCTAAGCCGTAGGTCAAAGGTTCGAATCCTTTAGGGCGTGCCATTAATTACTTCAATCGATTAAATCTCAAGAGTTTTGCAAGCGGTATCGGCTTAGCGGCGTAATTGTATTTGTGCTTATCCGCCTGCGCTTAATCTTTATTTTTGCCGCAATGAGCTTTGCCGCTTAAAGTTTTAGCCCTTTTATGCGGGTCAGTAAATTTTCCAGCACGGGGCCGCGTTTAATCCGGCGCGAAACAATGGCGGCCATTTCGGCCAATAATCCCGATTTTTCAAATTCCGGACGCAGTTCGATTAATCTTCCCGCATCGATATAGGGAGCGGCTAGTGCCGCCGGCACAAAGGCCCAGCCGATATTCAGACAGGCCAGTTCGAGCAGCGTGCCGTGGTTGTTGGCAAACCAAGCTTGCGGACAGATTTGCGGGTTAAACCAAAGCTCTTGCCGGTTGCTGCGTAATAGCAGTTGGCGCTGTTCTTTTAGCATTTGGGCGGTGATTTTTTCTTGATTTGCCAGTATGTGGTCGGGAGCGGCGACAGTGATAAAGCGATTATGCTCCAAAACGAAAAAATCATAGTCGATTTTAAATTCCGGCGTTAGATAAATAATGCCTAATTGCACCTCTCCCTGCTTTACCATAGTTTCGATATTTGCACTGGTGGCGGAAATAAGTTCAAGATTGGTCGTCGGATATTTTTCCGCCGTATTTTGCAGAATCCGCGTTAAGCTTGTTAAAGGTAGGCTTTCTTCAATACCTATAACCAGTTGGTTTTCCTGTTTATTTTCCAGCGCCTCGACTTTTTGATCGAAATAATTCTTCTGTTGCAAAATGGAACGGGCAACGGGTAATAAATAATTTCCCGCTTCCGTAGGTACCGGTTTTAGCCCGCTGCGATCAAACAGAAGCTGATTTAGTTCGATTTCCAGGTTGGCAATGGATTGACTGATTCCCGATTGTACTTTGCCCAAGCGACGAGCAGTAGCAGAAAAGGAACCGGTTTCACAGACGCTGACAAAAATTTTCAGTTGTTCAAAACTGTACATTCTTTCTCCTATCAGAAATACTGATAGATTCTAACTTTATCATTTATTTTATCAAGGCATAATGCGGGTTTTAGACATGATATTTACAAAGAGGTATTGAAGATGCACACCAAAGAGCGGATATTTCATGCGGCCCTGTTCGAGCTGATTCTGATTGTGTTATCCGTTATCGGGCTGGCCTGGTTAACCGAGCATGATTCCAGGGATTTACTGCATATGACGGTGATAATTTCGCTTATCGCTATGTTGTGGAATTTTATTTTTAACTGGATTTTTGATCGCTTTTTTACCGGTGCAAGGGAAAATCGTCGTCTTACGCTGCGCCTGTTTCATGCCGTCGCCTTTGAGGGCGGACTGCTGATTTTTACCATTCCCTTTATTGCCTATATGCTGCAGGTTGACTGGTTAACCGCTTTTGTGATGGATATAGGTTTAACGCTGGCGGTTTTGGTTTATACCGTGATTTTTAATTGGATTTATGACCATCTACGCCTGAAATTCATTGCCGCCGTTCCCTGTTCCTCCCGTTAAGCGGAAAGAAAAGTGCGGTGGAAAATTCAAAAGTTTTTTGGCCTATTTTGCAACTCAGGGCGGAAGCGGGTAGAATAGAGCGCTCCGTTATCGTGGTTCGAAATCCTCCCACGCAAAAAAACTAAGGAAACAAAATGAATATTGCAAATCCTAACGGCGATCGCAGGGCGATCGTTATCTTTTCCGGCGGACAGGATTCCGCCACCTGTTTAATTAAAGCTATTGCCGATTACGGCGTTGCCAATGTGGAAGCGGTAACCTTCAGTTACGGTCAGCGCCACGCCATTGAGTTGGAAAAAGCTCGGTGGATTGCGCAGGATCTCGGCGTGAAGCAAATTGTAATAGATACTTCGGTCATTCAGGCGATTACAACCAATGCGCTGATGGATTCGCATCAGCCCATTAACGCACCTTCGCAAGGGGTGCCGAATACCTTTGTGGACGGGCGCAACGCAATGTTTTTGCTATATGCCGCCATTTATGCCAAGGGGCAGGGGATTCGAGATATTATTACCGGCGTATGCGAAACGGATTTCAGCGGTTATCCGGATTGTCGCGATGTTTTTATTAAATCCATGAACGTCAGCTTGAATCTGGCGATGGATTATCAGTTCAATATTTATACCCCCTTAATGTATTTAACCAAAGCGCAGACCTGGCAACTGGCCGATGAACTGGGGGCGTTGGATTATGTCCGTCGCCATACTCATACCTGCTATGAAGGAATCGAGGGCGGTTGCGGTAAATGTCCGAGTTGCGTATTACGCGAGAAAGGGCTGCGGGAATATCTGGCCCGGAAAGCGGGCGCACAGAGCGAAAAAAAGAGCGGTGATTATGTTTCGAGTTTCTAAAGAATTTAGTTTTGATATGGCGCATATTTTGGACGGCCACGATGGTAAATGCCGAAATCTGCACGGTCATACCTACCGTCTGCAGGTGGAAATCAGCGGCGAGCTGCACGGCAGCGGTGCCAAAAAAGGCATGGTTGCAGATTTTTCCGATATTAAAGCTCTGGTGCAAAGGCTGATTTTGGATCCTATGGATCATGCCTTTATTTATGATACGAGTAGCGAGCGCGAATGCAGAATCGCCGCATTGTTGCAGGAGCTGGATTCCAAAACCTTCGGTATTCCGGTACGTACTACGGCGGAGGAAATGGCGCGTTTTATTTTCCAGCGTCTGAGCCGAGAGGCACAGCTGCCGGTTTCCGCCGTACGCCTGTGGGAAACGCCGACTTCTTTCTGCGAATACCGGGAATAATTGTGTGAGAAGCGAACTTATCTCGAATCCCCGCTATCCCATTGTCGAGATTTTCGAAAGTCTACAGGGAGAGGGGGCCAATACCGGTATGCCGAGTATTTTTATCCGTTTCGGCAAATGTAATCTGGCCTGTCCTTGGTGCGATACGGACTATCAACGCTTTGAGCCTATGGCTTTGGCGGAGATCTTGGAAAAAGTGCGGTCCTTTTCGGCTAAGAATATTATTATTACCGGCGGCGAACCCACTATTCAGCCGAAGATTGTCCTATTGCTGGATTGTCTGAAGGCGGAAGGCTATTTTTTGGCTATTGAAACCAACGGACTGAAACCGGTTCCGCCTCAGATCGATTATATTGCGGTCAGTCCGAAGGCGCTGTACAGCCGGCAATATGGACGGCGCTGTATCGGTTCTGCCGATGAGGTTCGTATTGTTGCTGACGGCGATGTGATTGAATTCTGTCGGCAAATCGAAACGAAAATCAAAGCACGGCATTATTACCTTTCGCCTTGTGAAAAGGGCGGAGAAATGAATTTGCTGGAAACCCTTACCCAGCTGGGTATATTGAATCAGGCACGGCAACAGCCGCACTGGCAGCTAAGCATTCAAACCCATAAACTTATCGGTATCGCATAATAAAAGCCCTGAGAATCTCAGGGCTTTGTTGTCTTGGGCGCGGCATTACAGATTATTTAAGCGCACCTGCAACCAGCGATTTTCTTGTTCGGAGGCGGTTTTCATGGCTTCCTGGTAGCTGTTTTTAGCCCCTTCTTTGTTTCCTTGAGCTAACAGAATATTGCCGTTAATCAGTAACTTACGGCTGTTCCAGGCCGGATCTTTGACCTGTTTTAAGCTTTCCACCGCGGCATCATACTGTTGTTGCTGATATTGAACAGAGGCCAGACGCAGCGCCGCCACAGAAGAAATAATCTGATCCGGCGCCTGATTTATGGCCTGAGTCAGGGCATCTTGAGCCGCTGCATAATCCTCTTGCTGCACGGCGATTTTTGCTTTTTCCAGTAGGGCGAAAGCGGCGTAGGCGCTATTGGCGTGTTCCTGAATAAAGGCGTCGAAATTTTCCGCCTGCTGCTTAGGGTCGCGGGCATAGTCGGCCATCAGGCGCTCATATTGGGCGGATTGCACCTGCATTCGGTTAGCCTGATGATCCTGCCAGTAACGCCAACCGAATACCGCCCCTATGCCTATCGCCAAAGACAGGATTACGGTTTTATAGTTTTCATTCCACCAAGACTTGATCGCATTGATCTCTTGTTCTTCCATACTGGTGTAAGCCATAAGCTGTTCCTCTTAAAATGAATCTCTAAAATAGCCGACAATATCGTCCGTAGGCAGGCTTTGCTGTTCGCCGCCCTGCAGCAGGTTTTTGATCAGAGCCTGATCGTTCTGCGCCTCGCTTTCGCCGATTACCAGGGCGTATTTGGCCCCGCTTTTATCCGCACGTTTAAATTGTTTCTTGAAGTTACCGCCGCTGCAATGGGTTTGAATACGCAGATGAGGTAATTCCGAGCGTAATTTTTCCGCCAGCCGGAAGGCCGCTCGGGTGGTGCCTTCGCCGCTGTAAACCACATAAATATCCACCGCCGCCGGCAGGCTGATATTAGGATTAACTTCTTGGACAAGCAGAACCAAGCGTTCCAATCCCATAGCGAAACCGACTCCCGGGGTGGCATGACCGCCAAGCTGTTCTACCAGTCCGTCGTAACGGCCGCCGCCGCATACGGTTCCCTGTGCGCCGAGTGCGGTGGTAACCCATTCGAAAACGGTTTTATTGTAGTAATCCAATCCGCGTACCAGTTTCTGATTTACCTGGTAGGAAATGCCCATTTCTTCCAACAATGCGCATAGGCGAGCGAAATGTTCGCGGCTATCCTGATCTAAATAATCATGCAGTTTCGGGGCATGGTTCAGCACCTCCTGCACCGCTTCATTTTTGCTGTCCAGAATCCGTAGCGGATTGGTATGCAGACGGCGTTTGCAATCCTCGTCCAATACCTCCAGATGAGATTGGAGAAAATCCACCAGTGCCTGGCGATAATTTCGACGGGCTTCCGGGGAGCCGATGGAATTCAGCTGCAGGCTGACATGATCGGCGATTCCCAAAGCTTTCCATAAACGAGCGGTCAGTATAATTAATTCCGCATCGATTTCGGGATTGGCAATGCCGAAAATTTCCACACCGGCTTGATGGAACTGGCGGTAACGACCTTTTTGCGGACGTTCGTAGCGGAACATCGGCCCCATATACCATAGGCGCTGTTCCTGATTGTAAAGTAAACCCCGTTCAATACCGGCGCGTACGCAACCGGCGGTACCTTCCGGACGCAGGGTCAGGCTTTCGTTATCGCGATCTTCAAAGGTGAACATTTCTTTTTCTACCACATCGGTTACTTCACCGATCGCTCTGGCAAACAATGGTGTGCTTTCGACGATGGGCATACGCACTTCCGCATAGCCGTAGCCGGCCAGAACGTTACGAATCTGCGTTTCCACCCATTGCCATAAGGGGGTTTCGTTCGGCAGACAATCGTTCATACCGCGGATAGCTTGAATAGTTTTTGCCACAATAGTTTTCCTATAATCAAATATATAAAAGGGTGAACGCTTAAATATTCGAGGCCCTGTAAGGGGATCAGAGAATGCGGTTTTTCGGATCCTGTCGGGCTATTTTGGCCCGGATTCGGGCTTCCAGCTGATCCACGATATTTTCATTATCGAAGCGTTCCTTCTGGCGTTCTCCGTTTAAATAATAGCCGCTCTTTTTATTGCCGCCGGTAACGCCGAGATCGGCGACCAAGGCTTCGCCGGGGCCGTTTACCACACAGCCGATAATGGAAACGTCGAGCGGGGTAATAATATCTTCCAAGCGCTGTTCAAGCGCATTAACCGTTCCTATCACATCAAATTCCTGACGCGAGCAGGTCGGGCAGGCGATAAAATTGATACCGCGCGAGCGGATACGCAGGGATTTCAGAATATCGAAACCGACTTTGATTTCTTCCGTTGGATCCGCTGCCAGGGAAACCCGGAGCGTATCGCCGATGCCTTCCGCCAACAACATTCCCAGCCCGATGGCGGATTTTACCGCACCGGCACGGGCACCGCCCGCTTCGGTAATGCCGAGGTGCAGTGGTTGTTTAATGGCTTTGGCCAACAGACGGTAAGATTCTACCGCCAGAAATACATCGGATGCTTTTACGCTGACTTTAAACTGATCGAAGTTTAATCGATCCAGAATTTCCACATGACGCAAGGCGGATTCCAACAGTGCCTGCGGCGTAGGTTCGCCGTATTTTTCCTGAATGTCTTTTTCCAGCGAGCCCGCATTTACACCGATTCGGATCGGAATATTTTTATCTTTGGCGCAATCCACCACGGCGCGGATGCGATCTTCGCGTCCAATATTACCAGGGTTGATGCGTAAACAGTCGACGCCGTATTCCGCCACTTTCAGGGCGATACGGTAATCGAAATGAATATCGGCGACCAAAGGCACCTGTACCTGCTGTTTGATCAGCTTAAAGGCTTCGGCGGCATCCATGGTGGGTACGGAAACCCGCACTATATCGGCGCCGACCCGCTGTAGAGATTTTATTTGAGCCACTGTGGCTTCTACATCGGTGGTACGCGTATTGGTCATTGACTGTACCGCTATCGGCGCATCACCGCCGACAGGGACGTTACCCACATAAATTTTGGTCGATTGACGACGTTGAATACTTGGTTTAAATGATGACATTTTTTCTTACTGCAATTTAAATTTAGCCACTCGGCCGTCGATTTTTAACGGATAGGCTTCACCCTTATAGGTGATTTTTACATTGCCCGGTGCGCCGATAATCAGGGAATAAGGCGCGCCCTGATTAAAACTCAGAGTCTCGCCACGGCGATATTCTTTTTGCGCCAGTACTCGGTTGTTAGCATCTTTAACGCTAATCCAGCAGTTACCCTTCACTTCAATTTGTAAATCACCCTGTAGCATCGGCGCGCTTTGCTCCGGTTCGGAGTTTTGAGTTGCCGGATTTCCTTCCGCCGAGACGGTATCGGGTTGCGCACTGTGCTGAATCAGCATGGCCTGTGCCGGATTGGCCCCGCCCGTACTTTCATTTTGTGTCGGAGCGACGTTATCCTCTGCGGCAGGGAATTCCGCGGCGGAGCTATGCGGGGTTAGGGGTAATTCGGCAGAAGGATTTTCCAAGCCGCTTTCCGCTTTATCCTGATCCTGCGTGGTACTTATTAGCTTATTATCGCCGCTTTCGGTATTTTCCGTTGCGACATAATTCTGCACTAGGTTATCCCGTTCATTATTGGATTGCTGGTAGTTTTCCCACCACCAGAGTGCGGTCATACCGAGTACAAAGAGGAGGACGATTAGGCTGAGATAGCCGATCCAACGACCGTGCGAGGCCGTATTCAGCACTTTCGGCGTGGTATATTTTTTATGTAATTCGACGGGTTGCGAGGCGTCCAAGGCTGCCGCTTCCTTTGCCCACAGACTATCGGGCAGTTTCAGAAAACGGGCATAGCTGCGCAGATAACCTTTCATAAAGGTCGGCGCAATGGTTTTCTGGATCAATTCATCTTGTTCGATAGCGCGCAGAACGGCCGGTCTGAGATTTAATTCGGCGGCGATGTCTTCCACGGAAAGATTCAGGTTTTCTCTGGCCCGGCGGAATTGCTGGCCGAGGGTAAGTTCGGTGTGTTCCGGTGCGGTTTCTGTGTTCATAAGCGATAATATTCGGCGGCTGGAGTCAAATAAATTGGCTAAAGTTTAAAGTCGTATGCTACCTTTTGCAACAGTTATTCTGCTTTCCTGCGGAGCAGGGGGCGGAATGCTTATTTATTCGCCGTTCCGTTTTTCCGTATGCCCCGGTCGGATACTAGCAGTTTCAGCTTTTCGGCACGGGCGGGTTCCAATTTCTCCAGTTCAAGTAAACTTTGTCGATAGCGTTCGGAATTTTGTTCGCTCAGTGCGCAGAGGGCGATATTTTCGTAGGTATCCGCACGCTGATAATAACCCGGGGTATTCAGGGCCTGTTCAAAGCGTTGGTAAGCCGTTGCAAACTTTCCCTGCCGGCACAGAAAGGCCCCGTAGTTGTTCAGTACATCGCCCCGCTTATTGTTTTTTCCGATGGCGTTTAAATAGGCTTGTTCCGCCAGCTCGGTTTCTCCTTGCTGTTGGTGGTAATAGGCGAATGCGGAATGAACCAGATAATCTTCCGGCGCATACTGTAGGGCTTTATCCAGATTAATCCGCGCTTGTACATAGTCCTGATGCTGCATATAGGCAAGGGCCAGTTCCACTCGGCTTTTCGCCGCCTGATGTCGATCGAAAGGGAAAGCGGCGTCCTGCCGTGATACGCAGGCGGATACCAGCAGGGAGAAAAGTGCGGTGGAAATCAGATAAGTTTTTTTAATATACATATTGTTCTCCCTATGCTGGCTGCTTGCTTTATTGCATCGCTTCTTTATTTTTCGGCAGTATTACCTCAGGAAAGGCGGATATCGATATTTTGCCCGAAACGTTTTTTTTCCGCAGTACGTTTGGTGCGATCTATAACCTCGCCCGCCAATTGTCCGCAGGCGGCATCAATATCATCGCCGCGAGTTTTGCGGATAATAACGGTGAAGCCGTATTCCATAAGCGTTTTCTGGAAGCGATCGACGCGGCTGTTGGAACTTTTGGCATAAGGCGCCTGCGGGAAGGGGTTCCACGGAATCAGGTTAATTTTACAAGGGGTATTTTTCAGCAACTGCGCCAGCTGATGGGCATGTTCGATTTCGTCATTCACATGATCCAACATCACATATTCAATGGTTACTTTACCATGGTTGGCGTTGGATACGCTGAGATAGCGATTGACCGAATCAATTAGACTTCGGATATTGTATTTTTTGTTAATAGGTACGATTTCGTTGCGCAATTCATCATTAGGCGCATGCAGGGATACGGCAAGGGCGACATCGATCATCTCGCTTAATTTATCCAAGGCCGGTACCACCCCCGAGGTGGAAAGAGTTACCCGCCGTTTGGACAAGCCGTAGGCGAAATCGTCCAGCATAATTTCCATTGCCGGTACCACGTTAGCGACGTTTAACAAAGGTTCGCCCATTCCCATCATTACCACATTGGTAATCGGACGTACGCCGGTAACGCCGAAATTACCGATAATTTTTGAGGCGCGCCAGACCTGGCCGATAATTTCGGATACGCTGAGGTTACGGTTGAAACCTTGTTGGGCGGTGGAGCAAAAGGTACATGCCAGAGCGCAGCCGACCTGAGAGGATACGCACAGGGTGGCTCGTTCCGGTTCGGGAATATAAACGGTTTCTACCTGTTGATCGCCGACCTGCATCGCCCATTTTATAGTGCCGTCGGCAGAACGCTGTTCCACCGCCACTTCAGGCGCTTTAATTTCGGCGACGGCTTTCAGCTTTTCACGTAGCGCCTTATTGATATTGGTCATATTATCGAAGTTATCTTCGCCGAAATGGTAGATCCATTTGACCAGTTGATCGGCACGGAAAGGTTTTTCGCCCAGTTGCTGAAAAAATTCGCGCATCTGACGGCGGGTGAGATTCATCAGGTTGATTTTTTCCGACATGTGTTCCTCTTTTGTCTCGTTATTACACCTTGCGACATTAATAAAGGGCGACATTTTACGCATTTCCCGCGCCATAATCTATCAATTTTATACAGCTGTCCCGGATTTTAAGCGTTCTTTTTCGATAGGGATCGGAAAAGAGGAGCGATGCCCCTATGGACGAGCTGTTGGCGGGCGGTAAAAAAATTAAGCGGAGATTGACTGGCGCTAAGTCGGCATTAAGATAAAAAAACCGGCGGTTGCCGGTTTCTTAAAAAGCAGGGAAAGGGGAAGTTATTTCCAGAACTGCCACCAACTTGCCGCCGGTTGCGGCGGAGCGCTGATAATGGAATTATTGATAATTTGTTTTTCATCTTCGGTTAAAGGTTTATCCAGTTTAAAGTCGGATACCAGCCCCTGCGGGTTAAAGTTTATTACTAACATATGTTGCTGCGGGGTTTCATAGCCTTTCTGCTGTAGGAAAACATAATACCAGGTATGTTGCTCAAAGGGATTCTGCAAGACCGGGGTACCCAATAAGTACTGCACTTGCTGACGCGTCATTCCCGCCTGTAGCTGCGAAACCGTTCCCGCTTCCAGATAATTTCCTTGCGGCACATCAATTCGATACACCACTTTGCTGACGGTGGAACAGCCGGTTGCGCTTAATGCGAGAATAAGTGCGGTCATAATTGATTTGATTTGCATTATGTTAACCCTTTTTTACATATGTTGTGCAAAGTAAATTCTTGCTGATAATACCTAAACTTGCCGGCCTTGCCAAATTAAATATCCGTTTTTTGCCGACGGCGCAGCTGATCTTTGAGGTTCGGCGGTAACCCTTTGATGGTCAGCATATCCTTTTCCTCGTCCCACAGAATCCGTTCGTCCAGTAAAGCGGCATCGAAACTCAAGCTAATCCCTTTTCCCGAGCCGGAATATTTAGTTAAAGATTTCAGTGCGGCTGCCACTGGGGGGATACTTGGCGCCAGCTCATAACTCTGTTCGGCGGTAAATTCGGCAAAAGTCCGTTGGTTTAGAGCGGGTAACTCCTCGGAAAGTTCCGTTAGGGCAATTTCTTCGCCGTTGTTCAGTTGTCCTTTACAGTAATCGAATACTTGTTTTTTTATTTCCCGGGTTTGATTTTGGTTCAGTTCGTTATGCGTACAGTAATCCTCAACCGCTTGCAGCAGGCATTGGTTTTGCAGGCGCGGATTAAGGCCTTCTTCGGCACCGAGAAAATCCATAAAGAAATCGCCGATTTTACGTCCCACCCGTCCTTTAATAAAGGTCAGATAGCGGTTGGAGTCGGCGTTAAGGCGCAGATCGGTCAGATTAATTCGAGCCGCAATATCAAACTGAGCAATATTTAAATACTGGGTGCGGTGAATTTCCAGATTTTCATCCACCAACATACTAAGACGGTTATCCAGCAATGCGATAAATAAGTAATCGGTGGCAAGAAAATTATATTGGCACAGAATCAAGGTGCCGGTTTCGGCAAAGGCGTATTTGCTCAGTTCATTGCATAGCAGGGCGGCGGTTTGATAGCTGAAGGGCAGAAAATCCGTTTCCTGTTCCAGCAATTCGTTAAGGGCGCGGGCGAAATCCGATTGGGGGCGGAAAATGCCATAACCTTTACTTTTGCCCTGATAGGCTTGATGCAGTTCCAGCATCAGTTGTTCCGCTTCGGCACTGACCGGCAGTAAATGTTGGCGTAGGCGGGTATCCAGACGGATATTTTCGTCCTGTTGGTTTTTGATCAACTGGTGTAAAACAATTTGATTAACGCTAATGCTCATTTTTTCGTCCGATAGACATAAAATAAAAAAGTGCTTCATTATAACCGCACTTTTTTCACGATAAAGCGGAAAATATGCTAGGATCTGCAAAATTATCGGGTATCATATTTGATTCTAAATAAAAGCTAACGGAATTCGGTAACAGCATGGCGCTTCATTCAAAATATCAGGACAAACAGGTCAACCTTATTTTAAACGACATGATCGAAGTATTGGAAAAGCATAATACGCCGGTGGATCTCTCGTTAATGGTTCTGGGGAATATGGTAACTCATCTTTTAACCGCCAATGTCGGCAGCAGTCAGCGGATTGCATTGGCCAAAGCCTTTTCCGACAGCTTACTGAAATCGGTGAGCGGGAAAGACTGAGCGGCATAAGGGCCCGGGTGCAATGAGATTTATCGGAAACGGCGGACAGTATCGCGAATCAGTGTCTCAGAAAATTTCATGGGGACATTGGTTTGCTTTTTTTAATGTACTCTGGGCCATTGTTATAGGTTCGCGCTATGCCTTTATTATCGATTGGCCCCACAGCCTGTTCGGTAAGCTGTATTTTTTCATCAGTATTCTGGGGCATTTTAGTTTTGTCGCCTTTGCCTTCTATCTATTGATTATTTTCCCGCTTAGTTTTCTGATTAAAAACGAACGTACCTTCCGCGGTATATCGGTAATTATTACCACGGTTCTGCTGACCTTATTATTGCTGGATACGGAAGTCTTCTCCCGGTTTAATCTGCACTTGTCCTCCGTTGTCTGGAATCTGTTGGTTAATCCGGATAATGGCGAACTGTCGCGCGACTGGCAGATTTTTTTCGCTCCGATGCCGCTGTTGTTATTGGTTCAGATGTTATATTCGCGCTGGTCATGGTACCGCTTGCGCAGCCTGGAACGGCAGAAATGGTTGCGTGGCGTCGGAGTATTTTTTGTAACCATGTTTATCGCCACCCATCTTATTTATGCTTGGGCGGACGCCTATATTTATCGGCCGATCACCATGCAAAAATCGAATTTCCCGCTTTCCTATCCGATGACGGCCCGCACCTTCCTGGAGAAAAACGGTCTGCTGGATAAAGATGAATACGCACAGACATTAGCACAGGAAGGCCGCCCGGACGCTCTCAATATCGAATATCCGAAACATCCTCTGCAGTTCGCCGCTATGCCACAGCGCCCGAATATTCTGTTAATCACCCTATCCGGTTTGCGTGCGGACGTTGTGAACCGGGAAAATATGCCGAATCTGTCGGCTTTTGCCGATAATGCCGCCCGTTTTACCAATCACTACAGTACGGGTTATACCGATAACAGCGGCCTGAGCGGTTTGTTTTACGGCCTGAACGCCAACTATACGGATAGTTTGCTGAATGATAAGAAAGCCTCCCCGTTAATAGAAAAACTGCGTAGCGAGGGCTACGCCTTCGGGTTGTTCTCGGCGGATAATTTTAAAGCCAGTATGCTCAGACAGGCGGTATTCCAGGGAATGGGATTACCGAAACGTAAAACCGGCAATGAAAATGCCCTGGATGCTTGGATGAACTGGCTGCAGCATAGAGATCAGCATCAGCCTTGGTTCGGTTTCCTGGATCTTGACCTGGTCGAGCAGGTACGCAACTTTAAGGACAAAAAACCGGAACAGGAAAAAGAATTTTATTTTGCCCGGCTGGCGGAGTTGGATCGTCGCTTAGGGCAACTATTTGAGCAGTTACATGATCTGGATCCCGAGGATAATACCATTGTGCTGATTAGCGCCGAGCGGGGCTATCGTTTTGGTGCGGCGGAAAATATTACGGAAGGCTATTTCGGCAGGGAAGAAATTCAGGTGCCGCTGATTATCCGCTGGGATAAATTGGGACGGCAGATATCGGATAAGCTCACCTCGCATACGGACGTGCTGCCAACTCTGATACAGTCGGTATTTCAGGGACAGAATCCGGTTTCGGATTATGCTCAGGGCGAAAATCTGCAAAATCCGTTACGGCAGTCGGATTGGGTTCTGGTTGCGGATTACCGTACCAATGTGATTATTACGCCGGAAGGTACCCAATATCATCTGGATAAAAAAGGTCAGTATCGGAAATATGACAGCAATTATCAGCCGCAGTCTTCAGAGCGGCCGCCGCTGGGGTTATTCCTCGAAGCCTTTACCCAGAGCCGTTCTTTCATTGCCAATTAGTGCCGTAAAATCGGTCAAGCGATAGCCAAAACCGATTATATTTTTAGCTGCTAACAATTTATACTATCGCACCAGTACCCGGTCAGGACTGAATTACATGTTATTAATGAAAAATCAGAGAATTTTTTATAACATCCCTTTCTTCATCATCGGTGTCAGTGCGCAGCCACTGGCCGCTTTTCTCTTTTTAATTAATCATTATTTCCGCTTGTCCGCCCGTTTGATTCAAATGCTTTCACGGAGTAATTATGAAGAATCACGTTCGTAGCTTTAAAACCTATATCAGAGATGAAATCATTAAAAAGGGCGGTTGGGTGAATACTCATGCGCATGCCGACCGTGCTTTCACCATGACGCCGGAGAAGATCCATATCTACCATAATAGTAATCTGCAGCAGAAATGGGATTTAGTGGACGAAGTAAAACGCACCTCCAGCGTAGAGGATTATTACGCCCGCTTCTGCCAAGCCATCGAACTGATGATCTCGCAAGGGGTTACCGCTTTCGGCACCTTTGTGGATATCGATCCCATCTGTGAAGATCGCGCAATTATCGCCGCCCATAAGGCGCGCGAAGTGTATAAAAACGATATTATTCTGAAATTCGCCAATCAGACCTTGAAAGGGGTAATTGAGCCCACCGCGCGTAAATGGTTCGATATAGGCTCGGAAATGGTAGATATGATCGGCGGGTTACCTTACCGCGACGAGCTGGATTACGGACGCGGTTTGGAAGCCATGGATATTCTGCTGGATAAGGCCAAATCCCTCGGCATTATGTGCCATGTGCATGTGGATCAGTTTAACAGTGCGAAAGAAAAAGAAACCGAACAGCTGTGCGATAAAACCATCGAACACGGTATGCAAGGACGGGTGGTGGCGATTCATGGTATTTCCATCGGCGCGCACCCGAAAGAGTATCGCTATGCCCTGTACCGCAAAATGCGCGAAGCGCAAATGATGGTTATCGCCTGCCCGATGGCCTGGATCGACAGTAACCGCAAAGAAGAGTTGATGCCTTTCCATAATGCTTTGACGCCGGCGGACGAAATGATTCCGGAAGGGATTACGGTAGCGCTGGGAACGGACAATATCTGCGATTATATGGTTCCCCTGTGCGAAGGCGATATGTGGCAGGAACTCAGCTTACTGGCTGCCGGCTGCCGTTTCCCGAATCTGGACGAAATGGTGAATATCGCCAGTATTAACGGCCGTAAGGTTTTAGGCTTGGATGTTTAGGCTGACCAAGTATTTTTGTGAAAGCGGGCGAATTAGCCCGCTTTTCGTTTAGGGCTTAAAAGTAAAAAACAATCCGATAGGAAAGCATCTTATGCCCTCTGTATTATTGTTTGAAAGGGAATTATGGAATCTCTCCAATTCTGTCAGCTTATTATTTGTGGTGATAATATCCGGGCTAAAAAACTCGGCTGAAAAGTACCGCACTTTTATTCTGTTGATTCTAAAGCCCGATTGAATCCGGCAAAGAACGATGGTATTCCGCCATAAGCTGTTTTAGCTGAAGGGCGTCATGGCAGGTTTTTATCTGCTGGAAAAGCGTTTCCGCCTGCGCATATTCCTTTTTCAGGTATTGTAGCCATTGTTTAATACGAGCCACATGATAAAAACCGGAATCGTGAATGTTTTCCAGTTGCGCATATTTTTGTAGCATAAGGGTAACTTGCGCCCAGGGCATTTTAGCCGCATTAAATTTGATTACCCGGCTCAGATTGGGAATATTAAGGGCGCCGCGTCCCATCATTAAATCTTCGCAGCCTGTGATTCGGCGGCAGTTTTCGCCGTCTTGCCAATTCCAAATTTCGCCGTTGGCAATTACCGGGATACGTAATTTTGACCGCACTTTACCGATTTGCCGCCAGTTAATCCGATCGGCTCGGTAGCCGTCGCTTTTGGTGCGACCGTGAATCGTGATCTCATCGGCACCGCCTTGTTGTACCGCATCGGCGATTTCAAAGGCCTGGGCAATATCGTCCCAGCCCAGGCGAACTTTAACGCTTACTGTTTGTTGCGGCGTTACGGCCTGACGAATAGCACGGGTCGCCAGATAAATTAGTTCGGGATCCTTGAGTAAACTGGCGCCGCCCTGGCTGCCGTTAACGGTTTTGGAAGGGCAACCGCAGTTTAAATCGATGCCCTGAGAGCCCAGTTCCACGGCGCGATGGGCGTTTTCCGCCAGCCATTGCGGAAATTGCCCCAGCAGCTGCACTCGTACCGGCGTGCCAGCCGGTGTTTTTCCACCGGTTTTTAACTCGGGACAAAGACGGTAAAACACTTTTTCCGGCAAAAGTTGATCCACAACGCGGATAAACTCGGAAATACAGAGATCATAATCATTCACTTCGGTAAGCAACTGGCGTACCAGCGGATCCAGTACGCCTTGCATAGGAGCTAGAATAACACGCATAGATTTAGGAATAGCGCTTATCCGGGCGACGGAGATAGAAGATTATCAGCGCCGTTATTGCCCCCAGAGTATCGGCCAGCATATCTTTCTGTGCGTCCCAGATATCTCCCTGAGAGCCGAGGAATGCGATACCCGCCTCTCCTCCTTCCAATACCGCATATTGCCATTCGATAATTTCATAAGCGGCGGCAACGGACATAATAAAGAACAGCGCAAAGAATCCGCTTAGTATCGGGCCGGCTAACTTGCGGCGTAATAAAAATTCCGCCATGGGGAAGCTATAGAAGCCGATAATGTAATGGGCCACCCGATCAAAGTGGTTACGATTTTCGCCGAGCCAAGGGGAAAGCAGAGCGTTCGCCCAATCGAAAGGAACCAGTTCAAAGGTGTAGTGGGCGCCGATCAGATGCAGAATCATCCATAGGGACATCAGGAAATAGGCGCAGTTACTGAAGCGGAAACGAGAATAGCTCAGTAGCAGAGCGGCAAACACGATAAAAATAGGCGCCACTTCCGCATACCATACGGCGCGTGAAAAGGGCGCAATGCCGGACCAGAGAGCGACGGCGCCGATAATCAGCGCCAGTAGCGCGGGGAAAAGAGGGCGTAGGGAAGCCATTATTTCCAACCTTTGGTTTTACAAATCAGATCATAGGCCGCTTGAATTTGTTGAGCTTTTTCTTTTGCCATTTCCAGCATTTCTTTCGGCAACCCTTTAGAGACCAGTTTATCCGGGTGATTTTCGTTCATTAGGCGACGATAGGCCCGCTTCACTGTTTGCTGATCATCGCTGGCGCTAACGCCCAGTACCTTATAGGCGTCTTCAATGGTCGGGCCGGAGGTGTTGCGCGCATAATCCTGACCGCCGCCGTTACCGTATTGTTGGCGGCCGTAGTTATATTGGTAACCGCCTTGGCGCTGTTGCTGAGAAAAACCGCCGCGACTGAATTGGCGTGCGGCGATTTCCATAGCCAACATCTGTTCGAATTGAAAACGGGATAGCCCCAATTCTTCCGCAACCAGAAATAACACTTCTTTTTCGTTTTGATGCAGATGATCATCGGCAAAGGCGGCCTGTAGCTGAACGTGTAGGAACATACGCAGTAAATCCGCGCGTTGACCGCAACCGATACGAAATTCTCGGATCACCTCCCGAATGGGAAAATCGGCCTGTTTTCCGCGCTGAAAGGCTTCCTGTGCCAGACGGCGGTTGGCGTCGTCCAGCTGCATTTGAGCCATGAGATTAGAGGCCATTTGAATGTCGTTTTCGGTTACTCTGCCTTTGGATTTGGTCAGATGACCGAGTACGGCGAAGGTAGTCTGCATAAACAGGGATTGGCGGGTCAGTTTCTTTTTAAAGAAAGAAGAATTGACGCTGCCCAGTTCATACAGTTTTTTATCTGCCAGATGGCCGAGAATCAGCCCCGCCAGGGCGCCGAAAAAACCGAATTTACAGCCGATGATAAATCCCAGTAATTTTCCGATAAAATGCATTATGCAACTCCGAAGAAATAAAAAATGTGGTTAGTTTAACTGATCGAATATCAATAAGAAAAGCGGAAAGATAAAAAGTGCGGTGGTTTTGTCCTAAGTTTTTTGTTGTGCGGACTACAAATAAGACAATCAAGTATGGACCGGCGGCAAGCGCCGGTCCTTTACTCTCAGAGCAGTAATAGGCTTTCCAACGCGATTTCAATCATATCGTTGAAGGTGCGCTGGCGTTCTTCCGCCGTGGTTTGCTCCCCTCTGCGGATATGGTCGGATACGGTACAGATGGTCAGCGCCTGTGCGCCGTATTCGGCGGCGACGCCGTAAATACCAGCCGCTTCCATTTCCACGCCGAGAATACCGTATTTTTCCATGATGTCGAACATCTCTACATCCGGGGTATAAAATAAATCGGCGGAAAACAGGTTGCCGACACGAACCTCGATTCCTTTCTGCTTCGCCGCTTGCACGGCGGCCTGAACCAGATTAAAGTCGGCAATGGCGGCAAAATCGTTATCTTTAAAACGGATGCGGTTGACTTTGGAATCGGTACAGGCGCCCAGCCCGATAATAACATCGCGCAGTTTTACATCCGCCCGCACCGCACCGCAAGAACCGACTCGGATAATTTTTTTCACCCCGTATTCGGTGATCAGCTCTTTGCTGTAAATAGAGCAGGAAGGGATCCCCATGCCATGCCCCATTACGGATACGCGACGGCCTTTATAGCTGCCGGTATAGCCGAGCATATTGCGCACGTTGGTTACTTCCTGAGCCTGTTCCAGAAACATTTCGGCGATATATTTGGCGCGGAGCGGATCGCCCGGCATTAATACGACTTCTGCGAATGCGCCGGCCGGCGCGTTAATATGTGGCGTCATAGTATTTTCCTTCTGTAATGATTAAGCAAGTTGTCCTTTATGCCGTTGCCGGCGCTCAGTCGAATTTAATAATAGCCGTACCGTAATCCATCGGCGACAGTTTGAAATATTCGGCGATGGTCTGACCGATGTCGGCAAAGGTCATACGTTTGCCGAGGAATTCTTTCGGTACCTGTGCGCCGTAGATTAATACCGGAATATGTTCGCGGGTATGATCGGTTCCCGACCAGGTCGGATCGCAGCCGTGGTCGGCCGTGATAATCAGTAAATCTTCGTTGCTGACCAGCGCCAGCAATTCCGGTAGACGGCGATCAAAATATTCCAGTGCGGCGGCATAGCCGGCAACATCGCGGCGGTGGCCGAAATCGGAGTCGAAGTTCACAAAGTTAGTGAAAACAATGCTGTTATCTCCCGCTCTTTGCACTTCGACCAAGGTTTTGTCGAATAATTCCTCCAAGCCGGTCGCTTTAATTTTACGGGTGATGCCGGTATGGGCGTAAATATCGGCGATTTTACCGATGGAAACCACTTCGCCCTGTTTTTCTTCCGTGAGCTTCTGCAATACAGTCGGAGCCGGCGGTTCCACCGCATAATCCTTGCGGTTACCGGTACGGCTGAATTCTCCCGCTTTGGCGCCGATAAAAGGGCGGGCGATAACGCGACCGATATTATAGCTTTCCAGTTCACGACGTACGATCTGACAAAGCTCGTAGAGTTTTTCCAGGCCGTAGCTTTCTTCGTGGCAGGCGATCTGGAAGACGGAATCCGCCGAGGTATAAAAAATCGGTTTACCGGTACGCATATGTTCTTCGCCCAGTGCGTCCAAAATTACCGTGCCGGATGAATGGCAGTTGCCCAGATACCCCGGTAATCCCGCTTTTTCTACGATACGATCCAAGAGTTCCTGAGGGAAACTGTTTTTATGTTGCGGGAAGTAGCCCCAGTCGAACAGAACGGGAACTCCGGCGATTTCCCAGTGGCCGGAGGGGGTATCTTTGCCGGAAGAAATTTCTTGAGCATAGGCGTAACCGCCGATAATTTCCGGGTTAGGTTCAAATTCTGCCGGCAGTTGACCGCAGGAGGCTTTTGCGGCTAAGCCGAGGCCGAGTTTTTCCAGATTGGGCAAACGCAACGGGCCGCTGCGGTCGCCGTTGTCAGCTTGGTTCCGTGCACAGCGTTCGGCGATATGTCCCAGAGTATTGGAACCGGCGTCGCCGAATTTGTCGGCGTCATCCGCCGCACCGATACCGAAGGAATCCAGCATCATAATAAATACACGTTTCATTTTTCTGTCCTCATTAAAAGCAAACGTTTACTTGCCGTAAATATGACGACACCACGAAAATTTCGTGGTGTCTAGGCGCTCGGGGGCGCTTTTATCTTTGTGGGCGGAATATGTCCGCACTAAAAATTCGTATGGGATTATACCGCACTTTTGCCCCGGATTTAACTATTCTCTTAGCCTAAGGCGGCACCGCTTAAGCTGATAAAGATGCCGGCGATGGTGGCGCTCATCAGGTTGGCTAAAGAGCCGGCGATCACCGCTTTAATCCCGAGGCGGGCAATATCGCCGCGGCGATTCGGCGCCATACCGCCCAAACCGCCGATAAGAATAGCGATGGAACTGAAGTTGGCGAAGCCGCATAAGGCGAAGGTAATAATAGCTTTGGTTTTATCCGCCAGTTGCACCGGCGCGTCGCTACCCAGATAAGGTGCAAATTCCGCATAGCCGACGAATTCGTTAATCGCCAGTTTGGTACCTATCATACGTCCGGCAATTTCCGCATCCTCCCAAGGTACTCCGATAGCCCAGGCGAGGGGTTTGAATATCCAGCCGAAAATGGCGCCCAGAGATAATTCCGGCATATGGAACCAGGAGCCGATCCCGGACAGAATGCCGTTGATTAGGGCGATTAAGGCCACAAAGGCGATTAACATCGCACCGACATTAAGGGCAAGCTGCATACCGGAAGAAGCGCCCGAAGCGGCGGCATCCAGAATATTGGCCGGTTTTTCGATGCTGACTTTTTCAATATCGTCATTGAATTTTTCCGTTTGCGGGATAATGATTTTGGCAAATAATAAACCTGCCGGCGCCGCCATAAAGGAGGCGGCGATTAAATAGGTAAGAGGAACGCCCATTCCCGCATAACCCGCCATCACTGAACCTGCAATTGACGCCAGACCGCCGCACATCACGGCGAACAGTTCAGATTCGGTCATTTTGCTGATATAGGGCTTAACGATGAGCGGTGCTTCCGTTTGACCCACAAAAATATTGGCGGCGGCGGACATGGATTCCGCTTTTGAGGTGCCGAGCAGTTTCTGTAAAGCACCGCCGATAATGCGGATAATCCACTGCATTACGCCGATATAATACAGTAGCGAGATTAATGCGGAGAAGAATACGATGCTCGGCAAAACGCGCACGGCGAAAATAAAGCCGTCGCCGCCGAACAGTTCAAAGATTTTATCCCCAGCAAGGCCGCCGAATACGAATTTAATTCCTTCGTTACCGTAGGCGATCACTTTAGCTACGCTGTCAGCTACCGCAACTAATATATTTCTGCCGGCCGGTACATAGAGAATAAAGGCGCCGATCAGCACTTGAATCAGCAATGCACCCAGTACGGTGCGGTAGTTGATGGCCTTACGATCGGACGAAAGCAGATAAGCGATCGCCAGTAATAGGATCATGCCGAGAATCCCGGTTAATATGCTCATAAATACCTCAAAAATAAATGGTTCGACCCGTATAAATTATGCGGGGCTACTATACCGATTTTTGCGCTGAAAATCTTGCGTGATTTTTAGAAAATGCGATCTTATTCTGATTTTTTATGCAAAAAAGACGGTTCATAAGGCGGTACTTTAGTCTGTTTCGACATATATTATGCTTTTCTTTTGTTTCACTTAGGGAAGGCTTGATCTATGATAAGAGCCTATCCCTTTAACTTCGCTCGGCTATGCAACAAAAACTAAAATTTATTCCGCATACAAAATGGACGGCGACCTCACTTTGGTCTTTGGAATATCCATCTTTATCCATGCTCTTTTTTTCGCTGATTATCGTCGGTATCGGCGAGGGCGTGTTATTGCTATCGAATTTAGGTTCCGCCCCCTGGACTACCTTGTCGCAGGGAATTGCCATACAGGGCGGTTTTAGTGTCGGTTGGGCTTCTTTCTTTATCAGCTGTGCGGTGATGCTGGCCTGGCTGCCGCTACGTTTAAAAATGGGCATAGCCACTTTGCTGAATGTGGTGGTGATAGCCTTTTTTCTGGGCTTAACCACCTCTTGCGCTCCCGTTCCCCATACGCTGATATGCCGTTTTATCTATGCCCTGATCGGGGTTTTACTGTTCGGAATCGGTACCGCATTTTATCTGACCTGCCACCAAGGAGCGGGACCGCGGGACGGCTTGATGGTAGGTTTATGCCAACGTTTCCACTGGAAGGTAGCGGTGGTTCGAACCACAATTGAAGTCAGCGTTTGTTTGTTGGGTTGGTTGCTCGGCGGTGTGGTTGGCATCGGCACCCTATTATTTGCTCTGTCTATCGGGTGGGTGGTGCAGGTTACCCTGCTGTTAATTGCCCGTTCCCCCTTTATCCTTGAGGATAAGCCTGTTTAGTCGGTTACAAGCTCAGTTTTTCCGCAATCCCGGTTTGTGTCTTATGAGTTATTTTGTTTATTTCCCTTTGGCTAAAGATTTTTATTGTCTATTTTAAATTTGTACTATTATAATAGTTCATCTTTGGTTAAAAGAATAATTGAAAGGATAATTGAAGGGAATAATAGTATGAAGACACAACCCTCTTTATTTGGCGGTGCAATGATTATCGCCGGAACCGCCGTGGGGGCGGGTATGTTAGCCAATCCTACCTCTACCGCAGGGGTATGGTTTTTCGGGTCGTTAATAGTTTTGCTTTACACCTGGTTCTGTATGACCACTTCCGGCCTGATGATTCTGGAAGCTAATTTGCATTATCCGAGCGGTGCGAGTTTTGATACGGTGGTTAAGGATTTGCTCGGACGCGGCTGGAATCTGGTAAACGGCTTATCCGTAGCTTTCGTATTATATATTCTGACCTATGCCTATATTACTTCCGGCGGCGGTATTACCGAAGGCATTCTCAATCAGCTGATGAGTTCGGACGGAAATGAAGTGCAAATTGGACGAACCGCCGGCTCGTTGATTTTCTGTATTGTACTGGCGACTTTCGTCTGGTTTTCGACGAAAGCGGTGGATCGTTTCACTACGGTGCTGATTGCCGGTATGGTGGTGGCGTTCTTCCTTTCTACCGGCGGTTTAATCGGCTCGGTAAAAGGTGAGGTCTTGTTAAACAGTATTGCTCCGGGGGAGCAGCGCTATTTGCCTTATGCCTTAGCGGCGCTGCCGGTATGCCTGGTTTCTTTCGGTTTTCATGGCAACGTACCTAGCTTGGTGAAATATTATCAGCGTGATGCCCGCCGGGTTGTGCAATCTATTCTGCTCGGTTCTCTAATTGCACTGCTGATTTATATTTTATGGCAGTTGGCGGTGCAGGGGAATTTACCGCGCAGCGAATTTGCCCCGGTTATTGCAAAGGACGGTGATATTTCGGCGTTATTGCAGGCATTGGGAAAATATATTCAAACCGGTTATATCGGTGAAGTGCTACGCTTTTTTGCCTATATGGCCATAGCCAGTTCTTTTCTTGGGGTTACCTTGGGCTTATTTGATTATATTGCGGATATGTTGAATTTCGACGATAGCCGGACAGGGCGCACCAAAGCCGCTTTAATCACTTTTTTACCCCCTTTGTTGTTAAGCCTGAAATTTCCTTTCGGCTTTCTGATTGCCATCGGCTATGCCGGTCTGGCGGCAACCCTGTGGGCGGCCATTGTTCCCGCGTTATTGGTAAGAGCTTCTCGCCGTAAATTCAAGGACAGTCCTTATCAGGTATTCGGCGGCAATTTTATGATCTTTTTTATTATTTTATTCGGCCTACTGAATATTCTGGCACAGCTTGGTATGCAGTTTGACCTATTACCGAAATTTACGGGATAACTATGGCGGATTCCAGCGTTTACGACAGTGAAGGTTTTTTCGAATTATATCGCCGGCTGCGCAGCAATCCCCTGAGTTTGAACGAAATGGTGGAAAAGCCGACCATGCTTTCTCTGTTGCCGGATTTACAACACAAGCGGGTATTGGATCTGGGCTGCGGATACGGCGAGCATATGGGGTTGTATCTGCAGCGCGGTGCGGCTTTTGTCGCCGGTATCGATCTTTCGCAGCAAATGCTGGATCAGGCGCGACTGGAATTAAAAAAACTCTGCCAAAATCAACCGCACTTTTGGGATAAGAACAGCTTTGCCCTCTACCATCTGGCGATGGAACAAACGGCGCAGTTGGCGGAGGAGCCCTTTGACGTTATTACCAGTTCCTTTGCCTTTCATTATGTAGCGGACTTTTCCGCCTTGCTGAGCGCATTATCCGCCAAGCTGCGACCCGGCGGAGTTTTGCTGTTTTCCCAGGAACATCCCATAGTAACCGCTTATCTTGAGGGGGCTCGCTGGGAAAAAAACGCCGAGAAAGTACAAACCGCCTATCGGCTGAATTATTATCGCGATGAAGGGGAACGGCAGCGAAATTGGTTCGGCCGGGATTTCACCACCTATCACCGCACCATGGCGACCATTGTCAACGCCCTGGTCGATGGCGGCTTCCGTATCGAAAAAATGGCGGAGCCTATGTTGGCGGAATCCCCGCAGTTACAGGCGGAATTTAAGGATTTGCGTCATCGCCCCTTGCTTTTATTTATTCGCGCCAGAAAAATCTGAAAGATTATAAAAAAATGCTTGCCAAAGGTTTTTTTTTGCAGTAGTTTTAATTCTATTCAGCATATAAGGAAAAAATAATGAAATTTAACCGCACTTCTCATCACCATCATTATCCCGATTAATCTTGCGGAGATTTGGTGGTGTCCGGAAGATAGAACAACCTTCCGGAAACGTGCAGTTAAACAAACAACATAAACCTTTCGGAAGGCAACTTTCGAAAGGTTTTTTTATAGGTTTAAAATCAGCAAGAAGGAAAAAATTATGTCAGACAACAATCGGTTAAGAATCGCTATGCAGAAATCCGGGCGTTTAAGCAAGGAATCGCAAGAATTACTGGCGCAATGCGGAGTGAAAATTAATTTACAGGAGCAGCGTTTACTCGCCTATGCGGAAAATATGCCCATTGATATTCTGCGCGTACGCGACGACGACATTCCCGGTCTGATCTTTGACGGCGTGGTGGATCTGGGCATTATCGGCGAGAACGTATTGGAAGAGGAAGAGCTCAGCCGTACCGCCGCCGGTGAACAGGTAAACTACCAGATGTTGCGCCGTCTGGATTTCGGTGGCTGCCGACTTTCTTTGGCATTGCCGCGGGATTTGGCTTATCAGGGAGTGCAGGATTTGCAGAATTGCCGTATCGCCACTTCCTATCCGCAGTTGCTGAAACGCTATATGAGCCAACAGGGCGTCCGTTTTAAAAGCTGTTTACTCAATGGCTCGGTAGAGGTCGCTCCGCGCGCCGGGTTGGCGGATGCTATCTGCGATTTGGTTTCTTCCGGCGCTACGTTGGAAGCCAACGGTTTGCGCGAGGTGGAAGTGATTTATCGTTCCAAAGCCTGCCTGATTCAGCGTGCCGCCCCGTTAAGTGCGGAAAAACAGGCGCTAGTGGACAGATTGCTCACCCGTATTCAAGGGGTTTCCCAAGCACGCGAATCTAAATACATTATGTTACATGCTCCTAAAGATAAGGTGGAACAGGTGGTTGCCTTGTTGCCGGGCGTGGAAAATCCTACTATTTTGCAATTAACCCATGATACCAGTCATGTGGCGTTGCACATGGTTAGCCAGGAAAATCTGTTCTGGGAAACCATGGAACAGCTGAAAGCCGCCGGCGCCAGCTCAATTCTGGTACTACCTATTGAGAAAATGTTGGAATAAGCGATTAACCCTGCGGCAAGAAAATGCCGAACCGCCCGAGTAGAAAGGAAGAGGGCGGAATAAGGGGAGAACGGAAACGAATAGAGCGGAAACCAATAGAATTATAAATAAAGTGGGGGAATATATTATGCAAACCTTGATTTGGAATAACCTAACCGAAACGGAAAAACAACAAGCCTTAACCCGTCCGGCCGTTTCCGCCTCGGACGATATAAAAATTGCGGTGGAAAATATCGTGCGTGCGGTACTTAACGACGGCGATAGCGCCCTGTTTGAACTGACCGAGAAGTTCGACAAAATAAAGCTGCAAAGCCTTGTGGTTTCACAACAACAAATCGATGCCGCCGTGCAGCGGGTGCCACAGCAACTGAAAGATGCGATTCAAAACGCCAGGGATAATATTGAAAAATTTCACCGCGCCCAGCGTCCGCAAAGCGTGGATATTGAAACTCAGCCCGGCGTGCGCTGCCAAGTGCTGACCCGTCCTATTGAGCGCGTCGGTCTGTATATACCGGGCGGCTCCGCACCGCTATTTTCAACGGTGCTGATGTTGGCGGTACCGGCCAATATCGCCGGTTGTAAAAAAATCGTACTCTGTACGCCGCCGCCGATTGCCGATGAGATTTTGTATAGTGCGAGCCTGTGCGGGGTGAACAGCATTTATGCGGTGGGCGGCGCCCAAGCGATTGCCGCCATGGCGTTCGGTACCCAGACGGTAACTAAGGTGGATAAAATCTTCGGTCCGGGTAACGCCTTTGTAACGGAAGCTAAACGTCAGGTCAGTCAGGCCATTAATGGCGCGGCCATCGATATGCCGGCGGGGCCTTCGGAAGTTCTGGTTATCGCCGATCGCTTCGCCGATCCCGCCTTTGTCGCCAGTGATTTACTTTCTCAGGCGGAACACGGCGCCGATTCGCAGGTGATTTTAGTCAGCGATAGCGAAGAACTGGCGCTACGGGTTAATCGCGAAGTGGAAGCTCAGTTGGCCAGCTTACCGCGTGCGCAAACTGCGGCGAAAGCGCTATCCCACAGCCGGATTATTATTGCCGGGGATCTGGCTCAATGCGTAGCCATCAGCAATCAATATGCACCGGAGCATCTTATCGTTCAGACCCAAAATGCGCGTGAACTGCTGGATCGACTGGATAATGCCGGTTCGATTTTTCTCGGCGCTTATTCTCCCGAATCCATGGGGGATTATGCTTCGGGTACCAACCACGTGTTGCCGACCTACGGTTATACCAAAACCCATTCCAGCTTGGGCTTGGCGGATTTCAGCAAGCGCATGACGGTGCAGGAACTGAGCCCGCGCGGTTTTAAAGATTTAGCCGATACGGTAATACAAATGGCGGCGGCGGAACAACTGGATGCACACAAACAAGCGGTGGAAATTCGATTGGCGAAATTGAAGCCTTAACAAGGAAGTAAAATTTAACAGGAAGATTCAATGCAAAACCCTATTGAAATTTATCAGACCGAAGACGGACAAACCCAAGTTGAAGTGCGCTTTGATAACGATACGGTTTGGCTTTCTCAGGTGCAGATGGCAAATGTATTTGGCACTACTTCGGACAATATAAGTTTGCACTTAAAAAATATTTTTACGGAAGGAGAGCTTGATGAATATTCAACTACCGAGAATTTCTCGGTAGTTCGACAAGAAGGAAAACGTAATGTTACCCGATACCTAAAACACTATAATTTAGATGCGATTATCTCTGTAGGATATAGAGTTAAATCCGCATCTGCTACTCAATTTCGTATTTGGGCGACTGCCCGTTTAAAGGATTATCTTGTTAAAGGCTATGCCTTAAATCAAAAACGGTTACAACAAAATGCGTTGGAATTAGAACAGGCATTGGCGCTTATTCAAAAAACGGCAAGCTCTTCAGCATTAACCATAGAAAGCGGACGAGGATTGGTGGATATTGTCAGCCGTTATGCTCAAACCTTTGTATGGCTGCAACAATATGATGAAGGCTTGTTAATCGAACCCAAAACCCAACAGGGGGGAATATTGCCAAGCGTTGCTGAAGCCCGTGCCGCTTTAGCGAACTTTAAGCAACAACTTATCGCACGCGGAGAAGCTTCGGATTTATTCGGACGGGAAAGGGAGGACGGACTTGCCGCAATTTTAGGAAATTTGGAGCAAACGGTTTTTGGCGAGCCGGCTTATCCGAGTATTGAAGCCAAGGCCGCTCATTTGCTGTATTTTATCGTAAAAAATCATCCCTTTTCAGATGGGAACAAACGAAGCGGCGCATTTTTATTTGTGGATTTTTTACATCGCAATCAGCGGCTGTTCAATGTTGAAAATCAGCCGGTGATTAATGATACCGGTTTAGCGGCGCTGACATTATTAGTCGCAGAATCCGATCCGAAACAAAAAGACACCTTGATTCGGCTAATTATGCATATGCTGAAAAAAGTCGATTAAAAGGATAGTTCAACAAAGATAATTATTCAAAGTAGCACAAACAGGAAAAGCCATGACAATTGCATCACTCTCAAGAAAAAACATTCAAACTCTTACCCCATACCAATCCGCCCGTAAATTGGGCGGTAAGGGTACCATTTGGTTAAATGCGAACGAATATCCCCGCTCGCCTCAGTTCCGGCTTTCAGGTAAAGATTTAAACCGCTATCCCGAACCCCAACCTCAGGCAGTGGTGCGGGGCTATGCGAATTACGCCGGAGTTGCCCCTGAAAATGTGCTGGTAACCCGCGGCGGCGATGAGGGAATCGAATTGCTGATTCGCGCCTTTTGCGAGCCGGGTCGGGACGCCATCTTGTTCTGCCCGCCCACTTACGGTATGTACGCCGTAAGTGCGGAAACTGCGGATGTGGCATGCAAGACCGTACCGTTAACGGCGGATTTCCAGCTCAATCTGGCTGAAATCAAAAAGCGGTTAGCGGAGGTAAAGGTGGTTTTCCTGTGCAGTCCGAACAACCCCACGGGGAATTTGCTCAAGCGCTCGGATTTACTTGAGCTTTTGCAGATTACTCAAGGCAAAGCCATTGTGGTGGTAGATGAAGCCTATATCGAATTCTGCCCTGAAGCCAGCTTGGTAAACGAACTGAAAAATTACCCGCACTTAGCCATTATCCGTACCCTTTCCAAAGCTTTCGCCCTGGCGGGTCTGCGTTGCGGTTTTGTATTGGCGAATCCGCCGCTAATCCAAACTTTGAGCAAAGTGATTGCGCCTTATCCGATCCCGGTGCCAAGTGCCGATATCGCCGAACAGGCTCTGCAAGCCGATAATATCGCCCTGGTTCAGACCCGCACCAGTGAGATTTTAGCCAACCGCCAATGGTTGGCACAGGCGCTGGCCGATTTAGCCCAAGTGGAAAAAGTTTACCCGAGCGAAGCCAATTATTTGCTGATTAAATGCCTGGACGGCGAGGCTCTATTCAACGCCTTGTGGGCGCAAGGGATTATCCTGCGCGATCAACATAAGGCATTAAATTTACAGAATTGCATTCGGATTACGGTGGGAACCCAAGAAGAAAATCAGAAAGTTGTTGAGGCTATCCTCGCCTTATCCCGCGACTAAAAATTACCCGTGCCGCATATTTCCTCATCGGGATTTGTCGCACAAACCAGAATAGATACCGGGGTAACCCCCGGCGAATACAGGAGAACAATATGCAACCAACCCTTTTTATCGATCGCGACGGTACCCTGATTGACGAGCCGAAAACCGATTTCCAAATTGACAGCTTAGAAAAACTCAAATTCGAAGCCAATGTGATTCCCGCGCTGCTTAAACTCAAAGACAGTTATCGCTTTGTTATGGTATCCAATCAGGACGGACTCGGTACTCCAAGCTTTCCCAAGGAAGATTTTGACAAACCGCATAACGCCATGATGGAACTGTTCAAATCCCAGGGAATTGAATTTGATCAGGTGCTGATTTGCCCGCATAAACCGGAAGATAACTGCAATTGCCGTAAACCTCAAACCAAATTGCTGAAAAAATATATTGAGAAAAAATTATTCGATCCCGAGCGCTCTTTCGTAATCGGCGATCGGGCTACGGATGTGCAGCTGGCAGAAAATCTCGGGATTCGAGCATTACAATATGATCGGGAAAAGCTGAACTGGGAGCTGATTGCGGAAAAACTATTGGCAAAACCCACCGCACTTTGCCGGCACGAGCCACGCTATGCGGAGGTGAAACGCAAAACCAAAGAAACCGATATCAAGGTTCAGGTATGGCTGGACGAAAGCGGGGTAAACCAAATTAATACCGGCATCGGCTTTTTCGATCATATGCTGGATCAAATCGCCACCCACGGCGGCTTCAGAATGAATGTAAAATGTAAAGGCGATCTGCATATCGACGAGCATCACAGCGTCGAAGATACCGCCCTCGCCCTAGGTACCGCACTAAAACAGGCGCTCGGCGATAAACGCGGCATCGCCCGTTTCGGCTTCGTATTGCCGATGGACGAATGCAAAGCGGAATGTACGCTGGATTTATCCGGACGCCCCTATTTTAAATTTAAAGCTAAATTTAAACGGGATAAAGTGGGCGACTTCAGCACCGAAATGACCGAACATTTTTTTCAGTCGCTAACCTACACCCTAATGTGCACCCTACATCTTGCGGTTAAAGGGGATAATGATCATCATAAAATCGAAAGCCTGTTTAAAGTGTTCGGCAGAACCCTACGCCAAGCGATTCGAATTGAGGGGAATGAGTTGCCGAGTAGTAAGGGGGTGTTGTAATGCCTTTTTCCTTCGCTCGTTTATAGGTGAGAGGGAAGAAAATCCATGGGATTTTCGGAAGTAGGAGGGGATTTGCAAAATTTTGATAAAATTAGACTATTTTCCCCCCTCTCTCTGCCAGCTCGCTGAACGCTTCGCTTGGCGGTCTCTCTCCCGTAAACGGGAGAGAGAAAAAGTGCGGTTGGATTTTGTGGAGTTTTTTGGATAACTGCTGGCGTATTTAATATAAGTGAGATTTATTTATGAAAGATGGATATTTGGAGTTTTTTGAAAAATTTAACATAGAGAATGAAAAATTTTTGGAATTTGCTTCTTTATCTATTATTTTAATACCAGAGGATAAGGCACGTGAAAGCTGGAAAAGTTTAAAAGAAAAAATAAATAAAGAAAATGAAGATGTATATGTAAGATCTTATGGTCGAAATGGTTCTGGAAATGATTTATATAATAAACTTTATAAAGAACTATTTAGTTGTAATGTAATAATAGATAAAAGTAATAACATTTATCCTACAAGATTATTAGAAAATTTAACGGGATATACTAAAAAAGGAAAGAGTGTTAATTTGAGGAATTATCAAGTTTCTCACATATTTGGGAATACTAAAAATCCATATTTATTTTGTTCCCCTTGGAATGTAGTGTTTATACCAAAGATCTTAGACCCATTTACTGGGCATGAGAGTAAGGGAGAGTTAACATATGAACTTACAAAGTTATATAAAAATAGAATGTGGGATACGTATGGAGAGTTAATTGAAGATTACAATAATTTAATGTCGGAATTAGAAGAAAGGATTGATGAATTTATTGAACAAGATAATAAAAAAAATAAAAACTTCCACAATTCTATTCGTAGTGAGTTTTCTAAAATTATAAGAGATAAAAAATGACAGCGCTAACCATCATTGACACAGGCTGTGCAAACCTGTCATCTGTAAAATTTGCATTCGATCGCCTAGGGATCCAAGCGGAGATTAGCTGTGATTTAGATAAAATCAAATCGGCGGATAAGTTGCTGTTGCCCGGTGTGGGAACGGCTCGGGCTGCGATGAAGATTTTGCAAGATCGCAATTTAATTGAAACAATCAGAAATGCGACGCAACCAATGCTCGGTATTTGCTTGGGTATGCAGTTAATGACCGAATTTTCTACCGAGGGTAATGTGGAAACCCTGAATTTAATCGGCGGTAGAACCGAGCTAATTCCCGATCAGGGGTTGCCGCTACCCCATATGGGCTGGAATAAGGTGAGTTATCGACCGGATCACCCGTTATTTGCAGGGATCGAGCAAGATAGCCATTTCTATTTTGTGCATAGTTATGCGGTATTACCGAATGAAAGTACCATTGCCACCGCTGATTACGGCGTACCTTTTTCAGCAGCAATTGCCGGTAAAAATTTCTACGGCGTACAGTTTCACCCTGAAAGATCGGGGAAAAATGGGGCGAAGTTGTTGCGGAATTTTGTGGAGAATATCTAACCCTTCCCCTCGCCCGCTTGCGGGAGAGGGTGGAGAAAAATGTTTCACATTTTTCGGAGGGAGAGGGGTAATTTGTAAATTTTGCTGAAATAAGGCTGCTTTCCCCTCTCTCTGCCTACGGATTCTGAAGGAATCCTTAGGTGGTCTCTCTCCCGTAAACAGGCGAGAGGAAAAGTTTGGTAAAAGGAGACAGAATGCGAGAAAAGGAAACCAAGCGATTATGTCAAAATGCCAAAAATTTACGTTCTAATATGACGGAAGCCGAGTGGGCGTTATGGTATCACTTGCGAGCAAAACGTTTTTGCGGAATTAAATTTTATCGACAAAAAATCGTTGGTAACTATATTGTGGATTTTCTCTCTTTTAAGCCAAAACTGATTATTGAATTAGATGGTTCTCAACATGCTGAACAGGCGGAATATGATCATATTCGTACGGCATATTTGGAAGCACAAAATTTTACCGTTATTCGTTTTTGGAATGACGAGGTGTTAAGGAATATAAATATGGTGCTAGATGTTATTTTTGATGTTATTCACCAGAATTTACCCTCTCCTTCCGAAAATCCTTAGCGTATTTTCTCCTCCCTCTCCCGCAAGCGGGCGAGGGGAAATCATAAACAGGAACAAACACAATGAAACAATCTATAATTATCCCTGCCCTCGATTTAATTGACGGCAAAGTGGTGCGCTTACATCAAGGGGATTATGCTAAGCAAACCACCTATTCCGATAATCCCATTGAGCAATTCGCCGGCTATCTTTCGCAAGGGGCGCAGCAGTTACATTTGGTGGACTTAACCGGGGCGAAAGATCCGAGCAAACGTCAAACCGACTTAATCGGCAAAATTATTGAGGCGACAAATTGCCGAATTCAAGTAGGCGGTGGTATTCGTAGCGAGCAAGATGTTGCACAGTTATTGGCTGTGGGCGCCAATCGCGTGGTGATTGGTTCAACGGCGGTGAAAGAGCCTGCAATGGTGAAAGGTTGGTTTAAGAAATACGGCGCAGAAAAATTTGTGCTGGCGCTGGATGTTAATATTGATGCCAACGGGCAAAAAATTATTGCGATTAGCGGCTGGCAAGAAGCGAGCGGCGTATCATTGGAAGAATTAATCGAAGATTATCAATCCGTCGGCTTGCAGCATGTGTTATGCACCGATATTTCCCGCGACGGTACTCTGGCCGGCTCGAATGTGGATTTATATACTGAAATTTGCGCGAAATACCCGGAGATAAACTTCCAATCTTCCGGCGGTATAGGTTCGCTGGCGGATATTTCCGCTTTAAAAGGCACGGGCGTAGCGGGCGTAATTGTGGGGCGCGCATTATTGGAAGGTAAATTTACAGTGGCGGAGGCGATGGAATGTTGGCAAAACGGATAATTCCCTGTTTAGACGTTAAAGACGGGCAGGTGGTAAAGGGCGTTCAGTTTCGCAATCATGAAATTATCGGCGATATTGTGCCGCTGGCACAACGCTATGCGCAAGAAGGCGCGGACGAATTGGTATTCTATGATATCACCGCCTCTTCCGACGGCCGTACCGTAGATAAAAGCTGGGTGGAACGGGTGGCGAAGGTGATTGATATTCCTTTCTGCGTAGCCGGCGGGATCAAAACTATTGCCGATGCGGAGCAAATATTCGCTTTCGGTGCGGATAAAATTTCAATTAATTCGCCGGCATTGGCGGATCCCGAACTGATTACTAAACTGGCGGATCGCTTTGGCGTGCAGGCGGTAGTGGTAGGTATTGATAGTTGGTTTGAAGGGGAAAGCGGTAAATACTGGGTGAATCAATATACCGGCGATGAGAATCGTACCCGTCAAACCAATTGGCAGTTGCTTGACTGGGTAGCGGAAGTACAGCAGCGCGGCGCCGGTGAAATCGTACTGAATATGATGAATCAGGACGGTGTACGCAAGGGTTATGATTTAGTTCAGCTGAAAAAAGTGCGAGAAGTCTGCCATGTTCCATTAATTGCTTCCGGTGGGGCGGGTGAAATGGTTCATTTCCGCGATGCCTTTGTAGAAGCCAATGTGGACGGTGCATTAGCGGCAAGTGTGTTTCATAAGCAGATTATCAATATTGGTGAGCTAAAAAATTATTTAGTTAAAGAAAAGGTCGCGATTCGTATATAACCGATAGCGAATTCGTGGCAATCGGTTAGCCGTGCTAGATAAAAAGGAAATCAAATGCTGAATAAAATCAACTGGCAAAAAGTCAATAATCTACTCCCCGTTATTGTTCAACATGTCCAAACCTGCGAGGTGTTAATGTTGGGCTATATGAACTCGGAAGCCTTAGAAAAAACGCTGGCGGAAAAACGGGTTACCTTTTATTCCCGCACCAAGCAACGGCTTTGGACCAAAGGCGAAACCTCCGGGCATTTTCTGAATGTGGTGGATATGAGTTTGGATTGCGATCAGGATACCCTATTGATTTTAGCCGATCCTATCGGCCCCACTTGCCATACGGGCGAAGAGAGTTGTTTTCATCAGTTTGAAACACAGTCGGAAGGTGATTGGAGCTGGTTTGCTAAACTGGAGCGGGAGTTAGCGGCACGAAAAACGGCGGATCCGGCCACCTCCTATACGGCAACCCTTTATGCCAAGGGAACTAAAAAGATTGCGCAAAAAGTGGGAGAAGAAGCCGTGGAAATCGCTTTGGCGGCGGTGGCTAAAGATCGTGCGGAAATGATTTCCGAGGCTGCGGATTTGGTCTATCATCTCAGCGTGTTACTGCAAGATGCCGAATGCGGTTGGCAAGATGTGATTGAGAAATTAAAACAACGTCATCAGGGGATCGGGTTACATCCGGAAGGTTCTAATAAATAAGCCAAGGTTTAAAAGAACATTTTTCTATTCAAGGCATTCACAGAGCAATAAGAGAGGCTGGATATTATTGCTGATTTTATAGCCTCGGAAATCAGGCGACCGCTTTTCTAGAGCGGTCGTTTTTCGTTAATTTAATCGGTTTTTATCGGGGGAAAAGCAGGAAAGCGGGGCGGTGGCTATCCCCTGTTTCCCATTTTTTATTCCGCCGCCACAGCGGACATGATTTATATAAACTCCGAAAAAATATGCCGCTTCGGCTTTAAGCATAAACTTGTAAGGCGATGCTCAAGGGATTATAGATTTCCATTTCCGCCCGGCTTCTTTATAATCTATAGGGTGGTGAAGGTTAAATACAAGGAATGACGAAATGAAAACCTGGAAAGATATCATCGGGCCGGAAAAGGATAAAGACTATTTTCGCAATGCCCTGGCGCAGGTGCATCAGGCAAGGGCGCAGGGAAAAATTATTTATCCCCCTCAGAACGAAATTTTCAGTGCGTTTAAATTAACCGAATTCGAACAGGTAAAAGCGGTTATCTTGGGGCAGGATCCTTATCATGGCCCGAATCAGGCTCACGGACTGGCGTTTTCGGTAAAACCCGGGGTTGCGCCTCCGCCTTCGTTAATGAATATGTATAAGGAATTGGTCAATGATATCGAGGGCTTTCAGATTCCAAACCACGGTTATTTAATTCCCTGGGCGCAACAGGGGGTGCTACTGCTCAATACGGTATTGACGGTGGAACAGGGGCGGGCGCATTCCCATGCCAATTTGGGTTGGGAAACCTTTACCGATACCGTAATTGCGGAATTGAATCGTCAGCGGCGGAATATCGTATTTTTATTATGGGGCAGCCATGCGCAACGCAAAGGACAATTTATCGACCGCAGCCGCCATTGTGTGCTGACCGCACCACACCCTTCTCCGCTTTCCGCCCATCGCGGCTTTTTCGGTTGCAGACATTTTTCTCAGGCCAACGCTTATCTGCGCGCACAGGGAATTGCGGAGATCGACTGGCGATTACCCGCACTTGCAGATGCTTTTAAGCTATAATGAGCGGGTTGTAACCGCTAACCGATATTTATAACGGATAACCGATAAAGAGGCGCTATGTTAGCTATTATTTCTCCGGCCAAAACGCTGGATTATACCGGTACAGTACCCGAATTACCAATTTCGCAACCGCAGCTGACGGATTACAGCCGGCAGCTTATAGATATTTGCCGTACGCTGACTCCGGCTCAAATCGGCTCGCTAATGTCGATCAGCGACAAATTGGCGGGTTTAAATGCCGCTCGTTTCGCCGAATGGCGGGAAACCCATAACGAGGATAATTCCCGTCCCGCCATTTATGCCTTTAAAGGCGATGTTTATACCGGACTGGAAGTGGAAACTTTAAACCGGGAGGATATTCTGTTTGCTCAGCAGCATTTAAGAATGCTCTCGGGATTGTACGGGCTGCTGCGACCGCTGGATTTAATGCAGCCTTATCGTCTGGAAATGGGAACTAAATTGGCCAATAAGCAAGGCAAAGATTTATATGAATTCTGGGGCGATGTGATTACCCGAACATTACAGGCGGATTTGCAGGCACAGGGCGATGATATTTTGGTGAATTTGGCATCGGACGAATATTATAAATCGGTACGTCCGCCAATGTTAAAGGCAAAAATCGTTAAACCGATTTTTTTGGACAACAAGGGCGGTCGCTATAAAGTGATCAGCTTTTATGCCAAAAAAGCGCGCGGATTAATGTGCCGCTATATGATCCTTAACCGACTGACCGATATTGAAGGGCTAAAAGCTTTTGATTATGCCGGTTATTGGTTTGATCAAACCGCTTCAACGGAAACGGAATTGGTGTTTAAACGAGATCTTAGCGAGTAAGCGAAGTATGAAAAAATTTTTAGTGCTATTGTCCGTCGGCCTGTTGAGCGGTTGTGCGGCGAATATGGATAAAACAGCGAAAACGGATAGTTTATCCGAGCTTGCTTTGCCGAAAAGTATTAAACATAACGATAAGAATTATCAGCTTAAAGAACAGCAGGATTTACAGACCATTGCCCGTTATGTTTATTTCGAAGGTAAAGAAAACCTGAAAAACTGGAAAAGTGCGGTTGAATTGCTGCTTGATCGTAATCCGGAACAACGCTCGTTGAGTAACCGTATTCAGTTGCGCCAACGGGTATACGAAAATACCGGTGTAGAGCATTTTAAACTCTATGAAGAAAAGGGCGACTTGTACGCTTTCGTCATTTATAAGCCTTCCCCCCTGCATAATGACTGGCAGGTCGATGTGGCCAGAGGGCATGAGGTGGAAAACTGCGGTTTTGTGCAGTACCAGTATTCCTTGAAGATTCCGAAAAGCAAAAAAATTCTGAATATGGGACAGGTAAAACTGATTGGCTACCTGAAAAAATATGTGGTGGACAAAGAACTGGCCCGTATTGCAAAAACACCTTGGCGGTTCGAATGCGTTAAACCCGCCGGCGCTAAGTAAGCGGCGATAACCATGGCAGTTGTTTATTCTCGCCAAGTTAGAAAGGCGGCATTATTGGCGGTATTTACCGCCTGTGTACTGATTCTGGCTAAGGGGATTGCCTGGTGGAGAACCGGCTCGGTCAGCATGCTTGCTTCCATTACGGACTCTATGCTGGATTTGCTGGCCTCCTTTATGAATATGCTGATATTACGCTTTGCTCTGATGCCGGCGGATCATAATCATTCTTTCGGACACGGCAAAGCGGAATCTCTTGCCGCATTGGTTCAGAGCGCGTTTATTTCCGGTTCGGCGATTTTTCTGCTGTTACAGGGCGTTCACCGTCTGAATGCACCTCAGCCCTTGCAGGATACGGCCTTAGGTATCGGGGTAACAGTGCTGGCTATTGTGATGACGCTGATGTTGTTACTCTATCAGGGTAAGGTGATCCGCCAAACCGATAGTCCGGCGATTAAAGCCGATCGTTTACATTATCGTACCGATTTATTAATGAACCTGGCGATTTTACTATCCTTGTTTTTAAGCCTATTCGGTTTTATTCATGCGGATGCCTTTTTCGCTATTCTTATTGCTTTCTATATTTTATTCAGCGCTGTGAAAATGCTGTTTGAGGCGGTTCAGTTATTATTGGATCGCGCTTTGCCGGAAGTGGAGGAAGCGCTTATAGCTCGCACGATTTTAAGTGATAAAAGGGTATTGGGTTTTCATGATCTGCGTACGCGTCGTTCCGGTGCGGTACGTTTTATTCAGTTTCATCTGGAGCTGGACGATCACCTGTCTTTTCTACAGGCTCATGAGATTACCGATAGTGTCGAGCAGCGTTTGCAACAGCTGTTTAGCCAAGTGGATATTGTAATTCATCATGAACCGACCAGTGTAGTCATCGCCGAGGGAAATAGTGAAAAGCAGGCACAAAAGCCGCCGATAAAAATTTGATCCCCATCACAAATTTTGCTAGAGCCGGATTGGCAAATAGTGTAATCTTAGGCCGAATTGATTATTTAAACTTTAACTGAAGGTGGTTATATGATTAAGAAAATTGCAGTATTGACAAGCGGAGGAGATGCGCCGGGTATGAATGCCGCCATTCGCGGTGTGGTTCGCGGCGCATTGTCGGAAGGACTGGAAGTATTCGGCGTATACGACGGTTATTACGGTTTATATCATAATAAAATTAAGCAGCTTAACCGTTATAGCGTATCCGATGTGATTAATCGCGGCGGTACTTTTTTAGGTTCCGCCCGTTTCCCGGAGTTTAAGGATCGCGAAGTGCGGGCGAAATGTGCAGAAGTACTGCGTTCGCACGGTATCGACGCACTGGTGGTTATCGGCGGGGACGGTTCCTATACCGGAGCGAAATTGCTGACCGAAGAATACGGCGTTGCCTGTATCGGTTTGCCGGGCACCATTGATAACGACGTACCGGGCACCGATTATACCATTGGTTATCAGACCGCCCTGGAAACCGCGGTAGAAGCTATCGACCGTTTACGTGATACCTGTAGTTCGCATCAGCGCATCGCCATTGTGGAAATTATGGGACGTCATTGTAGTGATCTGACTATCTCTGCGGCCATTGCCGGCGGTTGTGAATATATTGTTGCCTCCGAGCATGCTTTCGACCGCGAAGAATTGATCCAACAAATCGAACGGAGTATCGCCAACGGCAAACGCCATGCCATCGTGGCGATTACCGAATTGATCACCGATGTGCATGAACTGGCCAAAGAAATTGAAGCGCGGGTTAAGCATGAAACTCGAGCTACCGTACTGGGGCATATTCAGCGCGGCGGTACTCCTTGCGCCTACGACCGTATCCTGGCTTCGCGTATGGGGGTTTATGCGGTGGAATTACTGTTGCAGGGGAAAGCCGGTTATTGTGTGGGTATCCAGAACGAACAACTGGTGCATCATGATATTATCGATGCGATAAATAATATGCGACGTCCGTTTAAAGAAGATTTAATGAAAGTTTCCGAAAAATTATTCTGATACGGCATATGCAGCGGCTCCCTTGACGGGAGCCGTTTTGTTATGCGCCCCTGAAATTATTGTTATTGGAAAAGGATAGATTATGCAGAACTTAACTTTATTCAGAACTCAGGCTTATATTAACGGTACCTTTACCGAGGGCCTGGAGAAGCGAACCTTTGCTGTATATAACCCGGCTAACGGCGAACAAATCGCGCAAGTGGCCTGTTTAGGTAAAGAGGATACGTTAGCGGCGATTGCCGGCGCAGAAGCGGCGCAGCGGCGCTGGCGCGATACTACTGCTAAAGAGCGAGCGGCCATTTTGAACCGCTGGTATGAGTTGATTATGCAGAATCAGGAACAGCTGGCCTATATTTTAAGTTTGGAACAGGGTAAACCCTTAAGAGAAAGCCTTGGTGAGATAGCTTATGGTGCCAGCTTTATCCAATGGTTTGCGGAAGAAGGAAAACGGGCTTACGGAGAAATTATTCCGCAAGACAGAAGTGATCGTCGGCTATTAGTCATTAAGCAGCCGGTCGGCGTGGTAGGTGCGGTTACCCCCTGGAACTTTCCGAATGCGATGATTACGCGTAAAGCGGCGCCGGCGCTTGCTGCCGGCTGCAGTATTATTGTTAAACCGGCGGCGGAAACCCCTTTATCCGCTCTGGCGCTGGCGGAATTGGCGCAGCAGGCGGGAATTCCTCCCGGTTTATTTAATATTCTGACCAGCGATCGGGCGCAGGAAGTGGGCGAAGTGCTTACCTCGGATAAACGGGTACGAAAATTTACCTTTACCGGCTCGACTCGCGTCGGCAAACAACTTATGGCGCAATGTGCCGCAAGTGTGAAGAAGATCAGCCTTGAACTTGGCGGTAACGCCCCTTCTTTAATTTTTAACGATGCGGATCTGGATACTGCCCTGCAGGGCGTTATCGCCTCTAAATTCCGCAATGCGGGGCAAACCTGTGTATGTACTAACCGGATTTATGTGCAATCCGGGATTTATCGTGCTTTTGCCGATGGGCTGGCGGAAAAAGTGCGGTCCTTTCGGGTGGGAGATTTTACCAGTTCAGATACGGATATCGGCCCTCTGATTAATTCCGCGGCGGTGGATAAAATAGAACGCCATATTGCCGATGCGGTAGAGAAAGGGGCAAAAATCATTGTCGGCGGTAAACCTCATGAGTTGGGGGGAAATTTCTTCCAACCTACCGTGCTGGAAAAGGTTAGCCAGCAAATGCTGGTTTGCCATGAAGAAACCTTTGCGCCGCTGGCTGCACTGATTCCGTTTGAAACGGAAGAAGAGGCGATTGAAATGGCAAATGACAGCGAATTCGGCCTGGCTTCCTATCTTTATACTCGGGATATGGCGAGAATCTGGCGGGTGGCGGAAGCCTTGGAAAGCGGACTGGTGGGAATTAACGAGGGCGTAATTTCCAATGAAGTGGCGCCTTTCGGTGGGGTAAAACAATCGGGGCTGGGGCGTGAAGGTTCACGCCACGGGCTGGACGAATTTTTGGAAATCAAATATTTGTGCATGAAACTGTAGCCGCATAGCGCCATTGGTTTGCCGGCCTTGGCTAAAAGTGCGCTTGTTTTCAGCCCGTTTTTACCATGGCGCTCGGCGCGAATAAGGAATAAAAAATGCCCCGCATTAAGCGGGGCAGCTTTTTAAGTTTTAGATTCGATTATTTGGCGCAACTGCAACCGGCCAGTTTTTTCTCAAAACGTTCGTTGGCGAAGTCCCAGTTAAGCACGTTCCAGAATTCTTTAATATAGTCCGGACGACGGTTCTGGAATTTCAGGTAATAAGCATGTTCCCATACGTCTAAACCGAAAATAGGCGTACCTTCGCAACCGGCGATGGCTTTGCCCATTAACGGAGAATCCTGGTTAGGAGTAGAAACCACCGCCAGTTTTCCGTTTTCCTGTAATACCAACCAAGCCCAGCCTGAGCCGAAACGGGTAGCGGCCGCTTTTTCAAATTCGGCTTTAAAGGCTTCTACGGAACCGAAATCACGGATAATCGCATCTTTTAACGCACCCTGTAGGCTGGTACCTTTTTTCAAGCTTTTCCAGAATAGGCTATGGTTGGCATGACCGCCCACATTGTTGCGGATAGCGGTTAGTTTATCGGCAGGAACCTTATCCAGATTTTTTAATAACTGACCCGGACAACCGGAGGCTAATTCGGCTAATTCCGGCAAAGCTTCCAGTGCCGCATTGGCATTGTTCACATAAGCCTGATGGTGTTTACTATGGTGAATTTCCATAGTTAATGCGTCAAAATGCGGTTCAAGGGCATCGTAGGCATAGCCTAATTCAGGTAGAGTATAAGCCATAATTTTTTCCTTATTGATTGAATGAATAATAAATTGGCATATCACCAATAGTTAACAAGATATTAACACTAAATTTGATTAAGATCATTAAAAATGGCGATTTTATCTTGCCAGAGACGAAAAAAACAGGCATACGAAATCGTATGCCTGTAGGTTTTATTAGTTTTGTTGTGCTTTTGCCGCAACAATCGCCACCATATTGATAATCCGCCGTACGGAGGATACGGAGGTCAGAATATGCGCCGGTTTATTCATTCCCATCAGGATTGGGCCGACGGTAATAGGCGTTGTGGTGCCTTGCAGCAAATTAAGACTGATACGGGCGGCTTCCATATTCGGCATAACCAGCAAATTGGCCGCGCCTTTTAGCGGGCTATCCGGCATGATTTCCTGACGTGATGTCGGCGATAGCGCCACGTCGCAGTGCATTTCGCCGTCAATAATCAGCTCCGGCGCTTTATTACGTACGATTTGTAAAACTTCACGCATTTTGACCGCACTTGGGTGATCATAGGCGCCGTAATTGGAATGGGAAACCAGAGCTACCTGAGGTTCGATACCGAAGCGACGAACTTCCTGGGCGGCCATAAGGGTGATTTCCGCCAGTTCCTGGGCATTAGGATCCTGATTCACAAAGGTATCGGCAATAAACAGGTTACCGGTAGGCAGAACCAGTCCGTTTACGGTCGCAGGTACGGTTACCCCTTCTTTTACACCGATAACGTCTTTAATGGTGCCTAAATGGCTGGAGAAGGAACCGACCAGACCGCAGATCATGGCATCGCCGTAGCCGAGATGGAGCAGAATGGCCCCTATTGCAGTAGGATTATGCAGCATTTTCCGTTTGGCGATGGCAGGTGTAACCCCACGGCGTTTCAACAACTCGTAGTAGGCCGACCAACATTCGTAGTAGCGCTCGTCATTTTCCGGGTTCACGACTTCAAAATCCCGTCCGGCCTGAATATGCAGTCCGAGTTTTTTAATCCGTTGTTCAATTACGCCGGGACGACCGATCAATACCGGTGAGGCGATGCCCAGTGTGGCGATTTCCTGAACGGCATGTAATACGCGGTTTTCTTCGCCATCGGTCAGAATTACCCGTTTTTTCTGCTGTTTGGCCTGAGCGAAAACAGGTTTCATAAATAAATTGGTTTTATATACGAACTGGGTCAGTTGTTCGATATAGGCATCGAAATCCTGGATTGGACGGGTGGCCACCCCGCTGTCCATAGCCGCTTTTGCCACCGCCGGAGCGATGCGAACGATTAAGCGCGGATCAAAAGGTTTCGGAATAACATAATCCGGGCCGAAGCTGACTTCGCTGTCGCCGTAAGCGGAGGATACCACCTCGCTCTGTTCGGCCAAGGCTAGATCTGCAATGGCATGAACCGCCGCCATTTTCATTTCTTCATTAATGGTGGTGGCGGATACATCCAGTGCGCCGCGGAAAATAAACGGGAAACAAAGGACATTATTAACCTGATTCGGGTAATCGGAACGACCGGTACAAACAATTGCATCCGGACGCACGGCTTTGGCTTCCGGCGGAGTAATTTCCGGATCCGGATTGGCCAGTGCAAGAATCAGCGGATTCGGCCCCATGCTTTTTACCATTTCCTGGGTCAGTGCGCCCGCGGCGGAACAGCCGAGGAAAATATCCGCATCGGGAATAACGTCGGCCAGGGTGCGGCTGCCGTTATCATCAATGGCGTAGGATTTTTTGGTTTCATCCATCCGTTCGTCGCGGCCTTTGTAGATAACCCCTTTGGAATCGCAAACCGTGATATTTTCGCGCTTCATGCCGAGTGAAATCAGCAGATTCAGACAGGCGATGGAAGCGGCGCCGGCACCGGAGGCGACCAGACGCACCTTTTCAATTTTTTTATTCACGATACGCAAACCGTTCAACACCGCCGCCGCACTGATAATCGCAGTACCGTGCTGGTCATCGTGGAAAACCGGAATATTCATGCGCTCGCGTAATTTACGCTCAATATAGAAACATTCCGGCGCTTTAATATCTTCAAGATTAATGCCGCCAAAAGTAGGTTCCAGCGCGGCGATAATGTCCACCAGTTTGTCCGGATCCTTTTCATCGATTTCAATATCGAAAACATTGACGCCGGCAAATTTCTTAAACAGTACGCCTTTTCCTTCCATTACCGGTTTTCCGGCCAGCGCGCCGATATTACCCAATCCCAGAACTGCGGTACCGTTTGAAATCACCGCAACCAGATTGCCGCGCGAGGTATATTTATAAGAAGCGGCGGGATCCGACTGAATTTCCAAGCAGGGAACCGCAACCCCCGGCGAATAGGCCAGGGCTAGATCCCGTTGGGTGGCAAGTGATTTGGTCGGTGTTACTTCGATTTTTCCCGGTACGGGGAATTGGTGGAAATCTAATGCGGCTTGACGTAATTGATCATCCATAATAAACCTCTTTGCGTGTTATATTCGGAGTTATTGCAGGAAAGACACCGAATCCGTCCGCGATATTCGCTCGCAGGGTATGAATTCAGCGAATGGAAAGATTATAGCGCCAATCGGGAAAAAATAATGTGATATATAACCGTTTTTTACAAAATGATTACAATTTAAGAGCGCAGGCTATCGTTTTTGACGCAAAATGGTTACAATACCCAAGACTAATTTCTTCTCTTTTCTCTGTTTTCCGCGCTAATAGCGACGGAAACACAAAATAAAAGTTAATCTTAATTCCGGTCTGCCGAGGGACGTCTATCGGCGGATCTCCTCTTTAATAGGGATATTTTCATTGTCCGCCGGGGGGATACCTCCCGTTTTATTTGGGATTTTCCATGCGTTTAGATAAATTTATTGCTGAAAGCAGCGGGCTGACCCGTTCTCAGTCCGCTAAGGTGATTCGTCAGGGGCTTGTTTGCTGTAATGGCGAGGTGGTTAAAAACGGTGCCGCCAAAATCAGCCCGCAGGATCAAGTTTATTTTGAAGACAGGTTGTTGCCATGGCTTGAAAAAGGTCAGTATTTTATGCTGCATAAGCCGCAGGGCTATATTTGCACCAATGATGAGGGCGAATATCCGACGGTATTTCAGTTTTTTGATTATCCCTTAGCAACAAAATTGCACTGTGCCGGACGTCTGGATGCGGACACTACGGGATTAGTACTGCTGACCGACGACGGACAATGGTCGCACCGAATTACCGCACCAAAGCATCATTGCGAGAAAACTTATTTGGTGGGGCTGGAGGATCCGGTGGAAGAACATTATGTACAGGCTTGTGAGCAGGGGATTTTACTGCGTGGGGAAAAGTCGCCCACGCAGGCGGCAAAACTGGAAATTCTGGACGATTATAATGTCAATCTGACCATTCGGGAGGGGCGATATCACCAGGTTAAACGGATGTTCGCCGCTCTGGGGAATAAGGTGATTGCTTTACATCGTTGGAGAATTGGCGATCTGATATTGGACGAGGGATTGGAAGAAGGCGAATTCAGAGCCTTGACCGCAGACGAAATAAATTATTTTAACCGGGGGTGATGTGAGTTCTGTAACACAAACTAAGATCAGTTTTATTTTTATTGCCACCTTAGGCATTCTTTCCATGTTGCCGCCGCTGGGGATAGATATGTATCTGCCGGCGTTTTTGAATATCGCCCGGGATCTGAATGTCGAAGCGGAAAAGGTACAACATACTCTGACCTTTTTTACCTTCGGAATGGCGGCGGGACAGTTGTTTTGGGGGCCGGTGGGCGATAGTTACGGACGCAAGCCCATTATTTTACTGGGGGTTGCGATTTCTGCGGCGGTTGCCTTTGTGCTTACCGGAGTAAGCAGCATTGAAAATTTTACTCTGCTGCGTTTTATCCAAGGATTTTTCGGCTCCGCCCCTGTGGTATTGGTCGGCGCGCTATTACGGGATCTGTTCAGCAAAAACGAGTTGTCCAGAATGATGTCGATGGTAACCTTGGTATTGATGATAGCTCCGCTAATCGCCCCTATTATCGGTGGTTATCTGGTGGTGCATTTTCACTGGCATTCAATTTTTTATGTGATTGCGATGATGGGGGTATTCAGCATATTACTGGTATTTTTTGTGGTTCCGGAAACCCATAAAAAAGAAAATCGTATTCCTCTGCGTTTAAATGTGGTTGCCCGCAATTTCGTCAGTTTATGGAAGCGTAAAGAAGTATTGGGCTATATGTTTTCCTCGGCATTGGGATTTGGCGGGCTGTTTGCTTTTTTAACCGCAGGCTCCATTGTATATATCGGGTTGTATGGGGTTAAGGTGGAGCAGTTCGGTTATTTCTTTATGCTGAATATTGCGGTGATGACCCTGGGTTCTTTTCTGAACGGACGTATAGTATTTAAACTCGGGGCGGAAAATATGTTACGGCTGGGGCTGGGGATTCAATTGTTGTCCGGTTTATGGCTGATTGCGGTAGCTTTGCTGGATTTAGGGTTCTGGCCGATGGCAATAGGCGTGGCTGTGTTTGTGGGGCAGAATTCATTGATTTCTTCCAATGCCATGGCTTCCATATTGGAAAAATTCCCGACCATGGCGGGAACCGCAAATTCTATCGCCGGCAGCGTACGTTTTGCCACGGGGGCGGCTATAGGTTCGCTGGTTGCCTTGATGAAGATGGACAGTGCAACACCGATGTTGCTAACCATGGGCGCTTGTGTGATTGCCGCTGTAATCTGTTATTATTTTTTAACTTATCGAACATTAAAAAAATAGGAAAACTATGGCGCTACAACGATGCCCCGAATGTCGTAAAAAGATCAGTGAAAGCGCAAAATTTTGCCCTCATTGCGGTTTTTCCTTTGCCGAGGCGGATCTGGAAATATACCGCCAGCGCTTAGAACAGCGTCGGCTGCATAATCGCGAAGTTAACCGTAAAAGCGCAAAATTACAGTTGATCTGGCTGTTGGTTTTCGCGTTGGTGATTGCTTTGACCTCCTGGCTGGCGAACTGAGCCGGCCGATAACTGTAAAAAAACTTGCCGAATTTCGACCGCACTTTTTGCGGTCGCCTGCTAATCCTAAAAAATAAAATTCTGTCGCCGTTTAAAATAAAAAAATATTTTGCTGAATTGTTTCCGTTATTAAATATTTTATGATTTGTAATGGATTGATTTGATTGATAAAAATTGATTTTTCATTATTGCGCAAAGGATTAAAAACCGATAGGATTCGATAGTTCGTTTTATCGAATTTAAATCAATAATATTTAGGAAAGCAAAATATGACGGCAACATTAAAGTCTTCACATGCCCAGAATGATCCGCGTAAAGTGGCATTGGCATCTATGGTGGGTACCGCCATAGAATTCTTCGATTACTATATCTACGCTGCGGCGGCGGTATTGGTGTTCAACACACAATTTTTTCACAGCGATGATCCCCTGTCTAATGATCTCGCCTCTCTTTCCACCTTGGCGCTGGCATTTTTCGCCCGTCCGGTAGGTTCTGCACTGTTCGGTCATTTCGGCGATAAAATCGGGCGTAAAAAAACACTGGTGGCCTCTTTATTGCTGATGGGGCTGTCAACAGTGATGATCGGTTTGCTGCCTACTTACGAGAGTATCGGTATTTGGTCGACGGTGGCGCTTTGTATTTGTCGTATTGGGCAAGGGATAGGCCTGGGCGGTGAATGGGGCGGCGCCGCATTAGTGGCGACGGAAAACGCCCCGGAAGGAAAGCGGGCTTGGTACGGCACCTTTCCGCAGCTTGGTGCGCCGATAGGATTATTTTTAGCCAATGTGTCTTTTTTCCTAGTGAGTTATATTTTCGGCGCGGAACAACTGGTGGCATGGGGCTGGCGTATTCCGTTTATTTCTTCGATTCTGTTGGTCGTCGTAGGTCTTTATGTACGTTTGACGCTGCATGAAAGTAACGTGTTTGTAGAAGCGGAACAGCAGGGTAAAAAGCATAAGGCGCCGGTAAGCGTTGTATTTACCAAGCATTTTAAACCCTTGGTGCTGGGAACCTTTATTATGACCGCCACCTATGTTCTGTTTTATATTATGACGGCATTTGCCCAGATTTATTCCAGAACGCCGGCAACCTTGTCGGAATACGGCCATGCTATGGGATTGGGTATTCAAGCCAATACCTTTACCGGCTTCCTCTTGATTAGCGCCGTGGTTTTCGGGATTTTCGTCAGCCTGTCGGGAATTTATGCGGATCGTATCGGACGGCGTAAATGGCTGTTGTGGGTTAGTGCGGGCATGGCCTTGTTCGGGTTTGCCATGCCTTTATTTCTGGACGGAGGTACCCCGCTCAGCGTACTGGCGTTTTTAATTGTGGGTATGGTTTTAATGGGGATGACCTTCGGGCCGATGGCGGCCTTGCTGCCGGAATTATTCCCTACGGAAGTGCGCTATTCCGGTTCTTCTCTGGCGTATAATTTCGCGTCTATTATCGGTGCTACAGTAGCGGCTATTTTTGCCATTAAAATCAATGCCGCCTACGGTATTATCGGGGTTGGGGTATATTTGGCCGCCAATGCGTTGATAACCTTTGTAGCGCTGTATGTATCCGAAGAAACCAAAGATTTGGATCTGGCTTATATCTGATTCCGCATAAAGCGGCGTGTGATTCGCCGCATCTCTTATCTCGCTCGCCCTACAATTCGGAGGCGAGCTTTTTTATTGTACCCCTTAACTAATCAACGCTATAATAACCGGGTTTTAAGGCAACAGTTGTCAGGGACCCGGTAATATATCGAATATCGGCGTATCCCATGTTGCCTTTGTTTTTTTTAAGGTAGGAAATATGTTCGATAAAATTTTTTCATGGTTTGAAAATCGGCTTGATGCCTATCCGGAAAGCGCCCCGAAAACACCGGAAAGGGGGCTATTGAAATTTATCTGGTCCAGTGTGGACGGCATGAAAAAATGGATTCTGCTGCTTACGATTCTGGTGATCGGTATCGGCGCACTGGAAGCGGTACTGTTTCAGTTTATGGGGGTGCTGATTGACTGGCTGAATAAATATACGCCGCAGCAGCTATGGCAGGAAAAATCCCATTTATTGATAGGCATGGCGATCCTGTTGTTGCTGAGTATCCTGTGGTCATTTTTAGCTTCCGCGGTACGTTTACAGACCCTGCAAGGGGTATTCCCGATGCGTCTGCGCTGGAATTTTCATCGTTTGATGCTGGAACAGAGCCTTAGTTTCTATCAGGACGAATTTGCCGGACGGGTTTCCGCCAAGGTGATGCAAACGGCACTGGCTGTGCGGGATACGGTACTTACCATCGCCGATATGATGGTGTATATCGCCGTTTACTTTATTACTTCGGGCGTGGTGCTGGTGGCGCTGGACGCCTGGTTTCTGTTGCCTTTTGTCCTATGGATACTGGTTTTCGGTACCATTTTACGTTTGCTGATTCCTAAATTGGCGAAAACCGCAGAAAATCAGGCGGACGCCCGTTCACTTATGACCGGGCGGATTACCGATGCCTATTCCAATATTATGACGGTGAAACTGTTCTCGCACGGTTCGCGCGAGGCCGCATACGCCAAGCGCTCTATGCAGGAATTTATGCTGACGGTGCATGCTCAGATGCGTCTGGGAACTTCTTTGGATACCTTAACCTATGCCGCCAATGTGGCTCTGACCCTGAGTACCGCCATCCTCGGTATTTTCCTGTGGCAGCACGGTTTGGTCGGCGTCGGTGCCATTGCTACCGCCGTTGCCATGGCGTTGCGAGTCAACGGATTATCTCACTGGATTATGTGGGAAGCGGCGCGACTGTTTGAAAATATAGGTACCGTTAATGACGGTATGGCAACCCTGTGTAAGCACCAAGCGATTATTGATAAACCTAATGCTTCAACACTGGAAGTGAGTCGGGGGGAAATTCGGTTTAATCAGGTGGATTTCGCCTATGACCCGAGTAAACCTTTATTGAAAGATTTTAACCTGGTGATTAAACCGGGGGAAAAGGTGGGGTTGATCGGACGTTCCGGCGCGGGAAAATCCACCATTGTCAATTTGTTGCTGCGGTTTTATGAAGCACAACAAGGCAGCATCACTATTGATGGGCAGAATATTATGGATATTCGGCAGGAAAGCCTGCGCAGCCAGATTGGTTTGGTAACTCAGGATACCTCGCTACTGCATCGCTCGGTGCGCGACAATATCCTGTACGGGCGTCCGAATGCTACGGAAGAGGATATGATCAATGCGGCCAAGCGTGCGGAAGCGGCAGATTTTATTCCCTTTTTAAGCGATGCTAAAGGACGGCGCGGCTATGACGCCCATGTGGGCGAACGCGGGGTGAAGTTATCCGGCGGTCAACGCCAGCGTATTGCCATTGCCCGTGTTATGCTGAAAGATGCGCCTATTCTGCTGTTGGATGAAGCTACCAGCGCACTGGATTCGGAAGTGGAAGCGGCGATTCAGGAAAGCCTGGATAAGATGATGGAAAATAAAACCGTTATCGCCATTGCACACCGCTTATCCACGATCGCCGCAATGGATCGGCTGATTGTACTGGATAAAGGACGTATCGTAGAGCAGGGATCCCATACCGAATTACTGGCTAAAAACGGATTATACGCCAAACTATGGCGCCATCAGAGCGGCGGCTTTTTAAGTGAACAACCGGATTAAACTTCCTTAGAGCGATAATATTCCACTGCGTTGACAGGTCGGGAATAGGGATAGAGATAGAGCATTAAGGGCTTTGCCGATAGTTTAAAGTTCCGGTAATGGAGCGTAATAATAAAAAGTGCGGTGATTTAAACCGCACTTTTTTTAGGCCTGATGGCGTTCGAGCAAGGTCAGTACCTCATAATGAGCTGTATGGGGAAACATATCGAACAGTTGAATTTTTTGTATCCGATAGGCGGAAAGCTCGCTTAAATCCTGCCCCATACTGCTTGCATTGCAGCTGGAATACAGAATAAAACGAGCCGGCATCCGGTTTAGAAATTGTGCCAGAGGTTTGCCGATACCGCGCCGCGGCGGGTTGACGATAACCAGTTCGGGCGGGGCTTCATTCCGGTCTAAGGCGAAAGCGGCGGCATCCAGCGATTGGAAGCTCACTTCGCCGTTTCCTTTATCCAAGCCCAGACGACGGGTGGAAAGAGCGGCGGAGAAAATAGCCGAAGGTGAAATTTCGATCCCGGTCAGGCGTACGGGTTGCTTCGGTTGTCGCCTATTTAAGGCCTCGGCACAGTGCAGACCGAAACCGCCGACACCGCAGAACAGATCCCATAAATGCCGAATCGGTAGCGCTTCCACCCATTGGCTGGCGGTAGCATATAAAGCTTGCGCCACTTCGGGATTGGTTTGAAAAAAGCCCTGCGGGCGGATAAATAGCGGAATCCGGTTGAACCTTTCTTCCAGAACCTGTTGTTCGGTCAGGAAAATTTCTTTTTCCCCTTCCAAAATAGCCGCATGTTGGGGCTGAATATTCAGGCTAACCACTTTGACCTGAGGTAATTTTTGCAACAGTGCGGGCAGTTCTCTTCGTATCAGCGCCAGCTTGGTTTCGGAACGCAGAACGAAGCGGAGCATAATTTCTTGCCGATAACGACTTTCCGTGAGCAAAATATATTTCAGCTCGCCTTTACGTCGCTCGATGTTATAGGGGGTTAAACCGGCGCGCGCAATAAAATCTTTCAATACCGGGAAACAGTGGCGGAAGGCGGGCGGATAAAGGGGACAAGCGGTGAGATCCCTTACCTGTTGGCCCTCTTCCTGAGAGAGCAAAATACCCAGCAGCGGACGTTCTACCGTACCGCCGATTACCATTTTTGCTTTATTACGAAATGCCCTTGGTGCGGAAGGGGAAGGCGGGTAGCGGTAAGCATTGCGCTCAAGCCCTTGTAGGCAGTCGCTCAGGTGTTTTTCCTTTTGCGCCAGTTGTTGTTGGTAGGGGATTTCCAGCCACTGGCAGGAACGGCATTGGTTGCGTTGATAATAGGGACAATCAATCATGGTTATGCCCGCGCACACAGCCAGTCCTGTTGCAGGGCTTCCAGTTTTTTGCTGCTTTCCGCCCAGCGTTTGCTTCGGGCCAGTTCCGTCCAGTTTCGCGCTTTACGCTTAAATAGGTGCTGTAAACGCTGTTGACGTTGTTCAAAGTGCGGTTGTTTTTCGTTGAGTTTTAACCGATCCAATACCTCTATTACCCCTTCCCGTTCATTACATAGCAGCAGTAAATCGCAACCGGCGGCCAGCGCCTGTTCGCTGCGGCTAACAAAATCGCCCATAAAACCGGCGCCTTTCATACCCAGATCGTCAGAAAAGACGGCACCCTTGAAGCCGAGCTGACGGCGTAGCACATTCTGTAGCCAGTAAGCGGAACCGCTGGCGGGTTGAGGATCGCAGCTTGTATAGATTACATGGGCGGGCATGACCGCATCCAGTAAATTAGCGGCGATTAATTGCCGGAAAGGCTGTATATCCCGTTCGAACAGGAGGGATTGGGGACGATCGTCAACCGGGGTTTCCAGATGGGAATCGGCGATGACATGACCGTGGCCGGGAAAATGTTTTCCGGTGGAAGCCATTCCCGCAAGGTGCATACCTTCAATAAAAGCTGCGGCCAACGGAGTTACTTGTTCGGCATCTATATGGAAACTGCGATCGCCGATAGCTTTGCATTGATGACCTAAATCCAATACCGGTGCAAAACTTAAATCAATATCCAGGGCGAGCATTTCCGATGCCATCAGCCAGCCGGCCTCTTTTACCAGCGCATTCCGAGTATCCGAGTCGTTAATTAATGCGGCGTAAGCCTGCATTGCCGGCAGTTGAGTAAAACCTTGGCGAAAGCGTTGTACCCGTCCGCCTTCCTGATCGACGGTAATCAGCAGCGGTTTTTTACTGCGCCGGCGTACGGAATCCACAAGCGCGCGGATTTGTTCCCGATCGTAAAAATTGCGGCTGAACAGAATCAGACCGGCGACCAAGGGATGCTGAAGCAGTTCTATTTCTTCCTGAGTAACTTCCTGCCCCTGCAGATCGATAAGTAATGTTGACATAGGATCAGTGTAAATATAAACGGTAGTTGCGGCTGTCGGCACTAGGTCTGCTGAGCTGGATACCGGCTTGCTGCTTTGGTTTCAGTAGAATAACGGCGGAGAAGCTTTCTTTATCTTCGCTGAAAGGCTGGGTAACGCCATTGTTGTCGTACCAGAATATATCGTAGCTCAGTTTGAGATTTTCTCCGGTTTTGTTTTTAACCCAGGCGGAATCCGAGGCGACGGAAGCCTCTATATGGGGCGCCAGTTCGGCGCTAATATTTAGAATCGGCGCCGTGGTACGAACAAGGTTGGGCGCATTGCTTGAGCAGGCGCCCAGCACAAGGCTGAAAATAAGAGGAAGGTATTTTTTCATTATTGGATTAACCGTTCTGTCAGCTTATTTGGCCAGCATTTTGCCCAGAGGTTCGCCGCCCAGCAGATGCATATGAAGATGATAGACTTCTTGCCCGCCATGTTTGTTGCAGTTCACAATCAGGCGATAGCCATCTTCGGCAAAACCTTTATCTTTGGCGATTTTTGCCGCAACCGTAAACAGGCGACCTAATGTGCGTTCGTCTTCGGCGGTGGCGTGGTTTACCGTAGCAATCTGTTTGTTCGGAATGATCAGAATATGGGTATTGGCCTGAGGTGCGATATCGGAGAAGGCAGTAACCAATTCGTCCTGATATAAAATATCGGCCGGGATTTCTTTGCGAATGATTTTGCTGAAAATAGTTTCTTCCGCCATGGTGTTTTCCTTAGTAGAAATCAAATGAAAGATAGGGCACGTTTTATCAGAATTTACTGTAAATAGCAATTTTCAAGGCGATGCCATAGCAGTTATTTTAATCGGCGTAGAATTGATCTGTTGGAAAAACAGCCTTGTTATTACAACATTTTTTATAGGCGAAAGGCGGTATTCGCCATGTGTTTAAAACCCCATGAAAAAACAACCGCACTTGTGGGAAGAAAGGGAGGATTTTTATCTGAATGAGTCTTGATTTAAGTCAAAAAACGCGGAAAATAGATAAACAGAACATAGGATCCGTTTGTATTTACGGATTAAAAACGCCTATAATAAGCAAAATTTTTTTATAAAAAATAAAAAAAATTTTAGTGTTATTGCTTTTTTGTAACCTCCTAAAATTTATTACAATACTATTTGGAGTGATACTATGGCTACTGAAAAATCAACATCTACCTGCATGTCAACACCTGCCGAAATGGCTCAAATCGGCGAAGACGTAGGCGTATATAAAGCAACTAAAAAACAACGTTATTCTTTTATTTCCGCAATCCCGGCTGGTGCTTTTATCGCACTGGCTTTTATATTTTATACGACCACGCAGACGGGTAGTGCCGGCGCGCCTTGGGGGCTAACGAAACTGGTCGGTGGTCTGGTTTTCTCCCTCGGGGTAATTATGGTGGTGGTATGCGGTTCGGAATTATTTACTTCTTCCACCATGACGCTGGTGGCGCGCGCCAGCGGTAGGATTACCACCTATCAGATGATTCGTAACTGGATTGTGGTATATTGCGGCAACTTTGTGGGAGCAATATTTATTGTAACCGTGGTTTGGCTTGCCGGTCAGACGATGGCGGCGAACGGGCAGTGGGGATTGACGATCTTAAACACCGCTCAGCATAAGATTCATCATACTTGGGTGGAGGCGTTCAGCCTGGGAATTTTGTGTAACATCATGGTATGTATCGCTATTTGGATGGCTTATGCGGGTAAAACCCTAACCGATAAAGCTTTTATTATGATGCTGCCAATAGGTTTATTCGTCGCTTCCGGTTTTGAACATAGCGTAGCGAATATGTTTATGATTCCGCTGGGCATTATTACTGCACATTTCAGCGCGCCGGAATTCTGGCAGGCAATCGGATTAAATCCGGAACAATATGCGGATTTGGATATTTATCACTTTGTAGTGAAAAATTTGATTCCCGTTACCCTAGGTAACATTGTGGGTGGTGGTGTATGTATCGCACTTTATCAGTGGTACAGCAGTAAACTCCACTAAAATCGTTTGGTGCAGGCGCAGGCATTAGGTTATTGCGCTTGCATTGTTTTAATTTTTTATTAATCAGAGAAAAGGAAGCATTAACAATGGCTCAATTAACTGAAGCTCAACAAAAAGCATGGGAAGGTTTTACGGCGGGTAGCTGGCAAACTGAAGTGAATTTACGCGACTTCATCCAGAAAAACTACACTCCGTACGAAGGCGACGAATCTTTCCTTGCCGATGCGACTCCGGCCACTACCGAGTTATGGAATAAAGTGATGGAAGGCATCAAAGTCGAGAATAAAACCCATGAACCTCTCGATTTTGACACGGATAACCCTTCAACAATCACCTCCCATAAACCGGGTTATATCAATAAGGATTTGGAAAAAATCGTCGGTTTACAGACCGATGCACCATTGAAACGTGCAATTATCCCGTTTGGCGGTATTAAAATGGTTAAAGGTTCATGTGAAGTTTACGGACGTAAACTAGATCCACAGGTTGAACACATCTTTACCGAATACCGTAAAACCCATAACCAAGGGGTATTCGACGTTTATACGCCGGATATCTTACGTTGCCGTAAATCCGGCGTATTGACCGGTTTACCGGATGCTTACGGCCGCGGTCGTATTATCGGGGACTACCGTCGTTTAGCGGTTTATGGTGCGGATTTCTTAATGGCGGATAAAAAAGCTCAGTTCGCTTCGTTACAGGCACGTCTGGAAGCCGGTGAAGACTTACAGATGACTATTCAGCTGCGCGAAGAAATTGCCGAACAGCATCGTGCTTTAGGTAAAATCAAAGAAATGGCGGCTTCTTACGGTTATGATGTATCCAATCCGGCCACCAATGCACGCGAAGCGGTTCAGTGGACTTATTTCGCTTATCTTGCTGCGGTTAAATCTCAGAACGGTGCGGCGATGTCTTTCGGTCGCGTATCTTCATTCCTTGATATCTATATTGAACGCGACCTGAAAAACGGTAAAATTACCGAACAGGAAGCTCAGGAATTAATCGACCATTTAGTGATGAAATTACGTATGGTTCGTTTCCTACGTACCCCTGAATACGATCAGTTATTCTCCGGCGACCCGATGTGGGCGACAGAAACTCTGGCAGGTATGGGTTTAGACGGACGTACTTTAGTAACTAAAAACAGCTTCCGTATGTTACATACCCTATACACTATGGGACCTTCCCCGGAACCTAACCTGACCATTCTTTGGTCCGAACAGCTGCCGGAAGCCTTTAAACGTTTCTGTGCGAAAGTTTCCATCGATACTTCTTCCGTACAGTATGAAAACGATGATTTAATGCGTCCTGACTTCAACAACGACGACTATGCTATCGCTTGTTGTGTAAGCCCGATGGTTGTGGGTAAACAGATGCAGTTCTTCGGCGCCCGTGCAAACCTGGCGAAAACCATGCTTTATGCGATCAACGGCGGTGTGGATGAGAAAAACGGTATGCAGGTAGGTCCGAAAACCGATCCTATCAAAGACGAATACCTCAACTTTGATGATGTGATGAACCGCATGGATCACTTTATGGATTGGTTGGCGACACAATATGTAACCGCCCTTAACATTATTCACTTCATGCACGATAAATACAGCTATGAAGCCGCATTGATGGCCTTCCATGATCGCGATGTATTCCGGACAATGGCTTGCGGTATCGCCGGTCTGTCTGTTGCGGCCGACTCATTATCTGCAATTAAATATGCGAAAGTTAAACCTATTCGCGGTGATATTAAAGATAAAGAAGGTAATGTTATTGCAAAAGATATCGCCATTGACTTCGAAATCGAAGGCGAATATCCGCAATTCGGTAATAACGATCCGCGCGTAGATGATCTGGCCTGCGATCTGGTTGAACGTTTCATGAAGAAAATTCAGACGCACAAAACCTATCGTAATGCCACTCCGACTCAGTCCGTATTAACCATTACCTCTAACGTGGTTTACGGTAAGAAAACCGGTAATACGCCGGACGGTCGTCGTGCCGGTGCGCCATTCGGACCAGGTGCCAACCCGATGCACGGTCGCGATCAGAAAGGTGCGGTAGCTTCCCTGACATCCGTGGCTAAACTTCCGTTTGCTTACGCGAAAGACGGTATTTCCTACACCTTCTCAATCGTGCCTAATGCCTTAGGTAAAGATTACGAAGCGCAGAAACGTAACCTGGCGGGCTTAATGGACGGTTACTTCCATCACGAAGCAAGCGTTGAAGGCGGTCAGCACCTGAACGTAAACGTTATGAATCGTGAAATGTTACTGGATGCCATGGAAAATCCTGAAAAATATCCGCAGCTTACCATTCGTGTTTCCGGTTATGCGGTACGTTTTAACTCTTTAACTAAAGAGCAACAACAAGACGTAATTACCCGTACCTTTACACAGTCTATGTAAAGCTAAGGAAAAAACTTTGTAAAATCGAACCGCTCTTTTCAGAGCGGTTCTGTTATTTATACAGGAGAAAAAATGATTATTGTCATTGCCCGCTTTAGGGTAAAACCAGCCGCTACGCAAAATTTTATTGCCGAGTGTAACAGATTGATTACTGAAACCCGCAAGGAACAGGGCTGTATTTCTTATAAATTACATCAGGACAGAGAGCAGGCAAATGATTTTGCATTTATTGAATACTGGGACTCAAAAGAAGATTTAGAACGTCATTCGGCTTCTGCTCATTTCGCTGAAATAGTGCCTCAATTGGCAGAAATGTGCGAAATTCCTCCACAGGTTCAGACCTTTACTGAGCTTTAAACAGGAGCTATTGGCTTACTACAGGGTTGCCGGGGATCTCGGCAACCCTTTTGTATTGGAGGGCAGAGAATATTTCCCCCGGGGACGACAAATAATTTTTCGTCTTTTAAGCAAAATCGGGTAGAATTTAACTATTTTTTAAAATATCAAATTTTTTATAGGAACTTTAATATGTCAGTTGTGGGCCGAATTCATTCCTACGAATCTTGCGGAACCGTTGACGGGCCGGGAATTCGTTTTATTTTATTTATGCAGGGCTGCCTGATGCGTTGCAAATACTGCCATAACCGTGATACTTGGGATTTACAGGGCGGCAAAGAAATTACCGTTGAAGAGCTGATGAAAGAAGTGGTTACTTACCGCCACTTTATGAATGCCTCCGGCGGCGGCGTAACCGCTTCCGGCGGAGAGGCCGTGCTCCAGGCGGAATTTGTGCGGGACTGGTTCCGCGCCTGTAAGGCGGAAGGGATCAGCACCTGTTTGGATACCAATGGCTTCGTGCGCCATTATGATCATATTATCGACGAATTACTGGATGTAACCGATTTAGTTCTGCTGGATCTAAAAGAACTTAACGATAGCGTACATCAGAATCTGATCGGGGTACCGAATAAACGTACTTTAGAATTTGCCAAATATCTGCAGAAACGTAACCAGAAAGTATGGATTCGCTATGTGGTAGTGCCGGGATACACGGATTCGGATCATGATGTGCATCTACTCGGACAGTTTATACAGGGAATGGATAATATTGAAAAAGTGGAATTGCTGCCTTATCACCGCTTGGGCGCCCATAAATGGGAAGCGATGGGAGAAAAATACGAGCTTGAAGATGTTAAACCGCCGAAAAAAGAATCCCTCGAACATATTAAAAATATTCTAGAAAGCTATGGGCATACAGTAAAATTCTAACGGCAAAAGGGTATGGCACGAGAAATGCCATACCCTTTTTCTTTTCCAGCCAAAATCGAGCAAATATAGCTTGCTGTATATCCTTCACCAAAACGAGCTGCAAGGTGGTTAGGAAAACCGCCAGTAAAGTTTGCGGCAGTAGATCCGGTTGCAAGACTTAGGCTGAAGCTATCGCCATTACAACTTCTGACTGCTCCTACTTCAACAAGCCCATCTATGGTACCTATATCTCCAGTAAGCTTGGCAACTAAGAGTTTTTTCATAGACATAATAATTTCCTTCCATAGTTAAATTATTCGTCTAATAATCCTCGTTTCCTTCTTATTTTTCTAGGAATAGAGTCTAAGAAGCTGGCTAGTATCATTCCTATAATATTGATTATCGCAAATTTTAATTTGTCTTTTTCATCATAATATAAATATTCTTTAAATTTACTTATGAATTCATCATCAATATTATAAAAGCAGGTTTCCTTTGATGTACAGGCGTAATACAAAAATACTTTTTTTTCTATAGTAATAAATTTTATTTCTTTAATATCATACTGACCTGATTCCGGAAATCCGCAGTTTAACTTATAGCACTGTTTATTTATGTGTTTTATGGCTACATATTTATTTAAGTTTCCATGTATTTCGTTATTTTTAATATCTACGGTTATGTTTTTATATGTTTTATATTCCACCTGGAATCTATAGTCGAATAAGATATTATAGTTTTGTGCTATTACATATATAAATATTGCTACTGAATAAATTATCATTATCCAATAAAATATAGTAAATTCTTCTTTTACATGTTTTATTATTTTCCCTACTATGCTTTTAATTTTTTTAGGTTTTTCGTTTCTATCTTAAATGATTACAGTTGTATGGTTATTGATTGTTTTAGTGTGTTTATTATTACTTTTGATTTTTTCTTCTATTTTATTTTGTGTGTAATATATATTACATTTTTTATAATAAGGCAATGGTGATATTAAAATTTTGTATTGGTGTTTTTTTATCAAAATTATGGTGCCCTTTGTAGGTTGTAAGTTTTATCTATAGCGACACATTAAAGTTTAATTAAAAATGAAAGGAAATCAGACATCATCAGATCTTGCTCTATCTGCTTTAGTTTTACTTGCACGCCTACATCATATTGCGGTGAACCCGGCAGATATTCAGCATCAGTTCGATACCCAGGGAAAAGAGTTAGATATTATTAATTGGCAGAGAGCAGCTAAATTTATCGGTTTAAAAGCACGTCCTGTATATAAGGAAATTTCTCGCCTTCCACTACTATCTTTATCTGTGTTGGTGTGAGATAAAAAAGAAAAGAAACATTTTATTTTGGTCGGGATATGTAAAATCCATCAGTTTTGATGCGATTGAGAATGAAAAATTAGGTCTGGTGTTTTCTGTTATTGTTGAGTTGGACAAGAATTATCTTATGTTTGAAGTACAGAAAATTCATCTAACCGCAGGAATGGCGGTAACAGCGGAAATTAAAACCGGCACGAGAAGGGTTATTACTTACCTACTCAGTCCGTTATAAACTTGGAGAAAAATAAGGGCGGTATGTTACCGCCCGAAAAAGTCTTGCAAAAATGACCGCTCTTTTATGCTTTTTTCGCCGACAGTAGATAGAAAATATAGCCGATAACGGCACCTGCTACGGCAAATAGCAGCCATTCCAATGAATATTGTTTTAACGGAATGTTTTGTACGAAAGAAACTTCCGCCACGGAAAGAATGGCGATAATTAGGGTAAATCCTACCGATGTGCGTTGCACGATCTGAGGTAAAGGGATAAACAGGTTGATTAACAGTAGGAAAATCACCGTCATTGCAATGGGGTACAGCACCATCAGCATAGGTACGGATTTACTGATAACGAAGCTCAGTCCCTGATTGGATATTACGAAGCTTATCAGCGTGAAGATAACCACATAGGTTTTGTAGGATATTTTATGATAGAGCTCGTTAAAATATTCGCTAACGGAAACAATCAGACCGATTGAGGTGGTTAAACAGGCCAACATAACGATAAAGCCGATTACACTACGGCCCAGATCGCCGAATGCCTGGCTTGTAATGCTGTTTAGAATATAGGTGCCGATATCCAGATTTTGGTTTTTCAGATGGAGTAGGGTTTCCTCCGTCATCGGAATCCGGTTACCGATCCAGCCGATGGCGAGATAGATGGCTCCCAACGCAATGGCAGCGATAATTCCGGAGAAAATGGTTTGCTTGGTTAAATCCGTACCGTTTTTGGTGCCTTTTGATTTTATTGCTGCGATAACAATAACAGAAAAGGCGATGGAAGCGATGGCATCCATGGTGAGGTAGCCGTTGATAAAGCCGGTAAAGAACGGGCTGGCATTCGCATTATCCTGTACTGCAATCATGTTAGGCGCATTATCCGAGAGTAAAATAAAGGCTTTTACCACCAGAATCAGAATTGCAAGTAGCAACAGGGGAGTCAAAATTGCACCGATACGTTCGACACTTTTTGAAGGGTTAATCGATAGCCACAGGGAAATAATAAAATAAATCGCACTGAAGATCAGCAATGATATCGTCGAAGGCCCGTTCAGAAACGGTAGAATTGACATTTCATAGGAAGTGGCTGCGGTACGGGGAATTGCAAAAAACGGCCCGATGGTTAAATAAATTGCCATCAGGAAACCCACCGAAAACCACGGGTGAATTTTGTTCAGAGCGTTTTTATAACCGCCTTCATAAAAACCGCTGACGACGATTCCCAGTAAAGGGAGGCCGACGCCGCTTAAAATAAAACCGGTAATGGAAAGAAAGAAATCTTCCCCGCTTTCTAATCCCAGTCTTGGCGGAAAAATCAGATTTCCCGCCCCAAAGAAAATAGCAAACAGCGTGAAGCCGATAATAAGAGTGTTTTTGTTCATGGTCTTGTTGTCATATTAAGATAATGGTTTATTTTAAAAGATCTTCGTTTTTCGCATGAGTCCATTTACCGCGTTTTTTATCCATATATTGGAAATATTCGTTGGTAAAGGTACCCTGCACGCAGGTTAGCTTATCGCGCCGCGCATTAACCTTTTTCCCTTCTAGCGCAGTATTTAAGGTACTCGGACCGGTAAGTACGAATACCCCGCCTTCTACCCGCTGCTGTTCGATGTTATCGATAATAATATCCAGGGTATCTTTCAGAAAAGCATTGCCTTTGGCACTGGCCAGAAAAAAATTAGTGTATTTATCCCGTCGGGTAATTACCACTTCCGTATCCTGCGGGCTGATAATATCGGATAGACACCAAACTAAATGGGCGTCGATATCCATATATACGCCGCCTTCGTGATACAGCGTAAAAATACGCCAGAAATCCGCTTGAGCCGCACCGTCGGTCAGTTTGCTGTAGGCGTTATAGGTACGTTCGTCCGCATTGGTGCGAATATATTCGGCCCGTTGTTCCGTGCTGACGTAGCGATACTCATAGCTGAGGGCGAACAGTCGGTTAATCAGGTAATTACAATAAACAGGTAATGTTACTTTGTTGCTGTAATTGGTTTGCCAGATGGTTCCTTTAATCTGCGTCTGCCGTTCGGTGCGCCGTTTTGCCGGGCTGAATTCAGGAAGGGTAAAACGTGCTTTGGGAAAAATCGCATGAAAGGGATAACTGAGTATTTTGACGATATTACCGATTATCCGCATCAGGCTGTTTAAGATGAGGATTAAAATCTGATTTTTTACCGGTTTATTCATAAAATCACCATGGATGGAAATATGCTTCCATCATTTTACAGAAAAAAAACGATTGTCCCAATGAAAAGCGTGAAATAAGCCGAGTAAGAAAGAAATGGTGGGCGATACCGGTCTCGAACCAGTGACCCCCTCCTTGTAAGGGAGGTGCTCTCCCAACTGAGCTAATCGCCCGCATGATAACCAAAGGCTATTATGGGTAGATTTCAAGTTTAACTTTTAAGTGGTGGGCGATACCGGTCTCGAACCAGTGACCCCCTCCTTGTAAGGGAGGTGCTCTCCCAACTGAGCTAATCGCCCGCTTAAAAAACTTAAAAATCTTTGGGGCTTAAACCAAGCGTGGTGGGCGATACCGGTCTCGAACCAGTGACCCCCTCCTTGTAAGGGAGGTGCTCTCCCAACTGAGCTAATCGCCCACGTCGGTTTAAGCGACAATACAGAAGTTGAAATATGGTGGGCGATACCGGTCTCGAACCAGTGACCCCCTCCTTGTAAGGGAGGTGCTCTCCCAACTGAGCTAATCGCCCCTGTATTGTGGCAGGCATTATAATTGTTATCCGTGTTCAGTCAACCGATTTTTGGTGAAAAACGCCTGATTGTTTTAAAAATAGCCATAAAAAATCATTTTTCTGTGGCGGTTATGTGCGGTTTGCGGAAGTTTTCTAAATCTTTATTTAGAGATCGAATGAAGTCGTAGTACAATAGCGCCCGATATTCTTCGTTATATTTTCAGAATTTAAGGTTATCTCATGGAATTAAAAGCATTATTTAATCTGGACAGCAATGTGAAGGTGCGTACCCGTTTCGCTCCTAGCCCGACCGGTTATTTACATGTGGGCGGCGCCAGAACGGCGCTTTATTCCTGGCTTTATGCCAGACATCATCAGGGCGAGTTCGTATTACGTATTGAAGATACCGACTTAGAGCGTTCCACGCCGCAGGCAACGGCAGCGATTTTAGAAGCGATGGAATGGCTGGATTTAGGTTGGGAACATGGGCCTTATTATCAGACCAAACGCTTCGACCGTTATAATCAGGTGATTGATCAGATGCTGGAACAGGGGCTGGCTTATCGTTGCTACTGTAGTAAAGAGCGTTTGGAAGAATTGCGCCAGAACCAGGAACAGAATAAAGAGAAACCGCGTTATGATCGCCATTGTTTGCACGATCACAGCCATTCCGCCGATGAACCTCATGTGGTGCGCTTTAAAAACCCGCAGCAGGGATCCGTGGTTTTTGAAGATGCGGTACGCGGACGCATTGAAATCAGTAATGCGGAACTGGACGATTTAATTATTCGCCGTACCGACGGTTCGCCGACCTATAATTTCTGTGTGGTGGTAGATGACTGGGATATGGGAATTACGCATGTGATTCGCGGTGAAGACCATATAAACAATACGCCGCGGCAGATTAATATTTTGCAGGCCTTAGGCGCGCCGATTCCGACCTATGCTCATGTTTCGATGATTTTGGGTGATGACGGTCAGAAGCTGTCTAAACGCCATGGTGCGGTCAGCGTAATGCAATACCGCGATGAAGGCTACTTACCGGAAGCGCTGCTCAATTATCTGGTGCGTCTCGGCTGGGGACATGGCGATCAGGAGATTTTCAGTCGAGAAGAAATGATCCGTTTATTCGAATTAAATCATGTCAGTAAATCCGCCAGTGCATTCAATACGGAAAAACTGCTATGGCTGAACCATCATTATATGCGTGAGTTGGCACCGGAATATATGGCGAAACATTTGGCTTGGCATATGCAGGATCAGGGGATCGATACTTCAAATGGCCCGGCACTGAGCGAAATCGTCAGTATGTTGGCGGAACGCTGCAAGACTTTAAAAGAAATGGCGGCGGCCAGTCGTTACTTCTTTGAAGAGTTCGACAGCTATGATGAAAACGCCGTGAAAAAACATTTTAAACCTGCGGCATTAGCGCCGTTGGAAAAAGTATTGGAAAAACTGACCGCACTTTCGGTTTGGGATTTACAGCATACCCATCAGGCGATTGAGCAAACCGCCGCCGAATTAGAAGTAGGTATGGGGAAAGTGGGAATGCCGCTGCGCCTTGCGGTAACAGGGGCAGGTCAATCGCCTTCCATGGATGTAACCCTGGTGGGTATTGGCCGCGAACGCGTATTATCCCGTCTGGCGAAAGCCATTGACTTTATTAAAGGGCAAAACGCTTAATATTTCGTCTGATAAACGAAATTAGCGAATTTTAATATTGACAGCAATGCCCGCGATATTTATCATACGGGCACATTTCGGGGATATAGCTCAGTTGGGAGAGCGCTTGAATGGCATTCAAGAGGTCGTCGGTTCGATCCCGATTATCTCCACCAAATTTAATAGCCTTATCAATTATAGTTGATAAGGCTTTTTTGATTTTAGAAATTGTGCTAACCGGGGTTTAAAGATTGAAGATTGTTTATTTAACAAGAGTAAAAGCGGCGCTTTTGCTATTCTTCTTTAATTTCCGGGCGATAGGGAGCCGCTCTATTTCAGTTCAGCGTAATCCTCATCCGCAACCGGCTCCAGCCATTGGTTACGGGTATTTTCTCCTGGTACTTCAATGGCCAGATGCTGAAACCACTCGGTCGGTGCGGCACCATGCCAGTGTTTGGTACCGGCGGGAATATGGACAATATCACCGGCTTTCAGTTCCTGAGCGGGTTTGCCCCATTCCTGATAATAACCGCGACCGGCGGTAACTAACAGCAGCTGGCCGCCGCCTTTACTGGCATGGTGAATATGCCAGTTATTCCGGGTACCTGGTTCAAAGGTAACATTACCCACAGCTAGCTGATCGGTCGAAAGCATATTCAAATAGCTTTTACCGACAAAATATTGGGCGTAGGCAATGTTTTCTTCTCCCGCCGGAAATTGACTCATTTCCGGTTTAGCCATGCGGATAATCTCTTTAAGTTGTTCATCGCTGATCCCGTTTTTCTTGCTGATATTCAAGTGTGCCTGCAATTGGCTGTCTACGCCTTGCATTGCACTTAATGCGGCAACGGTTATGATTTCCCGCTCTTGCCAGCTGAGCAAATCGCTGGCGAAAATATCACCGAATAAATGGCTTTTCAGATAACGGTCGATATCCGCTGAAAGTGCGGAGAGATCTACCTTTTGTCCGATAAGCGCCGTTTGTGTTCGAGTGCCTTGTGCCAACATATCCACATTGGAATTTCCCCTGTCGGGTTCGGGCCCGATTTCGGTTGGCACGCCTTTTGCCTGACGAGCTTGCAGTGTTTCGGCTAAAGCATTTAGCGCATTTAAACTGCGCGGAAAGCCGGTGTAGGTATAAAGCTGCACCATGAGATCTTTTATTTCATTCAGATTTAATCCCTGATCCAACGCCTGTTCGATAGCTATTTTTAAAGCGGGAATATCGCCTTTGGCGGTGAGTGCGCTTAGTTGAACGAGTGAGGATTGTCGTTGAGAAAGTTCCATCTGTATTACTCCTTGTGCTTTGGGTTCCGTTACAGGTTTTGTGTCGGTGGCAAAGCTTGTCGCAGGCAGGCTAAAAAGTGCGGTCAAAATTGCAAAAGTTTTTCGGTGTTTTTTCATGTTTTCCTCTATATTGCCGCAGGCCTCTATTGAGGGCGCTGATGGTTGCGCGAACTTCCTAGCGAAAATATCGCCTATGTTATTTCCGATCCGGTTTAGGGGGCTACCAAGGTTGTGTGAGCGGGCCTAAGGTAAATTCGCTCACATTGGTGTCTTCCGGTTGCGAAAGTGCAAATGCCACCACATTGGCGACGCGTTCGGCAGGGATTTCATAAGCATCATAAAGTTGGCGATAGGCGCCGGAAGTCGCTTTATCGGTAATGCCGGCCACTAATTCCGATTGTACCGCCGCAGGATAAATGGTGGCGGTACGAATGTTGGTACCGGCTTGCGCCGATTCCATGCGCAAGGCTTCCATAATGGCCTTTACCGCCCATTTGGTACCGCAGTATACGGCAGCGCCGGGATATACTTTTAATCCCGCCACCGATGATGTGCTGATGATATGGCCGGATTTTTGCGCCGTAAAAGTGGGTAATACCGCCGCAATGCCGTTCAGCACGCCTTTGATGTTTACGTCCACCATCGCATTCCAATTGTGGGTTTCCAGAGCGGAAAGCGGTGCATTAGGCATTAAGCCGGCGTTTAAGAAAATAGCGTCCAGTTTACCGAATGCCGCTTTCGCCAGTTCCACCAAGGCGATATTATCTTCCGCTTTTACTACATCGGTTATGCGGTAAACCGCTTCACCGCCTTTACTTTTGATGTTATCCGCGATGGTTTTTAATTTGTTTTCACGGCGGGCGCCTAACACGAGTTTTGCGCCTTGTTCTGCTAATTTATAGGCGGTTGCCTCACCGATACCTGAAGAAGCTCCGGTGATAATTACCACTTTGCCCTGAATATTGTTCATTCTGTTTGTCCTTATGTGATGGTAAAAAGTCAGTTAATTTGACCGCACTTTTCAGTGGGGCTGAAGTATGGATATATTGTAATTAGGGTTTAATCTCAATAGAATGAATAATTTTAGAAAATACAATTCCGAAAAATGAGATTATGAACCGACTGGACGCTTTAAAATATTTTGTTGTTGCGGCTGAAACCTTGAGCTTTCGCGCTACGGCGGAACGCTTTTCCGTTTCACCGCAGGTGATTACTCGCGTGATGGGAGAGTTGGAAACTGAACTGGGCGAACAATTATTCAAACGTAATACCCGTTCTATTCGTTTAACTGATTTCGGCATTCAATGGTTGCCCCAAGCGGAGCAGTTTTTACAGCAGGAGCAAGTTTTATTCGGTATGCCGGCTAAACTCAATGATAACGAATTGTCCGGCGTGGTTAGAATTACCGTACCGCCTTCGGCATATAGCGATTGGGTTCTGAAGCAACTTCTGCTTGCGCTGGCGCCATATCCCGCCATCCGCATTGATTGGCGCACCGGCTTTAATGTGCTAAAGGCGGTTGAGGATCAAATTGATATCGGCGTGCGTATTACCCAACGCCCCGAAGATAACTGGATCGCCAGGAAAATCCGTATGCTGAACGAGCCGATTGTTGCTGCGCCGGCACTTATCGAACTGGTCGGGCAGCCTGAAAATATTGAAGACCTGTTAGCCCGTTTTCCCATCGGTAGCCTGCTTAATAGCAAAACCAACCGTCCCTGGGCCTGGTCTGTAAACGACGAATTTATTCCTATTTATCAGGCCGATGTTGTTACCGATGATACGAAAGCTTTATTACAGGCGGTATTGGCGGGCAGGATTTTTGCTCCGTTGCCCTATATGGATTGCCAGCATTATTTTGCAACCGGAGAACTGGTGAAGGTATTCCCCTACAGCGAATCGCAAAAATGGGCCTATTATCTTTACCGCCCGAAGCAGACTATTACGGCCAAGCGGGTATTATTGGTGTATGAATTACTGGAAAAGATTTATTTGAGTCATCGGGCTGCCTAAAAGTGCGGTGGGTTTTCCACTTAGTTTTTCCGCATAGGCTCGGAGGGAGTTTAGGGGCGGACTAAGCGCCCTCCGATAAATAGCGGAAAATAAGCCTTATTCTTCTAATGCGAAACTTTGCCGGCTGAATTTTTCCAATAAGAAATCAATAAATACCCGGATTTTCGGATTATTATGACGTGAAGGAAAATACAAAGCGTACAGATGATGGGTGTGAAATACTAAACGATCAGTTAATTTTAGGGGGACAATCCGCTTATTTTTAATTTCGTCCCGAATTAAATAAAGCGGTAAATATGCAACGCCTTTGTGGTTTAAAACCGCTTGCAGCGAAAATAAACTGCAATTTGATTTAATGGATTTTAGGGTTTCGCTATTATCCATTTTTTTTAAGGTAGGATTCATTTCCGGATACATCAATAATTGATGATGGCGCAGATCCTCAATGGTTTCCGGTTTGCCGTACCGGGATAAATATTCGCTTGATGCGCAATATACCCAGTCTATCGGGCATAAATAACGAAGAGAAAAATTATCGGGCGGCATGGAAACGATACGTAAGGCGATATCGTAATCTTCTTCATTTAAATTGACTAAATTATCGCTTAATTTGATATTTACATTAATGTGCTGATAGCGTTCGCTAAATTCATAAATAAGCGGAGCAAGCTGAGAATAGCCGAAAGCAACCGGGCAGGTAATGGTGAGTTCTCCCTTCGGTTCCTTATTATAGGTACCGGCATTGCTGTATAAATTATCTAAATCAGCCAGAATTTTCTGTAAATTTTGATAGAAATACTGACCTACATCCGTCAACAACAAGCTTCTTGTGGTTCGCTTGATTAAGGTAACGCCTAATTCCTCTTCCAGCAGTTTCAGGTTTTGGCTAACCGCAGAAGGGGTGAGATTAAGCTCTTTTGCCGCCTCGTTTAAGTTGCCTAAATTCGCAATGGCAACAAAACAATGAATACGTTTGAGGGACATATGGCGGAGGTTTTTCATTATAAAGATTTTTTGATAACTGATTTAAATTTATATAATTAAAGCACCCTTTATTTTAGGGGTCAATAGTGTGAACATAAGTAAACTTAGCCTCTATTATCCAACGGGAGTTTATTTATGAGAACAAAATCAAAATCTATTGCGACTTTAGCGGTACATGCCGGTTATCAAAAAGATGAAGCCTATGATGCTATTGTAACCCCTATTACGACCGCAAGTTCTTTTATTCAAAGAGATTTAAATGAACAGCGTAAATTTTGTTATTCCCGGGTATCCAATCCGACACGCTATTCCTATGAAACGGCGCTAGCCGAAATTGAAAACGGTATTTATGCCACCGCTACCGCCAGCGGTGTTGCCGCCGCTTCTCTGGCACTGGAACTCTTGCCGAGAGACAGTCATATTATCGTGATCACCGGGGTATATGGCGGGACTTTCCGTTTATTCGAAAGCATCCGTAAAAGTACTTTCGGATTTTCTTTCTCCTATATTAACCTGAATGATCAGGCGGAATTAGAGGCCGCATTGCAAAGCAATACCCGCATGATTTGGATCGAAAGTCCGACGAATCCGCTATTGCGCATCGTAGATATTGAAAAAGTTTGTCAATTTGCCAAAGCACGCAACATCATTACCTGTGTCGACAATACCTTTGCTACCGCTTGGAACCAGCAACCGCTCAGTTTAGGCGCGGATTTGGTCATGCTTTCCACCAGTAAATATATCAATGGCCATTCCGATATTATCGGCGGAGCCTTAATTACCCGACGTGAAGATTTCGCCGCAGAAATCAATTCGAAAAAAACCGCACTTGGCGCCATTGCCTCCCCTTTCGATGCCTATCTTGCATTGCGTGGAATGAAAACCCTTGATCTGCGTATGCAGCGGCAATGTGATAATGCGTTAAAAGTTGCCGAATTCTTAGAAAATCATGCGGAAATATTAGAAGTTCATTATCCCGGCTTAAAATCGCACCCCGACTATGAATTGTGTAAAAAGCAAATGCGTTCGGGGGGAGCGGTGGTTACCATTCGCTTAAAAGGCGATTTGGAACGCGTGAATCGCTTTATTAAAGGCTTGCAATATTTTGTTCTGGCCGAATCCCTTGGCGGGGTGGAAAGTATGGTAAACCATAGCGCTACGATGTCTCATGCCAGTATGGGTGCCGAAGCCAGAGCGGCTATAGGTATTTTTGATACCACATTGCGTTTATCCGTCGGCATCGAATGTATTGATGATTTAATTGAAGATTTGGCTTACGCATTAGCACAATAAACCAATAGCCTAAGGGGCATATTATGCAAGATTACGGTATTTGGGCGGTGCTTACGCCGCTGTTTACTATCTTATTGGCTGTTTTAACCCGCCAGGTGATTCTTTCTCTGCTAACAGGTTCCGTCTTCGGATTTATCGTGTTGCATGATTTCCATATTTTGGGCGGTATTAAGGCTACTCTGGACGGAATTATCAAAATTTTTGCCGATGGCGGTAATGCTAAAACGATTATTTTTATGGTGTTAATCGGCGGCATTATGCGGTTAGTGGTCGTTACCGGGGGAATGCGCAGCTTAGTACGCGCATTAAGTGAAAAATCACAGTTAATTAAAGGGCGCCGTTCTGTTCAACTGCTTGCGATGGTGATTACCTCTTTGATTTTTGTTGAAAGTTCGATTAACCAGTTAGTCGCCGGTGTTTCAACCAAAAAATTAGCCGAAAAATATGCCGTTCCGCCGGAAAAAATGTCTTACATTATTCAAACCTCCTGCGTATCCGTTTGTTCCTCGGCCATGATTAACGGCTGGGGCGCCGCCATGATGGGGGTTATCGGGGTACAAATCAGCAAGGGTTTTTTAACCGGAGAACCCTTTGAAATTCTTGCCGGTTCAATGCTTTATCATTTTATGGCGTTTTTCTCGTTGGCGACGGTACTGTTTTATATTTTTACCGGCGCCTCATGGGGCCCAATGCGTAAAGCGGAGTTATTGACTAAATATCCCCGCCTTAAGCGTAAAAAAGTACAGCAGCAGAATCATACCGACCCGCAGGATTATGTAATAGAGCATCCGAACAGTAACAGTATTTTAAATTTCCTGATTCCGATTTTATCTACCGTATTGGCCGTTCCCGTTATGCTATATATTACCGGCCACGGCGATTTTTCTAAGGGGAGCGGTTCAACCTCCGTATATTATGCGGTTATTTTCGGGCTAAGTATTTCCTTTGTATGGTTTATGGCTCGCCGTATTTTTACCATTGACAGTTTCTTTAGCGAAATCTATATCGGCTTTGCCAGCATGGTCAAAATTAGTTCGGTAATGATTTTTGCCTTTTTAATGGGGGGAATTTGCGGTGATTTACATACCGGCGCTTATATTGCCAAAATTTCGTCCAGCGTTATCCCGCCGAGTTTAACCATCGGTTTTATCTTCCTGATCAGCGCCATTATGTCCCTGGCAACGGGTACTTCTTGGGGAACTTTTGCCATTATGATCCCAATAGGCGTACAACTCGGCGTGTCCGTAGGGGTTCCGCCGGAATATATGATTGGCGCCGCTATTTCAGGCTCTATTTTCGGCGATATGACCTCGCCGATTTCTTCCGATGCGATCGTTGCGTCCATGGCGACGGATTGCGAACACATCGAACATATCAGAACCCAGTTCCCTTATGCGTTAGTTACCGGGGGAATAGCTTTACTGGCTTACATTATACTTGGGTTAACCCTTTAGCTATTGATTAGCTGCTTATTATTAGGAAATAACAATGAAAATAAACACGAAAGTATTACATGGCTATGAGATAACGGATAAAACAACGGGCAGTTCCTCCGTACCCATTTATCAGGCTTCAACCTTTCATCAACATGATTTGGACAGCCATTCCGGCCCGATTTATTCCCGCTTTTCAAATCCTTCTCGCAGCGGACTTTGCGAAGCGATTTGTGCGATTGAAGAAGCGCAATATGCCGAGATTTTTGCTTCGGGAATGGCGGCGATTAGCGCCTCTTTATTACAATTTAAACAGGGCGATCATATCGTCGCCTGCCGGAATATTTATGGCGGTACTTTTCAGTTGATGACGGAAATGCTGCCCGCTTACGGCATTGAAGTCAGTTTTGTCGATGCCACAGATCCGCATAACTATCTGGCTGCGATTAAAGAAAATACCAAGGCATTTTATGTTGAAACGCCTTCCAATCCCACCTTGCAAATTACCGATTTGCAAGGGGTCATCTCCATTGCTAAAAAGCATAATGTACTCACCATTTGTGATAATACCTTTATGACCCCCTTGCTTTCCAATGTGATTGCCTTAGGGGTTGATATTTCGATTAACAGTGCGACCAAGTTTATTAACGGTCATAGTGATGTGGTGTTAGGTACGCTTGCCACAAATAGCGCATCATTAGCTGCTAAAATTCACAAAATCGCTGTTGTTCTCGGCGGTATTGCAGCACCATTTGACTGTTGGTTAACAATGCGCGGTTTAAAATCCATGGCGATGCGGGTTAAGCAGGCCAGTGATAACGCCCGACAAATAGCGGAATTTTTAGCTTGTCATCCTAAGGTGAAACAGGTTTTCTATCCGGGGCTTGCCGGCCACGCCGGACATAAGATTCATATGGCACAATCGAAAAACGGCGGAATGATTATTTCCTTTGATTTAGGTTCTTATCAAAATGTAACTAAATTTCTGCAAGCCCTCAAGATTCCCCTTGTCGCCGTTAGTTTAGGGGGCATCGAATCGATTATCTCCTACCCGGCGAAAATGTCTCATGCTTGCGTCAGCCCGAAAGAACGCTTAGAACAAGGCGTTACGGAGGGGCTTTTGCGGTATTCCGTCGGCTGTGAAGATGCAGAAGATTTAATTGAAGATTTAAAAGCGGCGCTTACAGTAATATAACAATTAAATTTTTGTAGAAAATATTATTCGACCGAGTTTCCAAGGGAAAAGTGTGTAAGTGAATGCAATTTTCCCTTTTTATTTTCCTTCGTTTTACCGATTAAATCTCTTTTCTTTATTAAATTAACATTTATTTAACTTTTAAATTTTTTTTAATTCTATTATTAAAAAAGCTACAGAAAGTCGCCTTGTATTGAACAATTCAATATGAGAACCTTGCCCGCGATAGTTTATACCTAAGGTATTTTTATTTTTAAATTGGAGTGAAAAAGTAAATATGGGGGAATATTTATGGATAACTCAATATTAAATCCGGGCTTAAATCGAAGAACTTTTTTAAAGGGCTCTTCTGTCGGTGCGGCTGCCATTGTTGCCGATATGGCATTACCTTTCAAGAGTGTAGCAGCAGAACAAATTCCGGTAGCAGATGTTACGGAAGATAAATGGGTTTGGAGTGCCTGTACGGTGAATTGCGGCAGTCGTTGCGCATTACGTTTGCATATTAAAAATGACGAGGTGTATTGGGTAGAAACGGATAATACGGGCAATGACGAATACGGAAATCATCAAGTACGCGCTTGTTTGCGAGGTCGTTCTATTCGTCGTCGTATGAATCACCCGGATCGCTTGAAATATCCGATGAAACGCATAGGAAAACGCGGAGAAGGGAAATTTAAACGTATCAGTTGGGAGGAAGCGCTGGATACGATTGCCGATAATCTAAAGCGTATTTTAAAAGATTACGGTAATGAAGCGGTCCATGTTTTGTATGGTACGGGCGTTGACGGCGGTAATATTACCAATTCTAACGTTCCTTACCGTTTAATGAATTCTTGCGGCGGTTTTTTAAGCCGTTACGGTAGCTATAGTACGGCACAAATTCGTATGGCAATGCAATATCTTTATGGTGAGCGCAGCGGTAATAGCCCCGATGATATTGCAAATTCTAAACTGGTTGTGATGTTTGGCAATAATCCAGCCGAAACAAGAATGAGCGGTGGCGGCGTAACCTATTATGTTGAGCAGGCCCGTGAACGTTCCAATGCAAGAATGATTTTAATCGATCCGCGTTATAACGATACCGGCGTCGGACGCGAGGACGAATGGATCCCGATTTACCTGGGAACTGATGGAGCCTTAGCGGCAGCTCTTGCCTATGTATTGATTACCGAAGATATGGTGGATCAAGCCTTTTTAGATAAATATTGTGTGGGCTATGACGAAAAAACCTTACCGGCATCCGCACCGAAGAACAGTCATTATAAAGCCTATATTTTAGGACAAGGCGAAGACGGTATTGCGAAAACCCCTGAATGGGCCGCAAAGATTACGGGCATTCCGAGCAGCCGTATTATCAAACTTGCACGTGAAATCGGCCAGACAAAGCCGGCGTTTATTTGTCAGGGCTGGGGGCCGCAACGTCATTCAAACGGCGAACAAACCGCGCGTGCTATTGCTATGTTAGCGATCTTAACCGGTAATGTGGGGATCAACGGTGGTAATACCGGCGACCGTGAAGGTACCTATGATATGGCGCCCGAATGGTTTTCCATGTTAAGCAATCCGGTTAAAACTAAAATTTCGGTTTTTACTTGGCCCGATGCAATCGAGCGGGGAACGGAAATGACCGCACTTCGCGATGGTGTGCAGGGTAAAGCGAAACTTGATGTACCTATTAAATTTATGTGGTGCTATGCAAGTAATACGCTGATTAATCAGAACAGTAATATCGGGCGAACTCACGATATCCTGCAAGATGAGAGTAAATGCGAAATGCTTGTGGGGATCGACCACTTTATGACCGCCTCAATGAAATATTGCGATATAGTGCTGCCGGATTTAATGCCGACCGAACAGGAAGATTTAATTCCCCATGAGGCGGCGGGTAATATGGCCTATGTTATTTTAGGCCAACCGGCGACAAGCCGTAAGTTTGAGCGTCGCCCGATTTATGAAATTTTATCGGAAGTGGCAAAACGCTTAGGCGATGAGGTTTATCAGAAGTTTACCGAAGGTCGTACTCAGCACGAATGGGTTCGCTATCTTTGTGAACAAACAAAAAGTCGTAATCCGGATATGCCGAGTTATGAAGAGATGAAAAAGGTTGGGATTTATAAGCGCAAATGCCCTGAAGAACATGTGGTTGCCTTCAAAGATTTCCGTAAAGATCCGCAAGCGAACCCGCTTAAGACCCCTTCCGGAAAAATTGAAATTTATTCTGAACAACTTGCGGATATCGCGAACAGCTGGGAATTGGCCGAAGACGATGTAATCCATCCTTTACCGATTTTTGCCGCAGGATTTAACAGTGTGGCGGATCCGAAAAAAGAGAAGTATCCGTTCCAGTTAGTGGGCTTCCATTACAAAGCGAGAACCCATTCTTCTTACGGCAATATCGATGTATTGCAACATGCCAATCCGCAAGAGGTCTGGATTAATCCCCTTGATGCTAAACAAAAGAATATTAAAGACGGTGAATTAGTTCGTATCTTTAATGAAATCGGTGAAACCCGTCTTCCGGCCAAAATTACCCCGCGTATTATGCCGGGGGTATTAGGTATGGGACAGGGAGCATGGCATCAGGCGAATATGTTCGGGGATCGTGTCGATCACGGCGGTTGTGTGAATACTATTACTACCCACCGTCCTTCGCCGTTGGCCAAAGGTAATCCGCAACATTCTAATTTAGTTCAAATTGAGAAAGCCTAAGGGGGATATGATGAAACAATATGGCTTTTATTTCGACGCCGAGCGCTGTACCGGTTGTAAAACTTGTGAATTAGCCTGTAAGGATTATAAGGAGCTGGGAACCGATGTGAATTTTCGCCGTATTTATGAATATACCGGCGGTGATTGGACGCAGCAGGCGGACGGATGTTGGAACCAAAATGTATTTGCTTATTATTTGTCTATTTCTTGTAACCACTGTACCGATCCGGCCTGTACCAAAGTTTGTCCGACAGGTGCGATGCATAAAAATGCGGACGGATTCGTTATCGTGAATGAAGAGATTTGTATCGGTTGCCGTTACTGTCATATGGCCTGTCCTTATGATGCTCCGCAATATAATGTGAAGAAAGGGCATATGACCAAATGTGATGGTTGTTATTCACGTATTAAAGAAGGGCATAAACCGATTTGTGTAGAAGCCTGTCCATTACGCGCTCTGGATTTTGCACCCATTGACGAGTTACGCGAAAAATACGGTAATCAAGCTTCTATCGCCCCCTTACCTGCGGCAGAGATTACTCAACCTAATCTAGTGATTAAACCGAATAAACATTGCCGTAGCAGCGGTGATACCAGCGGCTTCTTAGGCAATCCGAGAGAGGTGTAAAATGAACGGCTTACACGAATTACCCCTGATTATTTTTACCGTATTGGCACAATCAACGGTAGGTGCCTGGTTGCTGTTCAGCTGGGCCTTATACCGGAATAATTCTGCACAAAGTAAGCAATATCTGCATAAGGTAATGTTTATTCTGTTAGCGCTATTAGGTCTTGGATTTATCGCTTCGATTCTGCATTTGGGTTCTCCCCTTAGAGCCTTTAATTCGTTAAATCGAATAGGTTCATCTATGCTTAGCAATGAAATTGCCTCCGGCGCCGTTTTCTTCGGTGCTGCAGGGATCTATTGGTTGCTCGGTATCACGGGAAAAATCACCGAGGCTCTGGCCAAGGTATGGTTGGCGTTAACCGCAGTTTTAGGCTTGGTATTTATGTATATGATGAATAATGTTTATCATATTAATACCGTTCCGACCTGGGACAGTTTGCTGACCAGCTTACAATTTTACTTAACCCTTGTTATTGGCGGTTCGGCTTTGGCCTACGGTTTGTTAAATGCTAATCCGCACAAAACATACAAGTTATGTCATGTGGCTTATTGCTATTTGGTCGGATTATTTTTAGCGGTGATTGTGGTTATTTATCAAGGGGTTGGACTTGCGCATATTCATAGCTCCGTACAGCAGGCGGTGAACTTGGTACCAGATTTTGCCAATTTACAGGCGCTGCGCTTTACGCTCTTGGCACTAGGCGCCATCGTTTTATGCAAATTACCAAAAAATTGGCTATTAGGTGTCGCCGCTTTAGCGGTACTCTTTGCCGAAATGATCGGGCGTTTAATTTTTTACGGACTCCATATGACGGTAGGAATGGCCGTAGCGGGCTAATTATAAAATCAACGGAAACAGAGGGCGTCGGTTACGGCGCCCTGCTGGATTTATTGTTCGGAATAGTTTATGCAGCAAACATTATTACAGGAAATCTCGACTTACGGGCGCTTATTAGGCGCGGCATTTTATTATGCGCCGCAGGCGCAAGAGGTAAAACCTATTTTAGCCTTTTTTGAACGCCCGAACTGGATTGAGGATTGGCATATTTTAACCGTATCGGAGGAGATTCAAGGGCTTATACGAAAAGGTCTAAGCCGAGATCTTGATGAAGCTTATCAATACCTTTTTATTGGGCCGAATGCGTTACCCGCTCCTCCTTGGGGATCGGTTTATCTTGATCGGGAAGGGGTGATTTTCGGTGATTCGCTGCTTGAGTTACGCACATTTTTAAAATGGCATAAAATTACATTTAGTTTGGACTTGAATGAACCGGAAGATCATTTCGGTTTAATGTTGATGCTAGCCGCCTATTTAGCCGAAAATCATCCGCCGTTACTTAATGAATTTTTAGCGCAGCATTTGCTGACTTGGTCGGGGCGCTATTTGCAACTTTTAGCGGAACAGACGGATTATCCTTTCTATCAGGCCTTAAGCCTATTAGCGCAACAAACATTACAGCGTTGGCAGGAAAAACTTATGCTAGAAGTACCTAAGCTCCAGCTGTATCGTTAATTTATCAAAAGACGGGCTGTTTCTTCCGTAATAAGAGCGGATAGGCAAAACGGCCGAACAGCATCTTATTGGGGCGCTCGCTGTTCGGCGCGGACAAGTTAGGCGCTCTTATTCCAATAACTGCAGCGGAATTTTAACCACCAGTTTTTTAATTCTCTGCGAGCTTTCTCCCGCATTGCAGCAAGGTTTATGCTCTTCGTAGGGCAGATAGACCACAAACATTTTCGGGCGTAGGGTTAATGTTTGTTTATACTCGATGGCATGAGGCGTAAGCTGATAATCTTCCGCTTCATGATAAACCTCGTAGCGACTGAGATCCGGCTGGGTAATACCGTATTCCATCGCTTCTTCTCCGCTAATCAATACCTGAATATCCGCATGGCGGCGATGCAGTTCCGCCGGACGTTCCGCCGCCGGTTGGGTATCGGTTTCCATTACATTCATATAAATTTGATCGCTGATATCATGCCGACCGGGGCTAAGTGCGGATAAATCCAGCCGGTTTAAATATTCACAGGTAGCGGCGATAACTTTAGGTAAGCCGCGTTTAAAATCCGAACGGGTTAAATCTCCGAAAAACATGCTTTCTCCTTAAATCCTTAAAAAAATAGGGGGATGTTTAGCTCGGCGCTTATTCTATACCCGATTGCGCCGAACGCCAAAGTCCGGCGGAAGTTTTTCTGCGCTTTTTCGGCACGGGGGTAAAAGATAAGGCATCAGGGTGAAAAAAATTCCCAAATAGGGTAAAGCCTAGTATAATGCCAAAGTTTTGTTTTCCGCTTTAGCGTGCGGCTATCAAAAGTGATTTTACGCAACGGTGCGGAGTGGAGAAGATTATTTTTGCTAGTCGCAAATCTGGAAAATAAAACGCAATTTTCAGCAAATAACTAAAAAGGAAAAAATTGTGAATCCGATTGTAAAACAGTTTAAATACGGTCAGCATACCGTAACTTTGGAAACCGGGGCTATCGCCCGTCAGGCCACGGCAGCGGTTATGGCAAGTATGGACGATACCACGGTATTTGTTAGCGTAGTGGCTAAAAAAGAGGTTAAAGAAGGGCAGGATTTCTTCCCTCTAACGGTGAACTATCAGGAACGTACCTATGCGGCCGGTCGTATTCCGGGCGGTTTTTTTAAGCGCGAAGGCCGTCCTTCCGAAGGTGAAACCCTGATTGCCCGTTTAATTGACCGTCCTATCCGTCCGCTTTTCCCGGAAGGTTTTTATAACGAAATTCAAATTGTTGCCACTGTGGTTTCCGTTAATCCGCAAATCAGTCCGGATTTGGTGGCCATGATCGGCGCTTCCGCCGCACTGTCATTGTCCGGCGTACCTTTTAACGGCCCTATAGGTGCGGCACGCGTAGGTTTTATTAATGATCAGTTTGTGTTAAATCCGACCGTTGCCGAGCAGAAACAAAGCCGTTTGGATTTAGTGGTGGCGGGTACCGATAAAGCGGTGCTGATGGTGGAATCCGAAGCGGATATTCTGAGCGAAGAACAAATGCTGGCCGCCGTAGTATTCGGTCATCAGCAACAGCAGGTCGTGGTCGAAGCCATCAAAGAATTTACCGCACAGGCGGGCAAACCGCGTTGGGATTGGGTGGCTCCGCAGCCGAATCATGAATTGATCAATAAGGTGAAAGCCCTGGCCGAAGCACGTTTGGGCGATGCCTATCGGATCACTGAAAAACAGATTCGCTATGAGCAAATCGATGCGATTAAAGCGGATGTTATCGCCCAGTTAACGGCGGAAGACGAAACAATCAGCGAAGGTGCGATTATTGATATCATTACCTCTCTGGAAAGTGCGGTAGTCCGCGGCAGAATTTTAAACGGCGAACCTCGTATCGACGGTCGTACGGTGGATACCGTGCGCGCTCTGGATATTTGTACCGGCGTATTGCCGCGTACTCATGGTTCGGCTATTTTCACCCGCGGTGAAACTCAGGCGCTTGCGGTTGCCACCTTGGGAACGGAGAGAGATGCGCAAATTATTGACGAACTGACCGGTGAACGTGCCGATCACTTCCTGTTCCACTATAACTTCCCTCCGTATTCCGTGGGTGAAACCGGTATGATCGGTTCGCCGAAACGTCGTGAAATCGGACATGGTCGTCTGGCGAAACGCGGTGTTGCCGCAGTAATGCCGACCCTGGCGGAGTTCCCTTATGTGGTGCGTGTGGTTTCCGAAATTACCGAATCTAACGGTTCTTCTTCCATGGCTTCCGTTTGCGGCGCTTCATTAGCCTTAATGGACGCCGGGGTGCCGATTAAAGCGGCGGTTGCCGGTATTGCCATGGGATTGGTGAAAGAAAATGAAAAATTTGTGGTGCTTTCCGATATTCTGGGCGATGAAGATCACCTGGGCGATATGGACTTCAAAGTTGCTGGAACACGCGAAGGGGTTACCGCTCTGCAAATGGATATTAAAATCGAAGGTATTACCGCCGAGATTATGCAGATTGCGTTGAATCAGGCGAAAAGCGCGCGTATGCATATTCTGGGCGTGATGGAGCAGGCGATTGCCGCACCGCGTGCGGATATTTCCGATTTTGCGCCGCGTATTCATACCATGAAGATTGATCCGAAGAAAATTAAAGACGTTATCGGTAAAGGCGGTGCGGTTATCCGTGCATTAACCGAAGAAACCGGCACTTCAATTGATATTGATGATGACGGTACGGTGAAGATCGCCGCCGTTGATAACAATGCGGTGAAAGAAGTGATGAGCCGAATTGAAGAAATTACCGCAGAAGTGGAAGCGGGTGCGATTTATCGCGGTAAGGTAACGCGTCTGGCGGATTTCGGCGCCTTCGTATCCATTGTGGGGAACAAAGAAGGCTTAGTGCATATTTCTCAGATTGCGGAAGAGCGCGTTGAGAAAGTCAGCGACTATTTAGCAGTCGGCCAAGAGGTTCAGGTTAAAGTGGTGGAAATTGATCGTCAGGGACGTATCCGTTTAACCATGAAAGAGCTTGTTCGTAAAGCGGAAGAAAGCAGCGAAGCAAGCGAGCTTAGCGAACAGGAATAAGCCATAGACCAACGCGCTTTGCCCGTTAATTCAAGCAAAGTGCGTTGGAATTTTCTCGGTTTTTTATAATTGTCTGGTATATAGGTTTATCGGCAATGGTATTCGGGGTCAGATTGGCGAAGGCCATCGTTTTTTTCAGTACATTATTTTCCGTTCTGGTGTTATCCGGTTGTATAAGCAGTTCGGAGCAGAGCTTCGTATCGAAAAATCGCATTATATTATCGGAACAGAATCCGAATGCGCATTTTGATCAGGAAGTAATGATTGTTCGTATCAGTCAGATTTTGATTGTCGGACAGCTGGATAAGCAGGAACGGGCAAATCTCCACTTTGAACGCGGTATCCTATACGACAGTCTGGGATTGTGGGCGTTGGCCCGTTATGATTTTACCCAGGCACTGGCTTTACAGCCGAAAACCCCGGCCATTTATAACTATCTCGGCTTGTATTTATTGTTGGACGGCGATTATGACAGCGCCATGGAAGCCTTCGATGCCGTACTGGAACTGGATCCGAACTATGAATACACCTATTTGAACCGGGGGCTGGATTTCTATTATATGGGGCGTTATAACCTGGCGGAACAGGATTTTCTGCGTTTTCACCAGGCCGATAGCAGCGATCCTTACCGGGTATTGTGGCTGTATCTGAACGAACTGAAATTTAAACCCGGCGAGGCGAAACAAAATTTAGCCCGGAGAGCGCAGGCTCTCTCGGCGGAATATTGGGGAACATATATCGTTCAGTATTATCTGAACCGGATTTCTGAACAGGAATTACTCAGCAAAGCGAAACGCTTTGCCGATCCGCAATCCCCTCAATATGCGGAAATTCTGACGGAAACCTATTTTTATCTGGCAAAACAAAAACTCAATGCCGGCCTTATTGACGAAGCGGAAGTGCTGTTCAAATTAGCCGTGGCAAATCAGGTGTATAACTTTGTTGAGTATCGTTTTGCTCTGTTTGAATTGGGCAAATTAAAAGCCGAAACGGAACAAACAGAACAGGCTGTTGTACAGAGAGTTAAATCATCTGATTAATTGCCGGCAGAGAGCATTTTACGCCGGAAATCTATCTTATTCGCAAGACGGAAGTTTTGCCCTTCGTTTTTTCTCTAAACAACATTTTATTGATATACGGGGAACCTCCTATTTCCCCTTTCTTTTTTATATTCGAGTATTTAATGACTGAAACTAACATGACTTTTAAGGATTTAGGCTTGCCTGAATTCATTCTTTCCGCCGTGGTTGATATGGGATTCGAAACGCCTTCGCCGATTCAGCTGGCTTGTATTCCTCATTTGCTGAACGGACGCGATGTTTTAGGTATGGCCCAGACCGGGAGCGGAAAAACCGCCGCGTTCTCCTTGCCGTTGTTGGCGCAAATTGATGTTGAGGAAAAATATCCGCAGATGTTGGTGATGGCACCGACGCGCGAGCTTGCCATTCAGGTGGCGGACGCTTGCGAACAGTTCAGCCGGTATGCCAAGGGGATACATATCGTAACCCTTTACGGCGGGCAGCGTTATGATATTCAGCTGCGCGCTTTACGACAGGGCGCTCAGGTGGTGGTCGGTACCCCGGGACGTATTCTAGATCATATCCGACGCGGAACCTTGGATTTATCCCGCCTGCGTTTTATGGTGCTGGACGAAGCGGATGAAATGCTGCGTATGGGCTTTATTGACGATGTGGAAACCGTAATGGCGGAATTACCGGAAAACCATCAGACCGCCTTATTCTCGGCGACAATGCCGGAACCGATTCGGCGTATTACCAAACGCTTTATGAGCGAACCTCAGGAAGTGAAGATTCAGTCCACACAGCGTACCAATCCAGATATTACTCAAAGTTGCTGGTATGTGCGCGGCTTCCGTAAAAATGAAGCCTTATTACGCTTCCTGGAAGTGGAAGATTTTGATGCGGCAATTATCTTCACCCGCACCAAAACCGGTACCCTGGATATTACCGAATTACTGGAAAAACATGGTTTCCGTGCCGCCGCATTGAACGGCGACATGACCCAGCAGCTGCGCGAACAGACGCTTGATCGTTTACGCAACGGTAGCTTGGATATTTTAGTGGCAACGGATGTTGCCGCCCGCGGTTTGGACGTGGAACGTATCAGCTTAGTGGTAAATTATGATATTCCGTTAGATGCGGAATCCTATGTGCATCGTATCGGACGTACCGGGCGAGCGGGCCGGGCGGGGCGGGCCATATTATTCGTTGAGCCGAGAGAACGCCGCCTGTTGGGCAATATTGAACGCCTGATGAAGAAACCGATCGAAGAAACGGATATTCCGAATCATGAAAAATTGCAGGAGCGTCGCCGGGAAAAATTCAAGGCGAATATTACCAAGCAGCTGGAGCATCGCGATCTGGAACTTTATCGCAGCCTGTTGGAGGATTTGTTTACCGCCGATCAGGATCAGGAAGATATTGCTGCGGCAATGCTGATGTTATTGCAGGGTAAACAAAAACTGATTCTGCCGCCGGATCCTGTAATCGAACGTAGAGGCCGGCGCGAACGGGACGAACGGCGTAATGAGCGGCGCGATAATCCGCGCAGTCAGGAGCGTCGCGGCTACGGTAACCCTTTACCGATGGATTTATACCGCATCGAAGTGGGACGCGGTGATGGCGTTGATGTCCGTCATATTGTGGGAGCGATTGCCAACGAAGGTAATATCGACAGTCGTAATATCGGACATATCAAACTGTATGAAGATTATTCCACTATCGAACTGCCGCAGGGGATGCCGAAAGAGTTACTGCAATTATTCGGTAAGGCGCGAGTATTGAATAAACAAATGCGTATGAGCCTGCTCGGTGAAGTTAAAGGCGGTCGCGACGAGCGTGAAGGACGCCGTTCCGGACGTTCCAGCGGACGCCGTCAGGAAGAGGGATTCAGACGCGAAGACAGAAAATTTAGAGAGAAAAACGACCGCTCTTTCAATGAACGTTCCGTTAAACGCGGAGATAAAGAGCGCCGTTTTCATGATCGCAGACCTTAACCTGAACGGGATTAAAAGCCAATAAATAGGGAGCCGAAAGGCTCCCTTTTTTACAATTCCTCTTTTTTGAAATTTCGTCGAAAGGTATTCGGCTATCTAGCTCTCCAAAGAACGGATTTTTGCGTAAGTTTCCTGTAAATCCGTGCTGAAATTGATTTTTTGCAGTTCTGCTACCGTATTGGATTTCACCATCATACGCAGCGGCTGAAACTGCATATTGCACATATACAGCTGTTGATGGGGCGCCATATGCTGTATGAAGCGGGTCAGAGCGTGGATACCCCCGCTGTCCAGGACGGTAACCGCATCGCATTGTAAAATAATATGTTTAACCTCATGTTCCGTATGCAGGGTTTTATCATGTAAATCGGCGAATAAATTGTCCGCCGCCGCAAAAAACAACGGACCGCTGATCCGGTAAACCTGGGTATTTTTCAGATCTTCCGGTGCCGAGATAGCAATGGATTTCGTCATTTCCGCAATGGTACGGATAAACAGCAGGCTGGCAAGCAACACTCCAACGCTGATGGCTATCACCATATCAAATAACACGGTGAGAATCAGGCAGGTCATCAGCACAGCAATTTCATTTTTACCTGAGCGCCGCAGCAGATGTACGATTTGTCTGACGTTCGCCATATTCCAGGCCACAACCAGTAACAGCGCCGCCATAGAGGATAGGGGCAGATAAGATAAGGCATTGGCAAAGAACAGGAGAGCAAGCAATACCAATAAAGCATGCACGACACTGGCGATCGGCGATTGGGCGCCGGCTTTTACATTAGCGGCGGAACGGGCGATCGCAGCGGTGGCGGTAATTCCACCCAGAAAGGGCGAAGCGATATTCCCCAATCCCTGAGCCAGTAATTCATTATTGGAATGGTGTTTGGTATCGGTCATATTATCCAGAATTACCGCACAGAGCAGGGATTCTATCGCCCCCAGAATCGCCATGGAAAAGGCCGCCGGCAGCAATGCCTGTAATGTGGTGAAGTTCCAGTCCACGGGCTGACCGCTCGGATCGGGAATATTCCAGGGTAAGATGAATTCGGGCAAGGTATTCGGAATTCCCTGTCCTGTTGAGCCGTCCGGCAGAGTATAGCTGAAAGCGGAACCTATGGTTTCGATACTGTAACCGAAATGATCCAGCAGGAAAGCGAGCAGGGTGGCCATAATTACCGCCGGCAGATGACCGGGTACCGGCAAACGCAGTCTATGCCATTGAGTCAGAATTAATAATGTCGTTAAGCCTATTAGCGTATCCGCCCAGTTTATAGTCGGAAGTGCGGTCAAAATCGTCTGAATTTTTCCGATATAATCTTCCGGCATTCCGCTGATTGTCAGCCCCAGAAAATCTTTAATCTGTAAGGTTGCGATTACAATACCTATCCCGCAGGTAAAACCGAGTGTTACCGGCAAAGGGATATATTCGATTAAGCGTCCCAGACGGAAAAATGCCATTAATACCAGAATTATCCCCGACAACAGGGTAGCCATTAATAAGCCGCCTAAGCCGAATTGTTGGGTAACCGGATAAAGAATCACCACAAAGGCGGCGGTAGGTCCCGATATATTGAAACGCGAACCGCCGCTCAGTGCGATAATTAGCCCGGCGATAATGGCGGTGTACAGCCCGTGCTGCGGCGGTACGCCGCTGGCAATGGCTAAAGCCATAGATAGCGGAATCGCGATAATACCTACAGTTAAACCTGCTATCAGGTCTTTGATAAAATGTCGCATTCCGTATCCTGCGCGCATACTATCTTTTAATGCACTGAAGGGCTTGACCGCAAGTAACGCATTTTTATTAAGGAACCATTTTTTTAACATATTTATTCCAAAGGCATCTAAAAATATCTTTCGTTGCCTATTGTACCCTGAACTTTGCTTTTTATTTATACGTTAGAACAAGAAAAAGTAAAAAAAACTTGACGAAAGCGCCGTAAGTTTTTATAGTTTCGCCCTGTTTGTAGCATTACAAATTTTCACACCGGTGAGATGTCCGAGAGGTTGAAGGAGCACGCCTGGAAAGCGTGTATGTGCGAAAGTGCATCAGGGGTTCGAATCCCCTTCTCACCGCCATTAAATTATTTCATGCCCTTCTGTAAATTCTTTCATTTCCCAGATTATTGAATATATCCCTTTATTCATATTATGCTTTAGCTCCCTTTGGAATTAAATTTTCCTGGGTTCCCTAACCCCCGTATAAAAAAGGTTACAACAATGCAAAATAATATTCTTCAGGCGCAGTATCGGCAAAAATTGCGCGTTCTGATTATTCTAAGTTTTTTTCATATTTTTATTATTACCCTGAGTAATTATCTGGTGCAGATTCCTTTTGAAATTCGTCTCCCCTTTACGGCTCTCGGTGCGGAACAGGATTTTTCCTTTCACAGCACCTGGGGAACCCTGAGTTTTCCTTTTGTGTTTTTGGCCACGGATTTAACCGTGCGTATTTTTGGCGCTGTTGCCGCACGGCGGATTATTTTTAATGTCATGCTGCCCGCATTGCTGAGCAGCTATCTGGTATCCGCGCTGTTTGCCGAAGGGCAATATCAGGGGATTGGGGTACTCGGGCAATTTAATCTCTTTGTGTTTCGAATCGCCTTAGCCAGTTTTTGCGCCTATGTATTCGGGCAGTTGCTGGATGTATTGGTTTTTAACCGATTACGGCGCTTACGCCTCTGGTGGGTTGCGCCGAGCGCCTCCATGCTGTTCGGTTCAATGGCGGATACGTTTTTATTTTTTGCCGTAGCCTTTTACGCCAGCTCTGATCCTTTTATGGCGGCGCATTGGTTGGAACTGGGAATTGTTGATTACTTATTCAAACTTTTGGTCGGGATTATGTTGTTTGTGCCTGCTTACGGAATCTTGCTGAATGTTATTTTAGGCAAATTATTTGCGCTAACGGCGGTCGCCCGATCCCATTGATTTTTCCAACATAGATTTTTACAACATAGATTTTTACAACATAGAACAGGAAGGAATATGCAGATGAATTTAAGAGAAACCATTGACCAAAGCCCAATGTCCGCTTACCAGTGGGCGGTGATTATGATGGCGACGGTGATGAACCTATTGGACGGCTTTGACGTACTGGCTCTGGCATTTACCGCCACGGCCATTCGCGCGGAATTCGGTTTGAGCGGTACTCAACTGGGCTATTTGTTGAGTGCGGGCCTTATCGGTATGAGTGCCGGCTCCTTGTTTCTGGCTCCCTTGGCGGACAGAATCGGGCGTCGCCCGCTATTGCTGATCTCCGTTGCTTTATCCGCATTGGGTATGTTGGGCTCCGCTTTTGTTTCCGATGCGGTAACCCTCGGTTTCTGGCGGCTGCTTACCGGCTTAGGGGTCGGCGGTATTTTGGTCGGTACCAATGTTCTCGCCAGTGAATATTCTTCCCGAAAATGGCGTAGTCTGGCCATCAGTATCTATTCTTCCGGCTTCGGTATCGGTGCCGTGCTGGGCGGAATATTCGCCGTCGCTCTACAAAAAGAATACAGCTGGCATGCGGTTTATCTGGCCGGTGCGCTACTGACCGGCTTATGCTTTATCGCCTTATGGGTATGGTTACCGGAATCTATTGATTTTCTGCTCTCCGGCCGAGTACCTAAAGCGACCGAACAGTTACAACGCATCTGCCGGAAAATGGGGCTGAAAGGAAATTGGGAATTTGTTGCGCCGGCGCAGGGAGTTTTACGTAAGCCTAGCGTGTTCCGCTTGTTTGAGAAGGAATATGCCCGCGCCACAATGTTAATCTGGACGGCTTTTTTTGCCGTGATGTTCAGTTATTATCTGATTAGTTCCTGGACACCAGCGCTGCTGAAAGATGCCGGCATGAGTACGGATCAAAGTATTACCGTAGGAATAATGATCGCCATGGGCGGTACCTGCGGTTCGCTGTTGTACGGATTACTGGCCAGCCGTTGGGCGGCACGCAGCGTATTGATTCTGTTTACCTTGCTGTCTGCCGCCGTGGTGGTCGCCTTTATTCTTTCCTCCGCACTGCTCTGGTTGGCGATGTTGCTGGGGATTATCGTCGGTGCCTGTATGAACGGCTGTATCAGCGGGTTTTATACACTAAATCCGAGTATCTACGCAGCGGAGATTCGCGGTACAGGCGTGGGTTGGTCTATCGGGGTGGGACGTATCGGCGCTATTTTCGCCCCTATTACCGCCGGTAGTTTGTTGGATTACGGTTGGGACAAACAGAGCCTGTATATCGGTGTTGCCTTCGTCTTGCTGATCTCCAGCGTCGCTTTAGTATTTTTACGCAGCAGAAGTACCCTAAGAGCCGTTTAAACGGGCAAATAATTCTTTCTGGCTATTGTTCATCAAGGCGAAAAGGGGTATATTCAATCGCGTTTTATTGATTACGAAGAAAAGGAAAATTTATGGGCGGCATCAGTATCTGGCAGCTACTAATTATCGTTGCAATTATCGTTTTATTGTTCGGCACTAAAAAACTCAGAACCCTAGGTACCGATCTGGGGGAAGCGGTAAAAGGGTTTAAAAAAGCCATCAATGACGAATCGCCGAAAGACGCCGAGTTTAAATCGCTGAAAAACAATGAAAGCGAAAGCGGCGAAAAAGTTAAAGAAAAAGATAAAGAACAGGTGTAATCCGTGTTTGATATCGGTTTTTCGGAGTTAATTCTTGTCTTTATCGTGGGCTTAGTAGTACTAGGCCCACAGCGTTTACCCGTAGCGGTGCGTACCGTTATGGGGTGGGTCAGAACCGTTCGCGGTCTGGCGGCAAACGTTCAGAACGAACTGACGCAGGAACTGAAGCTGCAGGAATTGCAGGAAAGTATCAAAAAAGCCGAAAATCTGAATTTAAGATCCCTTTCCCCGGATCTGGCTAAAACCGTTGATGAACTGAAAGCTTCGGCGGATAAAATGAAAACCGATTTGGAAAATAAAGCGGCACAGGCAAACACTACGCTAGAGCGTCAGATCGAAACTCTGCGCGAGGAAAATGCCGAAAAAAACGGCTTAAACGGGCAAGCGTCCACAGCGCCGCACCCCGAAAAGAGCATATTAGCGCAGGAAACGGCGGAAAATAAAAAAACTGCGGCGGATTCAAGCGCACTTTCCGAGGCTTCCGAATCGGAAACCTCGGCGCTGGATGAGCAGTTGGCCTACTATATCAACGAATATCATCCGGGCGAAGAGGGTGGTCTGCAAAGAGCTACCTCTTCCGATGCAAAGGACGGCCGGACGGAAACAAAATGACAGTTGAAGAAACCCAACCCCTGATTACCCATTTAATTGAGCTGCGCAACCGCTTATTGCGTTGTGTGGTATTTGTACTGATCGCTTTTTGTGCATTGGTCTATTTTTCCAATGATATTTATCATCTGGTCGCCACTCCTTTACTGGAAGCCATGCCGCAAGGGGCGACGATGATTGCTACGAATGTGGCGGCGCCTTTTTTTGCGCCGATAAAATTAACCGCCATTGCCGCCGTATTTCTTTCCGTACCCTATATTTTGTACCAAATCTGGGCTTTTGTTGCGCCGGCCTTGTATCAGCATGAAAAGCGTTTGATTTATCCTTTACTGTTTTCCAGCACCCTATTGTTTTATATCGGCGTCGCTTTTGCCTATTATGTAGTGTTTCCGCTTGCCTTCGGTTTTCTGACTAAAACCGCACCCACCGGCGTATCCATTGCGACGGATATCAGCAGTTATCTGGATTTTGTATTAACCCTGTTTTTGGCTTTCGGTGTGTGTTTCGAAGTACCGGTGGCTATTATTCTGCTGTGTTGGAGCGGTATTACCTCGCCTCAGGATTTAAAAGCCAAACGCCCTTATATTATCGTAGCGGCCTTTGTTATCGGTATGTTACTTACCCCGCCGGATGTTTTTTCACAAACCCTGTTGGCGGTACCTATGTGCCTGTTGTTTGAGCTGGGGGTTATCTGCGCCAAATTCTATCGTCCGAAACAAGAAGACGAACAAAGTGCGGTCGAAAACAAATAAGTTTTAGATAAAGAGAATAAGCGCGGGCAGGACTCGTGCTTTTTTATTTAATTCGCCGCCCGAAGTTATTAAGGAGAAAATATTATGACCAAACAAATTTTTACCGGTTTTCCGGCTCGTCGCTTACGCCGTATGCGTAAATATGATTTCAGCCGCCGTTTAATGGCGGAAAATAAGTTGACGGCGGACGATTTAATTTATCCCGTCTTTGTAATCGAAGGGGATAACCGCCGTGAGCCTGTTCCTTCTATGCCGAAAGTGGAACGCCTGACGATAGATCAACTGCTAATTGAAGCGGGTTTATTGGTGAAATACGGAGTACCTGTTATAGCGCTGTTTCCGGTGGTTGATGCCGAAAAGAAATCCCTGATGGCGGAAGAGGCTTATAACCCTAACGGGCTGGTGCAACGCGCCGTACGGGCGTTAAAATCCGCCTATCCCGAACTAGGCGTGCTTACCGATGTAGCACTGGATCCCTATACCCTGCACGGACAGGACGGCATTATCGATGAAAGCGGCTATGTGGTAAATGATATTACTACGGAAGTGCTGGTAAAACAGGCGCTTTCTCATGCGGAAGCGGGAGCGGATATGGTTGCGCCGAGCGATATGATGGACGGTAGAATCGGAAAAATTCGTCAGGCATTGGAAACTCAGGGATTTATTAATACCCAAATTATGGCCTATTCGGCGAAATACGCTTCCGATTATTACGGTCCTTTCCGCGATGCGGTGGGTTCCGCCGGCAATTTAAAAGGCGGGGATAAGAAAACCTATCAGCTTGATCCCGCCAACGGTGATGAAGGATTGCAAGAAGTAGCGCTGGATCTGCAGGAAGGTGCCGATATGGTTATGGTAAAACCGGGTATGCCTTACTTAGATATGGTATATCGGGTTAAACGCCAGTTCGGCGTGCCTACCTTTGCTTATCAGGTTTCCGGCGAATATGCGATGCATATGGCGGCTATTCAAAACGGCTGGTTGAAGGAAAAAGAATGTATTATGGAAGGCCTGCTGTGCTTTAAACGTGCCGGCGCGGACGGTATTTTAACCTACTTTGCTAAGCAGGTTGCCGAATGGCTATACCTGGAAGGGAAAAATAAATAGTTCGTATCTGAATAGCATAATGCAGCGGCGATACTCGTTATTAAGCAGCGGGAATACCGCTGCATTATTTTTAAGTTTTTTTTGTTATTTCCCGCGTTTATCGATTCGTTTCCTCTTTTCTTTTCCGCCTTGCCTATCAGGGTAATTTTTTTAATATTGCCAGCGCTTTCAAGTTCTCTATTCGGATAACAGAAATTTCTCGGATTTTTCAAGTTATGCCTATCCGTAGTTCTGAATAATTTAACATTCAACCCTATTTATTAACAAAATATAAAATTAGCGCTTTTACTCGTCTTTTGGGTAATTTGCTTTTCTTTTAGTCTGAAATTGGCTATATTATCGCCATTGGGTTTCTATATACTGATTTTGCTTAAGAGCCCCCCATTTTAAGGATAGGTGTTTGATAGGATATCGGATTATGCAACATTTCATTTATAATAATTCCTCCTTTCCACAGATAATTACTGTTCAAATTTTCTTTCTCTTCTAATTATTATTGTGCAGAGAACACTTAATAATGCGTAAGTTTTTCAAAAAATATTATATCGGTATTTTGTTTATTATTACCTTTGCCACCTGTATTAGCTATATTTGGCTATGGAGCAAAGACTTAATAGATGACAGATACTATCCGATTTCTTTATCTGAAAAAAATGAAATCGTTATAGATTACAAAACCCCCTTGGTTATTAGTGAATCCAGGTTTTTTAATCTTGAATTTATCATTAGAAGTTATAAGGATATTGAATATTATAATGATTTTTATCTTTCGGAAGATAATTCATTTATATTAAAAGAAAAAGAATTTTACTCTGAAATTAATAATAAACCTAAACTAAATCTAAAAATATTTAAAGATGGCGATAAAGTAATGGATAGGGATTTTTATGCAATGTATTCACATGGTGTTAGTAAAGCAAAAATCAATAATAAAAAATATTTATTAAGCGGCGTAGATGGCGTTTACTCTCCAGGTGAACCTGCTTGTTTTAATTTTTGCCGAGATCCGAATATAAATTAATTATTTCTAATTTACATTCAATAGAATTTTATAAAGATGTAGATGTATTTTTAAAAATAAAGGTGATAAACCCTCATTAGAAGATTGATCTTGTATTTATATATCAAAGGTAATTCTATAAAGGATAATTAATAATGGGTAAATTTTTTAAAGAACATTATATATGTTTTCTATTTCTTGTTAGTTTCTTATTCAGGGCTGATTCCTCTATCGGATTCAGCCCTTTTTATATATTCTAAGATCAACTGATCTCTGTTATTTGGAGATCGCCCTATATTTCCGGATATAAAAATCCGCACCTGAACAGAAGGCGGATTCTCCGGTTCGGGTGCGGATTCGGTATTGTATTCAGGGGGTTATTTACTTAGTACGCATTGTTCCGCTAGCACTTCGCCAATGCTGTTGGTCAGCATATTACTATTGGTTCGTTCGTACCAATGCCAGTGTATATTGGTATATTTTTTACCGCTTTCGGTAATGGTTAATACCAGTTTCTCGGTAACGTTATTAAAGCTCAGATTAATGGCTTTGATTTTCCCCTTTTTACCTTTGGCAGCAGGCAGAATGCTGACCACTCTCACTTGTTTATCGTCTTTGCATCGGTACAGCGCAGCACTGCGCTGTTGGGAAGTTTTATCCAGTACCTGTACGGGCTTGGTTTGCGTATTTGCCGAACCGGAGGGATTGACCGTTCCGGTTTTGGCGCTACAAGCAACGATACTGCATAGCATAAGAACTAAGAGTGGTTTTTTCAAAATATGACTTCCTTATTTCTGATATTTATAACTGCCGTCCGCTTGGCGTTTAAAGGTGGCGCCGTTAGAAAGGCGCAGGGTATTGACACGTCCCTGGCTATTGACCGATACCTGTACTTTATCGCCGGCTTTAAAGCTGCTTAATACGCCTTTTGCACCTTCCGCTTTGGTCATTGCATTAACATCCGCAATATTCAGATTGTTATCACGGAATACCTGCATTAGCGAGGTTGCCGGCGGAATGGTTAGGGTTTTTGCTGAAGCGGAAGCCGCTTCTACCACCGGAGCGGCATTCTGTTTAGCTTTGCTCGGTTTGGCTTCAACTACCGGCGCACCTTGAGATTTTCTGCTATTTCTGTCCGCCGTTGCCTTGTTGTTTTCAGCGGTTTTTATCGGCGTTTTTACGCTTTCGCTGCGTACTGCGGCAGGTGCCGTGGTAGAGTGAGGTTTTTCAGCCGCTTTGCTACTCTGAACTTTTTCATGACGGAGTTTTTGATTTTCCTGATCGTTTTGTGCAGCGGCGGCAACCGGAGGGGCAGCCTCTTTATTGCTTTCGCTTAATGCTGCCGTGGTATTAACGCTGTTATTAGCACTGTTATCAGCACCGGTTCCCGCTGCGGTCGGTGCCGGGGCATTCGCTTCAGATACGCTGGTAGCGGTGCCGTTCAGCGGCTGTGCCGCATCCTGGGCTGCAGTATTTTCAGCATTTTCCAGGCTTTGCGACTGATCCAACGGTTGAAATTCTATCGGCAGGCTATTATTGTTTTGCGCCTGAAAATCTTCCACCGTATGGGTATCCGGTTTTAGCCAGAGCAACACCAGTAAGGCGATAACCGCTACCGCCAAGGCAATTACCAAGCGGCGGTGTTTACGCGGCAATTTCTGCATAATCGCCCAGTTTTCTGGGTTTTTCATATTAGGTTTAGCTGCGGCGACGGGTTGTTCCTCCGTTGCGGATACCGGTTCGGGTACTCTGTCCGCCATAAAAGCGGGGGCACTCTGTTCGGTGCCGGAATCTTGTTTGGCGGCCTTTTCTACGCCGGTATCAAAATCATTATTCGGCAGGCTTTCGCTTGCATTTTGTTCCGCAGCGATAGCCGGCTGTTCTTCACCAAAGGTGGGTTCTTTGCGTACCGCAAATTGATTCGGGTCGATATTATTACGTTTTGAGAACATATTTTTTGCTTTATCCAGTAAAGAAGCTTCCGCTTTAACGGTTTTTTTCGGAGTAATCGGCTCCGGATTAATGCCTAAATCCAACTCGTTTTGTGCCGGAGATGGGGTTGATGCAGGATTATTTTCTGGTGTTTTTTCCACAATATACCTCGATGCTGAATTGTATCGTACCGCTTGTTGAAAAGTGCGGTCTTTTTTTACTCATTTTTTTGGAGTTTTTACGCTGAACGGAGAGGGTGTTTTGATCTTTACCGCCTCCGTACGTAAGCACAATAAAAATCGCTTTATTTTATCGGATCTTTTCCGATTTTCCTATGCGCCGTATAAAGTTTTATTCGGCTCAAAGGCAATTTCCCGTGCCAGCTTGGGTACCAGATAGCCGGAACTGATTGCCTGTAAGCGGCGATAGATGGCGAGCGCCTTTTCATCATCAATATAAAAATGGCTTGCGCCTTCCACTTTATCCAGCAGATGCAGATAATAGGGCAGAATACCGCTACGGAATAATTTATCGTTTAAGGCTTTCAGGGTTTCGGCGTTATCGTTGATATTTTTCAGTAGGACGGACTGATTTAATAAAGTAACGCCGGCCGCTTTCAATTTGTGCATGGCTTCAACCAGGTCGAGGTCGATTTCATTGGCATGATTGATATGCGTAACCAACAGCGTCTGTAAGGGCGTCTGAGCCAGTATATGGCATAATTCCTCGGTGATTCGCTGCGGAATAACCACCGGCAGACGGGTATGAATGCGCAGTCGGCTTAGGTGCGGAATATCGCTCAGTCTTTCGATTAGCCACGCCAGTTCATGATCTTTCGCCATTAAGGGGTCGCCGCCGGAGAGGATGACCTCTTCGATTTGCGGACGAGCTTTAATATAATTCAGTGCCTGTAGCCAGTTTGTTTTTCCGCCCTTGTTTTCGCCATAAGGAAAATGGCGGCGGAAGCAGTAACGGCAGTTAATTGCGCAGCCGCCTTTGACCATCAGAAGCAGGCGGTTATGGTATTTATGCAGAATATTGGGAGCGGCGTTTTGCTGTTCCTGCAAAGGATCTTTACTGAATCCCGGCTGCGAGATAAATTCCTGGCTCATACTCATTGCCTGTAGAAATAAAGGATCCTGCGGGTTATTAGGTTCCATTTTTTCGATAAAGGGCATAGGTACGCGCAACGGAAATAAACGCCGAGCTTCAATATGCTGTTCGAATCCGGCGAGAGGCAGGCCCAGAATCCGTAACAGGGTTTTAGGATCGGAAACGGAAGCAGCGAGAATTTCTAACCAATTATCGGATTTTTGCTCTTCTCTAATCAGGGAGTTTCGGGTTAAAATACGCATTTCAAAAAAACGAGCTCTATCAATTTGAGGATAATATGGCTACATATACTACCAGTGATTTCAAACCGGGTCTAAAATTTATGCAGGACGGCGAGCCTTGCGTTATTGTTGAAAATGAATTTGTGAAACCGGGTAAGGGCCAGGCCTTCACCCGTACACGTATCCGCAAATTAATTTCCGGTAAGGTATTGGATGTGAACTTTAAATCCGGGACTGCGGTGGAAGCGGCGGACGTAATGGATCTGAACCTGAACTACTCCTATAAAGACGAAGCCTTCTGGTATTTTATGCACCCGGAAACTTTCGAACAGTATTCCGCCGACGCCAAAGCTATCGGCGATGCGGAAAAATGGTTACTGGATCAGGCGGAATGTATCGTTACCCTATGGAACGGCGCACCGATTTCCGTAACTCCGCCGAACTTTGTTGAACTGGAAGTAGTGGATACGGATCCCGGTTTGAAAGGGGATACGGCGGGTACCGGCGGTAAACCTGCCACATTAAGTACCGGCGCGGTGGTAAAAGTACCTTTATTCGTACAGATCGGCGAAGTCATCCGAGTAGATACCCGTTCCGGCGAATACGTATCGCGCGTAAAATAATTTTTAGGATAAAATCGTCCGTGATTAAGCGGGCGGTTTCTATAATAATCCCGCTTCAATGCGGGATTATTTTTTTACTCCCGGCGGAAGAGATATTCCTCTTGGTTCACTTCCAGTATTGAGGCGGTTTCTCCCCAGTCGCCTAATACGATGCGGGTAAAGTGCGGTGCGATGCGGTGAATATTCTGACGATGGGTATGGCCGTGAATAATGCGTTCCACATGGAATTGTTCAAAGGTTTGGCGTACGAAATCCGGGTTCACGTCCATAATTTGTGCCGGTTTATTCTTTTTATCCCGTCCGCTTTGTAAACGAATTCTAGCGGCGATTTTTAGGCGCAGGCTTATCGGCAGGCACAGAAACAGCTTCTGTCGCCATTTTTGTTGAACCTTACGGCGGAAGCGCTGATAATTTACATCGTCAATACAAAGGGTATCGCCATGACAGAGCAGGGTATCCGTACCATATAAATTGATGACCTGATAGGTGGGCAGCAACTGCATTCCGCAGCTGCGGGCAAATTTTTCCCCCAACAGAAAATCACGGTTGCCATGAATAAAATAACAGGCGACTCCCTTTTCGGTAAGGCGGCGGATATGGTTACGCACGCTTTCTATTAGCGGTGAGCTTTCATCATCTCCGATCCAGAAATCAAACAGATCGCCGAGAATATACAGGGCTTCCGCTTCGGGCGCACGCTGTTGCATAAAGTCGGTAAATAATTGCGTTAAATGGGGACGGCTTTCACTGAGATGTAAATCCGCAATAAAATATGTTTTTCTCATTTTATATCCTATAGCGCGGGAGCAGGTCGATATAATATATGCAGCTATGAATCCGGTATCGCCTCTACCCATAAATTCCTATTTTCGCTATACTTTACCAAATTTCCCCAAGGTATTGAATTTATGTTGAAGCTATTTCGAATCGTTATTGTGCTTATTTGTTGCATTATTATTTGTGTATTAGGCACGCTTTATTCCTTTATCCGTTTCCGGAATCCGAGTAATGTGGGTGTCGTAGCCCGTTGGTTCGGGCGTTTACACGGCTTATTCGGGCTGCAAACGGAATATCGTTTTTCCGCACGGGCGGAGAACATCGGCCCCTGTATTTATATTGGTAACCACCAGAATAATTACGATATGGTAACCATATCCTATATGGTACGCGAGCGTACCGTCAGTGTAGGTAAAAAAAGCCTGATTTGGGTGCCTTTTTTCGGTATTTTATACTGGGTGAGCGGCAATATTCTGTTGGATCGCGATAACCGCAGTAAGGCGCACGGAACGATGACGGAGCTGGCGCGTCGAATCAATCGAGATCAGCTTTCCATCTGGATGTTTCCGGAAGGTACGCGTAGCCGCGGGCGCGGTTTGCTGCCGTTTAAGACCGGCGCTTTCCATGCTGCGATTGCCGCCGGCGTACCTATTGTTCCCGTGGTTTGTTCCACAACCCATAATCAGGTGGATTTGAACCGCCTGGATAATGGTAAGGTGATCTGCGAAATGATGGCGCCGGTAGATATTTCGGCTTATGGTAAGGATAACGTACGCGAACTGGCCGCCTATTGTCATGATTTAATGGAAAAACGTATTGCCGAGCTGGATGCGGAAATCGCCGCAGATAAAGCTCGTTGATCGCTCTGATAAGATAATGTAAATGATCGATTATTCACGCCGCAAATTATTCAGAAACGCCCTGTTTGCAACCGCACTCGGCGCCATGCCGGCTCCGTTGTTGGCGGCAGCCCGCCAGGCTTTGTTTATTCCGCCGCTACTGGAAAGCAGACGGGGGAAACCGGTGTTTTTAGGTATGGAAAGTACGCAGAAAAAACTGGCGGGCAACGAACCTGCGGAAGTCTGGGGCTTTAACGGGCAGTATCTCGGCCCTACGGTACGGGTGCGTCAGGGCGATTTCGTCAAACTGAATTATCGCAATAATCTGTCGCACACGGTGGCAATGAATATTCAGGGGTTGCAAGTTTCCGGTGAATTGCTCGGCGGTATCGGTCATCCTATTCGCCCCGGACAGGGTTGGGCGCCAATTCTGCCGATTACTCAGTCTGCTGCAACCTGTTATTATCAAGCCTGTACTCTGGCAAATTCCGCCTATCAGAACTACCGCGGGCTGGTGGGTATGTGGATTATCGAAGATGAATACAGCCGTAAAATGCAGATTCCGAATAGGTACGGGGTAAATGATATTCCGCTGATTCTGCAGGATCAGAAAATCAATAGTAAAGGCGTCCAGCTATTTCGCCAAGACGAAGGGCGCTTTTACGGCGAACGTTTATTTGTTAACGGACAGGAAGCTCCTTATTTGTCCGTACCGCGCGGTTGGGTCAGATTAAGGATTCTGAATGCCTCGCTTTCGCGCGGCTATGCCCTTGGTTTTGAAGATCAGCGGGAATGTTTGATTATCGCCGCCGATCAAGGCTTTCTGCCGCAGAGCAAAGGGGTAAAAAACTTTTTTGTCGGCCCCGGCGAACGTATTGAGGTGCTGGTAGATATGAATGAGGGCGGTAATGTGTCCTTGTTGGCCGGTGCGAAGCGGGGCTTTCTGGATAAAGCCAGACTGTTTTTTGACAGTAACGGCGAGTTGGCGGATAACAATGTGCTGGAACTCCGCCCCGAGGGATTGTTATCGGCATTTCATCAAAAACCGCTATTACAGGTGCCGAATACGGCGGTTTTACCGACCAATGTGGTACGGGAGCGGGAATTCTATTTGGATACGCTGAACGGCATGATAAATCAAAAGTATTTTGATCCGCGCCGAATTGATGTTGCGGTAAAACAGGGAACGGTGGAACGTTGGATTCTGACCGCTTCTTCGCCGGTGGGATTCCGTATTCAAGGGGCGAAATTCGTACTTGAGCGTCGTGGCGGTAAGCCTGTGGAGGCGGCGGAACTGGTGTGGAAAGACAGCCTCTGGATAGAGGGTGAAATGCAGATTCTGGTGCGTTTCGATAATCTTTCTTCCAATATGCGCCCCTTTATTTTCGGCGCTTCGGATCTGATGCTGGCGGACAGAGGAGCGATAGGATTGCTGTTGGTGCAGTAGTGCGCCCTATGCTGCAAAAATATGCCGGAAAAGAAAAACACAAGCCTTAGGCTTGTGTTTTTTTATCTGCGCAGTAAAGCATTATTCAAAAAAACTTTACCCAGAGGGCAGAGAGCGGCATTACCAGCAGTAAGGCGGGTAGCATATTGGCAACCTGAAAATTTTTAATGCCGCAGATTCTGAAGCCGGTGGCTATCATCAGCATACCGCCGGTTGCTGCGAAATCGGCGCGCATATCCGCCGTCAATAACGGAATAATCAGCACTGCACCATAGGCCAATAACAGTTGCATCAAGGTTTGCGGCAAGGATACGGTGGCGACGGAAACCCCTAGGGTGGTGGCAAAAATAATTGCGGTGAAAAAGTCTAGAAAAGATTTAATTGCCAGAATGCTGGCATCGCCGGTCATACCTTCGTTCATAGCACCGAAGATCCCCGTTCCGCTGAAGGAAAATAAGATCACGATTCCAACAAATTTTTGCAGAAATTCCTCATGGGATTGTTGCCCCGCCTGTTTGTTCGGCAGGATTTTTTCCGCAATCCCCTTGGCTGAAAAAGCCAATTTATTGATGCCGTTTTCCAGTAAAATAATTTCTCCGAGAATGGTGCCGAGCAGAACGGCCAGAATCATCGCCGGCATATTGACGGCTTTTGCCGTCATTACCACACCCATTCCCATGGAACAGAGTCCGAATAACATGGTTAGATTGGTGCGCAGGCGTTCGGGGATATGGCCGCCGATAATGCTGCCGATAAGGGCACCGCAAATTATGGCGCCGGCATTGATAAAGGGTCCGATAATCATTTAAAAAATCCTTGGGTCGGAGAAAATAACAGGGGAAATTAAAAAGTGCGGTAGTTTTTTACCGCACTTTTATTTTACGTCCTATGGGTTCCGGGGTGCAAATTTGTTATTGCAGAGAAATTCGGGCACCCTTTCTACTGCCGATTTATTGCAAAGAGAATCGGATCGGCACATTCAGGGAAGAAGGAATGCCGGCCGGTCGCGGGCCGACAGATTTGGCACTTTGTACCGCACTTAAGGCCGCATTATCCAAATCCTCGCTGCCGGAAGATCTAAGGATTCTGGCGCCGCTGATACTACCGTCATCGGCAAGATTAAAGCCTATAGTAACGGTTCCCTGTTTACGCATCATTCTTGCCCGCTGCGAATATCTTTTGTGCCGTTCTATTTCACGGCGTAAAGCATGGCTGTAGGCATCTTTTTCCGAACTGCTGCTGCCTTTGCCGCTCAGATTCGGGTTAGTGGTCGTGGCAGCCGTTGTGGTTGCAGCGGAATTAACCTTGGCTTCGGAAACATTGATGCGATCCGCTTTAACCGCGTCTTTCGGCATATCTTTTGGTTTCGGTTTCGGACGTTGTTTTGGCGGTTTAGGCTTTTGTTTCGGTTCCGATTTCTTTTCCGGTTTAGGTTTTTCTTGTACTTTGGGTTCCGGTTGTTTCAGGGTCGGATCCGGAATTTCTTCCTTAGGTTCCGGTTCTGGCTCCGGCTCAACTTCGGGAAGGGGCTCAGGTGCTTCTTCAATCACCGTCGCCATCATCATTTCCATCGAAATGTTTGTATCCACCAACTGTGCGCTTTGGCTATTGGCCGATTCATTCTGTCTGAGGGCGAAAGCAATGGCGGCCACCAAGGTGCCGTGAAACAGCAGGGATACGAGAAAGCCGAGTAAAGAGCGGTTACGCATATTACTTGCCTTTATCCTTCATGGTAACAATAGCGACATTTTTAATCTGATGCTTGGCCATGAGATCGGTGATGGCAACAAAATCCTGAAAAGCGGATTTGGCATCAACCTTAAGAGTAACTTTCTGTTCCGGATTCCAGCCGGCGATTTCTTTTTCCAGCGCTTCTTTTTGGATCGGTTTGTCGTTGAAGTAAACTTCGCCGTTTTCCGTTACGGTCAGCAACTTAGCCAGGTCATCGGATTTAAATGCCACAGTGGAAGAAGCTTTAGGCACATTGACCTGAATTTTCCCCTGGGAAATAAAAGATGCGGTGATTAAGACGATGGCCAACAGAACCAGCATAATATCAATAAAGGGGATAATGTTGATTTCATCAAATTTTTTCACATTATTCACCTATATTTTTCTGGCTGTTCAGCGCTTTCCATTTTAATCGGTTAACTTCGACTTTACGGCTCAGGGCGTTATAGAACACCATAGAGGGAATAGCTACGATAATTCCCACCGCAGTAGCTTTTAACGCTAGCGAGAGATGCAGCATAATGGCCGAGGCGTCAATATCGCCGCCGGAATTTCCCAGTGCGTAGAAGGTCAGCAGAATACTGATAACGGTGCCGAGCAGACCCACATAGGGTGCATTGGAACCTATGGTGGAAATAATGGTTAGGTGGCGGTTCAGATCGATATCCAACTGATGGATATTGCTGTAAGCGGATACCTTCACTTTCTTGAAGAACAGGAAACGTTCGATAACGAACCACACCATAATAAAACTCATTAACAGCAATAGCCCGAGAATAATGTAATCGATGTGATGTTGTAAAATATCCAGCAAGTCTGACATTTTTTGTCCTTGATTAAAAAAAGAAATAAGAGGTATTTTTATAGGCTAATTGATAATCAGTTTCAATTAGAAGCGAATTGTAACAAATGCCCATGGCAGGGTAAATAAAAAACTTATGAAAATCGGAGAGCTGCTCCCAACCCTTATTCCGAAGGGAGCGGAAGCGGTGGGAAAATAAGGGATTTTCTCACCGCACTTTTACCGATAAAAATAATGCCGGCTGAAACTGCCGGCACCGCTTAGAGGATTTGCTGTAAAATCAGAATTTGTAAGACAGCGTCAGTTTATAGTTTCGACCCGGATCTAAGTCCACTGCGCCGTAGTACTGAGTACTATGATCTTTGTAGGCGCGGTTAAACAGGTTATCGATACCGAAGCTTAACTCCAGTCCTTTAACCTGTGCCGGGCTCCAGCTGATATAGGCGTTGCTCACCGCATATTCTTCTTTGTTAACAATGGAGGATTGGGTGGTTTGGTAGGCAAGTCCGCGTACCCACATAGTATTCCAGCCCATTTCAACATTGATTTCCGGCATCCGATAATTCAAACCGAAGGTATAGCGATCACCCGTATCCGGGAAAGCGGAAAAACCGTCGGAGGCTTTTTCACTTCTGGCTCGGGCATAGCTGAGGCTGGCGCCAAAGTTGTTAATATAATAGCGTGCTTGAGCTTCCACACCGGTTAATTTTACTTTACCTAGGCTGGCGTAGATACTGCCGCCGCCCTTAGGATCGGTGATAGATTGGTTTACGTTATCGTAGTCGGTATGGAAATATTTCGCTGTAATGGAGAAACCGTCTGCCGCAGTAAATATTTCATCTTTTGCATAACTGAACCCTATTTCTTTATTGTCGCCGCGTGTCGGTGCCAGGCTACCGTTATAACGACCCGGCGCAACCAGAGTGATTTCACCGAAACCCGGGCCTTTAAATAGCTCGGTATAATTGGCAAAGGCCACAAGGTTATCGGTTAAGCTGTATTTTAAGCCTAGGGCTTTGGAAAAACGGTGATAGGATTTATCTAAATCCAGTAAATCGGCACGGTAATGATCAAAACGAATCCTCGGAGTGATAATTAAATCGCCTAAACCTATTGCATCTTCCAGATAAAGAGAGGTTGAATAGGCATGCTGAGTATAATCTGGACGGATAGCCGTTGAGCGACGTTCCTGGCCGCCATAACGTAAGGCGGTTGTTTTATAATATTCGCCGCCTACCAACAGACTATGAGTACTCGGGCCTAAATCAAAGTCTGAACGGTTGGATATGCTGCCGCCGTAGGTTTTCACTTTACTTTGTTTCCGATCCATAGATGTATTTTCCGTTTCCGTAGAATAAGCATTTGCTTTCAGATTCAGCCAAGGATTATTTTGAGGGTTGTAGGCATAGCCTAAAGTATAGGTGGTACGCTCAATTGTCGAAACGGCGGTGGCGTGGTTGGTTTGTACATAACCTTTTTCGCCGGGTTGAGGAACATCGCCCAAGCAGTAATCAAAATTAGCTCGGAAGCAGTTTACCGAGGTATTGGTGTAATGTTCGGCGGAAAGTTTCAACCAATGATCTTCACCGAGGTTGTATTTAACTTTGAACAGGTAATTTTGCAGATGGCCTTTATTTTTGTTTTCCAGTCCGTTTCCATCTTTTCCGTTATCCTGGTGGCGATAGTTAAAATAGCCGAGTAAATCGAAATTTCCGGCTCGTCCGTATAATGTGGCGGCAGCCTGATTGGAATTACCGTTGCTGCCCCAGCCGTATTTCAGTTTTGCACCGAAATCACGATCCTGTTCCAACAGATCCGCCGCATCGACAGTTTCAAATTTGATCGAACCGCCGAGAGAGCCGGCACCTGTCGCCACCGAGTTGGCGCCGACATCAATATCGACACGTTTCAAGATTTCGGGATCTATACCGTAGTTACCGGCATGATGGAAGGAATAGCCTTCCTGACGGGCGCCATCGACGGTAATACTTAGATATTCTTCACTTACGCCGCGGATATTATAGCGTTCAACAATGGAACGTGCGCCGTTGACGTTTACTCCGGGAACGCCACGCAGTACATCGGACATTTTAGTTGCCTGACGGACTTTGACTGAACCTTTGGTGGTAACATTTTCAGCTTGGGGAGAATAATTGTCGCTGACGACATTAATGGTATCCAAATCATTATTCTGAACGGAGGCGGCGGAGATTGCGGTTGTCATAAATAGGGTCAGCGGTAACACTGCAAAACGTACTCTATCCATGTTTTATGTCCTTATGGTATTTAGGTTAGTGAAATAAAATGATTATATAAGTAAAAAATAATGCGAACCATTATCATTAAAAATCAATTTGTGTCAATTTAAATATGTCGAATGGCAGTCGATAGACTAGAAAGTTTATGTGGGCGGATAAATAAAAAAACTTTAGGATTTTTGACCGCACTTTTTAGTGCCAAAAAATAAACGGCGGGGAATTTATCCGCCGCCGTTTAAATCTCATCGGAGATCAATCAGAATTTATAGGATAGGGTCAGCTTATAATTACGACCCGGATCTAAATCCACCGCACCATAGTACTGGGTACTGTGATCCTTGTAAGCACGGTTAAACAGGTTGTCGACACCGAAGCTTAACTCCAGACCTTTTGCTGCTGCAGGCGCCCAAGTGATATAAGCGTTGCTGACGGCATATTCCTCTTTTTTGACCGGTGCCGTTCTGAGGCTGCTCTGATAAATCAGACTGCGTACCCACATGGTATTCCAACCCATTTCCAGATTTATATCCGGAATGCGGTAGCTCAGCCCGAAGCTATAGCGATCACCAGTATCCGGGAAGGCGGAGAGCTTGTCGGAACGTTTCTCGCTTCTGGCTCGAGCATAGCCGACATTGATAGCGAAGTTTTCAATATAATAGCGTGCCTGCGCTTCTACCCCGCGTAATTTTACTTCGCCTAAATTGGCGTAGATACTACCGCCGCCGTTCGGGTTACTGATAGACAGGCTGATATTGTCATAATCGGTATGGAAGTATTTAGCCGTGATGGAGAAGCCGTCCGTGCTACTAAAAACTTGATCTTGCGCATAGTTGAAACCTACCTCGCGGTTATCGCCGCGGGTCGGTACGAGCTTACCGGTATAAAGATCGGGCTGTACTCTGATCAGCTCGCCGAATCCCGGCCCTTTGAAAATCTCGGTATAGTTGGCAAAGGCCACTAAGTTATCGGTTAAACTGTATTTTAACCCGAGCGCTTTGGAGAAGCGGTGATAACGTTTATCTACGCCGAGGAAATCGGCGCGGTAGTGATCGAAACGAACTCCCGGCGTAATTACGAAATTAGCAAGGCGAATAGCGTCTTCCAGGTAAATGGAAGTGGAATAGGCATACTGGGTATAGTCGGGACGAATGGCATTGGAGTTACGTTCTTTGCCGCCGTAGCGTAGGGCGGTGATTTTGTAATGTTCCGCGCCGGCCAGCAAGCTGTGCGAACTTATTCCCAGATCGAATTCGGAACGGTTGGAAACCGCAGCGCCGACGGTGGTTACTTTACTCAGTTTATTTCCGGTAGAAGTGTTTTCCGTTGCGGTGGAATAGGCATTGGCTTTCAGATTCACCCATGGGTTGGCTTGTGGTGCATAAGCATAGGCCAGGGTATAGGTGCTGCGGTCAATGGTGGAAATGGCCGTACTATGGCGTCTGTTGTAGCCCGGCTCGCCCGGTTTAGGCACGTCTCCCAAGCAGAAGCCGAAGTTGGCCTGCAAACAGTTGATTGCGGTGTTTTCATAATGCTCCGCCGACAGTTTCAGCCATTGTTCCGCATCGATATTGTATTTCACCTTGAATAAATAATTCTGTAGATGGCCTTTGTTTCTGTTTTCCAGCCCGTTTCCGTCTTTGCCGTTATTTTGGTGGCGGTAGTTGAAGTAGCCGAGCAGATCGAAGTCGCCGCTACGCCCGTATAAGGTGGCGGAAGCCTGGTTGGAGTTGCCGTTACTGCCCCAGCCGTACTTGAACTTGGCACCGAAATCGCGCCCCTGTTCCAGCAGATCCGCCGCATCTACGGTTTCAAATTTGATCGAACCGCCGAGGGAACCGGCGGCGGTGGCGACGGAATTGGCGCCCACATCAATATCCACCCGCTTCAGAATTTCCGGATCTATACCATAGTTGCCGGAATGGTGGAAAGAATAGCCTTCCTGGCGGGCGCCGTCTATGCTGATGCTTAAATATTCTTCGCTGACGCCGCGAATATTATAGCGTTCCACGATGGAACGTCCGCCGTTGACGTTCACACCGGGGACACCGCGTAACACATCGGACATTTTAGTGGCTTGGCGTACTTTTGCCGAGCCCTTGGCATTGAGGTTTTCTGCCTGCGGCGAGTAGTTATCACTGACGACGTTGATAATATCCAGATGAGATGATGTCGATTCGGCGTAAATATAGCCGCTGAAAAATACCGTTAAGGGTAATAGAGCAAAACGTTTATCCATGTTTTAAGTCCTATCCTTGCAGTCTTGAAAATAAAGAATAATGCTATCCGAACAAAAGATAACGATAATAATTATCGTTAAAAATAATATAATGTCAATTTAAACCTAAGAGGACGGAGAAGACCGGAGCCTCGGAATAAGCGGGAAAGCTAAAGGGAAGAATGAGATTAACGCAACGCCATATGGCGGGCGCTGCGCGGTTTGAAGAGCAGCGGATTATAATTTAATCACTTTAGCGCGTTTTACCATATTGTCGCCCACTTCAAGGATAGTAACCTTTAAGCCTTCGATTTCATAACTGGAACCGGGTTCGGGAATCTCTTCCAGGGTTTCCAGTATCAGCCCGTTGAAGGTTCGGGCTTCATCGGTGTTCAGCTGCCAGTCGAAAACTTTGTTAATATCGCGGATATTGGCGGCGCCGTCGATTATTACGGAGCCGTCCGGCTGCTGAGCAATTTCTTCTTCGATGGAAGGCATGGTGGAGGTGGTAAATTCTCCGACGATTTCTTCCAGTATATCTTCCAGCGTAATCAGGCCTTTAATATCGCCGTATTCGTCAACCACCAGGCCAAGGCGTTCCTTATTATGGCGAAAATTCAGCAGCTGTACGTTTAAGGCGGTGCCCTCCGGAATAAAATAGGCTTCGTCCGCCGCACGGATCAGGGTTTCTTTATTGAACTCGTTTTTATCGGACATTAGCCTATAAGCTTCCCGCACGCGCAAAATACCGATGATATTTTTGTCCATGTTTTCTTTGTACAATATGACGCGACCGTGTGCGGCATGATTCAGCTGGCGCATAATAGCTTTCCAATCGTCTTCAATATCGATACCTGCGATATCGTTGCGCGGCACCATAATATCGTCCACGGTAACTTTTTCCAGATCTAAGATGGACAGCAGCATTTCCTGGTGTGCGGAGGGGATAAATTTTCCCGCTTCATGTACGATGGAACGCAGTTCTTCAGCGCTCAGGCTATTGGTGCGGAGTTCGGACTTCAGTCCGCTGATTTTAATGAGCGCATGGATAATCATGTTCATAAAAAATACCAGCGGAGTGAATATTCTCATTAACGGGGTAAGTAAATGGGCGGACAGAAAGGCTATTTTTTCCGGGTAGATGGCGGCGACGGTTTTCGGGTAAATTTCCGCAAATACCAGCATAATAAAGGTTAAGGCGCCGGTAGCGGCGGCTACCCCGATATCGCCGTACAAACGCATACCTATAATGGTGGCGATGGAAGAGGCCAGAATATTAGCCAGGTTGTTACAAATAAGGATCAGGCTGAGCAGTTTATCGGTTTGTGCGACTAATTTTTCCGCCTTGCGCGCCCCTCGGTTGCCCTGTTCGGCCAGAAAGCGCATACGGTAGCGATTCAGGGATAACAGCGCGGTTTCGGAACTGGAGAAATAAGCGGAGATAATTAGCAGTGAAATCAGGACGATAAATAGCGTGCTCAGGGGGATACTGTCCAAGGTCCATAATCCTTATATAAGTTAAAAAAACAAGTGCGGACATAACCGCACTTTATTTTTGTGATTGTTCCGTTTTATATTGATGCGGAATAGCCTATTCAGATATTCAGCATAGCTCGGCTGCCGAAATAGGCGATTGTCAGAAAAATCATACCCGAAATCGTGTAACTAATCATCCTTTTTCCGCGCCAATGTAATTTATGATGGCCGATTAATAAAATAGCGAAAATAAACCAGGCGATAAATGAAAAGATTGCTTTCTGAATATTTTGTATGCCGAAAAAGTCCGCCAGATAAAGGGCGCCGGAAATTAAGGTGAGGGTCAGCAGGATTTCGCCGGTCAGCATTACGGTGAAAAAATGGCGTTCCACTGTCATTAATGGCGGCACTATAGGAGAAACCATCATCATTTTCTTTTTCAGATTACGATCGATCCAAACCAGCTGAATACTGTACAACATGGCGATAAAACAAACCGCATAAGAAAAAAGCGCCAGGACGATATGCAGGGTCAGCCCGGTGTTTTGGCTCAGGTTATAGATAACATGTTCGGGCAGTAAAGCGGTGAAAATCAGGTTAATGGCGGCGAAGCTGTACACCACAGGTAACAGAAACCACAGGGTTTTCACTTTAAATGCGATTGCCAGGGTGGCCAGAACGGCAATAATAACTGAAATCAGCGAGCTTATTGCGATCAGGGTAAAACTTTCCCCTTCGAAAAATAGTTGGCGAATTAAAGGGGTGAGGCTAAAGCCATGCAGCAACACGGCCAAAACTACGGTCAGAAAAAAGTAGCTTCTGTTCGGACTCTGAGTATGCTCGCCCGATTGCGCTTTAATCAGTATCGGCGTGATGAAAAACAGGCTCACGATATAAAATAATGCGGAAAAAATAGCAAACGACATAGTTTCATCCTGAATATGATAATGTGTCTAATTTTAACGGCGCTTGACTAAAATCGCCAGCCTTTATCTGCACCATGTGCGTATAAATAGTGAAAATAGCTGTGATTCCAGTATAATAAACGCAATTTTTTAGCTAAAAACCCAATTGATTAGGATTGTTGCAATGTTTGAAAATCTGTCAGATCGCCTGTCGAAAACCCTGCGTAATATTACCGGAAAGGGGCGTTTAACCGAAGATAATATTAAGGATACCCTGCGTGAAGTGCGTATGGCGTTATTGGAGGCGGACGTAGCTTTACCTGTGGTACGCGAGTTTATCGCTGCGGTGAAGGAGCGTGCGGTAGGGGTTGAGGTGAATAAGAGCCTGACTCCCGGCCAGGAATTTATAAAAATTGTGCAGTCGGAATTGGAAAATGCCATGGGTGAGGCGAATGAAAGCCTCAATCTCGCCGCACAGCCGCCGGCAGTGGTATTGATGGCGGGTTTACAGGGGGCGGGTAAAACCACCAGTGTGGCGAAATTAGCCAAATTCCTGCGTGAGCGTCATAAGAAAAAAGTATTGACGGTTTCCGCCGACGTTTACCGCCCGGCGGCGATTAAGCAGCTGGAAACACTGGCTCAGGCTGTGGGAGTCGATTTCTTCCCTTCCGAGATCAAACAGAACCCGGTGGATATCGCTCAAGCCGCATTAACGGAAGCGAAACTGAAATTTTACGACGTATTGATTGTGGATACCGCAGGCCGTTTGCATGTAGACGGTGAAATGATGGAGGAAATCAAGGGGATCCATGAGGTACTGAATCCGGTTGAAACCCTGTTTACGGTCGATGCGATGACCGGGCAGGACGCCGCCAATACCGCCAAAGCCTTTAATGAAGCACTTCCCCTGACCGGGGTGATTCTGACCAAGGTGGACGGGGATGCGCGCGGCGGTGCGGCCTTATCCATTCGACAGATTACCGGCAAGCCGATTAAATTCCTCGGGGTGGGCGAAAAAACCGACGCCCTTGAGCCTTTCCATCCGGATCGTGTGGCTTCCCGTATTCTGGGAATGGGGGACGTTCTTTCGTTAATTGAGGATCTGGAGCGTTCCGTTAATAAAGAAAAAGCGGAAAAAATGGCGCAGAAATTTAAAAAGGGAGATGCTTTCACCCTTGAAGATTTCCGTGATCAGCTGGTGGAAATGAAAAAAATGGGCGGTATGATGAGTATGCTGGAAAAACTGCCCGGGGCGAAGAATTTGCCCGAACAGGTTAAAAATCAGGTCGATGATAAAATGTTCGTTAAAATGGAAGCCATTATCAATTCCATGACCTTGAAAGAGCGCGCCAATCCGGCGATTATCAAAGGGTCGCGCCGTCGTCGTATCGCATTGGGTTCCGGCACCCAGGTGCAAGATGTGAACAAGCTGCTCAAACAGTTTGATGAAATGCAGCGTATGATGAAAAAAATGCGTAGTGGCGGTATGGCGAAAATGATGCGCGGTATGAAAGGTATGATGGGGGGCGGTTTGGGGGCGCTCGGCGGCTTAGGCGGAATGTTCGGCAAACGTTGATTTCCCGTTCGAAAACCCTATTGTAGCAATTTGTTTTTTACCGCCTGCGGGCGGTAAATTTTTTGTGTGGGCAAGGCGGAACGCGGAGGCTATATGATTAGTATTTCCCATCTCGATCACTTGGTACTGACCGTTGCTGATATTCAGCGTACCCGGGATTTTTATTGCGGTGTTTTGGGCTTTAAGGCCATAACCTTCGGACAGAATCGCACCGCACTTTTGTTCGGACGGCAGAAAATTAATTTGCATTTGCAGGGCAAGGAAATTTCGCCCCATGCTCGTTCTCCGCTTGCGGGCAGTGCGGATTTATGTTTTATCACCCATACGCCCCTTGAAGAGGTCATGGCGCATTTACAGGCGCATTCGGTGATTCCGGAAACGGGTATTGTCGAGCGCAGCGGGGCGATGGGAAAAATGCTCTCGCTGTATGTGCGGGATCCGGACGGAAATTTAATTGAATTGAGCCGCTATATTTAATATATCCGGTGCTTAAATTCCGTATTGCAGCCTGCTTTGAAGCTTGGGTTACAGTTTCAGCAGCGCGCCGAGATCGTCGATTTCCAGATCCGGCAGCAGGCCGGCTTCGGGAAAAAAGTTCAGGTTTCGTCCGGACAGGTTAATCCATACCGACTGGCAACCGGCCTGAACCGCGCCCTGTACATCGGTAATCAGATTATCGCCGATATGCAGAATCTGATGGGTAGGCACATTGAAATAAGCCGCCGTTTGGCGGAATAAATCCGCATGGGGTTTTGCTCGCCCTTGTTTGCCCCCCTGTAAGACCAAGTCAAACTGATTCAATCCTATTCTGGCCGGTTCGAGGTTACCGTTGGTGAGCGCCGCCAGTTTAACCCGTTTCTTCAGGCGATTGAGAATATCCATGCTTTGTTGTGGCAGACGGATAGCATGACGGCGTTGCAAAAAAGCCTGCATGGTTCGATTGCAAATCAGGCGAATTTCCTCCGGGCGCTTATTGGCCTGGCGCAGCAGCGTTTGGATGGTTTCAATTCGCCATGCGGTTACATCTTCGCATAAGCGCGGTTGTTGCTGTGCAATCTGCTGGCGGCAGGCGTTCCATTTTTCACCGTCCAAGGCGATATCGGCGGATTGGCGCAGAAATTCGATACAATGCCGTTCCGCTTCGATAATCACCTGCGAATTATCATACAGGGTATCGTCCAGATCAAAGGAGATTACCTGAAAAGGGCGTAAAGAGCGGTAGAATTTCATCATATTTTTCCGGTTATTCTATTTATTAAAACAGGGTTAAGGCCTTGTTCGCCGGCTTATTTTTTCCGTTTTGCCCGCGGATGAGCCGCATCGTATACCTGAGCCAGATGGCGGAAATCCAGATGGGTATAAATCTGGGTTGTGGCCAGATTACTGTGCCCCAGCAGTTCCTGTACGGCGCGTAGATCGGCGCTGGCTTCCAGCATATGGGTAGCGAAGGAATGGCGCAGCTTATGCGGGTTCAGATGGCTGTTCAGCCCCTGGCGTATGCCCCAGGTTTCCATCCGTTTCTGAATTGTTCGGGGGGAGATTCGATTACCGCGCTGACTGACGAACAGCGCCTGATCCTTCGGATTAAAGAGTAAACGCACCTTCAGCCAGGCCTGTAGTGCGTGCAGGGCGTGTTGGCCGAAGGGCAGTATGCGTTCCTTATTTCCTTTCCCCAATACGCGAATTTCCCGCGCACGCAAATTTACCGCATTTAAATTCAGCCCCTGCAATTCGGACAGACGCAACCCCGAGCTGTAGGTCAGTTCCAACATGGCGCGATCACGAATATCAATAGGTTCCTTGCTGTGGTTATCCAGTAGCTTGGCGACCTGGGCCTCATCAATATTTTTCGGCAGATGTTTTGCCTGTTTGGGGGCGGATATTCCTTCCGCGGGATTAACTTGCAATACTCCTCGGCGCACTAGAAAAGCCAGAAAGCGACGTAATACGGATAGACGCAAGGCCAGACTTTTTTCATGCAGGCCGGATTTTTTGCTTTCCGTTAACAGAAAACGTACCAGGCTCGGCGTAACCTGCCGCCATTGTGTAATCCCCTGTAGCTCGAACAATTTGCCGATGGCTTTCATCTGACGCTGATAATTAGTGAGGGTATGAGGGCTGACGCGACGCTCGATACGCAGGTAATCCCAATATTGCTGTAATGCTTGATTCATTTGCTCCATAAGGGCTTTCCGCTTTAGTTTTTATAGGGCGCCAGCCAACGCTGCAGGTGCAGTTCGACAATATCCGCCAGGTGTTTCAGAAATGCGGTATCCTGGCTGTTGTGAAAACGTCTGGTATCATGGGCTGCAAATAATAAAAGGGCGTCGGGCTGATGTCCGTTTCTGTTGCCGAGTTGGCAGCAGGCGACGGAGCCGACCGGCAGTTCCTGGGGCAGGAATATCAATGATTTTTCTCTATTACTCAGTTCGCCCAGATAAAAACGCCGTAGCCCGAAGCGCTCCAGCCGGAGCCATTCAAAGGCGTTGCGATCGAGCCAGTATTGAGGGGCTACATCGGGATTTTTTTGCCAGCGGTCATTAAACAGTAGAATTTTCGCCTGTTGTAATTCAAACTCGGTGGCCCATTGATTCAGTTTCTGTAATCCGCGGCTGAAGTTTTCCGCTGCGGACAGCTTTTGTTGTAACGGCATCAGGCCGAGAAAAATATCCGGTTCTTTATTGGCCAAGCGGGCAAATTTATCCAATTCGCTTTCCAATTCACGGATATGCCGGCGTTGCCTTTCCAGTTGTACTTCCACCAGCGACAGGACGCCTTTATGGGCTTCGCTAAATTTCAGCTTATCCAGCAGTGTCGGGTGTCGGTTAAAAAAATCCGGATGCCGGCTAAGATAATCGGCCACTTGCTGTTCGTTCAGATCATTCATGTTCCTTTCCTTACTCGGCTTGCGCGGGCGGTGCTAAAAGTGCGGTCGTTTTTATTAAAGTTTTATAACGCCGTCGTAAATATGGGTGGCATCGCCGGTCATATAGAGATCATTACCTTCGCCTTTCCATTCGATGTTCAGGCTGCCGCCGGGTAAATCCACCTGAACCTGATGTTCCAACAGCCCCTGCATAATGCCGACCGCCGCCGCCGCACAGGCGCCGCTGCCGCAGGCCTCGGTTTCGCCGGTACCGCGTTCGTAGACGCGCAATTTAATATGGTTGCGGTTAATCACCTGCATAAACCCCGCATTGACCCTTTCCGGAAAGCGTTCGTGTTTTTCGATTAAGGGGCCGAGGCGCGCCACATTGGCTGTTGCGATATCTTCCACCTGAACCACGCAATGCGGGTTGCCCATGGAAACCGCGCCGCATAGTAGGGTTTGGATTTCGGTACGCAGAATATAATTTTTTTCGAATTTATTGGCGTTAAAAGGAATTTTCGCCGGTTCCCATACCGGCTCGCCCATATTAACGCGAATCATGCCGTCTTCTTTAATGCTTAGAATCATATTACCTTTTTGAGTGCTGACGGCGATCTCTTGCTTATCGGTTAGCCCTTTCATGCTGACAAAGCGGGCAAAACAACGAGCGCCGTTACCACATTGGGAAACTTCGCTGCCGTCGGCATTGAAAATACGGTAGTGGAAATCCAGCTCGGGATCATAGGGCGGTTCGACCAGCAGAAGCTGATCAAAACCTATGCCACGGTGGCGATCCGCCAACTTGCGAATAAGCTCCGGCGGAAAATAAAGATTCTGGGTTACGCCGTCAACAACAACAAAGTCGTTGCCTAAACCGTGCATTTTGGAAAACTGCATACTTCTTCCTGTATTTTTTCTGACTGGTAATCGTTTGGCATTATAGCTATTTATCCCGGCCTAATCAAAATACTTAGGGGCCGGCGGTAACAGAAAAGTGCGCCGTTTTGGCGCTTGTTTTTTGATATGGGCGGAGATTTTTATTCGATGGGGTTTTGGGGCGGCGCTAGGATTATGCGGGCGTGCTGAAAAAAAGCTAAAAAAATACCGCACTTTGAAAGTGCGGTATACAGCGCGGTTTTCGGATTATGCCTGTTTAGCCACAATTTGATTATTTTCATAGTCCAGTCGGACGATTTTACCCGGTAATAACTTGCCGGACAGGATCTGTTGCGCCAACGGATTTTCCACTTCCTGCTGGATAGCCCGTTTCAGCGGACGTGCGCCGTAAACCGGGTCGTAGCCTATATTGCCGATGAAATCCAATGCGGCATCGGTGAATTCCAACGGATAGGCGTGGCTTTCCATACGCTGTGCCAGACGTTGTAACTGAATTTTCGCGATGGAACGAATATTCTCTTTATCCAACGGATGGAATACGACGCTTTCGTCAATCCGGTTGATAAATTCCGGTCGGAAGTGTTGAGCGACCACCGACATCACTAACTGCTTCATGGCTTCGTAGCCGGCCTCTTTGTTTTCCTGAATTAAATCGGAACCCAGGTTGGAGGTCATAATCACCACGGTATTACGGAAATCGACGGTACGCCCTTGCCCGTCGGTCAGACGTCCGTCGTCCAATACCTGTAGCAGGATATTGAAGACGTCATGATGGGCTTTTTCCACTTCATCCAATAGTATGACGGAATAAGGACGACGACGTACCGCTTCGGTTAAATAACCGCCTTCTTCATAGCCTACATAGCCCGGAGGTGCGCCCACTAAACGGGAAACACTGTGTTTTTCCATAAATTCGGACATATCGATACGCACCATGGCGTTTTCATCGTCAAACAGGAAATTCGCCAGAGTTTTGCACAGCTCGGTTTTACCCACCCCGGTCGGGCCGAGGAAGAGGAAAGAACCGATAGGACGATTAGGATCGGATAAACCGGCACGGCTACGGCGAATGGCATTAGCCACCGCTTCGACAGCTTCGCTTTGACCGATAACCCGTTTATGCAGTTCTTCTTCCATGCGCAGTAGTTTTTCTTTTTCCCCTTCCATCATGCGTGAAACCGGTATACCTGTGGCGCGGGAAAGCACTTCGGCAATTTCCTCCTCGGTAACTCGATAACGCAGCAGGGTCATTTCTTTACCTTCCGCACTGTCGGCCTGTGCCAGTTGTTTTTCCAGAGCCGGGATAACCCCATATTGCAATTCCGACATTTTATTCAAATCGCCGGCACGGCGCGCCTGTTCCATCTGGGTACGGGCGTTTTCCAGTTCCGCTTTAATATGCTGAGTACCGGACAATGCGGCCTTTTCGCTTTTCCAGACTTCTTCCAATTCGGAATATTCGCGTTCTTTCTCGCTTAATTCCTGTTCCAGCATTTCCAAACGTTTACGGCTGGCATCATCTTCTTCTTTTTTCAGTGCCTGTTGTTCCAGCTTCAGCTGAATTATGCGGCGGTCCAGACGATCTAAGGGTTCGGGCTTGGAGTCGATTTCCATACGAATACTGGAAGCCGCTTCATCGATTAAATCAATGGCCTTGTCCGGCAGCTGACGGTCGGAAATATAACGGTGCGATAAGGTTGCCGCCGCGACAATGGCCGGATCGGTGATCTGTACGTGATGGTGCAGCTCGTAACGTTCTTTCAGACCGCGCAGAATGGCAATGGTGTCTTCTACCGTAGGTTCGTCCACAAACACTTTCTGGAAACGGCGTTCTAGGGCGGCGTCTTTTTCGATGTACTGACGGTATTCGTCCAAGGTCGTAGCACCGACACAATGCAATTCGCCGCGAGCCAGGGACGGTTTCAGCAGGTTGCCTGCGTCCATGGCGCCGTCGGTTTTACCCGCACCCACCATGGTATGAATCTCATCAATAAACAGTATGACTTTACCTTCTTCCTGAGCTAATTCTTTTAATACCGCTTTTAAGCGTTCTTCAAATTCGCCGCGGTATTTCGCACCGGCAATCAGCGCCCCCATATCAAGGGAAAGCACCCGCTTGTTTTTTAATCCTTCCGGTACTTCGCCGTTGACAATGCGTTGTGCCAGACCTTCCACGATGGCGGTTTTACCGACCCCGGGTTCCCCGATCAATACCGGATTGTTTTTGGTGCGGCGCTGCAATACCTGAATGGCGCGGCGGATTTCTTCATCTCGGCCGATAACCGGATCCAGCTTGCCGCTTTCCGCCCGTTCGGTTAGGTCAATGGTATATTTTTCCAGAGCCTGACGGCTTTCTTCCGCATTCTGATCGTTCACGCTTTGTCCTCCGCGAATCTGTTGAATCGCCTGTTGTAAATTTTCTTTTTTCAATCCGTTGGCACGCAACAAGTCGCCCAATCCGCCGCGTTCTTCCAGCGCCGCCAACAGGAATAATTCCGAAGAAATAAATTTATCCTTTTGGCGTTGTGCGATTTTATCGCATAGATTGAGCAGATTGATTAAGGCGCGCGACAGCTGTACGTCGCCGCCGTTACCGGAAACCTGCGGCAATTTATTCAATTCATTGTTTAACTGCGCCCGCAGCATTTGCACATTAACCCCGGCGGAGGTGAGAATCGGCGCTACCGAACCATCCTGCTGGTTTACTAAAGCCTGCAACAAGTGTAGCGGTTCGATAAACTGATTATCTTTTCCCAATGCCAACGACTGGGCTTCTGCCAGCGCCTGTTGAAATTTTGTAGTGAATTTTTCAATATTCATAGTTTTGTCTTCCTGTTAAAAAATTGTCGAACGTTTTTTATTCACGTTGCTTAAGATAAGCCCCCTTTTACGGATTTCAAGGGAAAAAATAAAATATTTTATGTTAAATAGCTTGTCCTTAAGCGGGCGGTTTAGCATCAGAACAGAAAGGGTGAAAAAAGCGGGGTTCGGTGCTTAAATACTAGGTTTCCCCGTTGCTTTGTCGGCAGGGGGCAGGCATAAAAAGCATGAAAAAGCCCGGCTTATAAAAACCGGGCGGGGTTTGCTTTCCAAGTAATGAATAATTAGCCTTCGATACCTTCGAATAGGGCGGTACTTAAATAACGCTCCGAAGCGGAAGGGAGAATGGCGACGATAAGTTTATCGGCGAATTGCGGCAATTTAGCCAGACGATCGGCGGCGGCTACGGCGGCACCGGAGGAAATACCCGCCAGAATGCCTTCTTCCGCCATCAGGCGGCGAGCGGTAGCGATGGCTGTTTCGCTATCCACCTGTTCGACTCGATCCAATAAGGAAAGATCCAGATTTTTAGGAATAAAACCGGCACCTATCCCCTGAATTTTATGCGGGCCGGGTTTAATTTCTTCTCCCGCCAGGGTTTGTTTGATTACCGGGCTTTCCGCCGGTTCCACCGCTACGGAAATCACGGCCTTGCCCTGATCCTGTTTCAAGTAACGGCTGATTCCCGTAATGGTTCCGCCGGTACCTACGCCGGCTACGATAACATCCACTTTGCCTTCCGTTGCCTGCCAGATTTCCGGGCCGGTGGTTTTCTGGTGAATATCCGGGTTGGCCGGATTTTCAAATTGTTTCAGCATAATATAACGGTTCGGATCTGAGGCGACGATTTCTTCCGCTTTGGCGATGGCGCCTTTCATTCCTTTTGCCCCTTCGGTCAGAACCAGATTAACCCCTAAGCCGCGTAACAGACGTTTACGTTCCAAGCTCATGGTTTCCGGCATGGTCAGGGTGATTTTATAGCCTCGTGCGGCGGCAACGTAAGCCAGTGCGATACCGGTATTGCCGCTGGTGGCATCGACAATTTCTTTGTCTTTCGTCAGGATACCGTCCTGCTCCGCTTGCCATACCATATTGGCACCGATACGGCATTTTACGCTGAAGCTCGGGTTACGGCTTTCAATTTTTACCACCAGGTTTCCTTTATTACCGAAATTTTTTAAGCGCACCAAGGGGGTATTACCGATAGAATAAGAATTATCTGCAAAAATAGTCATGATCTGTTCTCCTTAAGAACCCTGCTTATTTATTGCGCTTAGTTTTAGCATAGCCTATATAATAAAAAAAATGGTTATTAGTTATATTTTATAATTGATGGTTATTTAAAAGGGGGGGGAATCAGGGGGGAAGAGGAGGATTAAGTCAAGGTTTCAGCCCGCTCGGCAATAAAGAAGGCGGTAACGGCATAAAAGTGCGGTGCTTTTAGAGAAAGTTTTTTCGTTTAGATGATAAAGGAAAAAACACCGACTAAAAATCAGGCAAATTTAAAGCACGCCCGCTTAAGGCGTGCCTTAAAACATTAAGGGGTAAGATCGCCCTTGGTGGCCTGCGGGCTAACTTCTTTCCCTTGCCCTTTGGGCATTAAATCCCTATTTTGCTTTTGCACAGCTGTTTGCGGGCGGTAAGTTTCCACCCACATGGCGGTTGCCCCGCACACGGCCACCGGAATAATCAGAAAATTCACCAGCGGAACAAAGGTACAGAGGGTAACCAGGCTACCGAATACCGTGGTTTGGATTTTATTCTGCGCCAGATTGAAGCGCATACTGTGGAAACTGATTTTGTGATTATCGAAGGGATAGTCGCAATATTGAATTCCCATCATCCAAGCGGTAAATATAAAGGTAAGCAGCGGAATCAGGGTTTGTCCGATTAAAGGCATAAAACCGAGTAAGAACAGCAGTAACAAACGCGGCAGGCTATATAGCAGTTTTTGCCATTCCCGCTTTAGCATTCGCGGTATATCTTTAATAAAGTCGGCGATGCCCATATCGTTCGGGCTTTCGCCGGTGAGCATCTGTTCCACTTTTTCCGCCAACAGCCCGTTGAAGGGCGCAGCGATAAAGCCGGATAGGGCGGTAAAGATAAAATAAAACAGCAGCAGAATCATCAGTACGGAAAGAACCAGTAAAATTCCACTGAGCCAGCTTAACCAGTCGGGAATAAAGGACATCAGACTATCGATCATATCGCTGATTTTGCTGACGAACAGCCAGAACAGGCCGCTTAATAATAAGATATTCAGCACTACGGGCATAATTACAAAGCGACGCAGGCCTTTCTGCCGGATAAGGTGCCAGCCCATGACGAAATAATGGAAGCCCGATCCTATCTCATTTTGCTTTAGCATAAAGTGTCCTTAATAAATTGACCTTGGAGGAATAACGAAGTCTGAGGCGCCGTTACGACGCTGATTAAATTTCGCCGTTTATAGTGCGGGTTTAAAGGGGGAATTTCAAGATAAAGATATCGCCCGATTGCGAAAATATGGTAAGCTAGCCACATTTGCACGCTTTCGCTTTATGTCGAAACGGCCGAGTGGTAAACAGAAAATCATAGGAATCGCATAGCAATGGATTTAAATACAATTTTAATCATTTTAGGCATTCTTGCGCTGATTGCTTTAGTGGCTCACGGGTTATGGGCCAACCGACGTGAAAAATCTCAATATTTCGTTAATGCCAACACCTTTAATCGTGCCGGACAAGCAGATTCCTCCTTTTCCCATCAGCCCGTACAGGCATCGCCCGTATCCCCGGAAGCCGGATTTTCTTCTGCCGCCCCTTTTTCTTCTCAACCGGAAGCCGCGCAGCAGAATTTGAATTTTGCAGCGGAAAGTCGAACGACGCCGGTGGAGCAGCCGTCTTCTCAGGCGCCTCAATCGGTGGAACAGATAAAAATCACCTTACCGGGATCGGATTCCGAAACCCTCTATGATATGCGCCCTTATGATTCGCGCCGTCAGTTGCAGACACAGGCTCAGGTTCAACAACCTCAGATTCAGCCTCAGATTCAGCCTCAGATTCAGCCTGAAATTCACGCCAATGTGGGTGAGCGTACCATTGCCGATGTGGAAGCTATGGCCGACGAACAGGAAGGAATTAATTCTTCCTCCGAACTGTTGCGAGTGCAGTTACAAGAAGCGGCACAGGCCGGCATACAGCCTGCGGCGCAGACACCCTTTTCCGCCCCTCCTCTGCAACAACCTTTGGAAGAGCAAGAACAGGTACGAAATAATAATGCCGCCGCTACGGTGGCGGAAGAGTCCTCGTCTTTTATTATGCTGTATGTGGTGGCGGCGGAAAACCGTAGCTTCCACGGTAGCGTACTGGCGCAGGCACTGGAAGATCTGGGCTTTATTTTCGGCGAAGGGCAGATTTATCACCGCCATCTCGATTTAACCGTCGCCAGTCCGGTATTGTTCAGCGCCGCTAATATTAATCAGCCGGGTACTTTTAATCCTTATGCCATGAGCGATTTTCAAACAGTGGGCATCGCATTGTTTATGCAGCTGCCGTCCGCCGGTAACGATCGCACCAATTTGAAAATGATGATTCGGGCGGCGAAGACCCTGGCGGAGCAGTTAAAGGGGTTTGTGCTGACGGATCAGCAGGCGTTGTTTGATGACGAGGCGGAACAGCAATACCTTGCCAAACTGAATTAGCCGAGAATAAAAAAGCGAAAAAATGACCGCACTTTGGCAGCATAAAGTGCGGTCATTTTTGTAAAGGAACTTAATTATGTCTGATATCGCACAACAAATAGAACAATTGCGGGAAAGTTTGCGCCGCCATGAATATCTGTATCATGTACTGGATAATCCCGAAATCCCCGATAGTGAATATGATCGTTTGTTTCATCAGCTTAAGGCGCTGGAACAGGATTATCCGCAGTACGCGGATGACAATTCGCCGACTCGGCGCGTCGGCGCCAAGCCCTTGTCCGGCTTTGCTCAGGTTCGGCACGAGTTGCCGATGCTATCCCTGGATAACGCTTTTTCCGATGAGGAGTTTTACGGGTTTGTTAAACGTATTCAGGAACGGCTGAGCCTGCCGCCCGAATCCTTGGAATTTTGTTGTGAACCTAAGCTGGACGGTTTGGCGGTGAGCATTTTATATGAGAACGGTCTGTTGAGCCGAGCGGCAACCCGCGGCGACGGCACCACGGGCGAAGATATTACCGCTAATATTCGTACCGTCCGCAATATTCCGCTGCGCCTGCTGACGGAAAATCCGCCGCGACGTTTGGAAGTGCGCGGCGAGGTCTTTATGCCGCAGGCGGGCTTTGAACGTTTAAATCAACAGGCGCTGGCGCAGGGTGAAAAGACCTTTGCCAACCCCCGTAATGCGGCGGCCGGTTCTCTGCGTCAGCTGGATCCGAAAATCACCAGTCGGCGCCCGTTGACCCTGAATGCTTATGCTATCGGGATTGCGGAAGGGGTGAGTTTGCCCGATACCCATTATCAACGTTTGCAATGGCTGAAATCCCTCGGTATTCCGGTGAATCCGGAAATTCGCTTATGCAAAGGTGCGGCGCAGACATTGGATTTTTATCGCACCATCGCGGATAAACGCAGTAGCCTCGGCTATGATATTGACGGCACGGTATTAAAAATCAACAGCATCGCCCTGCAGCAGGCGTTGGGGTTTATTTCCAAGGCGCCGCGTTGGGCCATTGCCTATAAGTTTGCGGCCCAGGAAGAACTGACCCGTTTGAATGATGTTGAATTTCAGGTGGGGCGAACCGGTGCCATTACTCCGGTGGCGAAACTGGAGCCGGTGTTTGTGGCGGGAGTAACGGTTAGCAATGCTACTTTGCATAACGGCGATGAAATCGCCCGCTTGGATATTGCCATCGGCGATACGGTGATTGTACGTCGCGCCGGCGATGTTATTCCGCAAATCATCGGTGTGCTGCATGAACGCCGTCCGGCAGAGGCCAAGCCTATTGTTTTTCCGCAGCATTGTCCGGTATGCGGTTCTCAGATTGTACGTGTCGAGGGCGAAGCGGTGGCGCGTTGTACCGGCGGCTTGATTTGCGCCGCACAGCGTAAAGAGGCGCTGAAGCATTTTGTGTCGAGAAAAGCAATGGATATTGAAGGCGTCGGGGCAAAATTAATCGAACAATTGGTGGATAGGGAGCTGATTCATACGCCGGCGGACTTATTTAAGCTGGACAGTCTTACCCTGACCCGATTGGAACGTATGGGGCCGAAATCGGCGGAAAACGCTTTAAACAGTCTGGAGAAAGCCAAACATACCAGTCTGGCGCGCTTTATTTTTGCTTTAGGGATCCGTGAAGTGGGCGAGGCCACCGCACTTAATCTCGCCAATTATTTCGGCTCCTTAGAAGCCTTGCAGCAGGCTTCTAAGGAACAGCTGCTCGAGGTACAGGATATCGGGGAAGTGGTGGCTAATCATATTCTGCTCTTTTGGCAAGAGCCGCATAATGTTGCGGTGGTGCAGGATTTGATCGGGCAGGGCGTACATTGGGAAAGGGTGGAAGTTAAAGAAATCGCCGATAACCCGTTTAAGGATAAAACCCTGGTACTCACCGGGACTTTAAGCGCTATGGGGCGCACTGAGGCCAAGGCGTTGCTGCAACAATGGGGGGCAAAGGTGAGCGGTAGCGTATCGGCGAAAACCGATCTGCTGATCGCCGGTGAAAATGCTGGTTCAAAACTGGCCAAAGCACAGGCCTTGGGGCTGGAAGTTTGGTCGGAACAGGAGTTTCTACGGGTGCTTGAAGGGCTGCAACAATCCTGATTCGAAGGAGGCGGCGCTTGCCGCCGTTCGAGGCTATTCCGTTTTTTGTTTAAAATGGCGGCGACAGACGGACATATATTTATCGTTGCCGCCAATTTGAATCTGTTCTCCGCTTTTTACCACTTCACCCCGTTCATTTAGGCGCAGCACGAAATTGGCTTTACGCCCGCAGTAACAGATGGTTTTCAATTCTTCCAGTTGATCCGCCCAGGCCAGCAAATAGCGGCTGCCTTCAAATAAATTGGCCTGAAAATCCGTGCGTAGCCCGTAGCAGAGTACGGGAATATTCAGCTTATCCACCACATCACTGAGTTGATAGACTTGGGCTTTGGTCAGAAACTGTGCTTCGTCCACCAGAATGCAATTCAGCTTATGCTGGAGATGATAGGCCTGAATTTCGGCGAAAAGATCCGTATCTTTTGCGAATAAAGCGGCACGGCGCTTGATACCTATACGTGAGGTTACGTAGCCCGAACCGAATCGATCGTCAATTGCTGCGGTATACACCAATGTGTGCATATCGCGCTCTTCGTAGTTATAAGCGGATTGCAGCAAAGTGGTGGATTTGCCGGCGTTCATCGTGGAATAGTAAAAATAAAGTTTTGCCATGGTTATCAGGTTGCTTGTCGGCGTTGCAAAAGTGCGGTCGAAAAATCCGAAGTTTTTTCAACCGGCGGTTTATGCCGCATTATTCCAGCGCGCTTAGTTCGGTTATTGCCCAGCGCGGTTTGACTTCAATGCTGAGATCCTGCTTTTGCCCCTGTTTCAGGCGCAGTAAACCGGCGTAAGCGATCATGGCGCCGTTGTCGGTGCAGAATTGCGGCTGGGGATAGAATACCTTACCGCCCAATTGTTGCATCATTTCACTTAAGCTATGGCGAAGCTGGCGATTGGCGCTGACGCCGCCGGCGATTACCAGACGTTTATAGCCGGTTTGCCGTAGTGCGCGACGGCATTTTATCGCCAAGGTGTCCACCACCGCCTGTTGAAATGCGCAGGCGATATCGGCTTTGGCTTGTTCGCTCAAGCCGTTTTCCTGTTCGATTAGCTGACGCAGGGTATTGGCGGCGGAAGTTTTCAGACCGGAAAAGCTGAAATCCAACCCGGGACGATCTGTCATCGGTCGGGGGAAATGAAAACGTGTCGGATCGCCCTGTTCCGCCAGACGGGACAGCGCCGCTCCGCCGGGATAGTCCAGTCCCAGCAATTTAGCGGTTTTATCAAAGGCTTCGCCGGCGGCATCGTCAATACTTTCACCCAGTAATTCATAACGGCCGACAGCTTCCACCCGGATAAGCTGAGTATGTCCGCCGGAAACCAGCAAGGCGATAAAAGGAAAATCCGGCGGGTTCTGTTCCAGCATAGGGGCCAATAAATGCCCTTCCATATGATGAACGCCGACCGCCGGAATATTCCAGGCATATGCCAAGGCGCGGGCGACAGTTGAACCTACCAGCAAGGCGCCCACCAGACCCGGCCCGGCGGTATAGGCGATACCTTCGATATCTTCGGCGTTCAGACCGGCTTCTTGTAACGCCGCCTGAATCAGCGGTGCGGTTTTACGGATATGGTCGCGCGAAGCCAGTTCCGGTACTACGCCGCCGTAATCGGCATGTAGGGCTATCTGGGTGTACAGCTGATTGGCGATCAGACCTTTTTGTTCGTCGTAAATGGCAACGCCGGTTTCATCACAGGAGGTTTCTATTCCTAGAACACGCATCGGTTTTCTCTTCGCAGGATTAAAATTGTGCGTGATTTTACTCTGTTTAGCGTATTTTCTCCAGTTGGAAGCGGAGATTTTAGCGAAAATATGAAATCAGACTTTACTTTTCCGGCCTTTCTGGATTAAAATTGCGACCTTTATTGAATAAGCCGTTCGGGCGAACGGCGATTGATTTTGCAAAATTATATTTAATCCAATATTGAGGTGATGGCTTATGCCTGTAATTAAAGTACGTGAAAACGAATCATTTGACGTTGCATTACGTCGTTTTAAACGCTCTTGCGAAAAGGCCGGTATCTTAGCGGAAGTCCGCAGCCGCGAATTTTACGAAAAACCTACTACTATTCGTAAACGCGAGAATGCAACCCGTGCCAAACGTCATGCGAAACGCGTTGCACGTGAAAATGCGCGTAATACACGTTTATATTAATTAAAAATATCTTACGCATTTTAATTAAACTCGAGTTTAACGAACCGTGAAACCTTTTGGGGATCACGGTTTTGTTCATTATAATATCCCTTCGGTTTATCCTTATTTCAGAGGTCGGTCATGGGTGCACTTATTCCCCGTAGCTTTATCAATGATATTCTGGCGAAAGCGGATATTGTGGATATTGTCAATTCACGCGTAAAACTGAAAAAGGCGGGAACCAATAATTATCAGGCCTGTTGCCCTTTTCATCATGAAAAAACGCCTTCCTTTACAGTCAGTAAAAATAAGCAGTTTTATCATTGTTTCGGTTGCGGAGCGCATGGTAATGCCATTACTTTTCTGATGGAATACGATAAGCTGGATTTTCCGGAAGCGGTGGAAGAACTGGCGGGATTTCTCGGTCTGGAAGTTCCGCGCGAGCAGAGTTCCCGGGAGGGAGATAAACCTAGGCTCAGCTATCGGAGTAAACGGAATCTGTACGATATTATGGCGGAAATCGCGGCTTTTTATCAGGAACAGTTAAGCGCCAGTATTCCCGCTCAGGCTTATTTGCAGAAACGCGGTTTATCTCAGGAAGTGATCCACCGTTTCTCCATCGGTTTTGTACCGGACAGTTTTAATACCGTATTACGCCGTTTCGGCCGGAGCCGTGAGCAACAGCAGAATCTGTTTGATTTAGGTATGCTGTCGCGTAATGAACGGGGGGATAGTTACGATCGATTTCGGCATCGAATTATGTTTCCCATCCGCGATCGTCGCGGCAGAACCGTTGCTTTCGGCGGTCGGGTCATGGGCGACGAGCGCCCTAAATATCTGAACTCTCCGGAAACCCTGACTTACCATAAAGGCAATGAGCTATACGGTTTATTCGAAGCTTTGCAGGAAAATGAGAAACCGGAAATGCTGTTGGTGGTGGAAGGTTATATGGATGTCGTCGCGCTGGCCCAGTTCGGTATTAATTATGCCGTTGCCGCTCTGGGCACGGCGACTACGCCGGAGCAGATAGCATTATTATTCCGAGTAACGGAGCAGGCGGTATGTTGTTATGACGGCGACCGGGCGGGGCGGGAAGCTGCATGGCGCGCACTGGAAAATGCGCTGCCTTACCTGGAGGACGGGCGGCAGTTGAAATTCGTATTTCTGCCCGACGGCGAGGATCCCGACAGCTATATCCGTCAATACGGTAAACAAGGGCTGGAGGATTACCTGAGCCATGCCATGTCCTTAAGCGATTTTCTGTTTGCTCATTTACTGGATCAGGTAGATCTGTCCAGTAAGGAAGGCCGATCGAAACTGGCGGCGCTGGCAGTTCCGCTGATTGCCAAAATTCCGGGCGGTATGTTGCGCTTATATTTACGCAATATTCTGGCGCAGAAGTTAGGCATTATCGATCAGAATCAGCTGGAAAGCCTGCTTCCCGCTGAAACGGAAGCGCAGAGCACGCCGCAAGCGCCAACGGTAAAGCGTACCCCTATGCGGTTATTGATTGCGTTGCTGTTGCAAAATCCGGAGTTGGCCGCCCTAGACTATGATTTGTCGCCCTTGGCGGGGCTGGACGAGCCGGGATTCGATTTATTTTATAAAATGACCGCACTTTGCCGCGAGAATGTGGGCATCAGTATGGGACAGATTTTGGAATACTGGCGAGATTCCGAATATGCCAAATCCCTTGAAATTCTGTCGGTGTGGGATCATTTAACTAAGCAGGAAAATATTACGGAAACATTTCGTGAAACCTTAATGTATCTGTATGTTCAATTTACCGAACAAAGTATAGAAAGATTGATAGCTAAAGAGCGCACGACGGGCTTATCGGATATAGAAAAGCAAGAGCTGGCACAGTTATTGGTGGCGCGACAAAAAAGTGATAGTTAATCAATTCTAACAGTGATAAAATCAGTGGCATTTTATCTTTCATTACAATTAATTAATCAAAGGCGGATGTCTCGTATGGATCAAAATCCACAATCTCAACTGAAATTGCTAATCGCCCAAGGAAAAGAGCAGGGGTATCTTACCTACGCTGAAGTGAATGATCACCTGCCGGAAGAACTTGTCGATACGGATCAGATTGAAGATATTATCCAAATGATCAACGATATGGGGATTCAGGTACTGGAAAGCGCACCTGATGCGGATGATTTAATGCTGAGCGAAACCATTGCCGATGAAGACGCCGTTGAGGAAGCGACACAGGTTTTGTCCAGTGTTGAAGCCGAGTTGGGGCGTACTACGGATCCCGTGCGTATGTATATGCGCGAAATGGGAAGTGTGGAACTGCTGACTCGGGAAGGCGAAATTGATATCGCAAAACGTATTGAAGACGGCATTAACGAGGTACAAAGCGCCGTAGCCGAATATCCTGAAGCCCTGACCGATCTTCTGCAGCAATATGCTAAGGTGGAAGAGGGCAGCGTCAGACTGGCGGATCTGATAACCGGCTTTGTGGATCCTAATGTTGTGGAAGAAAATGATATTCCGGAAATAGACGAAACATTGGACGAAGATGAAGAAGAAAGCTCGGCCAAAGGCGAATTAAACGAAGAGGAGGAAGATGAAGAAAACGAAGATTCCGACTCTTCCGCCGACGACAGCGATAACAGCATTGATCCCGAAGTCGCCCGTGAAAAATTCACCTTGTTAAAAGCTCAGTACGTTAAAACCTGCGATGTGATCGCAAAACACGGGCGTACCCACAGCAAAGCAAAAGAGCAGATTCAGATATTATCTGAAATTTTCACCCAGTTCCGTTTGGTGCCGCGCCAGTTCGATTTGCTGGTGATTTCCGTGCGTAGCATGATGAAGCGGATCCGCGCGGAAGAACGTCAGATTCAGCGCTTAGCAGTGGATTACGCTAAAATGCCGAAAGAAGAATTCCTTAAGGTTTTCATCGGTAAGGAAAATAACGATGCCTGGTTGGATAAGTTACTGGCAAGTAAAAAACCTTATGCCGAACGTTTGCAGGCTTATGCCGAGGATATTCGTCATTGTATTGTCCGCTTACAGCAAATTGAAAGCGAAACCAAGCTGAGTATTCAGCAAATTCGCGATATCGGCGAGCGTATTGCACAGGGCGAGTTAAAAGCGCGACGTGCGAAAAAGGAAATGGTTGAAGCCAACCTGCGTCTGGTGATTTCCATTGCCAAAAAATATACCAACCGAGGTTTGCAGTTCCTGGATCTGATTCAGGAAGGGAATATCGGTTTGATGAAAGCGGTGGATAAATTCGAATACCGGCGAGGTTATAAATTCTCCACTTATGCTACATGGTGGATTCGTCAGGCGATTACCCGTTCTATTGCGGATCAGGCCAGAACGATTCGTATTCCGGTACATATGATTGAAACCATTAATAAGCTGAACAGAATTTCACGTCAGATGTTACAGGAAATGGGGCGCGAAGCCTCTCCGGAAGAACTGGCGGAACGTATGGGAATGCCGGAAGATAAAATCCGTAAAGTGCTTAAAATCGCTAAAGAGCCGATTTCGATGGAAACGCCTATCGGTGATGATGATGATTCCCACTTAGGTGATTTTATTGAGGACAGCACCCTGGAACTGCCGCTGGATTCGGCTACCGCACAAAGTCTGAAAACGGCGACCCATGAGGTTCTGGAAGGGTTAACGCCGCGTGAGGCAAAAGTTCTGCGTATGCGCTTTGGTATCGATATGAATACCGATCATACTCTGGAAGAAGTGGGTAAACAGTTTGATGTTACCCGCGAGCGTATCCGTCAGATTGAGGCTAAGGCCCTGCGCAAACTGCGCCATCCGAGTCGCTCGGAAACCCTGCGTAGCTTTTTGGACGAGTAATCTCGGTATAAAATTTGGGCCCTGCACTGATTGCAGGGCTTATTTGTTTGAATTTAAACCTGTTATCCGTTCTTGTATAGACTTAACCCGAATATTTCATTATAATTACGCCGTTTTTGCTTACAAATGGCAGAGCGCGCCCCCATAGCTCAGTCGGTCAGAGCAGTCGACTCATAATCGATTGGTCACAGGTTCAAGTCCTGTTGGGGGCACCATTAACCCTTTCATCTTTTTTCTTTATCTTTTCGAAAATCCTGAGTAGCTTTGCTAATCGAGTATTTAGCCTATTTATACTTATTCCGTTATTTTATTGCTATTTGCTATTTGCTATTTGCTATTTGCTATTTGCTATTTGCTATTTGCTATTTGCTATTTGCTATTTGCTATTTGCTATTTGCTATTTGCTATTCGCTATTCGCTATTCGCTATTCGCTATTCGCTTTTAGCGGGGATAGCCATGATTGTAACCGAGAATATCGGAGCAAAAAATCATCTCTGATGCCCGATCAATGAAGCCTGGACGAATTAAGAAATAAATCGGAATTTAGCAATTTACCGTTCGCCAACCCGGAATAGGTCTTGGTTTTTTTAAGTTTTATATAAAAGGTTTTTTAAGATAATAAATATAAAATTTTCCATTCAATGACTAACCTCGGGGTTTGATGCGAAGCCGATTGATGGGTTAGGTAAAAAGGGCATGATAGCCCTTTTTTAATACGTCTTTTTAGGTTATGTGCCGATAAATTTATATGGAGGGCTATTATTTGACAAAGATAGCATACTCCCCTATAGTATAACTCTTGTGAGTAAAAGGAGGTAATCAATGCCCAACAGCCCAGCGGAAAAAAAGAAAATACTGACTCGGGTCCGGCGTATCCAAGGACAAATGGAAGCGCTTGAACGTGCGCTGCAAAGCGAAACGGAATGTCGTGCTATTTTACAGCAGATTGCTGCGGTAAGAGGTGCGGTGAACGGTTTAATGGCCGAGGTGCTGGAAAGCCATATTCGCGAAAGTTTTCAGCCGGATAAGTCAAGCTATCACGAAATTAATAGCTCCGTCGATGATACCATCGAACTTGTTCGCGCTTATTTAAAGTAAGAGTAAATCAGTTAAAGAGAGGAATTTTATGAAATCACGCGCTGCCGTTGCATTTGCACCCGGTCAACCGTTACAGGTGGTTGAAATTGATGTTGATCCACCGAAAAAAGGGGAAGTTTTAATCAGAAATACCCATACGGGAGTCTGTCATACCGATGCTTTTACCTTATCAGGCAAGGATCCCGAAGGGGTTTTCCCGGTGGTATTAGGCCATGAAGGGGCGGGTATTGTCGTTGAAGTCGGCGAGGGGGTAACCAGCGTAAAACCCGGTGATCATGTTATTCCTCTTTACACGGCGGAATGCGGAGAATGTGAATTCTGTCGTTCGGGAAAAACCAATCTGTGCGTTTCCGTGCGAGAAACCCAGGGCAAAGGCTTAATGCCGGACGGTACTACGAGATTCTCTTATAAGGGGCAACCTATTTACCATTATATGGGTTGTTCTACCTTTAGTGAGTATTCCGTGGTGGCGGAAGTTTCTCTGGCAAAAATTAATCCCGAGGCCGATCACGAACAGGTATGTTTATTAGGTTGTGGGGTTACTACGGGAATAGGCGCCGTGCATAATACCGCTAAGGTACAGGAAGGGGATTCCGTTGCGGTATTCGGCTTAGGTGCCATCGGCCTTGCCGTGATTCAGGGCGCTCGTCAGGCAAAAGCGGGTAAGATTATCGCCATTGATACCAATCCGGCTAAATTTGCGTTGGCCAAGCAGTTCGGTGCCACCGATTGTCTGAATCCGAATGATTATGATAAACCGATAAAAGACGTGTTACTGGATATGCACAAATGGGGAATAGATCATACTTTTGAATGTATCGGTAATGTTGAGGTGATGCGGGCTGCGCTGGAAAGCGCTCATCGCGGTTGGGGACAGTCCGTCATTATCGGTGTAGCAGGTGCGGGCCAGGAAATTTCTACCCGCCCGTTCCAGCTGGTAACGGGACGAGTATGGAAAGGTTCCGCATTCGGCGGGGTAAAAGGCCGTACTCAGCTGCCGGGTATGGTGGAAGATGCGATGCGAGGGAAAATCCAGTTAAAACCTTTTGTTACCCATAGTCTGAGCTTAGATGAGATTAATCAGGCGTTTGAATTAATGCATCAGGGTAAGTCGATTCGGACGGTTATCCGTTATTAAATCGGTGAACGGCTATGGCGTAAGAACATAGCCCTTAGTCGAATATTGTTGCGGGGAGAATTTATAAGCTATGCAACTGATTGAAAAACGAGCCTGTTTCGGCGGATGGCAATATGTGTATAAACATTATGCGCGAACCTTAGGTTGCGAGATGAATATCGGCATATATTTGCCGCCATTGGTGGAGAAACAAAAATTACCGGTATTATACTGGCTGTCGGGGTTGACTTGTACGGAACAGAATTTTATCACCAAAGCGGGAGCGCAGCGTTATGCTGCGGAACATAATGTTATTCTGGTGGCGCCGGATACCAGTCCGAGAGGAGAAGGGGTTGCCGATGCCGACAGCTATGATCTCGGTCAGGGGGCGGGATTTTATCTGAATGCGACGCAGGAACCATGGCGTGCCAATTATAAAATGTACGATTATATTCTGCACGAATTACCGCTTCTGATTGAAGGGCATTTTCCTGCCACTGCTCAAAAATCCGTATTTGGCCATTCCATGGGGGGATTAGGCGCACTGGTATTGGCGTTACGCAATCCGGAGGTATATAGGAGCGTTTCCGCTTTTGCTCCGATTCTGTCCCCTTCCCGAGCCGAATGGGGACAAAAAGCCTTTAGCGCCTATTTAGGCGCAGATCAGCATAGTTGGCGGGATTATGATCCTACCGAGTTGGTGCTGGCTGGCGGTAAAGTCGAGAATATATTGATTGATCAGGGATTGGACGATGAATTTTATCGGCAGCAGCTGTGTACTGAAAATTTTGCCCAAGCCTGTAAGAGAATGGCGCTGAATCCAAAGATCCGCTATCACGAAAACTATGATCACAGTTATTATTTTGTCGCCAGTTTTATCGGCGAACATATAGGCTTTCATGCCGATAAACTGTATGCCGGAAAATAACTTCACTGATTTGAAGGAAATCAGGGATTAAATAATATTCGTTGGTAGTTGGCGCCAAGGATTATCGTTCTTCGGTCTTCTTGTTCTGATTAACTTCTATTGGTGATGCTCGGAAGCAAGGACACCGTAATTAATTCGGCTTCCTGCATTGCGGGATTCGGCTTTATATTTACATGTTCGATCAATGCTAACAGCACTGATTACTTATATAAAATAAAGAGGTTAAGCAGCCGGAATCCGTTTGCACAATAAATCCCGGACTGTAAAAAGGGGGCGGAGATAAACTTATCCGCCCCTTTTTTATCCCCCTTTTTTATTCGCTGAGAGCCTGCAGGCGAAGTCTGAACCCGGCGCTTTCTTTACTATCTTCAAACAGCGGTAGGTTTAAAAACTTTTTTTTTGACCGCACTTTTATATATTGCTTGATTTTAGGGCAGGATTGCAGGAACTGGCGGAGAATAAAAAAGAGCTAAACCCCAGGCTTAGCTCCGAAATCCAATATACAAGAACCGAATTAATCCCTGAAATTATTAAACTGGAAAGGTTGGCCTAATTCCGCACCTTTCACTAATTGAATCACCGCTTGTAAATCATCGCGAGATTTGCCGCTGACCCGAACCTGTTCTCCCTGAATCTGAGTCTGGACTTTTAATTTGCTGTCTTTAATTAATTTGGTAATTTTTTTTGCCATATCGCTTTCAATACCCTGTTTCAATTTAACCTCTTTACTATAGGTTTTTCCGCTATGTTCATAGTCGGCAGGGATATCGAGGGCGGCGGAATCAATACCGCGTTTAATACAGGCGTTACGCAGAATATCCAGTAACTGCTCCAACTGAAAATCCGATTCCGTCGCTAATTTAATACTTTCGTTTTTCTCATTCAGCTCAATTGAAGCCTGCACATTGCGGAAGTCCCAACGATTGGTGAGATCGCGCTGCGCGTTTTCTACGGCGTTGCGTACTTCATGCATGGTAATTTCCGAAACAATATCAAATGACGGCATAATTTCTCCTTATTAAGATTTAATTCTGTCATTGGCACTTAGCAGACAGATAAGTGCGCTTAGGTCAGCGAAGTTTACCACAACCTGCGCCAGTTGTTGAACTTTAGGCTTGGCATGGAAGGCTGCGCCTAATCCGGCAACACTCATCATACAAAGATCATTGGCGCCGTCGCCGATCGCTACGGTGTTTTCTCGAGCGATGCCGAATTGTGCGGCTAAGCGTTGCAGGGTATCCGCTTTATATTCGGCATGGACGATATTGCCTTTTACCCGACCGGTTAGCTTTCCGTCTTGGATTTCAAATTGATTGGATACCGCCGCATCCAGTTCGAGCAGATCTTTTAAATAATCGGCAAAATAGGTGAAACCGCCGGAGGCAATGGCAATTTTCCACTGATATTTTTTTAATTCCCGTACGGTTTCCCGCAAGCCCGGCATTAAGGGCAGATTGCGGCGGACTTCCTGTAAAATACTTTCCGGCGCATTTTCTAAAGTGGCCACGCGCTTACGCAGGCTTTGCTCAAAATCCAACTCTCCCCGCATGGCGCTGGCGGTGATGGCGGAAACCTTTTCTCCGCAGCCGGCGAGTTTGGCGATTTCATCAATACATTCGATTTGAATGGCGGTCGAATCCATATCCATCACCAACAGACCGGGGCGGGAAAGACGAGGACTGAAATTTATCGGGGCGGCGTCCAGAGATAATTTATGGGCTATCTCCAGGTATTGCGCTTGCCATTTTCCGCCGAGTAACAGAATTGGGTTTCCCAGGGTTTCCCAGCCGTCAAAAATTGTAAAATTCTGACCGCAGTTATGCTGAAATTGCTGCAGACTTTGTAAATTAAGGCGGGGGCCGAACAGAATAAAATAATCTTCCCTTGCTGCTTCCGGCCGCTCTTTTAACATCGCGGCGGGAAAAGGGCCGTATTGGCGGGTAATATCTTGTATAGCTTGATGTTGGGGCATATTTCGGCGTTCCTGTTTTGTTTTTATGCTAAGTTTGCCATAATACAACATTCCATTCGGATTTGGGGGAAATAATTTGCACCTGATTATTAAAGAAAAGATTGCTAAAACCGCAATGTTCATCGCTATTGCCGCACTCTGTATCGGCGTACTGGCCGTGATTTTATTCGGTATTAACCAGTTTAAAATCGGCTCGCAGATCGCCAGCGTTAATCAGGTTTCCAATCTCTCCCATTTACTGGTGCGCCAACAGGCGAATATTTTTTCGATTTTATTATCAAATCGGGCGGATACGGAAAAGCTGAATGAAAATTTGGCCGCATTGACCAAAGAACAGTTTATTCTGGACGCCTCTATTTATGCCGAAAACGGCGCACTGTTGGCACAAACCAATAATATGCCGGAATTACGCCGTCAGCTGGGGTTGGATAAAAGCGAACTTAGCGGCGAGGAGGATTTTCGTAGTCGCCAGATTGTGGAGCCGATCTATTCCGCCAACGGCTTGGAAGGATTTCTGCGCGTTACTTTTGATGCCGGCTACGGGCAAACTACCCAGAATAAAATCAACCAAATCTTCCATCGTCTGTACGGCGAACTGTTGATCGTATTTTTAATCGGTATTCTGTTGGCCAGCTCGACCCATTATTTTTTAAGCCATTATCGCCGCGCCCGTCGCAAGCAGAAAGAAATTCAGCCCGTACTAAAAACGGAAAATCTCGCACCGGTAAATAACGCATTAAATTTTCACCGGCGCAGAAGAAGGTTTCGTTCTCATTGATTTATCAGATGTTATAAAAAAATTCATGCCCGAAGATAGGCTTTACGGGCATGAATATGGTGTGATAAGGATTTATTTTACGCCGGTTTTATGAAATAACGTAAAGGCGATAAATACAAATCCCAGTAAGCAGGAAATAATCAGCGCATAGAAACCGCCGTCCCAGCCGAACAGATCCACCAGTTTTCCCATGACATAACCGGCACTGGCAGAGCCGAGCAGATAACCGAATAGCCCGGTTAATCCCGTTGCTGTTCCTGTGGCGACACGGGGGACGAAATCGGCAGCCTGTAAACCGATCATCATCACCGGTCCGTAAATAAGGAAGCCGATGGCCACCAGACAAATATTATCCACCAGAGGATTACCAGCCGGGTTTTTCCAGTATACGATAATGGCAATTAATACCCCGACAAGGAAAAATAGCATCGGCGGCGCTCGGTGTCCTTTAAATACTTTATCACTTAAATAACCGCTGGCCAGCATTCCGAATATACCCGCATATTCATACAGGAAATAGGCCCAGCTTTGCTTATCAACACTGAAGTGTTTAACTTCTTTCAGATAAGTCGGAGCCCAGTCGATGATACCGTAGCGGATAAAATAGACGAATACGTTGGCAACGGCAATGGCCCATAAGAATTTATTACCGATGATATATTTCATGAAAATATCTTTAGAGGACAGCGTATGCGCAGATTCCACCTGCTCAATCACTTTTTCCTGTTTATAGCGATCAATCGGAGGTAAACCCTGGGATTCCGGCGTATCACGCATTAGAAAGAAGACGACCAGCGCCAATAGAATTGCGATAAGCGCCGGTAAATAGAACAATGATTGCCATACTCCGAATAGGGATAATCCCAGTATGGCCAATGGACCGATCAAACCGCCGCCAAGGTTATGGGATACGTTCCACCAGCTCCACCAAACACCACGTTCGGATACGGAAAACCAGTTGGTCATGGTTTTGGCACCGGGCGGATACCCCATTCCTTGGAACCAACCGTTTAAAGCGGCCAGCGCAATCATTATCGGGATAGAAGAGAGAACACCGGGTACCAAGCCGAAAGCCAAGCTGATAACGGCCGAGCCAAGTAGACCTATAGTAATAAAATATTTCGGATTACTGCGATCGGAAATATTTCCCATAATAAATTTACTGAAACCATAGGCCAGGGACAGAGCAACGCCCACCGTACCTAACTCCGCTTTGCTGAAACCGTATTCATCAATTAAATAGGGAATGGCAAGGGAGAAATTTTTACGGATAAGATAATAGGCCGCATAGCCGATAAAGACGCCGGCAAAAACCTGCAGGCGTAATCGACGGTATTCTCGATCTACCTGAGCGCTTTCAAGCGGAGCGGCAGGCGGAGAAGCTTTTAGAAATTTAAACATATGAATTCCCTCCTTGGTATCTAGCTGTCCGTTTAAATATAATCAACTTGGTTTTTTATGTTTTGATTAAAATCAAAAGCTTATATGTATTATTAAAAATAATTATCGTTTTAAATTATATGATTTGAATTGATTTTAAAGGGTTTTGGGTAAGGAATTAATGATAATTAATGATTGTTTTTTTGTTTTTAAGGGGGATTTTACTTGACGCTATACCGCCTTATATTTTTATACTTCAGGCTCAGACTGCAGTAAGGGAGCATTATCATGGCATCACACCGGCATCATGGGGGACATTCCCACGTCCATAGTCGCAATAAAAGCGTATTGACCATTTCCTTGGCGATAATTTTTGCCTATATGCTGGTAGAAATTATTGGCGGATTGCTAACCGGCAGTTTGGCATTATTATCCGATGCGGGGCATATGTTTTCAGATGGGGTGGCCATAGGCTTATCCTTATTGGCTTTAGGTTTAGGCGAGCGGGCGGCTTGCGCGCGCAATACCTATGGATATAAGCGGGCGGAAATATTGGCGGCGGCATTAAACGGCCTGACTTTAATTCTGATTGCCTTGATTATCCTTATTGAAGCCTTGCAACGCTTTTTCCATCCGCCGCAAATCGCTACGACGGGAATGTTGATCGTCAGTTTCATCGGGCTGATAGTGAATATTGTGATTGCCGTTTATATGCAGCGGAATGGGGATATGCAGCACAGTATGAATATGAAAAGCGCCTATCTGCACGTATTGGGGGATTTGCTCGGCTCTGTCGGTGCTATTGCGGCGGCCTTGCTGATGATATTTTTCGATTGGCGTTGGGCGGATCCCCTTATCAGCCTATTGGTCGCTCTGCTGATTGCCAAGGGCGGATATGCCGTGTTGAAAGGAGCGCTCCCGATTTTAATGGAAGGTGCGCCTGCGGATATCGATCAGCATAAGTTGACTCGGAATATGTTGCAAACCCCGGGGGTGGAAGCCATTCATGATTTGCATATTTGGACTCTAAGCGGCGAAGGTCATTTTCTGTCCGCTCATGTGGTGGTGGACGGGGAATTGACTGTTGCGGAAAGCGGAGAAATTATGGCGAGCTTGACCGCGGCGCTGCAACGGCAGGGAATCGTTCATTGCACCTTGCAGATGGAAGGCAAAGATCATCGGCATTCCGAATCTCTATATTGTACCGCTTGTATAGGAGGCGAGCCGGAGGAGCATAAAGATTGCGGGGCGCATCATCATTAGTATGCCCCGCCGTAAGAATGTTAAAAAGAGCGGTCGTTTTAACCGGAGTTTTTATTCGGTACGCAGAATCTGCGGGGTGTAATGCAACTTGTCAATGGCTTGTATCAGTTGTTCATCACTCACCTTGTCTTGTGCCGATACGCTGACCGAGCGGGTTTTTAAATCGGCTTTAGTGGTAATTACCCCATCGATATTGCGCAATTCTTTATTAACCAAATAAGCGCAAAGCTGACAGGTCATTTCTTTAATTTGTATGACCACCTGTTTTTCCCGGGCGCCGTCGGCGCCTGAAGCGGAACCTATGGATATAAATGCAAACAGGCAGAGTGCGATTAATTTTTGCATGATTTTACCTTATGAAATATGTATGTCTATTTATGCTTCCAACAGCCAGGGCAATAGATTCGGGTAGAGCAGGAAAAACAGGATAAAAATAAACATTATTCCGTACAATACCAATAAGGTTTTGCGTGAAATATAGCGACTGCAGATGATTTTTTTAGAGAAGGTCAGCAGCCAGAAGCCGTAGCCGAAAGCAGCCAGGGAAAGCAGTAATAGCGGAAAGCGTAGAAAGCTTAGGGCGTCCAGCTTTACCAACCAGGCGGAGGAAACGCCGAACAGCAGATAGAGCAGAGGCGCGATACAGCATAGCGTCGAGGTTACCGCCGCAAGCACGGCGGTAACACAGGAAGCGATAAAAGACTTATTATAATTCTTTTGCGCTGTAGTCATATTTAAACTCTTTCGGTTCGAAGAAATTTAGCGGATCGCCGCCGATTTCCGCATAAGGGTAACCGAAGTTATTAATTGGTGCTAATTGCGGTAGCGGATAAAGTTCGAAATCTCTGGCATGGTTAAAGCCAACCCAGTTCATTTCCCAGTTACCGAACAGATAATCGGAAACCGCCTGTACATCGGCATCTTCAACCGCTTTTTTCTCGGTCAAACGCATTTTAGCCACATCGGCGGGATCAACAGGTACCCAACCGAAACCGGCCAAATAGAATTCGGCGCGGCAATGCTGCGCTCCGCTGATTTTGGCAATACGGTTTTCATCGGCGCTGCCGAATGCGGTTTTAGAATAGCGGCTCATTTTCGGTGCCGCACCGAGGCGAATACCGAATACTTCTCGGGCGGGAATCCCTGCCGCACGGGCTAAGGCCACAAAGACAGAGTTCATATCGGTACATTTGCCTTTGAGTACGCCGCTGGTCAGAATTTTTTCCACATCGCCGTCGCCACAGCCTAATACGCTGTTATCGCGCTCCATATTATTCACTATCCATTGATGAATCAGACGGGCTTTTTGTAAAGGATTCGTTTCCTGACCGACAATTTTATCCGCATATTCTTTTACGATACCATCGGTTTTAATGTGCTGAGTAGGTTTCAGATATTCCACGACATCGACGGAGTAAATGATTTTTTCCGGCGGGGTATAATTTTCCAAGGCTTTTTGCCGCATAGGTTCGCGATCTTTGGTTTGAATGACTAGGGTTAATTTTAAATCCCGTTGCTGAGCTTTTTCATCCCAATCGGCAAACAGGGTTTTGGCGCCGTAGGTATTGTTTTCAGTGATGTAGGCCCGATTATAATTACCTTCGTAACGAATGGATTTCACCTGTTGATATTCATTATTGAAAGGGAGGGGAATCCATAGTTTGGTTTCACCTTTCGAGCCTTTCGGCACGGCCAGATCATAGGTTTGGGTCATTTCATAGGTGTGGGTGGCGGGAGCGGTAGAAGAGGATTCCTGTGCGTTTGCGGTGGCAGCTAACAGACTGCAGGAAAGGAAAGACATAAGTAGTTTTTTCATACATGATCCTTAGTTGATTAACAGTTAAAACTTAACACATTAGCAATGCTGACTAATTATGATCGCCGCTATCTTAGCGGATAAGCGGGGGGAATTCAATTTTTGCCGAGCGGGGCGGGACAGAAAAATAACAACCTTATGGCCGTAAAAAAACGTCCTTACCGGGCGAATGCACAATCTCAACCGGTAAAAATAAACGGAAAGAAATCTATATCGGCGGATAAAAACAATAATATCAATAGGATTGGGATTTAATCGGGAAAAAAGCGCATTTTAGCTGAAATCGGTTTTTAGGCGCCTGAATAATAAAAAAACCGCACTTGTTTTTTTAAGTGCGGTTCATATTTCACCCTTGTGCAAAAAATTAAGCTAATTTTTTGATTTGAGCAGATAATTTCGCTTTGTGATTTGCTGCTTTATTAGCGTGGATTAAGCCTTTGGAAGCCATACGATCCACAACTTTCTGCATTTCTACGAATGCAGCTTCCGCAACTGTTTTTTCACCTGCTGCCACTGCGGCATAAACTTTTTTGATGTAAGTACGCATCATTGAGCGTTGACTTGCATTATGCTGACGGCGTTTTTCAGATTGAACCGCACGTTTTTTTGCTGACTTGATATTAGCCAAGGTCAAACTCCTAAGAATTTCTGTAATTAACGAACATAAAAATAAGGGCGTAGAATATGCCTGTTTTATGTTCGTTTGTCAATGAAAATAAGTTGATTCTGCTGATTTCGGTGAGACACAACCGAAAGTAACCGTCGTTATATACGCGTTATATAGGTCCGTTATATCCGTTATACCGGCGCTTTTTTTCGGGAATATAGCTCAAAGCAACGACAGTGGGCGGAATTTTAACAGTTTTTTTGCTTAGAATATAGCGCTAAAACGAAATTTCTATACAATTAAGGCGGAATTTTGATTTTCCCGTACATCGCGGATAAATCCGTTTTTAGGGCGGGTAGCATAATAATGATTGAAAGAGTACAGAATTTTGAGTAAAGGCTTATTAAAATCGGGCATTATCGTGAGCTCGATGACCTTATTATCACGTATCCTCGGTCTTGTGCGTGATATTGTGGTGGCGAATATTATCGGTGCTGGGGCGGCGGCGGATGTTTTCCTGTTCGCTAACCGTATTCCTAATTTTTTGCGCCGCCTGTTTGCCGAAGGGGCATTCTCTCAGGCCTTTGTCCCGGTGTTGGCGGAATACCGTAAAAGCGGTGATCCGGATGCGACCCGGGCGTTTATTGCTAAGGTTTCCGGCACCCTGGGCGGTTTGGTCAGCATAGTAACTCTAACGGCGATGATTGCTTCGCCGCTTGTGGCCGCATTGTTCGGTACCGGTTGGTTTCTCGATTGGCTGAATGGGGGGCCGAACGGGGCGAAATTTACTCAGGCTTCGCTGTTACTGAAAATTACTTTTCCTTACCTATGGTTTATTACCTTTGTTGCATTATCCGGCGCTATTTTGAATACGCTGGGAAAATTCGGCGTAATGTCTTTTTCCCCGGTGTTACTCAATATTGCCATGATCAGCTGCGCATTGTTTCTAGCGCCGCAGATGGAAAGCCCGGATTTGGCATTGGCTATCGGCATTTTTTTAGGCGGCTTACTGCAATTTTTGTTTCAAATCCCTTTCTTGAAACGGGCGGGGCTTTTGGTTAAGCCTAAGTGGGCTTGGCATGACGAAGGGGTGAAAAAAATCCGTACCCTGATGATTCCCGCATTGTTCGGGGTATCAGTCAGTCAGATTAATTTACTGTTAGATACCTTTATCGCCAGTTTTTTAATGACCGGCTCCATCAGCTGGTTGTATTATTCCGATCGTTTGTTGGAATTTCCGCTCGGTTTATTCGGCATCGCCATTTCCACCGTGATTCTGCCTACTCTTTCCCGTCATCATGTTAACGGACGGGAGCAGGCGGGCGGCGTTGAAGCTTTCCGTACCACTATGGATTGGGGCGTGCGCATGATTTTGCTGCTCGGCCTGCCGGCAATGATTGGTATTGCGGTACTGGCGCGGCCGATGTTACTGGTTCTATTTATGCGCGGCGAATTCAGCGCTTATGACGTGGAAGCTGCCGCTTTATCCCTCTGGGCATTTAATGCCGGTTTGCTGAGCTTTATGCTGATTAAGATTCTGGCCAACGGCTATTACGCCAGACAGGATACCAAAACGCCGGTGAAAATCGGTATTATCGCCATGCTCAGCAATATGGGATTTAATCTGTTGGCGATCCCTTTCAGTTATGTGGGGCTGGCTATGGCCTCGGCCATGTCGGCGACCCTTAACGCCTATTTGCTGTATCGCGGATTGGTAAAAGAAGATGTATACAGGTTCAGTTCGAAAAGTGCGGTCTTTTTTATCCGGATTTTATGCGCCGCCTTGGTGATGGGCGCCTTGGTCTGGCATTTTTCCCCGGCCATGGAAAGCTGGTACGCCATGCCCTTTATGCAGCGTCTGCACTGGCTGGCATGGTTGATTGCATTGGCGGTTTGCAGCTATTTGGCGATGTTGGTGCTGTGCGGTATCCGTGTCCGTGATTTGCTGGCCAGAGGATAGGGGAAGAATTAAAAACTTATGATTTACCAATTGATAGCGGTTTTTATCTGGGCAAGCGCCTTTATTGCCGGTAAATATACCTATGAAATTATGGATCCCGTGTTAATGGTTCAGCTGCGCCTGATGATTCCCGCGCTGATTATATTACCGCTATTTTTTAAAGCTTACCGCCGGATTCAACCTCATTTGCGTAAAAAGGTCTGGTTACTGGCATTGTTGAATTTCCCGCTGGCGTTTATTTTGCAGTTTACCGGACTGTACTACACCTCCGCCGCCAGTGCGGTAACAATGATTGGTATGGAACCCTTAATCGTAGTGATGGTCGGGTATTTTTTCTTCCGGCAGCGGGTCAGACCCCATGATTGGTTATTGAGCCTAATTGCTTTTCTGGGGATCGGGTTGACTGTTTTCGGTGCGGAGGAAAACGGCAATATCAGCTTATTAGGCTGTATGCTGGTTTTGGCTTCGGGAATTGTTTTCGCCTTTTGTATTTATCTTGGCAAACAGGTAATGAAGGAAATCAATCCCGCCCTATACACTAACGTTATTATCGTGCTGGGGAGTTTATTATGTATTCCGTTTAGCTTGCTGTTGGTACGCGACTGGAATATTACCCCTACTGTGAAGGGGATCTCCGCCCTGTTTTATTTGGGGATCGGTTGCAGTTGGGTGGCGGTCTGGCTGTGGAATATGGGGCTGCAGAATACCTCGGCCAATGTATCCAGTATTATTAATACCTTGGAACCCGTTTTCGGCGTATTTTTGGCAATTATCCTGCTCGGCGACAGTCTGTCTTTTATTACCGCGATCGGTATCCTGTGCGTTATCGGCGCCACCATGCTGTCGGTATTGTCGCCCTTCCTGAAAAAACATACTTATAGGCGCAAAACCGGCTGAAGACGGGGGCGAGTCTGCGGCGGCGCCCTTTAATTTTTAGGGATTAATGCGTATAATGGCGACCATTTTTCTCAGTTAACCTTCGTAATTGATTCAGAGCGGAAGATCTCATGCAACTTATTCGCGGAATGCATAATCTGCAGGGTAAAATACCGGGTTGTGCATTGACCATCGGTAATTTTGACGGCGTTCATTTAGGTCATCAGGCGATACTGCGCCGTCTGCGCCGTAAGGCGGACGAATTACAACTGCCGATGGCGGTAATGTTATTCGAACCTCAGCCGCGCGAATATTTCTCCGGTCAAAATGCTCCGGCTCGTTTAATGCGCTTGCGCGATAAGCTGACTCATTTGGATAAAGCGGGCGCCGATTATGTTATTTGCGTTAAATTCGATCGGCAGTTTTCCGCATTGCCCGCACAGGTTTTTATCCGCGATTGGTTAGTAGGCCGGCTGGCGGTCGGTTTTTTAAGCCTGGGGGACGATTTTCGCTTCGGCGCACAGCGTACGGGAGACTTTTCGCTGTTATGTAGGGAATCCGCCCGCTTCGGTTTTCAGGTAGAAGAGAACCCGACCTTCTATCTGGGCGAACAACGGGTTAGCAGTACGGCGATTCGCCGCGCGTTGGCTGAAAATGATTTGGAAGCGGCAGAGCTTATGCTGGGACGGCCTTATGCCATTACCGGACGGGTGGCTCATGGTAATAAACTGGGGCGCACCATCGGCTTTCCCACCGCTAATATTCTGTTACACCGACAGGTGAACCCCGTACATGGTGTTTATGCGGTAAAAGTGCGGTTGAAAAACAGAAAGTTTTTTTATGGGGTGGCGAATATCGGTCGGCGTCCCACCATTAACGGGGTAAAACAATTGCTGGAAGTGCATCTGTTTGATTTTAATCAGGATATTTACGGGCAGCCCTTGGAGGTGATTCTTTGTCGCCATCTTCGTGCAGAAATGAAGTTTCCTTCCTTTGAACATTTAAAACAACAGATCGCACGAGATGTAGGCAGTGCGTACGCTTTTTTCAGCAAAAAAACGCTTTAATTCAAAGGCGAAAAACGCTATAACTAGAAACCGTTAAGATTTTTCCGTCGGCGCTAAATAAGCGGTAAAAACCCTAGCCGACAGCAAACGGATTTAATCTATTTTTAATTAAAAAACATGGAATAAACAAATGTCTGAGCAAAATTTTGATTATAAGAACAGCCTGAACCTGCCGGAAACCGATTTTCCGATGCGCGGGGATCTGGCAAAACGCGAACCGGCCATGCTGAAAAGTTGGTATGACAAAGCGCTGTATCAAAAAATCCGTCAGTTTTCCAAAGGGAAAAAATCCTTTATTTTGCATGACGGCCCTCCTTATGCCAACGGTACCATTCATATCGGCCATGCAGTCAACAAAATTTTAAAAGACATTATTGTTAAATCCAAAACCGCACTGGGGTTTGACAGCCCTTATATTCCGGGTTGGGACTGCCACGGCTTGCCGATTGAATTAAAAGTGGAAGGTTTGGTGGGCAAACCGAATCAGAATATTTCCGCCGCCCAATTCCGCGAGGAATGCCGTAAATATGCACGCGAGCAGGTGGAAGGTCAGAAAAAGGATTTTATCCGTCTGGGCGTATTGGGAGATTGGGAACATCCTTATCTGACGATGGATTTCGAGACGGAAGCCAATATTATCCGTGCCTTCGGTAAAGTGGTGGATAACGGCCATTTGTATAAGGGGTATAAACCGGTACACTGGTGTTTGGATTGCGCCTCTTCGCTGGCGGAAGCGGAAGTGGAATATGAGGACAGAACATCGCCTTCCATTTATGTGCGTTTCAGCGCTGAAGATGAAGCGGCGGTATTAAGTAAATTCCATCTGAATCAGCAAGGCAAGGGCAAGGTTTCTGCGGTAATCTGGACTACCACGCCTTGGACTCTGCCTTCCAACCGAGCGATTGCGGTGAATCCTGAACTGGATTATGTGTTGGTGCAGTTCGGGCAGGAGCGTATTATCCTGGCGCAGGCTCTGGTAGAAAGCGTAGCTAAAGCGGTAGGCGCTGAAGAGATTGAAATTTTAGGTGCGGCCAAAGGTGCGGATTTGGAGTTACTGCGTTTTAATCATCCTTTCTATGCTTTCAGCGTGCCTGTGGTTCTGGGCGAGCATGTAACCACCGACGGCGGTACCGGATTGGTTCATACCGCACCGGATCATGGTTTGGACGACTTTATGGTGTCGCAGAATTATGATATTGAAATGGCCGGTTTAGTCGGTAATGACGGTAAGTTCAGTGAAAATACGCCGTTTTTTGCCGGCAAAGCTGTATTTGAAAGCAATCCGCTGGTGGTGGAAAAATTAGAGCAAACGGGCGCATTGATGAAACTGGAAAAAATCCGTCATAGCTACCCGCATTGCTGGCGACATAAAACGCCGATTATTTTCCGTGCCACGCCGCAATGGTTTGTCGGTATGGAAGTTCAAGGTTTACGCGCTCAGGCATTAAGTGAAATTAAGCGGGTGCGTTGGATTCCGGACTGGGGTCAGGCGCGTATCGAAAAAATGGTGGAAAATCGTCCGGACTGGTGTATTTCACGCCAACGTACCTGGGGCGTACCTGTTACTTTATTTATTCATAAACAAACGGAGCAACTGCATCCGCGTACCGTAGAGCTGATTGAAGAAGTGGCTAAACTGGTGGAGCAGAAAGGGATTCAGGCCTGGTGGGATCTTGAACCGGCGGATTTATTAGGGGAAGATGCCCCAAATTATATGAAGGTGGTGGATACCCTGGACGTTTGGTTCGATTCCGGTTCCACCTATTATTCCGTGGTGAAAGCGCGCAGCGAATTTAATGGCCATGAAGCGGATATGTATCTGGAAGGTTCGGATCAACACCGCGGCTGGTTTATGTCCTCGCTGATGTTATCTACCGCTACCGATAATAAGGCGCCTTACAAACAGGTACTGACCCATGGTTTCACCGTTGATGGCCAGGGGCGCAAAATGTCGAAATCCATCGGAAATACCGTAACGCCACAGCAAGTAACCGATAAGTTCGGCGCCGATATTTTGCGTTTATGGGTCGCTTCTACCGATTATACCGGGGAAATTTCGGTATCTGACGAAATTTTAAAAAGAGCGGCGGATGCTTATCGCCGTATCCGTAATACTTCCCGTTTCCTACTGGCTAATCTAAAGGGATTTGATCCGGTGCGGGATTGTGTGAAAGCGGAGGAAATGATCGCCTTGGATCGCTGGGCGGTGGATTGCGCATTGCGGGCGCAGAACGAAATTAAAGAAGCCTATGATAATTATCAGTTCCATACGGTGGTGCAGCGTTTAATGAAGTTCTGTTCCATTGAAATGGGTTCTTTCTATCTGGATATTATCAAGGATCGTCAGTACACCACAAAAGCCGACAGCCTTGCCCGCCGCAGCTGTCAGACCGCTTTATGGCATATTGCCGAAGCTTTGGTACGCTGGATTGCCCCTATATTGTCCTTTACGGCCGATGAAATCTGGCGGCATATTCCGGGCCAACGCGGTGAATTTGTATTTACCGAAGAATTTTATACCGGGCTGTTCCCGCTAAATAAAAACGAGAGCATGGACGATGCCTATTGGCAACAGATTCTGACCTTGCGCGATGAGGTTAACCGTATTCTTGAACAGGCGCGTAACGATAAGGTGATAGGTGCGGCGTTGGAGGCGGAATTAACCGTTTATGCCGATGAGCATTACGCCGAATTACTCGTCCGTTTACAAAACGAACTACGCTTTGTACTTATTACTTCGAAGGCTGAAGTGAAACCGCTGGCTCAGGCGGATGTAGCGGAAGGGGAAGTAAAAGGCTTTGCGGTTAAGGTCGTCCGTTCGGCACAACAGAAATGCCCGCGTTGCTGGCATTATTCCGACAGCATCGGCAGCAATCCTAAACATCCGAGCATCTGCGCCCGTTGTGTGGAAAATGTCGAAGGTCAGGGCGAAATTCGTCGCTTCGCTTAAAGGTTTTTGCGTACGCAGAGCTTTATATCAAACCCCGTGCCTTGAAAAGCACGGGGTTCAATGTAGAAAATACTAATTTAGCGCAATTAAAGGAATATCTTCATGTCCGCAAGAACGGGACTTTCTTTTTTATGGTTAAGTGCGGTTGTTTTTTGCCTTGATTTATTTAGTAAATATTTAGTGGTAAAGAATTTTGAACTGTATGAAAGTATTAATGTTTTTCCGCTGTTTAATTTAACTTACGTACGTAATTACGGTGCCGCCTTCAGTTTTCTGGCGGAACACGGTGGTTGGCAGAAATATTTATTTATTCTATTAGCGATTGCCGTATCCCTTATGCTGGTTTATTTTTTAGCTAAAAACAGCTTTGCCCAGAAGCTCCAGAATTCAGCCTATGCCCTGATTATCGGCGGTGCGTTGGCAAATATGGCGGATCGCAGCTACCATGGTTTCGTGGTGGATTTTTTAGATTTTTACTGGGATATTTATCATTATCCTATCTTTAATCTTGCCGATGTGGCGATTTGTATCGGCGCGGGGCTCTTGGCATTGGATGCGGTTAAAAATAGCGAGCATAAAAAGAGTGAAGGAAATCAATGAAAATTCTTTTAGCTAATCCGCGCGGTTTTTGCGCCGGCGTGGATCGTGCCATCAGTATCGTCGAGTTGGCGCTGGAAATTCATGGCGCACCGATTTATGTGCGACATGAAGTGGTGCATAATCGTTTCGTGGTAAACGGATTACGGCAGCGCGGGGCGATTTTTGTCGAGGAACTAAATGAGGTGCCGGACGGCGCCATTGTGATTTTTTCTGCCCACGGCGTTTCGCAATCGGTACGCCAAGAAGCGAAAAACCGTAATCTGAAAGTATTTGACGCTACCTGTCCGCTGGTAACTAAAGTCCATATGCAGGTTGCCCGCGCAAGTCGCAAAGGTACCCAGGCTATTTTAATCGGGCATCAGGGGCATCCCGAAGTGGAAGGTACCATGGGGCAGTACGATAATGCGGAAGGGGGAATTTTTCTGGTGGAAAATGTGGAGGATATTGCGAATTTATCCTTGCAGGACGATAGTAACCTTACCTTTATGACCCAAACCACATTATCCATTGATGATACCGCCGATGTTATCGAAGCCTTGAAGGAAAAATACCCCGCCATTCAGGGGCCGCGCAAAAACGATATCTGTTATGCGACGACCAATCGCCAGCAGGCGGTGCGGGAATTGGCGCAACAGGCGGATTTGGTAATAGTTGTAGGCTCGAAAAACTCTTCCAATTCCAATCGTCTGGCGGAATTGGCGTCCCGTATGGGAACCCGTTCAAAACTTATCGACGATGCCGAGGATATTGAACCGAACTGGCTTGAAAATGTTGAAATTATCGGCTTGACGGCAGGTGCCTCGGCGCCGGAAGTTCTGGTGCAGTCGGTAATTGAACGTCTGAAACTGTTAGGGGTGGATAGCGTGGAAGAACTGCGCGGTTGCGAAGAAAATACCGTATTCGAAGTTCCGAAAGAATTAAGGATTAAAGCGGTCAACTGAGCGAACATAAACTGAGTGAGCCAAGCCTCTCGATTCCTCTCCATATCTCTGCCGGATAAATTGCCTGGGGTAATTTATCCGGCAAGTTTTAATTACACTTCCTTATTTATGCGATCCCGATCCGAAAAGCTCCCGGTAAGTATTGTTCCCCCGTTTTTATTGCATAGAATCGATAAGCGTTGGCTTTATACAATCTAGGTTTCATTCTGAATAAGGAAGAAATTATGCTGCTTTCAACAAGAAAACTTACCGGACTTATTACTGTATTCGCCGCTTTGCTATTACCCGTTCAATTGTCGGCGCAATCGTCGGAGCAATCCGCTTCCAAGCTGATGAGTGCGGACGGAATGAATAGCGCTATGGTCGAGGGTAGTCAATCTTCCGCGCCTTTAGCGGATAAACTGAACATTAATACGGCAAGCGCCGAGGAAATCCAGCAGGCTTTGGTCGGTATAGGTGCGAAAAAAGCACAGGCGATCGTGGATTACCGCCAGCAGCACGGTGCTTTTACCGCCGTGGAGCAGTTGTTGGAAGTTAAAGGCATAGGCAATGCCATTCTGGAAAAAAATAAAGACCGGCTGGTTTTTTAGCGAAAAAACTTTTGTTTAATTTTAATCACTCCATTTAGTCATGTTTATACTCCTTTGGTATTCCGGCCCGATATGATATCGGGCTCTTTTTTTATGTGGCATAAGGTATTTTTCGATATTAACCTAGTGCGGAAATTTAAGCACCGGGGGAAAAATTTAAGTTTGAAATTATTAGCGCTTTAAAGGGGGAATGAAAGCGGACTTCTTTATTCTGTTTGGACAAGGTTACAAATTTCTGTAAAATTCACTGTAAAAAAAGTTGATTTTTTGATACATTTAGCCACAATTTTTTGTAAACTCCACGGACGTTTCTCTCTTTTTTATTTATTAACGGAATTCTTATGTTATTTAAAAAAATTCGCGGTTTATTTTCCAATGATCTCTCCATTGATTTGGGGACGGCGAACACTCTGATTTATGTCAAAGGGCAGGGCATCGTACTGGATGAACCTTCTGTCGTAGCTATTCGTAAAGATCGCGCCGGCTCCCTGAAAAGCATTATTGCGGTGGGTAAAGACGCTAAAATGATGCTGGGACGTACCTCAAATAATATTGATGCCATTCGCCCGATGAAAGACGGGGTTATCGCCGATTTCTTCGTAACCGAAAAAATGCTGCAGCATTTTATCAAGCAGGTGCATAGCGGTAACTTTTTACGCCCTAGCCCGCGCGTACTTATTTGCGTGCCGGCCGGCGCTACTCAGGTGGAGCGTCGCGCCATTAAAGAATCTGCAATAGGTGCAGGTGCGCGCGAGGTCTATTTAATCGAGGAACCTATGGCTGCGGCAATAGGTGCAAAATTACCGGTGTCAACCCCTACAGGTTCCATGGTAATAGATATCGGTGGCGGTACTACGGAAATTGCGGTAATCGCTTTAAACGGCGTGGCTTATTCTTCTTCGGTACGTATCGGCGGTGATCGTTTTGACGAAGCCATTATCGCTTATGTGCGTCGTACCTTCGGCTCGATTATCGGTGAAACCACCGCGGAGCATATTAAACAGGAAATCGGTACCGCCTATATTCAAGATGATGAAGAAGTGAAGGAAATAGAAGTGTACGGCAGTAACCTGGCGGAGGGGGCGCCGCGCGCATTCCGTCTGACTTCCCGCGATGTGCTGGAAGCGATTCAACAACCTCTGGACGGCATAGTTACGGCTATGCGTACGGCACTTGAAGAATGTAAACCCGAACATGCTGCGGATATTTTTGAACGCGGTATGGTATTAACCGGCGGCGGTGCTTTATTACGTAATATAGATGTGCTGTTGTCGAAAGAATCCGGCGTACCCGTGGTGGTTGCCGAGGAACCTTTGACCTGCGTCGCTCGCGGCGGCGGCGAAGCCTTGGAGATGATTGATAAACATGGTGGCGATGTCTTCAGTGAAGATTAATACGACCTTTCTTTAAGGGTCGAAAAATAAAGTGCGGTAAATTTTGACCGCACTTTTAGTTTGTTCGGATAAATATACAGATGAAACCCATTTTCGGAAAAGCACCGCCCCTTGGCTTTCGATTGATTCTTGCCCTTGCGGTTTCTGTCGGGCTAATCCTTTCGGACGGGCAGACAAATGCCGTTCTGGCGCTGCGCAATGTGATGGATTCGATGGTCGGCGGTTTGTATTATCTGGCGAATACGCCTCGTTCCGTGCTGGATAACCTATCGGAAAATTTAGTCGATACGAATAGATTGCAGATTGAAAATAAAGTGCTGAAGGTTCAGTTACGCGAGAAAAACGCCGATTTATTATTGCTGGATCAATTAAAAGTAGAAAATCAGCGTCTGCGTTTATTGCTTAATTCTCCCCTGCGCACCGACGAATATAAGAAAATTGCTGAAATCTTAACGGCGGAAACTGATGTATATCATCAGCAGGTAGTGATTAATCAGGGCAAAAAAGACGGTGCCTATGTAGGGCAGCCCATTATCGATGAGAAAGGGGTGGTCGGGCAGATTATTTCCGTAGGAGAAACCACCAGCCGGGTACTGCTGCTAACGGATACGACTCATTCTCTTCCCGTTCAGGTATTGCGCAATGATGTTAGGGTGATTGCCAGCGGTACGGGGCGCAGCGATGAATTGAGCTTGGATAATGTGCCGCGTTCGGTGGATATCGTTAAGGGCGACTTACTGGTTACTTCCGGGCTGGGCGGACGTTTTCCCGAAGGTTATCCGGTGGCTATTGTCGATAGCGTATCGCGCGACGGCTCTAACTATTTTGCCACTATTACGGTTAAACCTCTGGCTTCAATGGAGCGCTTGCGCTATGTATTGCTGCTTTGGCCAACGAATGAAGAAATGCGTAAAGCGCAGTCGATTTCTCCGCAGGACGTACGCAATGCGGTGAAACAGCGCTTAGCAAACAGCCAGGCTCAAGGTCTGAAAAAAGATCCCGTTACGGAGCCGGAGGCTAAGGAGCATCTTCCTCCAGCGAGTTTGCCTGAGGATAAAATGCCGGAAAATCTACCGCCGGAAATGAACAATGGCGAGCTTCCGCCGCTTGAACCCGAACTGCAAGAACATCGGGAGAATGATTAATGAAAGGACGTTTGCTGTTACAGTTCTTGGTATTACTGCTTATTTTTATTTTCGCACTGGTACTGGAAATTTCTCCCTGGCCGGCGGCTTTATGGAGTTTAAGGCCCGCTTGGTTGGTGTTGGTGCTGACTTACTGGATACTGGCTTTGCCGAATAAAGTTAATATAGGTACAGCCTTTGTGTTAGGTTTGATTTGGGACGTGATTTTGGGCTCGGTGCTGGGTATTCATGCGATGGTACTTTCCTGTATGGCTTATTTAGTTGCCAGATATCATCGTATTTTGCGTAATCTGTCCTTATGGCAACAGAGCTTGCTGATTGTGCTGTTAGTCTTTCTGGTACGTATTTTTGTGTTTCTGCTGGAATTATTCGTGCATAACGCCACGTTTCGTTGGCAGGAAGTTTTTGGTGCGCTGATTAGCGGTATATTATGGCCATGGGTCTTTTTGCTGTTGCGTAAAATACGCCGTCAGTTAAAATTATCCTGAGCTTAGAGGAATAAAAAAGGCTAAATATTAAATTTAGCCTTTTGTTGTATTTATGCCTAGCGCAGGAACGAGGGAATTTTTTCCTCATAGGCGGCAATTGCCGCTTCATGTTGTAAGGTCAAACCGATATTATCCAACCCATTTAGCAAGCAGTGGCGGCGGAAAGGATCAATCTCGAAACGGTAGCTTTTGTTACCTACCCGTACGCTTTGGGCTTCTAAATCAATATGCGCCTGCCCGCCTTGATTTTGTTGCGTCCAGTGAAAAATCTCATCTACTTCTTCTTCCGTTAGGCGGATTGGCAGTAAGTGGTTATTCAGGCTGTTACTATAAAATATATCGGCAAAACTCGGGGCGATCATCGCTTTGATACCGTAATCGGCTAATGCCCAGGGAGCGTGTTCGCGTGATGAACCGCAGCCGAGATTTTCTCGCGCCAGTAATATTGATGCGCCCTTATATTGCGGAAAGTTAAGGACGAATTGCGGGTTCGGTTGGGTGCCCTCGGCATCAAGATAGCGCCATTCATGAAATAAATGTTTACCGAAACCCACCCGGGTTACCGCCTGTAGAAACTGCTTCGGAATAATCGCATCTGTATCCACATTGGCGGCGTCAAGCGGAACTATAATTCCGCTGTGTTGTGTAAAAGGTTGTGGCATCTTATGTTCTCCTGCTTCAACTCAATTAAGATCCATATTGCGGATATCGGTGAATTTGCCGGTAACTGCGGCGGCGGCGGCCATTGCCGGGCTGACCAGATGGGTGCGGCCGTTACGCCCTTGGCGGCTTTCAAAGTTACGGTTGCTGGTGGAAGCACAGCGTTCCCATTCGCCCAGACGATCGTTGTTCATGGCCAGGCACATAGAGCAGCCCGGTAAGCGCCATTCAAAGCCGGCTTCAATAAAGATTTTATCCAATCCTTCTTTTTCCGCCTGCTCTTTAACTAACCCTGAGCCGGGTACAACTAACGCCTGTACGCCTTCGGCGACCTTACGTCCTCTTGCTACGGCGGCGGCGGCGCGCAGATCTTCAATTCGCGAATTGGTGCAGGAACCGATAAAAACTTTGTCTATTTTGACTTCTTTCAGATCCTGACAGCCCTGCAATCCCATATAAGCTAGTGCTTTTTGAGCCGATTGTCTTTCGATGGGATCGTTAATATGGGCAGGATCGGGTATTTTCTGATCGATGGCGATAACCTGCCCCGGATTGGTACCCCAGGTAACCTGAGGGGCGATATCTTCGGCTTCCAATATTACTACCTTATCGAATTCCGCACCCTCATCTGTTTTTAATGTTTTCCAATAGTTTAGCGCCTCTTCCCAGTCTTTCCCCTTAGGGGCGTGGGGGCGGTCTTTTAAATAGGCGAAGGTTGTTTCGTCCGGTGCGATTAAACCGGCTTTCGCTCCCATTTCAATCGCCATATTACATACGGTCATACGCCCTTCCATAGAGAGATTGCGAATAGCTTCGCCGCAAAATTCGACTACATATCCGGTTCCGCCCGCCATTGTCGTCTTACCGATAATGGCAAGGATAATATCTTTGGCGGTGATTCCCGCAGCAACTTTACCCCGTACTTCTATTTTCATTTTTTTCGCCCGCGCCTGTTTTAAGGTTTGGGTCGCCAGTACATGTTCTACTTCCGAGGTACCTATACCAAAGGCCAGAGCGCCGAATGCGCCGTGAGTCGCAGTGTGGGAGTCGCCGCAGACAATGGTCATGCCCGGCAAGGTCAGCCCTTGTTCGGGACCGACTACATGAACGATACCCTGATTAGGGTTATTTAAATCGTACAGAGAAATATGGTTGGCTCGGGTATTTTTTTCCAGTTCCTGAATCTGGATTCGCGCCTGCTCGCCGCAAGCGGCGGGATCGCGGCTTTGGGTGGAAATACTATGATCCATGGTGGCGAAGGTTTTAGTCGGTTGACGTACCTGACGGCGGGCCACACGCAAACCGTCGAATGCTTGGGGGGAAGTAACCTCGTGCATTAAATGACGGTTAATATAAATAATGGGGGTTTCCCCTTCTTTTTCATATACCACATGGGCGTCAAAAAGTTTTTCGTAGAGTGTTTTTTTCATGGGGTAATCCTGTATTCGCGCTATGTTATCCGTATTTAGCGGTTGTATTTTTTATTCGATGGCCTGAGCGATAAGATCACCCATTTGTGCGGTGGAAAGGCTTTCGCCCTGATCGGCTAAGTCCGCAGTGCGATGGTCCTGAGTTAATACTTGCTGTACCGCCGTTTCGATAGCTTTAGCCGCTTCTTCCAAACGGAAACTGTAGCGCAACATCATTGCGGCGGAGAGAATCTGAGCAATGGGATTGGCTATTCCCTTGCCGGCGATATCCGGTGCGGAACCGCCCGCAGGTTCATAGAGTCCGAAGCCGGTTTCATTCAGGCTGGCGGAAGGCAGCATTCCCATGGAGCCGGTGATCATTGCACATTCGTCGGAGATAATATCGCCGAACATATTGGAACAGAGTAACACGTCAAATTGTTCCGGCGCTTTAATCAACTGCATGGTGGCGTTATCGATATAAATATGCTCTAAGTTCACCTGCGGATATTGTTTCGCCACCTCATTAACGGTATCGCGCCATAAAATCGAACTCATCAGTACATTGGCTTTATCTACCGAGGTAACTCTTTTATTGCGCTTCATCGCTGTTTCGAATGCCACTTTGGCGATACGTTCGATTTCATAACGGTGGTAGATTTCGGTATCATAGGCTTTTTCCTGGGCGCCGCTGCCTTCCCGCCCTTTAGGCTGACCGAAATAAATTCCGCCGGTTAATTCACGTACGGTAACCATATCAAAGCCTTTAGCCGCAATATCGGCGCGTAACGGGCAGAATTTTTCCAACCCCTTATATAATCTGGCGGGACGTAAGTTGCAAAACAACGCGAAATGTTTGCGCAACGGCAATAACGCTCCCCGTTCCGGTTGCTGTGCCGGTGGCAAATCCGCCCATTTAGGACCGCCGACAGAGCCGAACAATATGGCGTCGGCTTCTTCACAACCTTTTAAGGTGGCGGCGGGCAGGGGTTCACCTTGGCGATCGATGGCGATACCGCCCACGTCGAAATACCGATAGTTTAATTTAAATCCATATTTTTGCTGTACCGCATTTAATACTTTAACGGCTTCCGCCATGACTTCGGGGCCGATTCCGTCCCCGGCCAATACGGCAATATTGTACTCTTGCATAGTTTATTTTCCTGTATGATTAATGTTTTAAATTCTTAGTAACATCTGCTACTTTTTGGGAGCGGTAAATGGCGTTAATCGCATGTACTAAGGCGAGGGCGGAGGATTCCACTATATCTGTAGCCAGCCCCACGCCGTGGAAACGACGCCCTTCGTATTCCACCACAATATCCACTTGTCCCAAGGCTTCCGCTCCTTCTCCTTTGGCGGTCAGACTATAGTGCGACATTTTCACATCCATACCGACAATTTGCAGAATGGCGTTATAAACCGCATCTACAGGGCCGTTACCACCGTTGGAGGCCCGATTGATTCGTTGGCCGTCCAACTCTACCTGAACAAATGCAGAGGCAGGTAATCCGCTGAGGGTTTGTGAGGTGATCACATCTAGGGTTAAACGATCTTCGTCGCCTTTCTGCATATCAATAAAGGCTAAGGCTTCTAAATCATAATCGAAGACCTGCCCTTTTTTATCGGCTAAATGCAGGAAGGCCTGATATAACTTATCTAAGTCGTAATCCTGTTCGGTGTAACCCATATCGCTCATATGGTTTTTCACGGCGGCACGACCGGAACGGGCGGTTAAATTTAATTTTTCTTTTTTCAAGCCGATGGTTTCCGGAGACATAATTTCATAGGTATTTTTATTTTTCAACATACCGTCCTGATGAATACCGGAAGAATGGGCGAAAGCATTATCACCTACAATGGCCTTATTCGGCTGGATCGGCATATTGCAAATTTGACTGACCATTTGGCTGACACGGTGGATTTCCTGGGTATTGATACGGGTATCTATATTAAACATATCCTGACGGGTCTTGATCGCCATCACCACTTCTTCCAAGGCGGTATTACCGGCACGTTCTCCGATACCGTTAAGGGTACATTCGATCTGACGGGCGCCGTTTAGTACGGCGGTTAAGGAGTTGGCGGTCGCCATGCCCAAATCGTTATGGCAATGAACGGAAATAATCGCTTTGTGGATATTAGGTACGCGTTGAACGACATCGGCGATAATAGCGCCGTATTGGGTCGGTAAACAATAGCCGACCGTATCGGGGATATTGACCGTTCGGGCGCCGGCGTTAATTGCCGCTTCCACGATGCGACAAATATTATCAATACCGGTACGGCCCGCATCTTCACAGGAGAACTCCACATCGTCGGTATAACGGCGCGCTCTTTTTACCGCCCGTACAGCCATTTCGACCACATCGTCGAAGCTGCGCTTCAGTTTGGATTCCACATGCAGTGCGGAGGTGGCAATAAAGGTATGAATACGGAAGGCTTCCGCAACTTTTAAAGCTTCGGCGGCGGCGTCGATATCCGCATCCAGAGCGCGGGATAAAGCACATACGCGACTGTTTTTTATATGTCGGGCGATGGTTTGTACCGATTCAAAATCTCCCGATGAAGAAATCGGAAAACCCACTTCCATAACATCTACGCCCAAACGTTCCAGCGCCAATGCAATCTGTAATTTTTCTTTTACCGTCAAACTGGCTTTTAACGCCTGTTCACCGTCGCGTAATGTGGTATCGAAAATAATCACTTGGTCTGTCATTTTATTGTCCTTCCGGTTGAGCTGAGTAGATAAAAAAACCCGCATCTTGTGCGGGTTTATTATAGGGGCTTAGTTTCGGTTTAATTTCATCCACAGCCTATCCGCACACATATGATGAGCGCAGCAGGTTAATCAGAAGAGAAGTAAAGCCGAACATAAAGATCCCCGGTTGTTGTGTTTGTGAGTATGGGTATTAATTTATGCGTTTAAAATTCTGCTGTCAAATTAAATTTTAGCGTTTTATCCCTTAAGAAAGGGTTCGTAATTTTGTTAATTGGAGTAATATTCTGTTTTATTTGTTTTTATTAAAATTAAATTTTTTTATTTTTTGAGCCGGTGATTTTTTATTTTGTTATTTTTATGAATTGTACTTAATTATTTTTTACATATTTTTTGATATAACATAACAATTTTTTTACCTGTGGCGATAAAATTTTGCTCAGAATCAATAAAACCGCCAATTTACAACTAAATGAGTATGGGGTTTCGTCGCCTAAGCGCTACTTGATTAGCCAAGCTTGTGCTAAAATTCGCCCATGATAAGGAAGAACGGAAGATATTGGTGCAAAATCAATTAATTGTGGAAAATCTGAGTTGCCAACGCGGTGAGGATATCCTGTTCGGCGCATTGAATTTATGTGTAAAAGCCGGGGATTTCATTCAGATTGAAGGGCATAACGGAATCGGCAAAACCAGTTTGTTGCGGATTTTAGCCGGTCTTTCCCGCCCCTTAACGGGAGAAGTGCGCTGGAATGATAAATCGATTTATGCCTGCCGTGAGGAATATTATCATCATTTGCTTTACCTGGGGCATTATGCCGGCGTGAAGCCCGAGCTTAGCGCTTGGGGCAATTTAGCTTTCTATCAGCACACCGGATTTTGTCGCCAAGGGGAAGAGGTATTATGGCAGGCGCTGCAGAAGGTCGGTTTATTGGGGCGTGAAGATATTCAGGCCGGGCATCTCTCGGCAGGACAGCAAAGGCGTATTGCGCTGGCCCGTTTATGGTTATCTCAGGCGCCTTTATGGATTTTGGACGAGCCTTTCACCGCTATTGATAAAAAAGGGGTGGGGATTTTAACCGAGCTGTTTGAAAATCAGGCGGACAGAGGCGGAATGGTGATCCTGACCAGCCATCAGGAAGTTCCTAGTACGGCCTTGCAAATATTGCGGCTGGAAAAATATAAAATCGGCGCTTAAGGGTTATCTAATCATAGCAGGCGGCTCGATAAAAAATTGTCAAAAAATGACCGCACTTTATACCTGTTTAAGTTGTCTATTTAATTTGTCTATGTTAGACGAGGGATATGACAAGCGGTGGAAAAGCGGAATACATCCGCTTACTAAGGCAGAGAAAATATAATGAACGGAAATAAGCGGAAGGACGCGGAATGATATTTACCCAAATTATCCGGCGCGAGCTGCGCATCGCCATGCGCAGGCAGGGCGAGATTTTAAATCCGTTGTGGTTTTTCCTGATTGTGATTACCTTATTCCCGCTGGTTATCGGGCCGGAACCTGCGCTATTGGCGAAGATTGCACCGGGGATTGTTTGGGTGGCAGCCTTGCTGTCGGCGTTACTTTCCTTTGAACGTCTGTTTCGCGACGATTTTATCGATGGATCTTTGGAACAACTGATACTGATGTCGCAACCCCTGGCATTAACTGCTTTGGCGAAAGTTATCGCGCATTGGCTGCTGACCGGCTTACCCCTCATTTTGCTTTCACCGGCGGCGGCATTATTGTTATCGCTGGAGATAAAAATTTGGTGGGCGCTGGTGTTGACATTGCTGATCGGCACGCCGGTGCTGAGTTGTATCGGTGCCATCGGGGTGGCGCTTACCGTCGGTCTGCGCAAGGGCGGCGTTTTACTCAGCTTACTTGTGATTCCCCTAATTATTCCGGTACTGATTTTTTCCGCTTCGGTATTGGATGCGGCAAGCTTGAATCTTCCCTATAACGGGCAGCTTGCTATTTTAGGTGCGATGCTTGCCGCTGCCTTGACCTTTTCTCCCTTTGCCGTTGCTGCGGCCTTACGGATAAGTTTAGATTAATACAAGGAAACGAATATGTGGAAGTGGTTACATCCTTATGCAAAACCCGAAACTCAATATTATTTATGTGAACGACTGATCCCTTTTGCAGCGGCGCTCAGCCTGATTTTGCTGGCTGTCGCTACGGTATGGGGGTTGGCTTTCGCACCGGCAGATTACCAACAGGGAAATAGCTTCCGGATTATGTATGTACATGTTCCGTCGGCCATCTGGTCGATGGGAATTTACGCCTCTATGGCGGTGGCGGCGGCTGTCGGTCTGATATGGCAAATTAAACAGGCTCATCTGGCGGTTATCGCAATGGCGCCGGTGGGTACGGTACTGACGTTTTTATCGTTGGTAACGGGGGCGGTTTGGGGAAAACCCATGTGGGGCACCTGGTGGGTGTGGGACGCACGTTTAACCGCTTCTCTGATTTTGTTCTTTCTTTATCTCGGCGTGCTGGCGTTGTATTCCGCTTTTCAGCAACGTTCAACCGGCATGAAAGCGGCTGCGGTATTATGCGTGGTCGGCGTTATCAATTTGCCGATTATTCATTTTTCGGTGGAATGGTGGAATACCCTGCATCAGGGCGCAAGTATTACTAAATTTGAAAAACCCTCTATTGCTACGCCGATGCTGATTCCGCTGATTTTAAGTATTTTCGGTTTTATGGCGCTGAGCCTATGGCTAAGCTTGGTGCGTTATCGTAATGCTTTATTACGAGAAGATATGAAGCGCCCTTGGGTGAATGCGCTGGTGAAATAATTTCGTCGCCATTAATGAGTTTGTGTACTGCCGGAGGCAGTCTTTTACCCAAATAAAAGGAGGGAACCTGGTTTGCCAATACATATTGCCGCACAAGCATATGCTCAAATGCGTTTAAAAGTGCGGTCGTTTTTGACAAAGATTTTTGACTAAGGAGAGAAAAATGTTTTTCGACAATTGGAGCGATTTCTTCGCCATGGGGGGCTACGGTTTCTATGTCTGGCTGGCTTATGCCGTATCTTTTATCGCCCTGTTATTATTGACGCTACAGAGTTATCGGGCGAAAAAACGAATTTTTGCCGAGATTCGGCATGAACGCCAACGGGCGCAGCGTTTACAAACGATGAAAGGGAGAGAAAGCTTATGAATCCCAGACGTAAATCCAGATTATCCATAGTTGTTTTTGTATTATTGGGCGTGGCGGTGGCAGCGGCCTTAATGCTGTATGCTCTGCGTCAGAATATCGATTTATTTTATACCCCGTCGGAAGTGATTCAGGGGAAAAACGATGATCCGTCCACCCGCCCGGAAGTCGGGCAGCGGATCCGTATCGGCGGTATGGTGGTGGAAGGAAGCGTGGTACGTGATCCTAACGGGCTTAAAGTACGTTTTAATCTGAATGATATCGGTCCGGAAATTACCGTTGAATATGATGGCATTTTGCCGGATCTGTTCCGCGAAGGGCAGGGGATCGTGGCACAGGGCGTATTAAAAACGCCGACTGTGTTGGAAGCCAGCGAAGTGTTGGCAAAACATGATGAAAATTATGTGCCGCCGGATTTAAGTGAAAAACTGCAGCAGGTGCATAAACCTATGGGCGTTTCCGATTTGCGCGGAGAAAGCGAAAGAGATCGGCAGGAAAAGGCCTTATCTTCAGATAAGTCCGAGGATATCAAATGATCGCTGAATTAGGCAATTATGCTTTGGCGCTGAGCCTTGCCGTAGCGCTGTTGTTGGCGGTATTCCCCCTATGGGGAGCGGAAAAAGGGAATATTACGCTGATGTCGCTGGCCCGCCCGCTTAGTTATGCGCTGTTTATCTCCCTCAGCGTTTCTTTCGGTGCCTTATTTTACGCCTTTGCCAGCAATGATTTCAGTATTCAGTATGTAGTAAATAATTCGAATACCGCCTTACCGCTGCGCTATCGATTGTCTGCGGTATGGGGTTCTCATGAGGGTTCCCTGCTGCTGTGGATCTGGCTGCTGACTCTATGGGGCGCAGCTGTGGCTTTGTTCAGCCGTCGCCTGCCGCGCGAAGCCTCTGCGCGCGTATTGGGGATTATGGGGATTATCGGTATTGGTTTTCTTATTTTTATTTTATTCACCTCCAATCCTTTTGCCCGAACCTTCCCGAATTTTCCGGTAGAAGGCAGAGAACTCAATCCGCTGTTGCAGGATATCGGCTTAATTTTCCATCCGCCTTTACTTTATATGGGCTATGTGGGTTTTTCCGTGGCCTTTGCTTTTTCCATTGCCTCATTGATCAGCGGGCGGCTGGATAGTGCCTGGGCCCGTTGGTCGCGCCCCTGGACTATGGCGGCCTGGGTATTCTTAACCCTCGGCATCGTTCTGGGTTCCTGGTGGGCCTATTACGAACTCGGCTGGGGCGGCTGGTGGTTCTGGGATCCGGTGGAAAATGCTTCGTTGATGCCTTGGTTGGCAGGAACCGCCTTATTGCATTCTCTGGCGGTAACGGAAAAACGCGGCAGCTTTAAAGCCTGGACCGTATTACTGGCGATTTTGGCTTTTTCTCTCTGTTTGCTCGGTACTTTCTTAGTTCGTTCCGGCATTTTGGTTTCGGTGCATGCTTTTGCTTCCGATCCGACTCGGGGGCTATATATTCTGGTATATCTGGTTATCGTGATCGGCGGTTCGCTTACCCTGTACGCCTATAAAGGCGCAGGAATCCGCTCGCAGAGCAATGCTCGGCGTTATTCGCGCGAAACCATGCTGCTGCTGAATAATATTTTGCTGATGACGGCATTGCTGGTCGTATTAATAGGTACGTTGTTGCCCTTGGTGCATAAACAGCTCGGATTAGGTTCAATTTCCGTCGGTGCGCCTTTCTTTGATCAAATGTTCCTGATTATTATGACTCCTTTCTCCCTGTTATTGGGAATCGGGCCGCTGGTTAAATGGCGGAGGGATCAGTTCAGCGCTATTCGCAAACCGCTTTTTTTCAGCCTGATTATTACCGCCATTAGCGGTTTCGCCCTGCCTTATTTATTGCAGGATAAATTAACCGTCAGCGCCGTACTCGGCTGTATGATGGCAACCATTATCGTGCTGCTGAGCCTGTACGAATTGCAGCAGCGGGCAACCCACCGTACCGGTTTTATACGCGGGTTGAGCAAGCTCTCCCGCTCTCAATGGGGAATGTTGGCGGCTCACCTCGGAGTGGCGATGACAGTATGGGGAATTGCCTTCAGCCAAAATTACAGTATTGAACGGGATGTCAGAATGAAGCCCGGTGATGAAGTGCAAATTGCCGGTTATAGTTACCGTTTTCAGGGTATTACTCAAGCGGACGGCCCGAATTATAGCGGCGGCAGAGCTGAAGTGGCGGTATTCAAACAGGGTAAACAGGAAGCCCGCCTACTGGCGGAAAAACGTTTTTATACGGTGAGTCGCATGACCATGACCGAGGCGGCAATCGATTGGGGCTTCGGACGCGATCTCTATGTGGCCTTGGGCGAAAGTCTGGAGGACGGTTCTTGGGCGCTACGCCTGTATTATAAGCCTTTTGTTCGCTGGATTTGGCTCGGCGGCCTGTTTATGGCGCTGGGCGGATTGCTCTGTATGTTCGACCGGCGTTACCGCTTCGGTCGCTTATTAACGGACAGCACCGGCAGGGAGAAAGCCGGAATGGCCGAGGAATAGTTTTATGAAAAAAGCCTTTTATCTTCCGCTGATTATTTTTTTAGGTTTGATTACCGCCTTTCTGATCCAGCTACAGCGCAATGCTCAGGGAGATGATCCCAAACTGTTGGAATCCGCCTTAATCGGCAAGGAGGTACCGCAACGGACGCTTTATGATTTGTTTGATGATAAAGCTTATCAAGGCGAACTTTTCCGTCAGGGCAAACCTATTTTGCTCAATGTTTGGGCGACCTGGTGTCCTACCTGTTATGCGGAGCATCAGTATCTGAACCAGCTGGCGGCGCAAGGGGTTAGCATTATCGGTCTGAACTATAAAGACAAAACGGACAAGGCGATTGGCTGGTTGAAGCGGCTGGATAACCCTTATCGTACGGTGGTGAAAGACGAAAAAGGAGATTTCGGTTTGGATCTTGGTGTTTACGGGGCGCCGGAAACCTTTATTATTGATGGCGAAGGCATTATCCGTTATCGCCATGCCGGCGATGTAAACGAAAAAGTCTGGCGGGAGCAATTAGCCCCTCTTTATTATCGTTTGACGGAGAATAAGGAATGAACTCTCTATTGCAAAGATTAGCCGGGCTTCTCAGTTTGAAAGCTACCGTTAAAAAGACAAAGGGACAAAAACGCATTTTTTCGACCGCTCTTTTCAGCCTGTTTTTCAGCCTACAGGTTAGCGCAGCCATTGACGCCCTGAATTTTGCTTCTCCCGCTCAGGAAGCGGATTATCACCGTTTGACTCAGGAACTGCGCTGCCCGCAATGTCAGAATAATAATATTGCCGATTCCAATGCCGCCATTGCGGTGGATATGCGTGCCAGAGTATTTGAATTGCTTCAGCAGGGACGGAGTCGACAGGAAGTGGTGGATTATATGGTACAGCGTTACGGGAATTTCGTTACCTATAATCCGCCGCTGACCGCCGCAACTTTGATTTTATGGCTGGCTCCCGCTTTATTGTTACTGTGCGGTCTTATTTTTATTTTACGGCGCAAGTCTTCTGGCGGCGTAAAAACGGCGGATTTTGCCCATTCCCGCACACTTGAGCAAAGTGATGCAAGCAAAGAAGATACAAGGGACGAAGGGCAATTGAGTGAAGGAGAGCGGCAGCGTTTCGAGCGCTTATTAAAGGAGAAAGAATAACTCATGTTTTTTTGGTTAGGCGCATTATTACTTACATTATTGATCGCATTGATCGGTTTCTACCCGCTGCTGCTCAGCCGACGGCAATGGCATATTCGTGCGGATAAGGACGGGATTAATCGTGATGCCTTGAATAAAGCGCTCTATTTTAACCGCTTGCAGGAAATTGAACGCGATGAAGGCCAAGGGCTGCTTGAAGACAGTACTTTGCTGAAAACCGAATTGCAGCGAACCTTATTGGAAGATATTCCCGAACAGCAGGCGGCACCGGCATCTGCAATAAAAGCTCAGCACAGACTGTGGTTTGTGAGTGCTGTATTAACGCTGTGCATTATTGCCGGCGGAGTTTATTTTAAAACCGGCGCCTGGCAAGCGGAAGCCATGTTGGAAAAAACTTACCAAAAATTACCGCACTTTTATCAGCGCTTGCAGGAAGAGGAGAGCAAACCGCTGTCGGAAGCGGAAATGCAGCAATTTGCTACCGCATTGCGGATCAAATTGCAAAAGAATCCTCAAGATGCGCAAAGTTGGTGGTTGCTCGGCCAGCTCGGTATGGGGATGAGCGACGGTCAGCTGGCATTGGACAGCTACGCTAAGGCGGTGAAACTGCAGCCGCAAAATAATGAATATAAGATCGCTTATGCGCGGATTCTCATGTTTTCCGAGGATTCCTATGATAAAAGCCGCGGTGAAGAAATGTTGAAACAGGTTATCCGAGCCGATCATACTAATACGCAGGCCTTGAGTTTACTGGCTTTCCGCTATTTTGAGGCGGAACAGTATAAAATGGCGGCGGTTACCTGGGCCATGATGTTAAGGCTGATGGACGAACAGGATCCGCGCCGCGGCCTGATTGAGAAAAGCATTCGCTCCGCTCGCGACGCACAGGCGGAACTGGAACTGAACAGCAAATCGTCGGATGCGGGCAAAGTATCGGCAGACTAATCCGAGCACCGTACTTTTTTCGCCGCTTTCCCCTTGCTTAATTCTTCTTTACCCCGATACAATAATGGGGTCGCAACCCGGGGGCGAATTGACTTTAGCGGAGAATAAAAATTGACAATGCAGATTCAGGGCTTTCATCATGTGGCGATAATCGCTTCCGATTACCTGAGGGCGAAAAAATTTTATACCGAACTGTTGGGAGCGCAAATTATTGCGGAAACCTATCGCGCCGAACGGGATAGCTATAAACTGGATTTGGCTTTTGCCGACGGCAGCCGGATTGAACTCTTTTCTTTTCCTACGCCGCCGCTCAGAGTTACCCGCCCCGAAGCCTGCGGTTTGCGCCATTTGGCTTTTAAGGTGGCGGATATTGAATGCGCTGTGGCTTATTTAAGCCACAACGGAGTTACCTCGGAGCCTATTCGTTATGATGAATTGACCGGGCGTCGTTTTACTTTTTTTAATGATCCCGACGGCTTGCCGTTGGAATTATACGAAACGACGGAGCCGGTTGTAGGGACTGGCGCCTAAAATACGACGCCGGCATAGAGTTATCCGTTACGGAGGCGGATATCCATACCCGTTGTGAAATTCCTCAAGGAGAGAACAATATGAAAAAACTTATTCGCTTATTCGGTGCAACCGGTGTTTTCAGCCTATTGGCGGCTTGTTCCGCACCGGCCCCGCAACCTACCGCGCCTTTGGATATGGCAGCGGTTGAAGCTTACAACCAGAAGGTTTACAGCGGTAATACCGTGGCGGCGGAACAGCGTAATAAACCTCAGGTTCAGAGCGCACTGCCGTTAAACGGCAGCGATAGTAGCCACAGAAATTTATCTCCTCGCACTTCGGCACGGCCGAATCTGATTATTGCGCCGACGGTAGGCTATGGCTACTGGCGCGGACATCGTCATCCTTACTACGGCTGGTAATTTTTTTGCTCCGATAAAATTAAAAACCCCGGCAATGGCCGGGGTTTAATTTTGTTGTAATTAGCTGTACATAGCTTCTATCTGCGCCTTATAGCGTTGCAGAATGACTTTACGGCGTAATTTCAGCGTAGGGGTTATTTCTTCCGCCTTGGTACTGAAGGCCTGCGGCAAGAGGGTAAATTTTTTCACCTGCTCAAAGCTCGGCAGCTCTTTTTGCAATTCTTCCAGCCGTTTCTCAAACAAACGAATGATTTCCGAATGTTTAATCAGATCCATTCGATCATGATATTTTATATTCAGCTGTCTGGCATATTCTTCCAGGGATTCGAAACAAGGAACGATTAAGGCCGAAACATATTTTCTGGCATCGGCGATAACCGCAATCTGTTCGACAAATTTATCTTTACCGATTTTTCCTTCAATTGCCTGCGGTGCGATATATTTACCGTTGGAGGTTTTCATCAGCTCTTTAATCCGATCGGTAATATACAAATTGCCTTGCGCATCAAATTTACCCGCATCGCCGGTTTTGAGGAAGCCGTCCGCTGTAAAGGCCCGTGCGGTTTCCTGCGGATTTTTATAGTAGCCGCGCATAACCATACCGCCGCGTACCAGAATTTCATCTTTTTCGCCGATTTTCACTTCCGCACCGGGCATTACCGCACCGATGGAATCCGGCTGAAAATCATTATCTTGCCAACAGGAAACGGTGGCGGTAGTTTCCGTCATACCGTAACCGGATTTAATATTGATACCGATTTGGCGGAAGAATGCGCCTACTGCCGGCTCCAGTTTGGCACCGCCGCAAGGCATCATTCGTATGCGTCCGCCGAGCAGATTGCGTAATTTAGCCAGTACCGCCTTATCCGCCAAGCGATATTGCAGGCGATTCAAGAGGGAGTTTTTGTCTCGGTATTTTTTAGCCGCATATAATGCCCAGTTGAAAATCGCGCGACGATGGAAAGGCGCTTTTTGCACTTTATCCGTAATAGCCGCATAGATTTTTTCGTAAAAGCGCGGTACCGCACACATCAGGGTCGGGCGGATTTCGCTTAGTGCGGCGCGTACCTGATTGGTATCTTCAATATAGCAGTTAGTCGCTCCCCGATGCAGAATATAGGCGACCCAGGCTCGTTCGAAAATATGTGAGAAGGGCAGAAATGACAGAGAAACATCTGTTTCGCTGACCTGAATGGTTTGATCATGAGCTTTCAATTGATGAGCCAGATTCGCATAATCCAGCATTACCCCTTTGGGTTCGCCGGTAGTGCCGGAGGTATAGATCAGCGTAAACAGATCGGCAAGGCTTTTATGCGCCAGACGGCTTTCCAGTTCACTTTGTTGGGCGGCGGAACCGGCGGCGATAAAATCCTGCCAGTGGCAGGCCTGCGGATGGCCTTGTAAATCAATGCTCTCTTTCATCGCCACAATTTTTTCCAGGGCGGGACAGCGGGCAATAACAGGCATAATCTGATCATATTGTTCCTGATCGCCGACGAACAGAATTTTAACGTCCGCATTATTCAGGATAAACATGGCTTGAGCTGCCGTATTGGTCGCATAAATAGGTACCGTAACGGCGCGGATTTGCAGTGCGCCGATATCCGCAATGGTCCAGTTCGGCATATTATGAGCAAAAATCGCGATTTTATCTTGAATACCGATATTATAGGCCAATAAGGCGCGCGACATCGCATCGATTCGGTACTGAAAGTCTTTCCAGCAAATATTGTGCCAGCTTTCATTGCGATGATAACGGAGTGCGGTATGATTCGCCCGGGCCTGCGCCTGCTGACGGATCCGATCAATAAAGTGATAATCTGAGTACATTGCAGTCCTTAAAAAATACACTATGAAATTTAGCTTACAAGTGTGCGCTAATATATCGGTATCCCTGCAAAAATACCAGAGGGAAAATCGGATTTTTTTATGATTTTGTGATCTCGGCGACAGGATTTACGTATACGCCTGCAAACCGGGGCTTTTTCTTCAGGATCTTCGGCTTTTGTATTGTTAGCCGAGTTTTTCCGTATTATGATGAATTTTACATTTATTTAACCCTAATAATGCAAACTCAACAAAAAAGGACAATATATGACCGACTTTCTACAAGATTATCAGACACAGGTGGCGGAACGTGCGGCATTGGGGGTTGTTCCGCAACCGTTGAATGCAGAGCAAACCGGCCGGTTGGTGGAGTTATTGAAAAATCCGCCGGCGGATAAAGAGAATTTTCTGCTTGAATTGTTTGAAACCCGGATTCCCGCCGGGGTTGATGAGGCGGCTTATGTAAAAGCGGCGTTTTTAGCCGCACTGGCGGAAGGAACCGCTTCATCGCCGCTGATTAGTGCCGAATATGCGGTGAAGCTGCTCGGTACCATGCAGGGCGGTTATAATATCGAACCGCTGTTAAAGGCGCTGGACAATGAGAAGCTGGCGCCGATAGCGGCCGATGCTCTGTCCGCCACTTTGCTGATGTTTGATCATTTTCATGATGTGGCGGAACGGGCGCAACAAGGCAATCCCCATGCGCAACGGGTATTGCGTTCCTGGGCTGATGCGGATTGGTTCCTGTCCCGGCCGAAAGTGGCGGATAAAATTACCCTGACCGTTTTTAAGGTGGCGGGAGAAACGAATACCGACGATCTTTCGCCGGCTCAGGACGCTTGGTCGCGTCCGGATATTCCGTTGCATGCGTTGGCGATGCTGAAAAATGCGCGTGAAGGTATCGAACCCGAAGATGCGGGTAATGTCGGGCCGATTAAGCAAATCGAAAATTTAAAAAGCAAAGGCTATCCTCTGGCTTATGTAGGGGATGTGGTAGGAACAGGGTCTTCCCGTAAATCGGCGACCAACTCCGTACTCTGGTTTATGGGAGAGGATATTCCCTATATTCCGAATAAAAGGGCGGGCGGTATCGTACTCGGCGGTAAAATTGCGCCGATTTTCTTCAATACCTTGGAAGATGCCGGTGCATTGCCGATTGAAGTGGATGTCAGCGCGCTGAATATGGGAGATGTTATTGATATTTATCCTTATCAGGGCAAAATTTGTCGCCAAGATACGGATGAGGTTATTGCTCGATTCCAGCTTAAGACCGAAGTGCTACTGGATGAAGTGCGTGCCGGCGGTCGTATTCCGCTGATTATCGGACGGGGGCTGACCCATAAGGCCAGAACCGCCCTGGGGTTAGGCGAATCCGAGGTATTTAAACAACCGCAAGCGGCGGCACAAAGCAGTAAAGGCTTTACGCTGGCGCAGAAACTGGTGGGGCGTGCCTGCGGTGTGGCGGGTATCCGTCCGGGGCAGTATTGCGAACCGAGAATGACTTCCGTGGGTTCACAGGATACGACCGGCCCTATGACCCGCGACGAATTAAAGGATTTAGCCTGTTTGGGTTTTTCCGCCGATTTGGTGATGCAATCTTTCTGCCATACCGCCGCTTATCCGAAACCGGTTGATGTGGCGACCCATCATAGCCTGCCGGATTTTATTATGAATCGCGGCGGCGTATCTCTACGGCCGGGGGACGGCGTAATTCATTCCTGGTTAAACCGTATGCTGTTGCCTGATACGGTGGGTACCGGCGGCGATTCCCATACCCGTTTCCCTATAGGTATTTCTTTCCCGGCGGGATCGGGATTGGTGGCATTTGCCGCCGCAACCGGAGTAATGCCGCTGGATATGCCGGAAAGCGTACTGGTACGTTTTAAAGGCGAGATGCAACCGGGCATCACCTTGCGTGATCTGGTACATGCGATCCCTTATTATGCCATTCAACAGGGATTGCTGACCGTGGAGAAAAAAGGCAAGCAGAATATTTTTTCCGGTCGAATTCTGGAAATTGAGGGATTGGAAAATCTGAAGGTGGAACAGGCATTCGAATTGTCCGATGCTTCGGCGGAGCGCTCGGCGGCGGCCTGTACGATTAAATTAAACCAAGAACCGGTGATAGAATACCTTAACTCCAATATAGTGTTGTTGAAATGGATGATTGCCGAAGGCTACGGCGATGCCCGTACCTTATCGCGTCGCATTCGGGCAATGGAACAATGGTTAGCGGATCCGCAGCTGATGGAAGCGGATGCGGATGCGGAATATGCCGCCGTGATCGAGATTGATCTGAATGATATTAAAGAGCCTATTTTATGTGCGCCGAACGATCCGGATGATGCTCGTTTATTATCCGAAGTCGAAGGAGATAAAATCGATGAAGTCTTTATCGGTTCCTGTATGACCAATATCGGTCATTTCCGTGCAGCGGGAAAATTACTGGCCAAATATAAGGATATGATACCGACCCGCTTATGGCTGGCGCCGCCGACAAAAATGGATGCCGCCTTATTGAGCGAGGAAGGCTATTACGGTATTTTTGGTAAAAGCGGCGCGAGAATTGAAATTCCGGGTTGTTCCCTGTGTATGGGCAATCAGGCCCGGGTTGCCAATGGCGCTACCGTGGTTTCCACTTCGACCCGTAACTTCCCGAACCGCCTCGGTCAGGGGGCGAACGTATATCTGGCTTCCGCCGAACTGGCGGCGGTAGCAGCGATACTCGGCAAATTACCTACGCCGCAAGAATATTTATCCTATGCGGCGGAGCTGCGGGCTGAGCAAGCGGATATTTACCGTTATATGAATTTCGATCAAATTAATGCTTACACCCAAAAGGCCCAGAAAGGGGAGGAAATTATTTTCCAAACCTCGGTCTGATCTATTAGGCTAATGTGCGTGAGGGACGGAGGACAACCGTCCCTTTTATTTGTTGGTAAAAGGAGGATTTTTTTGGAATTACGCCATTATGTTACTTTTGCTGTGGCAATTTTGCTATTGCAGCTGTTTATCTATATTTTTAATCGCACCCTTTTCTGGTTGTTAAGCGGCAGAATCGGACATAGGCTGCGCCGAGCCATAGGATTTTTAACCTATATGTCGGCAAATAGCGTGATTTTACTGACGGTGTTGCGTATTCAGCCCATGTTCCGACTGAGCGCGCTGATTCTGGTATTACTGCTTTTCTCCGCTTTTATCAGCCTAACCTTGGCCTTATTGTTCCGCATCGGCAAAAACTTTATTGCACCGCAAAAACTCAACTTCGTATTGAGATTATGCTATCCCCTCGGACTATGTCTGTTAACCGGGCTAAGTATTTACAATGCCTATACGCCGGTTGTTCGTTATTATGCGGTAAAGCTGGATAAACCGCTAAAGCCGATGCGTATCGGAGTGGCGAGCGATTTGCATTTGGGGAAATTATTCGGTGCGCAAAGCCTGGATCGGCTGGCGCATATTTTTGCTCGTGAAAAAGTCGATTTGATTTTATTACCCGGCGATATTATGGACGATAATCTGAATGCTTATCGGGCGGAAGAAATGTCGTCCCATTTGGCGAAGTTAAAAGCACCGCTTGGGGTTTACGCCACTTTGGGCAATCATGATTTTTTTGTGCAACCGGGAAAAATTGCGGAAGAAATCCGTAAAGCCGGGATTAACCTGCTATGGGACAGGGCCGTTAGCATAGATAATTCCTTCGTTATTATCGGACGCAATGATGATCTGGAAAAGCAACGCCCGCCTACGGAACATTTGTTGGCGCAGGTGAATACGGATTTACCCGTATTGCTGATGGATCATCGCCCCACGGAAATAGAGAAACATTCCCGTTTGCCTATTGATATTCAGGTTTCCGGCCATACCCATAAAGGCCAGATTTTTCCCGCCGGCCTGATTACCGCTTTACTGTATCGGTTGGATTACGGCTATGCCAAAATCGGTAACGGCCATTTTTTCGTTACCTCAGGCTATGGCTTCTGGGGCATTCCGATGCGACTCGGTACGCAGTCGGAAGTATTTATTATTGATGTTCAGGGCAGTCAGCCCTAATTCAACGGCAGGTACGCCGCACCCATATCGCTTTTAAAGGCGGAGCGGCGTAATTTTATTGAGATGATACGGATTGAGCCGAGGGGGAGGGACGGCGCTTCGTGAAGGAACGTTATTGTCGGAAAAAGTTGCTCTTTTTCAACCGCTCTTTTATTCCCGTTGCCTGTACGGGAGCGCTCAGTAGGTGCATAACTAAGGTTCCTCTAGGTTTATTATGAGGCCGTTGATCTAACACTTCCTCTATGCTTCGGCGTTTTTCAAGAAATTTTTCCTTACTTTAGGTAGGGACGAAATTTTTTGATCCGCCTCACAATTCTGAAAAAATCATTTTTTCCTTTAGCGATTTTCCTTTTATAGTAAGCCTCAATGTCCATCGAAACGTTTCGATGTCTTTAATTGGAGAAAACGAATGAAGAAAACGGGCATATTAAATGCACAATTATCCCATTGTATCGCCACCTTAGGGCATACAGAGGGGATAACCGTCTGTGATGCGGGATTGCCGATAACGGATTCGGTACAGCGCATTGATCTGGCGCTGATAAAAGGGATCCCGACTTTTCTACAAACCCTGGAAGCGGTACTGACGGAGATGTATGTGGAGCGGATTGTGCTGGCAGAAGAAATTAAACAAAAAAATCCGCAGATTTTGACCGCTCTTTTGGCCCGCATCGAACGACAGGAAAGGGAACAGGGGAATCGGATTAAGCTGGATTATGTCAGCCATACGGAATTTAAAACCTATGCCGGTGAGGGCAAAGCCATTGTACGCAGCGGCGAATGTTCACCCTATGCCAACGTGATTTTATATTCGGGCGTCCCTTTTTAAGAGGAAAGAACGGTGCATAACGAATTACTGAAAATCAGCGCTATTGATAAATCTTTTCCCGGTGTGAAAGCCCTGAGTAATGCCTGTTTATCCGTTTATGCCGGTAGAGTGATGGCGCTGATGGGGGAAAACGGCGCAGGCAAATCCACCCTGATGAAAGTACTGACCGGTATTTATAGTAAAGATGCCGGCAGCATTGAATATTTGGGACGGGAAGTTTGTTTCAAAAATCCGAAGCATTCGCAGGAAGCGGGTATCAGCATTATTCACCAGGAATTGAACCTGGTGGGCAATTTAACCATTGCGGAGAATATTTTTCTCGGTCGCGAATTCAGAACGCCCTGGGGAGCGGTGGACTGGCGCAAAATGAAAGCGGAAGCGGATAAGCTGCTGGCACGTCTGAATATTAAATACGCCAGTGATCGCCTTTGTTCCGAATTGGCGATCGGCGAACAGCAAATGGTGGAAATCGCTAAGGCGCTCAGTTTTGACGCTAAGGTGATTATTATGGACGAACCCACCGATGCGCTGACCGATACGGAAACCGCTGCGCTGTTCAAGATTATCCGTGAGCTTAAGGCGCAGAACTGCGGAATTGTCTATATTTCTCACCGCCTGAAAGAAATCTTTGAAATCTGTGATGATGTTACGGTTTTGCGCGACGGGCAGTTTATCGGTGAACGGCAGGTCAGTGAAATTAATGAAGATCAGCTGATTGAAATGATGGTCGGGCGTTGTTTGGAAGAGCAGTATCCCCATCTGGAGCAGGCGCCGGGCGAATTATTACTTGAAGTTGAAAATGTTTGCGGGCCGGGAGTGGATAAGGTGTCCTTTAAATTGCATAAGGGTGAAATCCTGGGCATTTCCGGCTTAATGGGGGCCGGGCGCACCGAACTGATGAAAGTGTTGTACGGCGCCTTACCTAAAACCGCCGGAGTGATTCGTTTAAACGGCAGAACATTGGATAACCGTTGCCCACAGGACGGTTTGAATAGCGGGATCGTTTATATTTCCGAGGATCGTAAGGGCGACGGACTTATTTTAGGTATGTCGGTAAAAGAAAATATGTCTTTGACCTCGCTCGAATATTTTTCCAAGGGCGGCAGTTTGCGTCATCAGGCGGAGCAAATGGCGGTGGACGACTTTATTTTGATGTTCAATATTAAAACTCCGGGGCGGGATCAGCAGATCGGTCTGTTATCCGGCGGTAACCAGCAGAAGGTGGCTATTGCCAAAGGATTGATGACGCGCCCTAACGTACTGATTTTGGACGAACCCACCCGCGGTGTGGATGTCGGAGCCAAAAAGGAAATTTATCAGCTGATCAACGAATTTAAAAAAGACGGCTTGAGCATTCTGATGGTGTCTTCCGATATGCCCGAGGTATTGGGAATGAGCGATCGTATTCTGGTGATGGGAGGCGGACAAATTCGAGCCGAATTCTCCCGAGCCGAAGCGACACAGGAAAAATTATTAGCCGCCGCTATCGGTAAAAGTGCGGTCTGATTTAAAGGTATTTTTATGGGTTCTCAAACTAAATCATTTCAAATGGGAAAATTTTTGCTCGAACAGCGTTCGATCATTGCGTTATTGATTCTGATAGCTATTGTTTCGGTGATTAATCCGGATTTTTTCAGTGTTGATAATATTCTTAATATTTTGCGTCAGACCTCGGTGAATGCGATTATTGCGGTAGGTATGACCTTTGTAATTTTAATCGCCGGCATTGATTTATCCGTCGGATCCGTACTGGCGTTAACCGGCGCCATTGCCGCCTCGATGGTGAGTGCGGAGCTGCCGGTCTTTTTGGTGATACCGGCGGTGTTGCTAATAGGGACTCTGCTCGGCGGTATCAGCGGTGTGATTGTTGCGAAAGGGAAGGTTCAGGCCTTTATCGCCACCTTGGTTACCATGACGTTATTGCGCGGTATTACTATGGTATATACCGACGGTCGCCCGATAAGTACCGGCTTTTCCGAAGGGGCGGATACCTTTGCCGCTTTAGGCACCGGTTATTTGTTTGCTATTCCGTTACCGATTTGGATTATGGCGGTGGTATTTGCATTGGCTTGGTATATCTTAAAGCATACCCCTATCGGCCGTTATATTTATGCCCTGGGCGGCAATGAGGCGGCGACCCAGCTTTCCGGAATTAATGTAAATAAAATCAAAGTGTTTGTCTTTGCCGTGAGCGGTTTTCTGTCCGCACTGGCGGGATTAATAGTTACTTCGCGCTTATCTTCCGCCCAACCTACAGCGGGCGTATCCTACGAACTGGATGCCATTGCCGCAGTGGTCGTGGGCGGAACCAGTCTGATGGGCGGTAAAGGGCGTGTTATGGGCACATTAATAGGTGCGTTGATTATCGGATTTTTGAATAATGCCCTGAATTTACTGGATATTTCTTCTTACTATCAAATGATAGCAAAAGCCTTGGTTATTCTGGCGGCGGTTTTGGCCGATAACTACCTGGGAACTAAAAAACTCTAACCATGATCTTGAAGGAGATTCGAATGAAAAAATTAACTACAATCGCCTCGGCAATTATGTTCGGCCTTACCGCAAGCGCTGCCGCACTGGCCCAGGATACCATCGCCTTGGCGGTTTCTACGCTGGATAATCCGTTTTTTGTAACCTTAAAGGACGGCGCCCAGAAAAAAGCCGATGAATTAGGCTATAAACTGGTGGTGCTTGATTCGCAAAACGATCCGGCGAAAGAGCTGGCGAATGTTGAAGATTTAACCGTACGCGGCGCGAAAGTATTATTGATTAACCCGACCGATTCGGCGGCGGTGGGGAACGCCGTAGCCATTGCCAACCGTAATAATATTCCGGTAATCACCTTGGATCGCGGTGCGGAGAAAGGAAAAGTCGTCAGCCATATTGCTTCCGATAATGTCGCCGGCGGAAAAATGGCGGGTGATTTTATTGCGGCTAAATTAGGACAGGGCGCTAAGGTTATTCAGTTGGAAGGTATTGCTGGAACCTCTGCCGCACGTGAACGGGGCGAGGGATTTAAACAGGCGATCGAAGCGCATAAATTTAATATGCTGGCCAGTCAGCCGGCGGATTTCGACCGTACGAAAGGACTGAATGTAACGGAAAATCTGTTAGCGAGTAAATCCGATGTACAAGCCATTTTTGCTCAGAATGATGAAATGGCGTTGGGTGCTTTGCGTGCCATCAGAGCGGCGAATAAAGAGGTTCTTGTGGTGGGCTTCGACGGTACGGAAGACGGGATTAATGCGGTAAAAAGCGGCAAACTGGCGGCGACTATCGCTCAGCAGCCGGATTTGATCGGCGCTTTAGGGGTGGTAACCGCAGATCGCCTGTTAAAGGGTGAAAGCGTGGAAGCTAAAATTCCGGTAGATCTCAAGGTTATTGAAAAATAATATATAGCTTGAGTGCGGCGCCTCGGACTGTTGTATTTTATGTCGAAGCGCCGTTTTTTCAGAGGATAAACCTTTAATTATCAATCTATTATCAATCAGGCCGGCGATCGGCGCTCAGGGAAAATCGGAGTCTGTTATGAAAGCTATTACCGTATTGGGCAGTATTAATGCGGATCATGTTATCAGCGTGCCTTACTTCGTAAAACCGGGGGAAACCCTGGCGGGCAGCGATTATCATATTGCATACGGCGGTAAAGGGGCGAATCAGGCGGTAGCGGCGGCAAGAGCCGGTGCAAAGGTCGGTTTTATCGCCTGTATCGGTGCGGATGATATCGGTCGGGCGATGAAAAAGGCGTTTGCCGAAGACGGTATAGATACCCGCTCCGTTGAGGAAGTGTCGGGACAGACAAGCGGAGTGGCTCTGATTCAGGTGGCGGATACGGGGGAGAATAGTATTGTTATTTCCGCCGGTGCCAATGCCTGCCTGAATGAAGCTCAGGTGGAAAAGTTTGCCGACGGGATTGCGGCTTCGGCATATTTGCTGATGCAGCTGGAAAGCCCGCTGAATACGATTATCCATGCGGCGAAGCTGGCAAGAGCTCATCATACTCGGGTAGTGTTGAATCCTGCGCCGGCGCGGCCTTTGCCGGAAGAATTACTGCATTTGGTGGATATGATCACCCCGAATGAAACGGAAGCGGAAATTTTGACCGGTATTAAGGTTAGCGATGAACAAAGCGCCGCTCAAGCGGCGGCGGTATTTCACCGACAGGGCATTGAAACCGTACTGATTACGCTGGGGGCAAAGGGTGTGTTTGTCAGTAGCGGCGGAGAAGGACGGATTATTGCCGGATTTCGGGTTAAAGCCGCAGATACCACAGCCGCCGGCGATACCTTTAACGGCGCATTGCTGACCGCATTGGCCGAGGATAAGTCGCTTAATCAAGCGATTCGTTTTGCCCATGCGGCGGCGGCCATTAGTGTTACTCGCAAAGGCGCACAACCTTCCATTCCTTACCGGGAGGAAATTTTGGCTTTTTTAGCGGCGACGCAGGCGTAGTGAGGTTGATGATTTAATAAAAGTGCGGTGGGTTTTACAGGTGTTTTTATGGCGACGATGAAGGATATTGCAAGGATAGCGCAGGTTTCGACTTCCACGGTTTCGCATGTGATCAATAATTCGCGTTTTGTCAGCGATGAAATCCGGGAAAAGGTTATGCAGGTGGTGGAATCTCTAAACTATACGCCCTCCGCACTGGCGCGCAGTCTGAAAGTGAAAGAAACCAAAACCATAGGTATGCTGGTTACCGCCACCAATAATCCTTTTTTTATGGAAGTGATGGCGGGGGTCGAACAATATTGTCAGCAGCACCAGTACAACCTGATTCTGGCCACTACCGAAGGGGACGAACAAAGATTACAGCATAATTTGCAAACCCTGGTTCAGAAAAAAGTAGACGGCTTGCTACTGATGTGTACCGATACGGGATTGGCTTCCGGGCCGGGGTTGAATCTGAATCTGCCGCTGGTGGTGATGGACTGGTGGCCGACGGAACTCGGTGCGGATAAAATTTTTGAAAACTCGGCGTACGGCGGTTTTCTCGCTACACAGGCTTTGCTTGATGCGGGACATCGACGCATAGGTATCATTACCGGTAATCTAAAGAAATCTCTGGCCCGCAACCGCCTGCAGGGGTATAAAAAAGCCCTGCGTCAAGCCGGAATTCCGCTACGGCGGGAATGGATTGTGGAGAGCCACTTTGACTTTCAGGGCGGAATGCAGGGAATGGACAAGCTGCTCTCATTGGCGCAGCCGCCGACGGCGGTATTTGCCTGTAGCGATACCATTGCGGTGGGCGCTTATCACAGCCTGTGGAAACATAATTTAAGGATTCCCGAAGATATGTCGCTAATCGGTTATGATGATATTGAACTGGCCGCCTATCTTGCGCCGCCGCTCAGTACCGTTCACCAGCCGAAAAAAGAATTGGGTCGCTTAGCGGTGGAGCGCTTATTACAGCGCATAAAAAACTCGGCGGAAAATAACCGCACTTTTTTGTTGGAACCGCGCTTAGTGTTACGGGATTCGATCAAAAAATTATAAGCCGTCGCACCGCAACGGCTTATTGTCAGGCTCAGGCGTTATTGATGCCGAAGGCAATCACCTCATCAATGGATTGCGCGTTCAGTGCAATCATCAGCAATCGATCCACGCCCAGAGCCACACCGGCGCAGTTCGGCATACCGGCCTGTAATGCGGCTAATAGGCGACGGTCGATTTCCCGTTGCGGTAAACCGGCTTTTTCACGCAGGCGATTGTCCTGTTCAAAGCGACTGAGCTGTTCGTTCACATCGGTCAGCTCGTTAAAACCGTTCGCCAGTTCCAGACCTTTGTAATAGAATTCGAAGCGTTCGGCCACCCGATGATCTTCGGGGCTTATTTGGGCCAGTGCCGCCTGTGTGGCGGGAAAATGATATACCGCCACCGGTTGTTCCCGGCCGATATTGGGTTCTACCAGGGTACTGAACAGAAACTCCAGCAGGGTATCCCGATCCTCTTGTGGGGCATTAATAAAATGCTGTTCCTCGGCTTTGGCGATGAGTTCTTCTTTTTCCGCAGAAAGCGGATCCAGTCCGACAAATTCTTGAAAGGCAAATTGATAACTTAAGCTTTCGGCCGGCGGACAATCCAGAATATTCTGCAATAAATCGTCCACTTCGTTGATCAGGCGATACATATCGAAATGGGGACGATACCATTCCAGCATGGTAAATTCCGGATTATGGCGACGGCTCGCTTCTTCATTTCTGAATACGCGGCACAGCTGAAAAATCGCACCGCTGCCTGCGGCCAGCAACCTTTTCATATGATATTCGGGGCTGGTATTTAACCACAGGGTTTTCGATTGATGATGAAAAGGCGCGATGAATTCGGTGCTGAAGGTAGATAAATGCAGATCGGTAACACCGAATTCGCTTAATACCGGCGTTTCCACTTCCAATAATCCCCGCTCGGTAAAGAAGCGGCGGATAGCGTTAATAATTTTTGCTCGTGCCAGCAGATTCTGAATCGATGCGCTCGGCTGCCAATGTTCCTGTTCAAACATAATAAAGCCCGTAGTGATGAAGAAAACCGCTATTCTAATACGAATTCCCTCCGGGCGGGAAAATTTATTTATTAAAATGATTATTAAGGAAAAAGACGGGAATAATAATGATTATTAACGCGCGAACAGGCTTTTTTGAGTTAGATCACAAAAGTATAACTTTTATGCCGTATTTAACAAAAAAGAGTTAGTTACCCGCGAAAATAATGGCAGAATAACTCAATCTTATAAAAAGATGCGGTTGAACTTGTTTTTATTTTTTTATTTTATCTAGATTGGAGAGAATATCGTGCAAATTGTAAATGTCGATATTGCGATCGTCGGTGCAGGCGGCGGCGGATTACGTGCAGCGATTGCAGCCGCGGAAGCAAACCCTAACCTGAAGATTGCATTAGTTTCTAAAGTTTACCCGATGCGCAGCCATACTGTGGCGGCGGAAGGCGGCGCAGCAGCCGTAATTAAAGAAGAGGATTCTTACGACAAGCATTTTCAGGACACTGTTGCCGGTGGGGACTGGTTGTGCGAACAGGATGTCGTTGAATACTTCGTACAGCATTCACCGATAGAAATGACACAGCTGGAACGTTGGGGATGTCCTTGGTCGCGTAAAGCGGACGGTGATGTGAACGTACGTCGTTTCGGCGGAATGAAAATCGAACGAACTTGGTTTGCCGCGGATAAAACTGGGTTCCATTTATTGCATACTCTCTTTCAAACATCTATTCAATATCCGCAGATTCAGCGTTTCGACGAGCATTTCGTCTTAGATATCCTAGTTGACGATGGTCATGCGCGCGGTATGGTCGCCATGAATATGATGGAAGGTACCTTGGTGCAGATTAACGCTAATGCCGTGGTTATCGCCACCGGCGGCGGCTGCCGTGCTTTCCGTTTCAATACCAACGGCGGTATCGTTACCGGGGACGGTTTATCTATGGCTTATCGTCATGGCGTTCCGCTGCGCGATATGGAATTCGTTCAATACCATCCGACCGGATTACCTAACACCGGTATTCTGATGACCGAAGGTTGTCGCGGTGAAGGCGGTATCCTGGTGAATAAAGACGGCTATCGCTATCTGCAGGATTACGGTCTGGGCCCTGAAACGCCAATCGGCAAACCTGAAAATAAATATATGGAACTGGGGCCGCGCGATAAAGTGTCTCAGGCCTTCTGGCAGGAATGGCGTAAGGGCAATACATTGAAAACCTCTAAAGGTGTGGATGTGGTTCATCTGGATCTGCGTCATTTGGGTGAGAAATATTTGCACGAGCGTTTACCTTTCATTTGTGAATTGGCGCAGGCTTACGAAGGGGTTAACCCGGTTAATCAGCCGATTCCTGTACGTCCGGTGGTGCACTATACCATGGGCGGTATCGAAGTTGATTTCAACAGCGAAACTCGGATTAAAGGTCTGTTTGCCGTGGGTGAATGCGCCTCTTCCGGTTTACACGGTGCCAACCGTTTAGGTTCCAACTCGTTGGCCGAATTGGTGGTATTGGGCCGAGTCGCCGGTGAATATGCGGCGCAGCGTGCAGTGGAAAATCATAATGTTAACCATAATGCGATTAATGCTCAGGCGCAGGATGTGATTCGTCGTCTGGAGGATTTATTCCATCAGGAAGGTACCGAATCCTGGTCCGATATTCGCGACGAAATGGGACAGGCGATGGAAGAAGGCTGCGGTATTTATCGTACTCAGGAAAGTATGCAGGCGGCGGTAGACAAAATTGCGGAATTGAAAGAACGCTATAAACGCATTCGCATTACCGACCGTTCCAGCGTCTTCAACACCAACGTATTATATACCGTTGAACTGGGATATATTCTGGATGTGGCTCAGTCTATTGCGAATTCCGCCATTGAACGTAAAGAATCCCGCGGCGCTCACCAGCGTTTGGATTATACCGAGCGTGATGATGTGAATTATCTGAAACATACTCTTGCATTCTATAATGAAAACGGTTCGCCTCGAATCGAATACAGCGATGTGAAAATCACCAAATCTCAGCCGGCAAAACGCGTTTACGGTGCGGAAGCCGAGGCTCAGGAAGCGGCGGAAAAAGCGAAAGCTAAGGAGAATGCAAATGGTTAATCAAACAGTAATGAACGTTGAAGTATTACGTTATAATCCGGAAGTTGATAAAGAACCTTATCTGCGTTCTTATCAGGTGCCTTATGACGCACAAACTTCTCTGCTTGACGCATTGGGCTATATTAAAGACAAATTGGATCCGGAACTGGCTTATCGTTGGTCCTGCCGTATGGCTATTTGCGGTTCGTGCGGGATGATGGTAAACGGTTTACCGAAATTAGCTTGTAAAACCTTCTTGCGCGATTACAGCGGTCATATGCGTATCGAACCTTTGGCTAATTTCCCGATTGAACGCGATTTAATCGTAGATCTCAGCCACTTTATCGAAAGTCTGGAAGCGATCAAACCTTATATTATCGGTAATAAAATGCCGGAACTGGACGGTAAACCGCATCCGTCTTCCGAATTGGCTAAAAGTCGTACCAAACAGACGCCGGCACAGCTGGAAAAATATCGCCAATTCTCCATGTGCATTAACTGCGGTCTGTGTTATGCCGCTTGTCCGCAGTTCGGTTTGAATCCGGAATTCGTCGGTCCCGCCGCTTTAACCATGGCGCACCGTTATAATCTGGATAACCGCGACAACGGTAAAGCGCAACGTATGCCGATTATTAACGGCGAAAACGGGGTTTGGTCCTGTACGTTCGTCGGCGCCTGTTCGGAAGTTTGTCCTAAACACGTTAACCCGGCGGCGGCAATTAACCAGGGTAAATTGGAAAGTGCGAAAGACTATCTGATTTCAATGCTTAAACCGAAGGCATAAGGTGGAATTATGACATCAACAGTAAGTAAACGTAAGAAATATGTACGTGAAGTCACCGCAACCTGGTGGAAGAGTTGGGATTTTTATAAATTCTATATGTTACGCGAAGCGACCGCATTACCTACCGTGTGGTTCTGTATCGTATTGCTGTACGGAATTACCTGCTTGGGTAAAGATAACGGTTTTGTCGGAAGTTTTATTCCTTTCCTGCAGAATCCGATCGTGGTTATTTTGAACGTAATTTCCCTGGCGGGTTTATTATTGCACGCCTTTACCCTGTTTGATATGACGGGGGAAGTGATGGCCGGTACCACGGGGCTGCCATCGCCGTTGATTCGTAACTTATTGCGCGCATTATTTGCCGCGGTTACGGTGCTTGCATTAATTCTGGTCTTTATCTAGGGGGAATCAAATGGTCAATCAGAATCCAAAACGTTCGAACGAGCCGCCTGTATGGTTATTATTTAGTGCCGGCGGTATGGTGAGTGCGCTTGCTTTTCCGGTGCTGATTTTTATCCTCGGCATTTTATTACCTTTCGGGTTGGTTTCGCCGGATAATATTATCGCCTTTGCCCATCATTGGTTCGGAAAATTAGTTATTCTGGCATTAACGATTTTCCCAATATGGGCGGGTCTGCACCGTATCCATCACGGTATGCACGATATTAAGCTGCACGTACCTGCAGGCGGATTTATCTTTTACGGCCTGGCCGCACTTTATAGTGTTATCGTATTATTCGCGGTAATAGGTATTTAATCCTAAGGCTATTCTCGATTCAGGCTCTGCTTACGGCAGAGCCTTTTTTGTGTCCCCTGTATTCGCTTTTTCCGGATTACATAGTAAACTCGCTTAAATATCAGCCTGTTAAAGTTAAGTATCGGAAATCGGTTATGAAAAATGTTAAACATTTTGCTCAGCGTTATGTTGATTGGGTAATCAAATTGGGACGTTTAAAGTTCAGTTTACTGGGCTTTATCGTGATTGCCGCTCTGGCATTATGCACGCATATTATTATGAGTTTGTTGATCGTGGGGGAAATACATTGGCGTAGCCTGAGCTATGCCATATTGTTCGGCTTAATTTCGACCCCTTTCGTTATTTATTTCTTTACCTTACTGGTGGAAAGGCTGGAGTTATCCCGTTTGCATCTGGCCCGTTCGGTGAAGGAATTACAACAGGAAATTAAAGACAGAATTCTGGCGGAGCAACGACTGGCTCAGGCTAATGATAATAAAACCCGTCTGATGGCAACCATCAGCCACGAGCTGCGTACGCCTTTAAACGGAATTATGGGGCTGACCCGTATTCTGCTGGATACCGAACTCAGCGAGCAGCAACGGAACTATCTGAATACTATTAATGTAAGTGCGGTATCTTTAGGTAATATTTTTAACGATATTATCGATTTTGAAAAAATCGATGCGCAACGTATAGAACTTTATCGTACCGAAACGGATTTTTATTCATTCCTAAACGATATTCACAATATTTGCCGATTGATGGCGGAGCAGAAACATCTGCAATTTAAGATGCATTATGCGAAGGATTTTCCCTCCCGCCTGATGCTGGATACTACGAGGTTAAGCCAGATTTTATGGAATCTGATGAGTAATGCGACGAAGTTTACCGAAAAGGGCGAAATCAATCTGGAAATTAAACGGGTGGGCGCAAGCGAATATCATTTTATCGTGCAGGATACGGGGCAAGGTATTCCGCAGCAGGAACTGGATAAAATCTTCGCCATGCACTATCAGGTGGACAGCCGTTTTAATAAACATAAACCGGCCGGCAGCGGTATAGGTCTGGCGATTTCGAAAACCCTTGCCGAACTTATGGGCGGTAGTTTACAGGTTCACAGCGTGCTGGGAGAAGGCTCTACCTTTATTTTGAGCATTCAAGCCGAAATTGCGCCGCAATCCGAGGTTGAAATCTCCCATGCGGGGGTCAGCCGTTTGCATATTCTGCTTGTGGAAGATGTAGAACTGAATATTTTGGTTGCTCAAACCCTGTTGGAGAAATTGGGGAATTTTGTTGATGTCGCCCGCTCAGGGCAGGAAGCCATCGAGAAATTCGAACGTAGCAGCTATGATTTGGTTCTGTTGGATATTCTTCTGCCGGATATGTCCGGTTTCGATATTGCTCATCGCTTGCGGCAGAATTACGAGCAGGATCGTTATGAACACCTGCCCCCTCTTATTGCGCTAACTGCTAACCTTATGCAGGATAAAGAAGAGTATCGGCGCAAAGGAATGGACGACGTATTACGCAAGCCGCTGCTCCCGGAAGCGTTGATCGCCTGTTTGAAAGAACATTTCGGCGAGGAACGGGAGAGCCTCGGCGTAGCTGTATATAACCGACTTCCTAAGGAAGAAAAAAGTGCCTTGGATTTTATTGATTTTTCTATCTTGGAAGAACTGATAGATATGCTCGGCGTTGCGTTTGCGCGTAAAAGTCTGGCTTTATTCGCACAGACGATGCCGGATTATATGGAAGAATTGCAGAACGCTTATCGCAGCTATCAGGAAGAGAGTACGGCTGCTGCCGGAGTTGCGGATTGTGCGCATAAAATCAAAGGTGCTGCGGCATCGGTGGGTCTAAAACGGATTCGCGAATTAGCGGAACGGGCCCAGCACCGGGAAAGGGCGGACTGGAGCCATAATATCGGCGAATTGATTGCAGAACTGGCGCGTTGTTGGAAGGGCGATACGGAAAGCTTGGAAAACTATTTACAGCGAATCTGAAGCGGAGCGGAGAAACAAAAGCCGGATACTGAATGATCCGGCTTTTCATTTCTAATAAATGATTAGTTTTTAAATTCGGCGCCTAAACAAGGCTGAATTTTATTCAGAATTTCTTTCACTATGCGTGAAGAAGCCGCCACAATATGTCCGGCGGTTAAATAGGTATGTCCGCCGTTAAAATCCGTTACCAGACCGCCCGCTTCCCGCACGATTAAATCGCCGGCGGCGCAATCCCAGGCTTTCAGACCTATTTCAAAATAACCGTCCACACGGTTAGCGGCAACATAGCATAAATCCAATGCGGCAGAACCGCTGCGGCGGAAATCGGCGGCTTGCTCGATAAGCCCTTGCATCACCTCAAACTGAAGCGGCATATATTTGTTTTGTTTAAATGGAAAGCCCGTCGCCAGAATCGCGCCCTGCAGATCTCGTTTGGCTTCGATGCGCAGACGCATTTCATTCAGCTTGGCACCGGCGCCGCGTACGGCGGTAAATAATTCGTTACGGATAGGATCGTACACCACGCCGACTTCGGTGCGACCTTTAACCCGAATGGCGATGGAGACAGAAAAATGAGGGAAACCTTTAATAAAATTAGTGGTTCCGTCCAGTGGATCTATAACCCATTGAATATCGTTGTCCCGCCCTTTTAAGGCCCCGCTTTCTTCGGTGATAATCGTATGTTCCGGATAGGCGGTTTTGATCACCTCGATAATTGCGGCTTCCGCCTCTTTATCGACATTGGTAACATAATCGTTGTTACCTTTGACGGCGGTTTTAATATCATCGCGACGTTCGTAATTTTTAGCAATCACATTGCCCGCTTTCCGCGCCGCGCGAATAGCGATATTTAACATTGGATTCATAATGGTTTTCCACTGGATTTTAAAGAACAACAAGCCGAATCGACTCAGTAAATTTTGCCCTGCATTATATTGAAACTCCGTTGCTTTTTCCAGCGAAAAAAATTTTTTAAATCCGACTAAATATAAAGGATATTATGCTAGAATAGCGCCAGTTTTGAGTTTGAATATAAGTGTATGTTAAATAATATCCGTATTGTACTGGTAGAAACCACACACAGCGGGAATATCGGCTCGGCGGCACGAGCTATGAAAACCATGGGGCTCAGCCGTCTGTATCTGGCGGCTCCGAAATGTAGCCCGGATCAACAGGCGTTGGCGCTCTCCGCCGGTGCGGAAGATGTGGTAAAAAATGCAAGGCTAACGGAAAATCTCGATCAGGCGATTGCCGATTGTTCCTTAGTCATAGGTACCAGCGCCAGATTGCGTCATTTACAGAACAGTCTTATTGAACCGCGTCAATGTGCTGCTGAAGCCCTTCGTCATGCAGGCGGTGGTGAAGAAGTTGCCATTATTTTCGGTCGTGAGCGTATCGGTTTATTAAATGAAGAATTGATGAAATGCCGATACCATTTGACTATCCCGGCGAATCCTGATTACTCCTCGCTGAATCTGGCGATGGCGGTTCAATTAATCAGTTATGAATTACGTATGGCATGGTTACAGACACAGCAGGAACAGGATAAGGTTATGCCTGTTTCTGCCATAGGCGATACCGGTAATAAGCCGCCCCTTTATCCGACGGCACAACAGCTCGAGCATTTTTTTAGCCATACCGAGCAATGTTATCGGCAGCTAGGATTCATTCAAAATCAAGGGGTTATGCCTAAACTGCGGCGTTTATACCAGCGCGCCCGTTTAGAAACCAATGAGTTGAATATTTTGCAGGGAATGTTAACTGCGGTGGAAAAATATCGTATCGCTAACAAGGATAATAGTTGACTATTTTAATAGGTTATGTAGTATTTAGAACATTATTTTGATTCATTAAGGAAAGGCAGCATGAAATTAACTTCAAAAGGACGTTATGCGGTTACCGCAATTTTAGATATCGCACTCAATTCCGGGGACGGCCCGGTAACCTTATCGGATATTTCCGAGCGTCAGAGTATTTCCCTTTCTTATCTGGAACAGCTGTTTGCCAAATTACGCCGACATGGTCTGGTGAAAAGCGTACGCGGGCCGGGCGGCGGTTATCAGTTGGGACAGGATGCCGGTCAGATTTCTATCGGTATGATTATTGCCGCAGTGAATGAAAATATCAGCGTAACTCGCTGTTTGGGCCAGGGTAACTGTCAAAGCGGCAAAGTCTGCCTGACCCATTCTTTATGGGAAGAACTGAGTAATCGGATTGAAGGTTTTTTAAATAAGATTACCTTGGAAGAACTGGTCAGCCAGCACCATGAAAAGATGCACGGCAGAGAAAAACATCAGGATTTCGAGAATCTTTTATTGATAAACGGTTAAAGATTATCGACCCGAATAATTTTACTCGGGTCTGCAAAATAAAAACGGAGTGAAGAATGAAATTACCAATTTATTTGGATTATGCGGCGACTTGCCCGGTGGATGAACGCGTAGCGAAAAAGATGGCGGAATATATGACTAAGGACGGTATTTTCGGTAACCCCGCCTCTCGTTCCCATAAATTCGGCTGGGAAGCGGAAGAAGCGGTTGATGTGGCGCGTAATCATATTGCCGATCTAATCGGTGCCGACAGCCGGGAAATTGTGTTTACTTCCGGGGCGACGGAGTCCGACAACCTGGCGATTAAAGGTGCGGCGCATTTTTATCAAACGAAAGGTAAGCATATCATCACTTGTAAAACCGAACATAAAGCGGTGCTGGACACCTGCCGCCAGTTGGAACGGGAAGGTTTTGAAGTAACTTATCTCACCCCTAAAGCGGACGGTTTAATCGACTTGGAAGATTTAAAAGGAGCGATGCGCGAAGATACCGTTCTGGTGTCCATTATGCACGTGAATAACGAAATCGGCGTTATTCAGGATATCGCCGCCATCGGCGAGCTGTGCCGCGAGCGTAAAATTATTTTTCATGTGGACGCCACGCAAAGTGTGGGTAAACTGCCTATTAATCTGGCCGAGCTCAAAGTGGATCTGATGTCTATGTCCGGGCATAAACTTTACGGGCCGAAAGGTATAGGCGCACTCTATGTACGTCGTAAACCGCGCGTACGTTTAGAAGCTATTATTCACGGCGGCGGCCACGAGCGCGGTATGCGTTCGGGTACCTTACCTGTGCATCAAATTGTCGGCATGGGCGAAGCTTATCGCATCTGCAAAGAGGAAATGGCCGCTGAAATGCCTCGCCTGACCGCATTGCGCGATCGCCTATACCAAGGGCTGAAAGATATTGAAGAAACCCATGTAAACGGTTCTATGGAACAGCGTGTGGGCAGCAATTTAAATATCAGTTTTAACTATGTGGAAGGGGAGTCCCTGATGATGGCATTACGGGATATTGCGGTATCTTCCGGTTCCGCCTGTACTTCCGCCAGTTTGGAACCTTCCTATGTTTTACGCGCTTTAGGTCTGAATGACGAACTGGCGCACAGTTCCATTCGTTTTACCGTCGGTCGTTACACTACCGAAGAAGAAATCGATTACACCATTAACCTGGTAAAAAATGCGGTACAGAAATTGCGCGAATTATCCCCGTTATGGGATATGTACAAAGAAGGCGTCGATTTATCCAGCATCGAATGGTCGGCCCATTAAGTCGGCGTTATAGTAACAAATTCAATACGGAGAAATATAGAAATGGCATATAGCGAGAAAGTCATCGATCATTATGAAAATCCGCGCAACGTAGGCGCATTTGATAAAAAAGCGGCGGATGTGGGTACCGGTATGGTCGGCGCTCCGGCTTGCGGTGATGTAATGCAGTTGCAAATTAAAGTGAATGGCGAAGGCATTATTGAAGATGCAAAATTTAAAACCTACGGCTGCGGTTCGGCGATCGCCTCAAGTTCGTTAATTACCGAATGGGTTAAAGGGAAATCCTTAGACGAAGCCCAGGCGATAAAAAATAGTCAAATCGCCGAAGAACTGGAATTGCCGCCGGTGAAGATCCATTGTTCCATCTTGGCCGAAGATGCAATAAAAGCGGCGATTGCGGATTATAAAGCGAAAAAAGGCTCTTGATTTTTTATGCTCGGCGCTCGTTAGTTTTCGGGCGCTTATTTCATATCTGGTGGTAAAGAAAATGGCGATTACATTAACGGAAAGTGCGGCAAACCGGGTTAAAACTTTTTTAAAAAACCGGGGTAAAGGAATAGGCTTGCGTTTAGGGATCAAAACTTCCGGCTGTTCCGGACTGGCTTACGTACTTGAATTTGTCGATGAACTGAATGCAGATGATAAGGTATTCGAGCAGGGTGATGTAAAAATTATCGTAGATAGTAAAAGTCTGGTTTATCTGGACGGTACCCAACTGGATTTCGTCAAAGAAGGTTTGAACGAAGGTTTTAAATTTGCCAATCCGAACGTTAAAGATCAATGCGGATGCGGCGAAAGTTTTAATGTTTAAGTATGGGTTCGAGCGAAACTATGAGCAACCCTTTTAGTCTGTTTGATCTGCCGGTACAATTCGCTATTGATCAAAACCTGCTTGCGCAACGTTATTTGCGTCTTCAGAAAACCCTTCATCCCGATAATTTCGCACAAGCTTCCGTGCAGGAACAGCGTCTGGCCATGCAGAAATCGGCGGAAATCAATGATGCACTGCAAATTTTGAAAGATCCTATTTTGCGTGCGGAAAAAATAATTGCCCTGAACTGCGAGCAGGTTAAGGATCCAGAACAGAAAAGCAGCCATGATATGGCATTTCTGATGCAGCAGATGCAATGGCGCGAGCAATTGGAAGAAATCGCAGCGACGAAAGCGCAGGACGCCCTGGACGAATTACGCCGGGAAGTCGAGGAAAAACAGGGCGAAATGCTGAATGAAGTTGAAAGATTATTGACACAAAAGCAATGGCAGCAGGCGGACGGCTTATGTGATAAACTACGTTTTATGCAAAAGCTGCTGGAAGAAATCGATAATGTGGAAGAACAGCAGTTGGCATACTGACTGTAGCGAAAGTGCGGTCGTTTTTTAAGGTTTTTTTGCCGGCTTAATCCGAACTGAGGCCGGTATTATCCGATAGCAATTGAGATCAATATTCGACCAATAAGAATCAAAACAGAGAATAACATGGCATTATTACAAATTGCAGAACCGGGTCAGACTGCCGCACCCCATCAGCATCGGCTGGCGGTGGGCATCGATCTGGGTACCACCAATTCTTTAGTGGCCTCGGTTCGTAACGGCCAGGCATCAATTCTGGCGGATGAAGAGGAACGGGCGTTAACCCCTTCCGTGGTACATTATTCGGCTCAAGACAAACGGGTTGGGCTGGCAGCACTGAATGATGCCAGTACGGATCCTCATAATACGGTGATTTCGGTAAAACGTTTAATCGGCAGAAGTTTGGCCGATGTACAGCAACGTTATCCGAATCTGCCTTATCGCTTTATTGCTAGCGAAAACGGTTTACCTTTATTTGTAACCGACCAGGGCAACAAAAGTCCCATTGAAGTATCGGCGGATATTTTAAGCCGGCTGAATCATATTGCACAGCAACGCTTGGGCGGAGAATTATCCGGCGTTGTGATTACCGTACCCGCTTATTTCGATGATGCGCAGCGTCAGAGTACCAAAGATGCGGCCAGACTCGCCGGTCTGAATGTATTGCGGTTGTTAAATGAACCTACCGCAGCCGCTATCGCCTACGGTCTTGACAGCGGGCAAGAAGGGGTGATTGCGGTTTATGATTTGGGCGGCGGCACCTTTGATATTTCGATTCTGCGTTTATCCAAAGGGGTATTTGAGGTATTGGCGACCGGCGGCGATACGGCGCTGGGCGGCGATGATTTTGATCATTTGCTGGCGGACTGGATTCAGGCTCAAGCCGGCGTAGAGGCGCAGGACGAAAGGCAGAAACGCCGTTTGCTTGAACTGGCGGCACAAACTAAAATAGCCCTGAGCGAGCAACAGAGTTGCAGCATTGAATTTCAGCAATGGCGGGGAGAAATCAGCCGCGAACAGTTTAATCTACTGATAGCGCCTCTGGTTAAACGCTCCTTATCCGCTTGCCGTCGAGCCTTAAAGGACGCCGGTGTCGGTGCGCAGGCTGTGTGCGAAGTGGTGATGGTCGGCGGTTCCACCCGCGTGCCTTTTGTGCGTGAACAGGTGGGCGGCTTTTTTAACCGTACTCCGCTGACTTCCATTGATCCGGATAAAGTCGTGGCGCTGGGCGCTGCTGTACAGGCGGATATTCTGGTCGGTAACAAGCCAGATGCGGATATGTTGCTGCTTGATGTGATCCCGCTTTCTCTAGGAATAGAAACCATGGGCGGTTTGGCGGAAAAAATTATCCCGCGCAATACCACTATTCCGGTGGCTCGCGCTCAGGAGTTCACCACCTTTAAAGACGGGCAGACCGCCATGACGGTTCATGTGGTGCAGGGCGAACGCGAATTGGTGCAAGATTGCCGTTCATTGGCGCGCTTTACCTTGCGCGGCATTCCGCCGATGGCCGCCGGAGCGGCGCATATTCGGGTTACCTATCAGGTAGATGCGGACGGTTTACTGAGTGTTACCGCAATGGAAAAATCCACGGGCGTACAGGCATCGATTCAGGTAAAACCTTCTTACGGCTTGACTGATGATGAAATTACCGCCATGTTGAAATCTTCTATGGAAAACGCAAAACAGGATATTGATGCGCGTTTACTGGCAGAACAGCGGGTGGAAGCTCGGCGTGTTATAGAAAGCGTATTGTCCGCTCTTGAATATGACAAAGATTTGCTGAACGAAAGGGAATTAACCGAGGTCAAAAATGCACTTGATGCATTACAGACGTTACAGCAACAAAAGGACGCCCTGGCAATTAAGCAGGGAATTAAAGCGCTGGATGCGGCTACTCAGGAATTTGCCGCTCGCCGTATGGATAAATCTATCCGTAGTGCGCTTACCGGCCATAAAATTGAAGATATTGAAAATTAGGAAAGCAAGTTAGGAAATCCCATTATGCCAAAAGTTATTTTTCTTCCCCATGAAACCCTTTGCCCGGAAGGCATGGTTGTGGATGCCGCCGCCGGTGATAATTTACTGGAAGTCGCTCTGGAAGCCGGAATTGAGATTGAACACGCCTGCGACGGCTCATGCGCCTGTACCACCTGCCATACCATTATTCGTGAAGGGGGCGACAGCCTGAATGAAAGCAGTGATGAGGAAGAAGATATGCTGGATAAGGCTTGGGGGCTTGAAGTAGATAGTCGGCTCAGCTGCCAGTGCCGGATTGGTAATGAAGATCTGGTGGTGGAAATTCCAAAATATACCATTAATCACGCCAGGGAAGAGAACCACTAATGAAATGGCAGGACAGTCAGCAAATAGCGGAAGCATTATATGATCGCTATCCGGACATAGATCCGAAAAGCGTACGTTTCACCGATATGCATCGTTGGATCTGCGCGCTGGAAGAATTTGACGACGATCCGGAAAAATCCAATGAGAAGATTCTGGAAGCCGTCTTATTAAAGTGGCTGGACGAGTTTGAATAGCTTCGGCTCCGTTCGGTTTTTTATCTACCTACTCATATCATATAAGGATATTTTATGAAGAGAACACTTATCGCATTAGGTTTGGCGGTTTGCACCGCTTCGGTGTGGGCTCAGTCGGCAAAAACAGCGGAACAGCCTGCAATTAATATTGAAGTAAATGTTCTGGATCCGGTGAAAGGAGATACGCCGGCAGGGCATATCCGGGTTACTCAATCGGATTACGGTTTGGTTTTCACGCCGGAATTAAAAGGTTTACCTGCGGGTCTGCACGGCTTCCATATTCATCAGAATGCAAGTTGCGCGCCGTTGGAGAAAGACGGTAAATTGGTTGCCGCACTGGCGGCAGGCGGACACTGGGATCCGGAAAAAAGCGGACAGCACGGTTTCCCTTGGCAGAAAGACGCTCATTTGGGCGATTTACCGGCGCTGACGGTAAATGCGGACGGAACGGCAACCAATCCGGTACTGGCGCCGCGTTTAACTTCTCTTGAGCAAATTAAAAATCACGCCATTATGATTCATGTGGGCGGCGATAACCATTCCGATACCCCGGCAGCCCTGGGCGGCGGTGGTGCGCGTCTGGCTTGCGGAGTGATCAAATAATTTTTTCTCTGCATTTAAAATCCGCCGTTATTACGGCGGATTTTTTATCCGGCATTGCTTTAAGGCAGTTTTGCCAGCACCGCATAACCTGCGCTTAGCCCTTCAAGCTGATATTGGCTGTCGGCGCAAATAAATACCGACTCTCCCCGGCTCAGAGAAAGTGCGGTGGAATTTTGTCGGATTTTTATTTCGCCTTCCATAACCAACAGAATGGCAGCGTTTTCCGCTTTAGCCTGATAAGATTCCCCCTGTTGATAAGGGATATTTTCCAGAGCAAAATCCCGTGCGGGAGTAGGATAAGTAAAGCCTGCCCGGTCTTGCGGCGCCGGCGCAATAATCTGAGGTTCCACTTCGCGGCAGTTTACAACCTGTAGTAAAGCGGCGATATCCACATGTTTCGGCGTCAGACCGCCGCGGATCACATTATCGGAACAGGCCATCAGCTCAATATTCTGCCCGCGCAGATAAGCGTGCGGAATCCCCGCATCTTGAAAAATACCCTCGCCTTTTTTGGTATGTACGATATTAAACAGATAAAAACAAATCAGGCCCGGATCCAATTTAGTAAGCGGAATTTGCATGGCTTGCAGGCAATACAGCAGCCAGTAATCCGGGTTGTCCTCCTTGAGTTCGCCCTTGTCGTAGGCGGCTTGATTCGCTTTAATAAGAGGTAACAGCCAGGCGGACAAATGCGCCTGATCCGCCTGCATAATATGGGCGTAGAAGCTGTGTAAATCCTGCGTTTCCAATTGTTGGGCCAGAGGCTGCAGGGAAGGGCGGGCATTCAGGCATTGGAGAATTTTATCTCGGCTTTTAAAGCCGTGTAACAGCCAGAAATCCGATAAGGCGATCATCATTTCCGGTTTATGATTATTATCTTTATAAGTACGTTTCGGATCCGTTAAAGGAATACCCTTGGCATTTTCCGCAGCGAACCCGGCTTCCGCCTGCTGTTTGGTCGGATGTAACTGAATGGATAGGGGTTGTGCCACATCTAGGATTTTCAGTAAATAAGGGAGTTCGTTGCCGAACTCGCTACGGCTGCCTTGCCCCAGCGCCTGCGGATGTTCATGTAAAAATTCGTTCAAATTTTGTAACTGCCCTTCGATTTCAATAATCGAGGGCGAAGAAGAATGGGCGCCAAGCCATAATTCCGCATAATGGCTTTGCTTTTTTTCCTGATTCAGTAATTGTGGGATATATTCGCTTCCCCCCCAAATATAATGCTGTAGGCTACCTTTGAGTCTATAGATTCCGCTCATTTTATCCTTCCTTATGTTGCTTCCGAGATTGATCTTTATAGCCGCCGAAAAAAGCCACAATCCGCTCCGTATCCTGAGGATCGGCAACTAATGCCAGCAGGCGTTTACCGTTTTTCAGATCGATAACGATGACATTTCCGTCGGCCAGATTTACCGCCCGGATTTTATCATATTCGAAGTACAGATTAGCGAAGAAAAAACCGGCTTTTTTCAGAATCAGCACCGGGGAGCGGATAAAGGCGGCATACAGACTGAGCAATACGCAGCCGGCCAACAGAAAAAGACTGAGGGAAGCTATGCCTTCTCCTTGCAGGTATGCCTGATAAATCAGCAGGAGTAGCAGTCCGATAAAGATGGCGGTATCAAGTTTCGCCTGCTTTTTCAGACGTACTTTAACTAAGGTTTTACCTTTGAGCCGATCCATACCGAATTGATCATATAAGGTGTAAATCAAGAAAATTAAAATGGCGAGAATGAGCATTATATTAAGCATATTGAACAGCCAAGAGGAAGCGTAGAAATAAAAAAAGCACGGGCCGAAGCCCGTGCGGAAAGTAAATGCTTAGGCCAGAAAACCTGTCCAGGCACCGAAGATGCCGATAACAAAGAAACCGACGATAATCCAGAGTGCGTTGACCCGATTGCGCAGCAGCCACATACAGGCGAAGGTCAGCAGCAATGGCAGCAGGCCCGGCATCAGGCTGTCGAGAATGCCTTGTACGGTAGTGATTTCAGTGGTTCCGTCCTGCTTCTGAATATTGGAAACCACCAAAGGAACATTAATGCTGGTCCATTTCTGTACCAATGCCCCCATAATAAACAAACCGAGGATGGAAGCCCCTTCGGTTAATTTCTGTAATAAACCGCCGCTCATATCCTGCACAACGTTTAAACCTTTTTTATAACCATAGGTTACACCGAAGTAACGGGTTGCTAAACGCACCAAGTTGAACAGCACGAAAAACAGTATCGGGCCGAGAATATCACCGTTTAAAGCGATGCCGCCGCCCAATGCCGCGAATACGGGACGGGCGGTTCCCCAGTAAATAGGATCGCCCACTCCGGCCAAAGGCCCCATCAGACCGACTTTAATACCGTTAATCGCCGCATCGTCGATCTCCTTACCATTGGCACGTTCTTCTTCCATAGCAATGGTTACGCCGAGTACCGGAGCGGCAACGAAAGGCTGGGTATTAAAAAATTCCAGGTGGCGCTTAATCGCATCTTTACGTTCCTGAGAATTAGGATCCGGATATAAGCGTTTGATAACAGGAACCATAGAATAGGCGAAACCTAATGCCTGCATACGTTCAAAGTTCCAAGAGCCCTGAAAAAGGTTAGAGCGAAGTACGACGGCGTTCAAATCGCGTTGTGTAACTTTTTTTAATTCCGTTGTCATGTTATTTATCCCCATTAATCTAATCTGTTGTCTAGATCGTTATTGGTATTGGAAACGATCTGTACCGCTTGTTTGCTCTGGTTGTATTTCGGATGAAGCTGAATGTAGATCAGCGCCATAATTGTGCCCAGTACACCCAATGCGACTAAGTTGAAATCGGTGAAAGCGGCGATAACGAATCCGGCATAGAAGAACGGCATGAGGTGGCCTGCGCGCATCATATTAATCACCATGGCGTAACCCACAACGGCAATAAAGCCGCCGGCAATTTTCAGACCTGTAGTAACTACTTCAGGAATGGCATTCAGCATACTTTGAACCGTATCCGTACCGGCGGTAAGCGCTACCACTAAGGCCGGAATGGCAATACGCATAGCCTGTAAAATCAGTGCGCTGCAATGAATCCAGTCCAAGCGGTTAAGATTACCGTCTTGAATGGATTTATCTGCGGCATGTTGGAAACCGACGGTAATTGCGCGTACCACATAAGTGAGTACCTGACCCGCTGCGGCCAACGGAATGGCGATGGCGATACCGGTAGAAATATCCTGCCCGCCCACAATCACCAGAATGGTGGAAACCACGGAAGCCAGAGCGGCATCCGGCGCTAAGGCGGCGCCGATATTCATCCAGCCGAGGGCGAGTAATTCAAGGGCGCCCCCCACCTTAATCCCGGTGGTAATATCGCCTAATACCAGACCGATCAGCGTACAAGCCACCAACGGACGGTGAGTTTGGAATTCGTCAAGAATGGATCCCATCCCCGAAATACAGGCGATGAGAAAAACAAGGACAATCTGTAGCGTTGAAATTTCCATAATAGTTTCCCTTAGACTAAATTATTTTTCTGTAGTAAATCCATCATATATTGACGCGCATCATTGGATACTTTGCGAACATCAAGCTCAATGCCCATGGCGTCAATTGCCTTAAAGGCGGCAATATCCTGGTCATTTACGGATACCGCACTGGTAATCATCTGTTTTCCTTCTTTATAGGCCATGCCGCCGATATTGACGGAAGGCATGCTTACCCCGGCTTGCAGTAATGTCAGGACGTCGCTCGGATTGGTGAATAACAACATTACCCGTTCGCCGGCGTATTCCGGGTTGTTATACACGCGAATCATTTTATCCACCCCGACCACATGGGCGGTAACGCCGGGAGGCGCTACGCTTTTCAGCATTGTGGAACGAACGCTGTCTTTCGCCACATCGTCATTTACCACGATAATACGGCTGACTTGGCTTTCTTTGGTCCAGCGCGTCGCCACCTGACCGTGGATCAAGCGGTCATCGATACGCGCCAGCCCGATCACCATGTTGCCTTCGGCATGGGGTTGCGCCGCCGCTGTTTGAGTTGCAGGTTGCGGACTCGGCGGGGTTTGTACGGGAGCGGCTTCGGCTTCCTGGTAGCGCAATGCGCGTACACCGCTGCGCCCGGTTTCCAGCGCGATAGCCGTGAGTTCTTGCAGTTCCGGCCCGTCATCACGCGCCATAAAGGTTTCCACCAGCATAGGTATATTGACTCCGGCGATAACCTCCATATTCTCCTTACCTTCAGCGACCCGGTTTGCCGCATTAAAGGGACTGCCGCCCCAGGTATCGACCAAAAACAGCACCTGCTCGCATTGAGACAGCGGCCCGGACAGTTTTTCCTGATATTTGCTCATGATGGTTTCTGCGTTTTCACCGGGCACAAAATCAACGGTTGCAACGTTTTCCTGCTCACCGATAAGCATTTCCGTGGTTTTCAACAGCTGTTCCGCTGCTACGCCGTGGGTTGCGATGATAATGGCTATCGTCATACAGACTCCTTGCTCCTTATTTAAAAAATAGTGCGGCATTTTATCCCTAAAAGCCTCGGGATTGCACGGAAACGAAAATATATATTTTCAAAATTTTGAAGCCGATCACATTTTCATGAATTTTCATTGTCATTAGTGTAAAAACTCAAAGGGAAATCGAAAGCCGGCAGGGCGCATAGATATAAAATAGATATAAAAACGGCGCCAATAGGCGCCGGAAGAATATATGGGGGGATTAGGCTTTTTTCAGAAATTCGGATTTAAGTGAAAAACTCTGACCATCAATTTTGCAATCCACATCATGGTCGCCATCGGTTAAACGGATATTTTTCGCTTTAGTGCCTTTTTTTAATACGATTGAGGAGCCTTTTACCTTGAGATCCTTAATCAGGATCACCGAATCGCCGTCCTGCAACGGATTGCCGTTACTATCCCGGATAATTTTTTCCTCATCCTGAGTTTTGCTTTCGTTTTCCGCCCATTCGTGCGCACAGTCGGGACAAACAAAATGAAGGCCGTCGTGATAAACATATTCGCCGTTACATTGCGGGCATTGTGGCATCTGTTCCATGCTTTTTCCTTGTGTTGAAATGATAAATTCGGGTAAGGGATAAACGGGCGCAGCCCGAACCGAAAGGGGAGTATAGCAGAAAAAAAGCGCCGCCAAAATCGCTGTTTTCATCGCCGGATCCCTGTCCGGCGGTGAAAAAGGGGGAAAAAGAGCGGTTGTTTTCAGGCGGCTTTTTTTACTTCCGTTTCATTCGGGCCGACCTTATCCTGCGGCAGAATCAGATTAAGAATTAATGCCAGCAAAGAACCTAGGGTAATACCGGAACCCAACACTTCTTTAACGAAATGAGGCAGTTTATCTAACAGTTCGGGACGTGTGGTTACCGCCAAACCGCAACCGACGGAAATAGCGATAATCAGCCCGTTACGTTTACTGCGCTCAATATTATCCAGCATCTGAATACCGGCGGCGATAATCATGGCGAACATCATTAATCCGGCGCCGCCCAGTACCGGCAGCGGAATGGAAACGATTAAGGCGCCGAATACGGGGAACAACCCGGCTAAAACCAGTAATACGCCGGTTAAGGAAACCACATAGCGACTGGCGACACCTGTTAAGGAAATTACGCCGATATTTTGCGAGAAGGAGGAAAAAGGCGTGGTGGACATCAGAGCGGCCAGAGCGGAGCCCAAGCCGTCGCACAGTACGCCGCCGCGCAGGTGCTTTCCGCTGATTTCCGTTTTAGTCGCATTGCCCAGAGCTAGAAAGTTACCGCTGGATTCAACGATAGTAACCAGATAGGCAATAGACATACCGATAATACCGGATAAGGGAAATTCCAGACCGAAATGCAGCGGTTGGGGAACGGCAAACAGCTGCGCATTATGTACGCCCTCAAAATTTACCCAACCCAGCAGCAAACAGGCGATATAGCCCGCCATCATTCCGATGACGATGGCTGCGGCGGAAAATATTCCCTTACCCCATTGCACCAGGGCGATAACTATTACCAGTACAAAGGTCGCCATCAGCAGATTATTCGGATCCGCATATTGGGGATCGTTACGCTGACCGCCGGCAAACCAATCTACCGCAACGGGAATCAGGCTCAACCCGATCATCATCACCACCGTACCCGTTACCACCGGCGGAAAGAGTTTACGGATATAAGGCATAAAAAAGCTGCCGATAATCATCACCAGCGAGCCGACTAAGGAGGCGCCGAGAATCCCGGCGGCGCCGCTTTCGCTGAAACCTATAGCCAGCGCCGCGGCCACAAAGGTAAAGCTGGTACCCATTACGCTGGGCAGCCGAATGCCGATGGGGCCAAGACCGCGGCATTGAATAATGGTTACCACGCCGGAAATCAATAATGCCGCATTCACCAAGGTAATGGTATCGGGGGTGGGAAGTTTTAACACATTACCAATTACCAATGGCACGGCGATAATTCCGCCCAGTGCGGCGAGTAAATGCTGTGCCGCCAATAGCAGGCTTAGGGCGAAGGGAGGTTTGTCCTCAACGGAATAAAGCAGGTTGTTCATAAAGGCTCCGAAGCTGAAAAAACGGGCGCATATTATACTGTACTCCCTTTAAAAGGAAAACGATTGCTTATGCCGTTAGCTAATAAAATCGGCAAATCAAGGTATTTAGGGAAAATTGGGAAAAAGCTTAAACCCAGGTTCTATGCCATAGAACTTATTTAAAATAAGAAACGGATAATTGCGCAGAAAATAATCCGTAGGAGGGCGAATTTATTGCTATTTTGCCCCTTTTATTGTTTCTTTAAAAGCCGAAAAGCCGAAAAGCCGAAAAGCCGAAAAGCCGAAAAGCCGAAAAGCCGAAAAGCCGAAAAGCCGAAAAGCCGAAAAGCCGAAAAGCTCAAAGGCCCGGAATTATCCCTAAAGTGCGGTTGTTTTCGGCAGCGTTTTTTTACATTGCGGCGCTACCAGTACGCCTCCTATTCTTGGCGGAAAATCAGCGGTTTTCCCGCAGAGATTGCAGCACCCGCTTTAATTTTTTTTCCGGCGCGGCGCTTAGGCTCAGGGTTTCGCCGCTTTTAGGGTGATTGAAACGAATGGAAAAAGCATGCAGGAATAAGCGATCCAGACCTATGGCACGCATAGCCTGATCGAAATCCTTATCGCCGTATTTATCGTCGAGGGCAATAGGATGCCCCGCATATTGGGTATGTACGCGGATCTGGTGGGTACGTCCGGTTACCGGCGAAGCTTTAATCAGGGTCGCGTTTGCATAGCGCTCCTCTATGCTGAAATGGGTTTCCGAAGGTTTTCCCTGCTCATTTACCCTCACAATACGTTCGCCCCCGGCAAGCTCATTTTTCAGTAGCGGCGCCTGTACCAGTTTGCAGTGGGATTGCCATTGTCCGCGTACCAATGCCAGATAATCCTTCTGAACCTGTTTCAGGCGCAGTTGTTCGTGCAGATTGCGTAAAGCGGAGCGTTTTTTGGCGACCAACAGAATACCGGAAGTGTCGCGATCGAGGCGGTGTACCAGTTCCAGAAAACGGGCTTCCGGGCGCAATACGCGCAAGGCCTCAATTACTCCGAAACTTAATCCGCTGCCGCCGTGTACCGCCAGGCCGGAAGGCTTGTTTAGCACCAGCAGGCAATCGTCTTCGAAAATAATCTGTTGCTCTAAGGCGGCGATTTTATTCAGTTTCGGGGAAATCTGCGCCTGTGCTTTTTCCGCTACCCGTACCGGCGGCACGCGCACATTGTCTCCGGGTTGTAATTTATATTCCGGTTTTACCCGCCCTTTATTCACCCTGACTTCGCCTTTACGCAGGATACGGTAAACCAGGCTTTTGGGTACGCCTTTGAGTCTGGCGCAGAGATAGTTATCAATCCGCTGACCGCTTTCGTCTGCGCTAACGGTCAGTATTTGTACGCTTGGATTAATGGTTTTTTCGCTTGTCATGGAATCGCCGTCCTAAGTAAAATCGGGCCGAATCATAACATATCCGCCACGGGATTTAAATGCTGAAATGCCTTGCCAAAAAATGCCTGGCGGTAGATAATAGAGCGTATTTTTGTGCCTGCAAACAGCATAAAAATTGATTTTCAACCCCAATATCCGAGATTAATGCGGCGCACGGCATAAGACATTAATTATATTGAGGTTTTGTGATTAAAAATAACGGCTTCTTGCAAAATGAATCTGAACCAGCCAATTTTGTTTTAGCTATTCGAATTTTCTTGGGAAGGATAGCTAGCGCAGTCAATGCACCCAGCCGTTGACAGTCGGGAAGACGGACATTCGGCGACAGACACGAGGTCGATTGCGAAGTATTAGCGGAAAGCTGTGCCATGGGCGGAAAACGCTCGGGCATACTCTCCAAAGTGCAGTTGTTTTTAATCGGATTTTTATAAAAATAACCAGAGAAATTTTTACAAATGAAAAGAATGCTAATTAATGCGACTCAGAAAGAAGAGTTGCGTGTCGCGCTGGTAGATGGCCAGCGTCTTTTTGATTTAGATATAGAAAATCCGGGGCATGAACAGAAAAAGGCGAATATTTACAAGGGTAAAATTACCCGTGTAGAGCCTAGTCTTGAAGCGGCATTTGTTGATTATGGTGCGGAACGTCATGGCTTCCTGCCGTTGAAAGAAATTGCCCGCGAGTATTTCCCCGCCGATTACGTTTATCAGGGCCGTCCGAATATTCGCGATATTATCCGCGAAGGGCAGGAAGTGATTGTTCAGGTTAATAAGGAAGAGCGCGGTAATAAAGGCGCCGCCTTAACCACTTTTGTTTCGCTGGCGGGCAGCTATCTGGTGATTATGCCGAATAATCCGCGTGCCGGCGGTATTTCCCGTCGCATTGAAGGGGACGAACGTTTGGAGCTGAAAGATGCTCTGAGTTCGCTGGAAGTACCGGAAGGTGTAGGGTTAATCGTACGTACTGCCGGGGTGGGTAAGTCGCCGGAAGAATTACAATGGGATCTGAAGGTTCTGCTACACCATTGGGAAGCGATTAAAAGTGCTTCGGAAAGCCGTCCGGCGCCGTTCCTGATCCATCAGGAAAGCGATGTTATTGTTCGTGCTATCCGTGATTATTTGCGCCGCGATATCGGCGAAATCCTGATCGACAGCCCTAAGGTTTTTGAAAAAGCAAAAGCCCATATTAAATTGGTTCGTCCGGATTTCTTAAATCGCATTAAACTCTATCAGGGCGAAGTGCCGTTATTCAGCCATTATCAAATTGAATCTCAAATCGAATCCGCTTTTCAGCGCGAAGTTCGTTTGCCTTCCGGCGGTTCCATTGTTATTGATGTTACCGAAGCCTTGACGGCCATAGATATTAACTCCGCCCGTTCCACTCGCGGCGGCGACATTGAAGAAACCGCACTGAATACCAATTTGGAAGCGGCGGACGAAATCGCCCGTCAGCTGCGCTTGCGCGACCTCGGCGGGCTTATTGTTATCGACTTTATCGATATGACGCCGGTTCGCCATCAACGTGAAGTGGAAAACCGCATGCGTGATGCCGTGCGCCAAGATCGTGCCCGAATTCAGATCAGCCGGATTTCCCGTTTCGGTTTGTTGGAAATGTCCCGCCAGCGTTTAAGCCCTTCTTTAGGCGAGTCTTCTCATCATGTATGTCCGCGCTGCCAGGGTACCGGTAAGGTGCGTGATAACGAATCCCTATCCCTGTCTATTTTGCGTTTGTTGGAAGAAGAAGCGATTAAAGAAAATACCAAACAGGTGCATACTTTAGTACCGGTGAAAATCGCCACTTATTTACTGAATGAAAAACGTAAAACCATTCGTGATATTGAAAAACGGCATAACGTGGATATTCTGGTGGTGCCGAACGAAGCTATGGAAACTCCGCATTTCAGCGTATTCCGCGTACGTGATGGCGAAGAAAGCAATGTACTGAGTTATAACCTGGCTAAGTTACACGAAGAACAGGAAGATACCTTTGTCGCAGAGGAATCTTTGGTTTCGCGTAATATTGAAACAGCGGCGGTTACCAGTGAAAACGTTCTTGAAAGTGCGGCGCTTTCCATGACTATTTCCGAGCCGGCGCCAACTGTCGAGCGCAAAGAAAAATCGGAGCCTTCATTATTTTCTCGCCTGATGGCAGCAATAAAATCGTTGTTCAGCGCAGCACCGGAAGAAGAGAAAAAACCAGTGGCGGTATCCGCCGGCCGAAATAATCGACGTAATAATCAGGAACGTCGTAATAATCGCCGTAGCCGTAATGAGCGGGCGAATAAGAACGGTTCGGAAGAACGGGAAAATACGCTGTCGACGGAAAGAACGGAACGTAGTCAACAGCGTGGCGAGCGTAACAACGAGCGCAATAACGAGCGGAATAATAAACGCAACAGCCGTAAAAATCTTCAAGAGGAAATGCTGCCGAATGAAAATACGCAGCAAAGAAGCGGAGAACGCGATAATCTGCAGGCGGACGAGGAAAAATCCGTACAGGTTCAGCAACGTCGTCAGCGCAGAGAACTGCGTAAAAAAGTACGCGTCGGTGATGAAACGACAGAAAAACCAAGTATGCCGAATCCGCCTCATGAAGTGAATGAAACCGCATTGGCTCTACAGGAAGTACAGACTCTTCCGATTCCGTCGGATACGGATAATATTCCGGCAATTACCGAAAAAGCAACGGAGCATAAAGGCGATAGCAACGATAATCAGGAAGGGCGTAGCGAACGTCAGGATAACCGCCGTCGTTTACCGCGTCATTTACGTGTGAGTAACCAGCGCCGTCGTCGTCAGCAAGACAGCCAGGTTTCACCGATGCCGCTATTTATGGCGGTAGCATCGCCGGAACTGGCCAGTGGAAAAGTCTGGATTGAAGCCGCCGCCTTTGCCAAACCGAAGGAAACCCCTTTCCTATCGGTAGATCAGCTGCTGGAACAGCAGGATAAGGCGCCGGAAGCGAATAATGCCGTGGAAAATGCTGCGGTAACCATTCCGGCCACGAATCTGATTCTGAATAAAAACGAAGCAAACGTGCAGCCTTTAGCCGGCTTCTTAACTCAACCGGCCAATGAGTCCGTAGAGAAGAAAGTTCAGGAATCCTTGCAGCGCCTGCAACAGTCGGAAACGATGGAAGAAATGAGTGCGGAAACTGCAGTGGAAAGCGCTGTAGCGGCAAGCGAGAAGCGAGAGGAAGAACGGAACGAAATCTGTGAGCAGTCGTACACAGCAACAGCACCTGTAGCCGAAGCGGCAGCGGAAAAATCGGAACTCAGGGAATCCGCTTATCGTTTCGAAGGACAGCTAGGCACTATTTCCGCGGTAGTCCATACCAAAGCGGAGATGACGCAGGCACAGGCGTCGGCATTGACGGCTGAACCTTGTGAAATTGTGGTTTGGCAGGAAAGTCGTTATTACTTCCATGGTAAGGGTTCGGCAGGACATCACAGCGCATCAAGCCATGTGTATGCAGAACCGACCCGGGCGCAAGTCGAGTAAAGCCGAGTAAAGTCGAGTAGTATTATTTCGCCCCTAAGGGGGCGATAATAAGACCGCTGCAGCGGCTTGCGGAAAATAAAAAATCCGCCGTTTGAAGGTATCGAACGGCGGATTTTCTTTTTCCTGTTTCAGCGCTTATTTGACTTCACGGAACATAATTTCACTCGGAATAACGGAACCCTGCCAGTAAAGCTGAGTACTCACTTTTTCCGCCAGCTGCAGGAAGGCTTGGGTGATTTCGCCCTTAGGATCGGCGACAACGGTTGGGAAACCTTTATCCAAATCTTCACGCAAACGCAAATTCAACGGTAGTTGCGCCAGAATTTGGGTATGGTATTTCTGAGCGATTTTTTCCGCGCCGCCGCTACCGAAAATCGCCTCATAGTGGCCGCAGTTGCTGCAAATATGCATTGCCATATTCTCTACGATACCCAGTACCGGAACGGAAACCCGCTCAAACATAGAGATACCTTTCACCGCATCAAGCAGTGCAATATCCTGCGGAGTAGTTACAACCACCGCTGCGGTTACCGGAATCTGCTGCGATAAGGTCAGCTGGATATCCCCCGTACCCGGCGGCATATCAATTACCAGATAATCCAGATCCGGCCATAGTGTTTCGTTCAGCAACTGATTTAAAGCGCTGCTTGCCATCGGGCCGCGCCAGATAGTGGCACTGTCGGCGTCCATCAGAAAGCCGATGGAGTTGGCAAATAGCCCATGGGCATGAATCGGGGTGATGTGCTGATTGTCCGGCGAGGTCGGGCGTTGATCTGCCGCACCGAGCATATGAGGCACGGAAGGGCCGTAAATATCCGCATCCAGAATACCGACCCGGGCGCCTTGCGCCTGCAATGCCAGTGCCAAATTTACGGTAACGCTGGATTTTCCCACACCGCCTTTGCCGGAGGTTACCGCAATAATATTTTTCACACCTTTTACCGCAGGGTGTTCATTCGCCCGCTTCAGGGTAGCGATTTGATAATTCAGCTGCCATTTGACTTCCCGTGCCTGAGCAATATTCAGTAATTCGGGGGCGAGCGCCGTTTTCAATCTTTCGAAACCGCTGTTCCAAGCAAATGGAAGCGTGATTTCTATACGCAGAATATCTCCGCCTTTTTCCACTTTTTTCAGCGCCTTGAGTTCTATCAGATCTTTTTGTAATCCTTCGTCCCGATATTGTCGGAAACATTCGGAAATTCGGGTCTGCTGTTCGGTAGAGAGAGTATCGGAAAATAGGATAGTCATGCTTTAATCCTTCACTAAGTAGAAAATTCCCGAGTATTTAACCATGATAGCGGGGCGCTGTTAAGCGAAATCTGCAAAAGTGCGGTTAAACTGGAAAAAAAGCCTGTGATCAGGTAAGATTGACGCCAATTTTGTCTTATTCCGGAAGGTAGAAATAATGTCCACTTCTCTTCGTAAAATTTTAGTTACCTGTGCATTGCCTTATGCTAACGGCCCGATTCATTTAGGCCATATGTTGGAACATATTCAGGCGGATATCTGGGTGCGTTTTCAGCGTATGCGCGGTAACGAAATCTATTTTATCTGTGCCGATGATGCTCATGGTACGCCGATTATGCTAAAAGCGGATCAGATGGGGATTAGCCCGGAGCAGTTGATTACAGAGGTGCGGCAACAGCATATGGCGGATTTTGCCGGCTTTAATATCAGTTTCGACAACTACCATTCCACCCATAGCGAAGAAAACCGGGAATTGGCCGAGACGATTTACACCCGGCTGAAAAATAGAGGCTTTATTAAAATTCGCACTATCTCTCAGTTATTCGACCCGGAGAAACAAATGTTTTTGCCGGATCGCTTTGTAAAGGGTACCTGTCCTAAATGTAAAGCACCCGATCAGTACGGTGATAATTGTGAAGTTTGTTCTTCCACCTATAGCCCGATGGATTTACTCAATCCGCGTTCGGTGGTATCCGGCGCTACGCCGGTAGTCAAAGAATCCGAGCATTTTTTCTTTGATTTACCGAGCTTTGAACAAATGTTGAAAGACTGGATCAGCTCCGGTTCCTTACAACAGGAAGTGGCGAATAAAATGCGCGAATGGTTTGAGGCGGGGTTGCAGCAATGGGATATTTCCCGCGACGCACCTTATTTCGGCTTTAAGATTCCGGGCGAGCAGGACAAATATTTCTATGTTTGGCTAGATGCGCCAATCGGCTATATGGCTTCCTTTAAAAATCTGTGTTCGCAAAAGAGCGGTCTGAATTTTGAAAGTTTTTGGGGCCAAGAAAGTCAGGCGGAGCTTTATCATTTTATCGGTAAGGATATTATGTATTTCCACAGCCTGTTCTGGCCGGCGATGTTGGAAGGCGCCCAATTCCGTAAACCGAATAATATTTTTGTACACGGCTATGTAACCGTGAACGGTGAAAAAATGTCGAAATCGCGCGGTACCTTTATTCAGGCGGCCACCTATCTGAAACATTTGGATCCGGAGTACTTGCGCTATTATTATGCCGCTAAACTGAGCAATCGAATCGATGATCTGGATTTGAATTTGGAAGATTTCGTACAGCGGGTGAATTCCGATTTGGTTAATAAACTGGTGAATTTGGCATCGCGCAACGCCGGCTTTATTCAAAAACGTTTCGCCGGTAAACTTTCCGCTCGTATCGAAGATCAAGCATTATTCGACGAAGTGAGCGGACAGGCGGAAAAAATCGCCGACTGCTATGAAAACCGCGAGTTCGGTAAAGCGATACGCGAAATCATGGCATTAACTGATAAAGCCAATAAATATATTGATGACAAGGCTCCTTGGGTGCTGGCGAAAGAGGAAAACCAAAGCACGCAGTTGCATGATGTCTGCTCCATGGGGATTCAGTTATTCCGCATTCTGATAGGCTATCTAAAACCGGTTCTACCACAGCTTGCTCAGCGTTCCGAAGCATTTTTACAAACGGAATTAAGCTGGCAAAATCTGCATGAGCCCTTGTTAGATCATAGTATTGCACCTTTTAAAGCGCTATTTACCCGTTTGGATATGAAAAAAATTGAAGCTATGCTCGAAGCTTCCAAACAGGAAAATGCCGGGCTCAATAATCCTGCGGAGCAGCCGAAAGCGCCGCAAGAGGCAGTTGAACCTTTCGAAGCGACGATTTCCATCGATGATTTTGCCAAGTTGGATTTGCGCGTGGCAAAAGTGTTGCAGTGCGAAGCCGTACCGGAAAGTAATAAACTGCTTAAATTTATTTTAGATTTAGGCGGTGAAACCCGCCAAGTCTTTTCCGGAATTAAAGCCGCCTACGATAAACCTGAACAGTTAGTGGGACGCCATGTAATTATGGTTGCCAATCTGGCACCGCGTAAAATGAAATTCGGTCTTTCCGAGGGAATGATTCTTTCTGCCGGCAGCGGCGGTAGCGATTTGTTCCTGTTGGATGTGGATCAGGGGGCGAAGGCCGGTAGTCGAGTAAAATAAAACTTAGCGCTACTCGTATTTTTATTGATTTCAAGGCTCGACTATTTTAGTCGGGTCTTTTTATTTTGCTCCTCAAGTAGTTTGTATGAGGGGAATAAGAATAATCCTGATTATTTTTCTCAAGATAATTTATCCCTAATCATCTTATATTCATCAGAGGTCTGATCTCATTAGATTTTTGCTCACATCTATCAGCTTTACTCTGGGTTGTAGTCATATAAGGGCGACATAGTATTAGCCATTTACATTCAAATACAATCAAATAAAAATAATATATTTATTGAATCTTAAAAAAAAAATTAATATAATCGCCGGAAATTTCTTTCAAGTGAAAGGAATTTGATAGGACATCAGGAAGTTAATACGGATATTAAAATGGATTTTAAGCTAAAAAAAACGCTTTTTTTCACGCTCTGTGCGCTTTTTTGCCGCGACCTTGCGGCGGATCAGATCGGCGTCCAACGGGAACGATTACCGAACGAAGATTTTTCGGCGGCTTCCCCCCATCTAAATACGCAACCCAAAAATGAGCCTATTGCCGAACCGCAAACAGGAGAACAGACTGTTAGCATAACGGCGGAAGAATTGGCGCAGCGACCGGATTTACTGGTAAATGCCCTGGTTCCCGCTTTAGTGGCGAATAATGTGGAAGGGGTTGCCCTCTTGTTGCCTATTTACCAGAATTTGCCTGCCGAGCAGCAGGATCCCTTGCTACTCACCTGGGCGCAAGCTATGGTGGCAAAACGGCAGGGAGATCTGTCAACCTCCGTGGATCTTTACCGCAAAATTATTGCTGAACGGCCCGATTTAACGGCCGCCCGTTTACAATTGGCCATTGCGCTATTTAACAACCTTGAGAATGAAGCGGCTCAGGATCAGTTTAATAGACTGCGTAGCGAAGCGCTGCCGGATCCGCTGCGCCATCTGGTAAATGCTTATTTACAGGGAATCAACCAGCGGGATAAATGGAATTTTAACGGTGGTCTGACTTATCTGCACGAAGCTAATATTAATAATGCGCCTAAAGCCGGTACGCAGCTGGACGGCTGGAGGCCCGGCAGCCGACCGGAAGATGCGCGCGGGGTGGGCTATGCTTTTTCCGGAGAAAAGAAATGGTCTTTAAGCGGCGGTTCTTTCAGCCTGCTCGGCATGGACTTCAACGGTAAGCATTACTGGAATAATCGTAAATATAACGAACTTTCGCTCAGAACTCAGCTTGGTTTGGGATACCGTAATTTACAGTCGGAAATTTCCTTTGCGCCTTTTGTGGAAAATTACTGGTATGCGGGTGGCGAAAGTTCCGATGCTTCTAAGCGCGGAACCCTTCATCGTTATTCACGCACCAGCGGTGTTCGCACGGATATGTCCCGCTGGCTGAATAACCGCTGGAAAATATCCTCGGTTTTGGAATACGGCGAAGCTCGTTATCCCGTGCGCAAATCACAGAACGGAAACAGTTATTCCGCTTCTGCGGTTATGCTGTACATTCCTAACAGTAACCAATACTGGTTCGGCGGTATAGATTATTATCGCAAAAATGCTCAGGCTAAATATAATGCCTTCGATCGTAAGGGCATTCGTCTCGGTTGGGGACAGGAATGGCCTTTTGGTATTTCCACCCGCCTGCAACTGACTTATGCGGAACGTAATTATAAAGAAGCTTATTTTGTTACGCCTTTCCATAAATTTTTGCAAAAAAACAGAGAGTACGGCAGCTTTTTTACCCTCTGGCATCGCCAGCTGCATTTCGGCGGTATCACGCCTAAACTAACCTGGAGTTACCATAAAACAAGCAGTAACAACCCTTTTTCCGCTTATGATAAAAACCGTGTGTATTTAGAATTAAGCAAGTATTTTTAAAAATTAACAATTTTCGCTAATTTGCTCTTGATAACGGATACAAGCCTAAGGGAATGGACGGAACGGCAAAATATGGGAATATTGTCCGCTCGGGTTACATATTTCGTGATAGCCCGTTTATTTGATATTCGAATGGAGTTCGAATCAACGTTTAAGGAGAAACATCAATGAAACATATTCACAAAGGGAGCTTATCCCTCCTATGCTTATCTCTTCTGTTGGCCGCCTGTTCCGGCGGCGGAGGCGGAGGGAGTAATAGCAATAATGCGCCGCAGAATCCGCCGGGGCGGGGAGGCAATCCTCAGGCGCCGGCTCCGCAATCGCCTAATCCGCAAAATAACGGCGGCTATATCGTAGGTACCCAAGGTAAAGAGGGTCAAAATAAGGATACGCGCTGGAATGCCAATATAAATAAAGGTTCGGTACCTGTTTATAACATTACGGCAACAAGACCGGGCAACCAAGGAAAAACCCTATTTGAAAAAACGCCAACGACGATCAAAGTACCCGCCGAGCAAAAGACCTATCCCGGCTATAAGTTCGAAGCCTTAGGTTGCGACGGTTTTTACGGCTATTATTTTGATACGGACGCAAATAAAGATCTATTTGTGGTCTACGGGTACGGTTTTAATAAAGATTTAGAAAGTAAAAACGTACCGGCGGATATGACCGCCGATTATGTGAAAAAAGACGGCTTTTTATTCTCGGTCAGAAATGTACAGGGCATTGATACAAGCTTCCTTGCTGCCAAGGCGGATGTCGTTATCCAGTTTAAAAACGGAAAAATTACACGCGGCGAAATAACCCGAGATATACGGGAAGGCGATTCCTTGAAAAATACCCAATTATTTAAAGTGGAAAGCGGAAATTCGGTTAATCAGCTTGTGATTACCCCAACGGATAATCTTTCCAAAGGCCGTTTTAAAGAGGATAAAGGTATCGCAGAGGTTCATTATGTAGATTCCAGTAAAGGGGCGAATGATCGCAAATATCTTATTGGAACGGTCGATGCTAAAGGCTGGTATGGTATATTAAGCGCTGAAAAAAATTAATCTCAGTTTTAATTCATTCGATAATTATCAGGATTGATAGGGAAATCAGTCCTTCGGTTTAAGGAGAAACACTTATGCAAAAAAACTATAAATTGCTCTTATCCACGCTGTGTTTATCAGCTTTTTTAAGCGCTTGTTCCAACAGCGGCGGTATTGATTTTCCGCCTCAGCAACAAACTCCGCCGGGTAAGGGGCAGCAGCCTCAGCCGCAGCCACAACCTCAGCCGCAACCTCAGCCTCAGCCGCAGCCACAACCTCAGCCGCAGCCGCAGCCGCAACCACAGCCTCAGCCACCTAAGTCGCCGCCACCTGAACTACCGCCAAGAGCGGATAATCCTAAGCCGCCGGAAAAACCAGCATACCTGACCGGTACGATAAGTAAACTGGGTAAAGATAAAGATCAACGCTGGAAAACTACCCAGAATATCAGCAAGGATGCTATTCCCGTTTACAATATCAGCGCCACCTTAGATCAGAAGGGAGAAATTCTTCTGGTGAAAGAGCAAACAACAGTTAGCGTGCCTGATGCAAGGGTAGTGAACTATAAATTTGATCTATTGGGAACAGGGAGCGAAGGATTCTTCGGCTATTACTATGATTTACAGGGTAGAAACGATTTATTCGTAACCTATGCCTATGGCTTTGAGGAAGCGCGTGAAAATAAAAACAGCTTAGAAGATATAAGTGCGACTTATAGTAAAAAGAACGGTTTCCTTTACACCTTGAAAGGTATCGAATCTGCGGATATCCATGAAAGCCGTTCCACGGCAGATGTTAATATCCAGTTTAAAAATGGAAAAATTAGCAAGGGAGAAATTTCCGTAACAGCTTCTAATGGTAATACGACCCAGTTATTTAAAGTGGAGAAAGGGGATTCGGTCAGACAATTATTGATTACTCCGACAGAGCATCTGGCGGAAGGTAAACTCAAAGATGATAAGGGAACAGCCAACGTACATTACGTAAATTCAGCGCAAGGTGCCAATGATAATAAATATCTGGTAGGTAACGTTGAAGGGAAAAATTGGTATGGGGTACTTGCGGCGGAGAAGCAGTAATTCGCCGTAGAATTTCAGCCTTATTTTTCAAGGATTGAAAATTAAGGCTGATAGCTTGGGAGCTTATTAGGCAATAAATAATATGCTCCTTTTATGGTTAAACCCATTGTTTACAACGGGTTTATATTTCATCGACATAATCTTTATAGGGAAATTAATATTTTAGGGAGAAAACATATGAAAGATTATAAAAAACTATTGTCCATATTCTGCCTGTCGGCACTTTTGGCCGCTTGTTCCGGTGGTGGTGGCGGTGGAAATAAACCGCCGCAGCAAACGCCTCCCGGCGGTCCTATGCCTGAACGGCCACAACCGCCGAAACCGGATATACCACCGGCTAAACCTGAGTACTTTACCGAAACTGTTAATAAAGACGGCAAAAATAAAGATAGCCGCTGGAATAGTACCCAGAATATTACCAAGGATGCAATTCCCGTTTATGAAATATCTCGGATCAAGGATAGAAAAGGTCGAATTATCCTAGATCATAAACAAGAGATAATAGCTAAGGCTAAAGATCGCGGCAGATTTAATAGTTATAAATTTGACTTATTAGGCCAGGAAGGATTCTATGGGTATTACTTTAATACGCATAGAGGACAGATTTTTGTGAATTATGCTTATGGCTTTGATAAGTCTCTGGAAAATAAAAATGTTCCCGCTGATATGACAGCAACTTATAGTAAGCAAGGCGGCTTTGTTTATACCCTGGATTATCCTGAGATAGGTAAAAATCTAAGGGATTCCAGTGTTTCAAAAGCCGATGTAAATATTCAATTCCAAAAAGGTAATATTGTAAAAGGAGAAATATTGGATCCATCAAGCAAAGAACAGCTATTTAAAATAGAAAAAGGAAATTCTATTAATCAACTTGTATTTACCCCTACAGATCCTTCGGCTTTCGGCAGCTTAACCAAGGATAAAGGGATTGCAGACGTGAATTATCTGAACTCGGCTAAAGATAAAAACGATCACAAATACCTAGTAGGTACGGTAAAAGCAAATAACTGGTACGGCGTATTGGCCGCTGAAAAACAATAAAAATCAGGCTGAAAATAACATTACGGTTATTTTCAGCCCTTTATTAAAAATTTAAGGGAATATATCTTTTATTTAAGGAAAAATAATGAAAAATTATAAAGTCTTATTATCCGTATTTTGCTTATCCGCCTGTTTAGCCGCCTGTTCCGGTGGTGGCGGTGGCAATAATGCCCCGCAAAATCCGCCGCGCGGCAACCAGCCGCCGCAACAAATACCGCCTCAGAAGAAAAATCCGCAACCTCAATCGCCGGACAAAAAAACTGAGCAACCTCAGTCGCCGGAAAGTGGTAAAAAGCCAGAACAACCTAAATTGCCGGATAGCGGGCGCAATCCTCAGCAACCGCCGCAAACCAATCCTATACCACCGCAACCGCCAAAGGTAGAAGCACCTCAACCGGAAGCTAAAGCTTATTTTACCGAAACGGTAAATAAAGATGGTCAAAATAAGGATATGCGTTGGAATTCCTCTGCAATAAAAAAAGATTTTATACCTGTATATGATATAGATTTTATTGAGGATACGAATGGTAATTATTCTTTCGTAAAGGAAGAAGTAATTGTTAAGGCACCGAGTAAAAAAACTAATAATAATCATCATGATATCACTCTTTTAGACGATGATTTTTTTTACGGGTATTATTTTAATTTAGATAATGAAAATATTCTATTTTCGAATTATTTTTATGCTTTTAGTCCTCAAATAGAAAATAAAAATGTACCATCAAATATCACTGCTAACTATAGTAAGTCTAATGGTTTTTCATATACGATAAGGAACAGTAATGTAGAAAAACATCACTCTGGTAATGTTGATGTTGCGGATGTTAATATTCAATTTGCAAATGGAGAAATTATAAAAGGCGAAATATCAAAAAAAGAAAAGGGAAAACATGTTCAGTTATTTGAAGTGGAAAAAGGAAAAACAATAAATCAATTGATTTTTACGCCTAAAAATAATAGTTTTATAAAAGATACTGATAAAGGTACTGCCGATATACATTATCTAAATTCAACTAAAGATGCTAACGATAATAAATATCTGGTAGGAACGGTAGATGCAAAAGGTTGGTATGGCCTATTGACAGCAGAGAAACAATAAAAAAACTTCGGCTGAAAATAACCGCACTTTTATTTTCAGCCTTAGCATTAAACAATATTAAGGAATTTATCTGTATTTTAGGGAAAAATTATGAAAGATTATAAAAAACTATTCTCCGCACTTTGTTTATCCGCCTGCTTAGCCGCCTGTTCCGGTGGCGGCGGTGGCAATAATACCCCGCAAAATCCGCCGCGCGGCAATCAGCCGCCGCAACAAACACCGCCTCAGGGGCAGCAACCGCAACAGCCTCAGCAGCCGGATAAGGGGAAAAATCCGCAACCTCAGTCGCCGGAAAGTGGTAAAAAGCCAGAGCAACCTAAATTGCCGGATAGCGGAGTCAATCCGCAGCAACCACCAAAGGTAGAAGCACCTCAACCGGAGGCTAAAGCTTATTTTACCGAAACGGTAAATAAAGATGGTAAAAATAAGGATATGCGTTGGAATTCCGCAAAAATAAATAAAAATACTTTACCTGTTTATAATATAGATTTTCCTGATGCAGCTAATAGAAAGTTATTTAAGGAAGCTGTTATTGTTGGTGTACCTTCGTATGGCATTATTACCGGTAAGGGTATTCATGGTGAAATAGGTGTTTATAAATTCGATTTATTGGCAAGCGAAGGCTTCTATGGTTATTATTCTGATTTAGATAAGAATAATAATGAAATTATTAATTTTGCTTATGGATTTAATCCGGAGCTTGAAAATAAAAATATAGCGGAGAATATTTCTTCTATATATAGCAAGAAAGATGGTTTTTTATATAAGGCAAAGAAGAAAAAATCGCCTTCTGATACTAGTAGAGATTTTGGTTATAGTCGTGGTGATGTAAATATAGAATTTAAAAATGGTAAAATTACTAAGGGTGAAATAACTTCTACTGACGGTTTACTGAATTTATTTAAAATAGAAAATGGAGAATCAATAAATCACCTGGTTATTACTCCTGAAAAAGATTCTTTTATAACTAATACTGATAAAGGAATTGCTAACGTACATTATCTAAATTCAACTAAAGATGCTAACGATAATAAATATCTGGTAGGAACGGTAGATGCAAAAGGTTGGTATGGCCTATTGACAGCAGAGAAACAATAAAAAACTTCGGCTGAAAATAACCGCACTTTTATTTTCAGCCTTAGCATTAAACAATATTAAGGAATTTATCTGTATTTTAGGGAAAAATTATGAAAGATTATAAAAAACTATTCTCCGCACTTTGTTTATCCGCCTGCTTAGCCGCCTGTTCTGGTGGCGGCGGTGGCAATAATACCCCGCAAAATCCGCCGCGCGGCAATCAGCCGCCGCAACAAACACCGCCTCAGGGGCAGCAACCGCAACAGCCTCAGCAGCCGGATAAGGGGAAAAATCCGCAACCTCAGTTGCCGGAAAGTGGTAAAAAGCCAGAACAACCTAAATTGCCGGATAGCGGACGCGATCCGCAACAACCGCCGCAAACCAATCCTATACTACCGCAACCGCCAAAGGTTGAAGCACCTCAACCGGAAGCTAAAGGCTATTTTACCGAAACAATTAATAAAGATGGTAAAAATGCGGATTCAGTTTGGAAATCAGCTACCAATATAACTAAGGATTCTATACCTGTATATAAAATACAGCGCATAAATACAGAGGAGGTTTTAACTAAAGAACTACAAAGAATCAAAGCTCCTGCAGTAGAAGCATATTATGACATGAGTCTATTAGGCAATAATGCTTTTTATGGTCATTATACTAGTATTGGTAATAATGGAGAATATGCTATTAATTATGCTTATGGCTTTGATAAAAATTTAGAAAATAAAAATGTTCCAAGCAATATTACGGCTAATTATACTAAAGAAAATGGTTTTTTATTTTTCACAAAAATACCTAATCAGTATGGTGGAGGTGTCCATTCTGGAGGAAATGTAAATATTGTTTTTAGAAATGGAAATATTGAAAAGGGTGAAATAACTTCTGGAAATGGTAGTGTTAAATTATTTGATATAGAAAAGGGAAAATCTGTAAATCAATTAATTATAAAACCTACCGCTAATGCTAATATAGATAAAAATATTTTACAAGGGGATAATAGTACTGCCGATATACATTATCTAAATTCAAGTAAAGATACTAATGATTATAAATATCTAGTGGGAACGGTGGAGGCAAAAAACTGGTACGGTGTGCTAGCAGCTGAGAAACAATAAAAAACTTCGGCTGAAAATAACCGCACTTTTATTTTCAGCCTCTTTCTATCTAATAATAAGGAATTTATTTATATTTTAGGGAAAAAATTATGAAAGATTATAAAAAATGCTTATCCGCTCTTTTTTTATCTGCTTGCTTAGCCGCTTGTTCCGGTGGCGGCGGCAATAACGCCCCGCAAAATCCGCCACGCAGCAACCAGCCACCGCAACAAATACCGCCATCTCAATCGCCGGATAAAAAACCTGAGCAGCCTCAGTCGCCGGAAAGTGGTAAAAAGCCAGAGCAACCTAAATTGCCGGATAGCGAACGTAATCCGCAACAACCGCCAAAGGTAGAAGCTCCTCAAGTGGAAGCTCAAGGTTATTTTACCGAAACGGTAAATAGCAAGGGGATAAATAAAGATATGTACTGGAATAATGCGAGTGATATCAGTAAAGATTCTATTCCTGTTTATAATATTAGTTTTACACGTAATGGCGAGAAAGTTATTAATAAAAAGGAAAGTGTTAGAGTTAAAGCGCCGGTAGTTAATAATGAATTTAGCTATGAGTTAAGTTTATTAGGGGAGCGAGGTTTCTTTGGTTACTACACGGATCTTAATGAAAATAATAATATATTTTTAAATTTTGCTTATGGATTTGATCGCACACTTGAGAATAGTGTTTTACCATCAGATATTACTGCCACTTATAAGAAAAAAGGAGGTTTTTTATATACTGTGGCTCAAATGATAGGAAATGGAAATTTAGGATATGATGGTGTATTTAAAAGTGATGTGAGTATTAAATTTCATAATGGTAAGATTTCTCAAGGCGAAATAACCTATCCTAACTTAGGAGTGAAACAGTTTGATATTAAACAGGGTAGCTCAGTAAAACAGTTTATTATTACCCCCACTGATTCTTTTTTAAATGAGAATAGAGGAATTAAACTAGATAAAGGTGTTGCTGATATACATTATCTAAATTCAAGTAAAGGTACTAATGATTATAAGTATCTGGTCGGCTCGGTTAAGGCTGAAAACTGGTACGGTGTGCTAGCTGCCGAGAAGCAATAAAAAACTTCGGTTAAAAATCACCGCACTTTTTTAACCCTTTTTATCACAAAGCAATAGGAAATTTATTTATATTTTAGGGAAAAAATAATGAAAGATTATAAAAAACTATTTTCCGCACTTTGTTTATCCGCCTGCTTAGCCGCCTGTTCCGGTGGCGGCGGTGGCAATAATACCCCGCAAAATCCGCCGCGCGGCAACCAGCCACCGCAACAAACACCGCCTCAGGGGCAGCAACCGCAACAGCCTCAGCAGCCGGATAAGGGTCAGCAACCGCCGCAGCCTCAGCGACCGGATAGCGGACCGCAATTGCCGCAACCTCCGCAACAGAATCCTGAAGCACCACCGCCGGCGAAACCGGAAATACCGCCACAGAATCAACCTGAGCCGGCGCCTAAGCAACCGGATACGCCGCGGGAAACAGGATATTCGGTATTAAAAGTAAATCATACCGGTTCATATACAGCTAAACTTCCGGTAACTAAAAATAAGGTACCTGTGTATGATATTGTAAAGGGAAGTAAAAATAGCCTAGGTGAAGATATTTTAGAACAAGAGGAAATTACGGTTGCTGTACCCGCCAAAGCGGAGAACGGTAACTATGAGCTTAAATCCATAGATAAAAATAATGAGAGCGAGGCTTTCTTCGGTTATTTCCGAGAAATTACTCCGGATAGTAAGAATTTATTTGTAAATTATATTTATGGGTTTGAGCGTTCTTTGGAAAATAAAAATGTGCCTGAGAATCTTACGGCCAAATATTATAAAGAAAACGGTTTTATGTATAGCTTGCGCCGTTTGAATCAGCAAGGCGGCAGCCTGGATAATGTGGTAAATACTGCCACGGTAAATATTGAATTTCAGAACGGTAAAATCAGTAAAGGACATATTTATCAATCGGGCGGTGCCAGCGATTTGTTTACAATTGAAAAAGGCGCAACGGTTAATCAACTGGTTTTAACTCCGACGGAACATCTAGGCAGTGGTAACTTACAAGGCGATAAGGCCGTATTGGAGGGACATTTTGTTGATTCCGCTAAGGATAAAAAGGATTATCGCTATTTGGTCGGCTCGGTTAAGGCTGAAAACTGGTACGGTGTGCTAGCTGCCGAGAAGCAATAAAAAACTTCGGTTAAAAATCACCGCACTTTTTTAACTCTTTTTATCACAAAGCAATAAGGAATTTATTTATATTTTAGGGAAAAAATTATGAAAGATTATAAAAAACTATTCTCCGCACTTTGTTTATCTGCCTGCTTAGCCGCCTGTTCCGGTGGTGGCGGTGGCAATAACGTCCCGCAAAATCCGCCGCGCAGCAATCGGCCGCCGCAACAAACACCGCCTCAGGGGCAGCAACCGCAACAGCCTCAGCAGCCGGATAAGGGTCAGCAACCGCCGCAGCCTCAGCGACCGGATAGCGGCCCGAAACTGCCGCAACCGCCGCAACAGAATCCTGAAGCGCCGCCGTCGGCGAAACCGGAAATACCGCCACAGAATCAACCTGAGCCGGCGCCTAAGCAACCGGATATGCCGCAGGAAACAGGATATTCGGTATTGTCAGTAAATCATACCGGGTCATATCGGGTTAATTCTTCACATCTGATTACTAAAGACAGAGTACTTATATATAAGGTTGAACAGGGGGGAAAAAATAATCTGGGTGAAGAAATTCTGAAACAAACACTTATTGAGGTTGCTGTACCCGCCAAAGCGGAGAACGGTAGCTATGAGCTTAAATCCATCGATAAAAATAATAAGAGCGAGGCTTTCTTCGGTTATTTCCGTGAAATTACCCCGGATAGTAAAGATTTATTTGTAAATTATATTTATGGGTTTGAGCGTTCTTTGGAAAATCAAGATGTGCCTGAGAATCTTACGGCGAAATATTATAAAGAAGATGGCTTTATGTATAGCATCAGCCGCTTGGATCAGAAAGGCGGCAGTTTGGATAATGTGATTAATACCGCAACGGTTAATATTGAATTTCAAGGTGGTAAAATCAGTCGCGGCCAGATTTATCAATCCGGAGGAGAAGGGGATTTATTTAAAATTGAAAAAGGCCCTATTGACGGCACCTTGACATTAACTCCAACACAATATCTTGAAGGCGGTGCATTGGTGCGGGATAAAGCCTCTATGGATGTACATTTTGTTGATTCCGCTAAGGATAAAAAGGATTATCGCTATTTGGTCGGCTCGGTTAAGGCTGAAAACTGGTACGGTGTATTGGCTGCGGAAAAAAGCAATTAGGCTGGATTTTTCTTAATATAAATAACCGCACTATAAAAGTGCGGTTATTTTTTGCCTGATTTTTATCAGAGTGAGTTTTTATTAACCACAATGGTGGACATAATCATATCCGTGAGCGAGCGTTTTTCCTTACTGACAAAGGCAATAACGGCGCTAATCAGAATCGGCAGGCTTAATAGCGAGAAGATAACGTCAAGAAGCTCGCGGAAAAGGTAGCGTGGGAAGGCTATGGGCCGGCGGGTGGCATAGTCCAGTACCTGAAGATTTAATTTATTTTTGGCAAAGGTTTGATTGTAATTGCGCATGTAATAAATCTGCAGAATAAAAAAGGCGATAACGGCAAGCCATGCGCCGAGTTTGCCCAAAAGCGCCCCTAAAAATAACATAATATAAAATACCAAGGCATTGAGTAGCGAAGCCCCCCAGCGCTTAAAAGGGTTGGCGAAATTATCGGGGACAGACGCATCAGCGTTTGGCGGGTTATATTGAGGCGGCTTATGTTGCGGTTTTTCATTAGGATTTTCAACCAGCATATAGTTTCCTTACTTGAGTATAAGAAATGACCGCATAAAAGAAGTGCGGTCATTTGGTCTCGGGCTTGATTAAAGGGCGAAAGGATCACGTAGAATCATTGTTTCAACTCGATCCGGCCCGGTGGAAAGAATATCAACGGGAACGCCGGTTACTTCTTCAATACGTTTAATATAATTGCGCGTGTTTTGCGGCAGTTTATTGATGTCGGTTACTCGGAAAGTATTTTCTTTCCAGCCCGGCAGGGTTTCGTAAACCGGTTCGATACCTTCCCAGTCTTTTGCTGCGAGAGGCGCATAATCAATCACTTCTCCGTTTGGCAGTTTATAGCCGACGCAGATTTTTACTTCATCAAAGCCGTCTAAAACATCCAGCTTGGTCATACAGAAACCTGAAATGGAATTAACCTGAATTGCACGGCGCATAGCCACTGCGTCAAACCAACCGCAACGGCGAGGGCGTCCGGTTACCGCACCGAACTCATTTCCTTTACGGGCAATTTCGTTACCGATTTTATCAAAGAGTTCGGTGGTGAAAGGGCCGCCGCCGACACGGGTACAGTAGGCCTTGACGATGCCCAGTACATAATCGATATTGCGCGGGCCGAAACCGGCACCGGTGGCGACACCGCCGGCAGTGGTATTGGAACTGGTTACATAAGGATAGGTTCCGTGGTCGATATCCAGCATGGTACCCTGTGCGCCTTCAAACAGAATATTGTCGCCGTTCTTGCGCGCATTATCCAGAATGGTACTGATATCCGCCACCATTGCGGTAATAATATCGGCAACTGCGAATACTTCGTCCAGCGTTTTCTGGTAATCTACCGCTTCGGCTTTGTAATAATGCACCAGTTGGAAATTGTAGTAATCAAGAATATTTTTTAATTTTTCGGAAAAGGCTTCCCGATCGAATAAATCACCGACGCGCAGACCGCGGCGCGCGACCTTGTCTTCATAGGCCGGGCCGATACCACGGCCTGTGGTACCAATGGCTTTATTACCCAATGCGGCTTCACGGGCGTGATCCATAGCAATATGATAAGGAAGAATCAGGGGGCAGGCTTCGGAAATTAGTAAACGCTCGCGCACATTAATACCGCGTTTTTCCAGTTCGCCCATTTCCTGCATCAGTGCGGCGGGAGAAAGAACGACGCCGTTACCAATTAAGCAGGTTACGTTATCGTGCAGAATACCGGACGGAATTAAACGCAGTACGGTTTTTTCACCGTTGATGATTAATGTATGACCCGCATTATGACCGCCCTGATAACGCACAACGTATTTTACTCGATCGGTTAACAGGTCGACGATTTTACCTTTACCTTCATCACCCCATTGGGCGCCGAGGATAACGACACTTTTTCCCATAAGTTTTACCGCCTTTAGCTTCAGTTTAATAAGAAGAGCATACTTTACTATTTTCCGGGTGAGAACTCAATGCAAATTGAAATGCGTTAGGTTATTCCCCCCTTTTGCTAAAAGGGAATTAAATATTCCGCTACTTTTTTGATTTTTATATAAAGGAAAAAGCGGCTGAAGTTTTATCCGGGGAAAATATGGGCTGATAAAAAAGCAAACCCGAAGGTTTGCTTTGTGATGATTATCTTGTATGAGCCTATTTGGCAGGTGTTTGCATAAAGCGGAAGAAATCGCTGTCCGGTTTCAGAATCATCATATTTTTTGAATCGGAGAAGCTGTTTTCATAGGCTTTCAGGCTACGCACGAAGGCATAAAACTCCGGCTCGGAAGCAAAGGCGTCGGTATAAACTTTTGCCGCCGTCGCATCGCCGGAACCGCGCAGTTCTTGTGCGGTTTTATTCGCATTAGCCAGAATCAGGGTAACCTTTCTGTCTACATCGGCCTGAATAAAGGCGGCTTTTTCTTTACCTTGCGAACGGTGTTCGCGCGCCACCGCATCACGTTCCGCACGCATACGCTGGTAGATGGAAGAAGACACTTCGTCCGGCAGGTTAATTTGTTTTACCCGCACGTCGATAACTTCAATACCCAGTTCGGACGTACTGTCCTGCCCGGTATTCAGCGCTTTTTTCGCTCCCGCCATTAATTCGCCGCGGGTACCGGAAACAATATCTTTAATTGTACGCGAGCCGATTTCAGAACGTAAACGGTCGTTTACTTTACGACGCAACAGGTTTGATGCCAGCGTATTGTCGCCGCCGCCGGTAGAGGTGTAGAAGCGACCGAAATCACTGATTCGCCATTTCACATAGGAATCTACCAACAGGTCTTTTTTCTCTACGGTAACGAAGCGATCCGCCTGGCCGTCCAAGGTTTTAATTCGAGCGTCCAAGACCTTGATACTGTCGATAAACGGGATTTTAAAATGCAGACCCGGGGTGTAGACCACCACTTTATTGTCCGCATCACGCTGAACTTTGCCGAAGCGCAGCATAATTCCGCGCGAACCTTCGTCGATAATGGCAACGGAAGAATAGATTAATGCCAGTACGACAACAATAATCGGGGTTAAATAGTTACGCATCAGTTAAATCTCCCTTGTCGAATATCGGAACGAACGGCGTTATTGTTTTCCGTCGTATTATTTAATACCGCTCTGGCGGGATTCGTGGTTAGGTTCCGGGGAAGGGTATTGTTTTCCTTGTTGGGTGTCGGCTCCGCTTTTGCTGCGGCATTATTACCCAATATCTGTTCCAGCGGTAATACCGTGAGATTATTGCCGGTAGAGCCGTCCATCATGATTTTCGGGGTTTTCGCCATAACCTGTTCCATGGATTGAATATACAGACGTTCGCGCAGCAGTTCCGGTGCTGCTTTAAATTCAGGTAATAAGCGGCGGAAACGTTCCACTTCCCCCTGTGCGTTCAGTACCACTTGATCCTTGTAGGCTGTGGCGGCTTCTACGATACGCTGAGCATCACCACGTGCAATAGGTTCCTGTTCACGGGCGTAGGCTTCCGCTTCGCGGATATAGCGCTGTTCGTCTTCCTGGGCTTTAATCGCATCGTCAAAGGCGTCTTTGACTTCTTCCGGCGGACGAGCGGACTGGAAGTTAACGTCTATTACTTCAAGCCCCATATCATAAGGTTTAATAATATCGTTGAGGGCTTTCCAAGTTTCTTCACGGACGATGGCACGGCCCGTGGTCAGGATATTATCCATACTCATATGGCCGATAACATAGCGCAGCGCACTGTCGGTAGCCTGGTTCAGACTGTCATCGGCATTGGTAACACTGAACAGATATTTGGCCGGATCCTGAATACGGTACTGTACGGTCATTTCCACTTTTACCATATTTTCATCTTGGGTCAGCATGGCGCCCTGAGTTTTCAGTTCCTGCACTTTTTCCACATTAACTGCGGTAACCTGGTCGATAAAGGTCGGTTTCCAGTTTAAGCCCGGTTGTACGATGGAATGCAGTTTGCCGAAACGGGTTACCACGCCGCGTTCCGCTTCTTTTACCGTATAAAGGCCGCTCAGCCCCCAAACTACCGCGCCTATTACGACCGCCAGAGGAAGCAGTTTTCCAAGGTTGGCGGGTTTCGGCGCTTTCGAGGTATTGCCGTTACCTGTGCCTTTACCGCCTAATTTTTTCAGCAGATTGTTAAAAATCTCCTCAATATCCGGCGGAGATTGTTCTTGGTTCCGCTGTTTATTACCGGAATTTGAAGTCCAATCGGATTTTTTGTCATCTTTTGAGGTATTGTTATCAGGCTGCGATTGCCCCGGTTTTGCCCAAGGATCCTGATCCGAACCGTTTAGCGACATGTTTTACTCCATGTTGTCAAAATATTGTTAGCCTTTGGGCCTGCCGGAGGTCGATGCTTTTTAGCACTCGGTCGGTCGCTGTTGCGGCCACCGCGGCCGTCCGACAGCCCCTGAATAAAATGCAAAGCCTAAGTCTAACCGAATATGGGGATTTGTCCATGCTTTTTAAACTGAAAAAAGGGATAAATTTTTGACCGCACTTTTTTATTTCTGCATAATACGAAAAATTTTATTCTCTCTGCGAGTTGCAGTGTAAAGCCGGGCGGAATTGATATTGATAAGGTGAGATACTTTATCGGTTTTCCTTCGGCGGATTTCGTTATACAAATGGAAATATATGTCCGAACAGAACCAAACTAAATTTTTAACCGGTTTTTTTTCCGCGTTACCCCTGGTGATTTTTTTATTGATCGATGTTTTCGCCCTGTATTTACAAGCGCATTCGAAAGCGCTTTCACATCTTGCCTTTGCCGTATTAAGCGCTCAGCTGTTGTGTATTCTGGTTTTTCTCAAGGGAGATATTTGCAACGGACAGCGCGCCCGTCTGCTTAAAGCGAACCGATATTTTTTGATTTACTGGCTGTGCTGGTTTCTACTGAGTTTTTTTTCCACTTATCATTATATTCTGACCGATATTATCAGTTTGTGCGGAATCTTGATGTTTTTATGTATCAATAAACCGCCGCAGGATATACAAATGCGCCGTTCGATGCTGATTGTGGCCGCTTTAATCGGTGCCTTGGGCATCTTGAGCTATTTGATTATGTTAGTGCGTCTGCCGCTATCGGATTGGCTGCAATATAATCCCGTCGCTCAGTTACTGGCCGGTACGGTTCTGGCGAATATTATGCTGGTGGTTGCCCGCAACCGTTTACAGGGATTTATTGCCTTGCTCTGCCTGAGCCAGGGCGGATTATTGTTTTTAAATGCACTATGCGTGTTAGCGCTACTGGCCGTCGCTTATTTTAATCAGACCCTTGCGATTGCAAATCAGGCGGCATTGATTCTTTATTTCGTGCTGCATATTTTTATCAGTTTTATGCCGGCGCAGGCTGTGTTCCGTAATAAAGCCCTGAGCTATAACAGTTTGCTTATCGTACTGACCCTATGTGCCTCTCTCCCGCTGTGGGCGACCTTCGCTTATATCGGCGCATAAGCTGTTGTATGGGTTAATGCCTTATCTGGGCGCCAATATATAAAAATGCCGTCGGAATATTGTTTCGGCGGCATTTTGCAGGATATTAGGATAGAAGAGATTTTTATTCGGGGTAATCGCGCATAAAACTCTGCGCTTTCTCTACCATCTCTTTCGAGCCGATAAACAACGGTGTTCTTTGATGTAGTGCGGTAGGTTGAATATCCAGAATACGCTGCTGCCCGTCGCTTGCGATTCCGCCCGCCTGTTCGGCGATAAAGGCCATCGGATTGCCTTCGTATAACAAACGTAGTTTGCCTTGAGGATAGGTGGTTGCCTGCGGATAGATATAAATACCGCCTTTCAGCATATTACGATGGAAATCGGATACCAGCGAACCTATATAGCGCGAAGTGTAAGGGCGCTGAGTTTGTTTATCCTCTTCTTGGCAATATTTAATATATTTTTTCACCCCTTGCGGGAATTTCAGATATTGCCCTTCGTTGATAGAATAATATTTGCCGCTGTGCGGAATCTGAATATTTTCGTGGGAAAGACAGAATACGCCGAGAGAAGGATCATAGGTAAAACCGTTCACGCCGTTTCCGGTCGTATAAACCAGCATGGTGGAAGAACCGTAAACCACATAGCCTGCGGCGACCTGCCGATTACCCGGCTGCATAAAGTCTTCCAGGGTTACCGGTGTGCCGATAGGCGATATGCGCCGATAGATGCTGAAGATGGTACCTACGGCGACATTGACGTCAATATTGGAAGAACCGTCCAGAGGATCGGTCAGGATAATATATTTGGCGTTACGGCCGCGTTCCGTATCGAAAACCACAAAATTTTCTTCTTCTTCGGAGGCAAAACCCGCCACTTCTTCCCGTGCCATTAAGGCTTTTTTCATGGTTTCGTGGGCGAAAATATCCAACTTCATTTGGGTTTCGCCCTGAATGTTTTCGACCCCGGAAATGCCCAAAATATTATTGGTCAAACCGGCGCGGTTAATATCGCGATGAATGATTTTGGCAACTAAGCGGATAGAGGAGAGGATTCCGGTTAAAGCCCCTTTAGCATGAGGGTATTCGGCCTGTTTTTCGACAATAAATTCGTCTAATGTTTTCATACTGCGCTCTGAATGGTAGATAACAATTTGATAAATATAAGGAAAATGCTTTTATTCGCCGTCGTTTACTAGGCGGACGAGTTGGATTATTATAGAGCCTAATTACAGAGGTTCATATTACAAATCTTTAACAATGTGATCTTGGACACAGAATTCGTTTTAAATTTCAATTAAAGAGATAAATCAATGGCAGGAAAACACATACATATTCTCGGTATATGCGGTACTTTTATGGGCGGTCTGGCAATTATCGCCAAGCAGATGGGCTATCATGTTACCGGATCGGATACCAATGTTTACCCGCCGATGTCTACTTTTTTACAGCAGCACGGTATTGATATTATTTCCGGTTATGAGGTATCGCAACTACAGCCTGCGCCGGATACGGTGATTATCGGTAATGCGATGAAGCGGGGTAATCCATGTGTGGAATATGTGTTGGAAAATCGTTTGCCTTATACTTCCGGCCCGCAGTGGCTGCATGATAATTTGTTACGCAATCGTTGGGTGCTGGCGGTATCGGGTACGCACGGAAAAACCACAACGACGGGAATGTTGGCCTGGATTCTGGAACAGAACGGCTTAAAACCGGGTTTTTTGATCGGCGGTATTTCCGGGAATTTCGGGGTGTCTTCCCGTTTGGGCGAGGGCAATTTATTTGTGATAGAAGCGGATGAATATGACACCGCATTTTTCGATAAACGTTCTAAATTCGTACATTACAATCCAAAAACCCTGATTATTAATAATATCGGTTTCGATCATGCGGATATTTTCGATGATTTGAATGCGATTAAACGCCAGTTTCACCATATGATCCGAACCATGCCGCAGAGCGGCTTGGTACTTTCCGTTGCCGCCGAGCAGAGTGCCAAAGAAACCCTGGAAATGGGCTGCTGGTCGGAAAAACAATTTTTAGGTAAGGATCAAGAATGGTATGCGGAACGAATCAGTAACGACAGCAGCCATTTTTCCGTATTTCATCGGGGAGAGAAACTTGCCGAAGTGAAATGGAATATTGTGGGTCAGCATAATATGCATAATGCCTTAATGGCCATTGCGGCGGCTCACCATGCCGGGGTTGCGGTCGAAGATGCTTGTGCGGCTCTTGCTTCCTTTATTAATGCCAAGCGCCGTTTAGAAGTGAAGGGAGAAGTGGGCGGCATAACCCTATATGATGATTTCGCCCATCACCCGGCGGAAATTCAAGCGACTTTAACCGCACTGCGCGATAAGGTCGGCGGCGGCGTACGTATTCTGGCCGTGCTGGAACCCCGTTCCAACAGTATGAAAATGGGTGTGCATAAAGATGAAATCGCTCCGGCACTGGTGCGTGCCGATCATGTTTTTCTACTGCAGCCGGAGAATATTCCTTGGGAGGTGGTGGATATCGCTAATAAATGCGTACAGCCGGCAAGCTGGACGGCAGATCCGGATAAATTGGTCGATCTTATCGTGAAGGAAGCGCAGCCGACGGATCATATTTTAGTGATGTCCAATGGGAGTTTCGGCGGCATTCACCAAAAAATTCTGGATAAATTAAATAAAATTCAATAAATATAAAATTTCTCGCCGCTTTATTTGACAACCCGGCGGGTTTTCTCTATTGGTAGATAAGGGATAGAGTTTTAGAGGAATACAATAATGAGAAATCTTTCAGTGGCTAAATTTGGCGGTACCAGTGTGGCGAACCATGCCGCCATGGTTGCCTGCGCTAAAATCGTTACCGCCGATCCTAATACGCGGATTGTGGTGTTGTCCGCCTCTGCGGGTATTACCAACTTGTTGGTGGAATTAGCCGCCGGCTGTGATGAGGGTAAACGGGAGCAGCTATTGGTTGAGGTGCGCCGTATTCAGGAAAATATTCTGAACGAGCTGGCAGACGCTTCTTTAGTGCGTCCGGAAATTGAACGTTTACTGGAAAGTATTAAATCCTTATCGGAGGCGGCCAGCCTGGCCACTTCTCCGGCGCTTACCGATGAGCTGATCAGCCACGGCGAGATGATGTCCACCCGTATTTTTATTCAGGTGCTGCGTGAACTGAATGTACAGGCCACATGGCTTGATGTGCGTAATCTGATTGCGACCAACAGCAATTTCGGTAAGGCCGCACCGGATGATGAGAAAACACTGAAAAATAGCCGGCTGATACTGAAACCTTTGATTGATCACGGCGAGTTGGTGATTACCCAAGGCTTTATCGGTCGTGATGAAAAAGGCAGAACCACAACCTTAGGACGGGGCGGTTCCGACTATTCGGCGGCTCTGATTGCTGAAATCCTGGAAGCAAAAGATGTGCTGATCTGGACTGACGTAGCGGGCATTTATACCACGGATCCGCGTGTAGTACCACAGGCTCGGCGTATTGACACCATGAGCTTTGCGGAAGCGGCGGAAATGGCTACATTCGGCGCCAAGGTTTTGCATCCTGCCACTTTATTACCGGCGGTGCGCAGCAATATTCCGGTTTATGTGGGATCCAGTAAGGCGCCGCAAGACGGTGGTACCTGGGTTACCCGCGATCCCCAACCTCGGCCTACCTTTCGAGCCATAGCTTTGCGTCGAGATCAGACGTTGCTGACCCTTTCCAGCCTGAATATGCTGCACGCCCAAGGCTTTTTAGCCAAGGTTTTCGGTATTCTGGCGCAGCATAAAATCTCGGTGGATACTATTACGACTTCGGAAGTCAGTATTGCGCTGACCTTGGATAAAACCGGTTCTACTTCTTCCGCAACGGATTTGCTTTCGCGGGATTTATTAAGCCAGTTAAGTGAGATTTGCACGGTGAAAGTGGATACCGGATTATCGCTGGTAGCCTTAATCGGTAATGATCTGCATATTGCTTCCGGGGTGGCAAAACGTATTTTCAGTACGCTGGAGAACTATAATATCCGTATGATCAGCTATGGTGCGAGTACCAATAATATCTGTATGCTGACCTACAGCGAACATGCCGATGATATTGTTCGCGCTTTACATAAAGAGTTGTTTGAAAACTAAGCGCCGCTGCGGAAATTGATAAAAAAAGCATGGGAAGTTATATTTCTCATGCTTTTTATTTGCGCGGAGGTTATTTGTCCGCTTGTTGCTGTTTTAACTCGGCGGCGGCATCGGCTTCCGCAAGTACGGTCTGCAGATCATCACCGCCTGCGGCGGAGATAACCGCTGCCAGCGCTCCCTCGACCAAAGGCGCATAGCTGATTTTTACCTTGGGCGCCATATCCGCCTGTAGCAAATCTATTGCCGTTTCGGCACTCAGAACGGCGCTGCCGAGATCAACGAAAATTATGACCCCCTCCGGACTAAAGACTTCTTCCACCGCATTCATAATTTTTACCGCATCGGTACCTATGGGATTATCGGCATCATCAATACCGGCGGCAACGGCGATTTTACAATCTTGCGCCATTTGCGCCAATAATTCGGCCAGGCCCAGCGCCAGTTTTTCACTGTGGGAAACCAGAACGATATTTACCATTGCCTTACTCCTGTTTCACCGCATCATATAATGCCCGCAGTATATAAACCGTGGAGGCGGCGCCCGGATCAAGATGTCCCGCACTGCGAGAGCCGAGGTAGCTGGCTCGGCCTTTTTTTGCAATCAACGGCAGGGTGGCGGCGGAATATTGTTCGGCTTTTTGCAGCGCCTCTTTTAAAATTACCGCCGCCGGTGCATCGGCGTTCATTCCTTCCAGATCTTTCAGCAGCGGCAGCCATACATCACACATGGTTTTATCCCCGCTTTCCGCCCGTCCGCGTGCAATAATGCCCTGCACGCCCTCTTGCAGCAGTAAGTGAAATTCAGCAAAAGTGAGACTTTCTTTTCCGAGTACTCTTTGCCCGCCTTTAATGAAGAAGGTTCCGTATAAGGGGCCGCTGGCGCCGCCGACCTGAGAAAGTAAGGTCATTCCCACGCTTTTGAGTATGCTGCCGATATTTTTATCCGCTATGTTAGGCAATGTTTCCGCCACCTTGGCAAAACCCCGTTGCATATTCACCCCGTGATCCCCATCGCCGATAGCGGTGTCCAGTTGGGTCAGCTCGTCTTTTTTTTCACTCAAAATATGATGGCAGTTTTCCAGCCAGTTTAGGATTTGTTGTTTCGTTAAAATCACGCTGTTCTCCTTATTTTCCCCAACCTAGGGCGGGGGTTTTAACCGGTGCGTCCCATAATTTCAGGATATCCTCATCTACTTTTAACAGGGTAATGGAAATTCCCTGCATATCCAGCGAAGTACAATAGGAGCCGATTAAGTTACGTTCAATGCTAATACCGAATTGTCGACAATGCCGTTCCAGTTGGTTATAGACGCCGTACAGTTCGGAAAGAGGAACGGAGCCGAGATTATTAACCAGTGCGATAACCTTATCGCCGGCGCTTAATGCCTGTTTAGCCCGCCGAATTTCCTGCCAGTTCTGGGTGCCGGAATCCCAACGGCGCATATTGCGTTCGTAGGCGCCATGTGCAATCAAGGTGTCGAACATCTGTGCCACCGTTTGTTCCAAATCGATGAATTCACGCCGTTCGATACCGGGTTCTCCGTGAATACCAACTCCGAATTCCATTTCGTTATCTTTGAGGGTAAAGGAAGGTTTTCCCGCCGCCGGAACGGTACAGGCACTTAAGGCGATCCCGATGGAATGCCCGTTATCATTCAGTTTGTTGCCTAATGCTTCCAATTGTGCCAGATCATAGCCCTGTTCGGCAGCGGCGCCGAGGAGCTTTTCAATCAGAACGGTATTGGCGACGCCGCGTCTTCCGGTGGTGTACAAACTGTCTTTTACCGCCACATCGTCATCAATTAATAGGGTGGCAACCTTAATTCCGCTATCAGCAAGTAATTCCGCCGCCGTTTCAAAGTTCAGTACGTCGCCGGTATAGTTTTTGATTAGCAGCAGCACGCCGGCACCGCCGTCTACGGCTAAACCGCATTCAAATATTTGATCCGGCGTCGGCGAGGTAAAAATTTCTCCCGGACAGGCGCCGTCCAGCATTCCTTCGCCGACAAAACCGGCGTGCATGGGTTCGTGTCCGCTGCCGCCGCCGGAAACCAGCGCGACTTTGCCCGCTATCGGGCTATGGATGCGACGTACGAAACGCGGCTCCTCCTGTAAAACCAATTCCGGATGCGCTTTACTTAATCCCTGTAACTGTTCCTGCAGAACCTGTTCGATACCGTTGATCAGTTTTTTCATTGAGCTTACTCCTTGATATGATTGAGTTTTCTTTATAATAAAGTAAGTGCGCGGATAATTCTGTTAGCACAATCACAAAACCGATATTTTAGCGGCGTAAACGAAAATAGTTTTTTGCCGGATTTTCCGCTAGAATGAAGCGCAGTCGCTGTATACGATGATTTTTTTATTATTTTCGCCCTCCTTTAAACGGAAAAAATTAGAGGGTTAGATGGCAAAGGCACAATATGAAAATCATCCGGATAACAGAATAGGTTTTATATGTGTAATCCGCATTTCATTGATTTTATTGCATCGGGATCTCCCTATGAGGTTCGCTGTTTAGGTAAAAATTAAGTTTTCTGCGGCTAAGATTAACGCCAAAAAAGTATCGGTTTTTTTGACCGCACTTTATCAGCCCGAAACAGGACAATATATGCTGTTGAGCATTCTCTATATTATCGGTATTACTGCCGAGGCCATTACCGGCGCACTGGCGGCCGGACGTGAAAAAATGGATGTTTTCGGGGTTGTAATTATCGCTTCCATGACCGCTATCGGCGGCGGTTCGGTGCGGGATGTTCTGCTCGGGCATTATCCTCTGGGCTGGGTAAAGCATCCTGAATATTTTATTATTGTCGCCAGCGCCGCTATATTGACCGTGTTTATCGTTCCCTTTATTCGCCATTTGATGCGTTATTTCCGTACCATATTTTTGGTGTTAGATGCGCTGGGGTTGATTGTTTTTTCCATTATCGGGGCGCAGGTGGCGCTGGATATGGGACATGGTTTCACGGTGGCGACTATTGCGGCGATTATTACCGGCGCTTTCGGTGGGGTGTTGCGCGATCTATTATGCAACCGTATTCCGTTGGTGTTTCAAAAGGAGCTGTATGCCAGTATCGCCTTACTGGCGACAATTATTTATATCGGTTTGCTGCATCTGCAGGTGGAGCGCAATATCGTTATTATCGTTACCTTAGTCAGCGGTTTTATTCTGCGTTTGCTGGCCATTTATTTCGAACTGGGGCTGCCGGTTTTCGACTATCAGGAACAAGACGAGGATAAAGATAAGAACGACGATAAATTGCCGCAGAAAACTAAATAAACGGGGAATAAGATGACAGATTTAATTGAAATGGGAAAACAGGCCAAAGGGGCCGCTTTTGTACTGGCTCAGCTTTCCGAGGCGGAAAAAAATCATGCGCTTGCGCTTATTGCGGATCAGTTGGAAAAACAGTCGGCACAAATTCTGGCGGAAAACCGCAAGGATATTGAAGCGGCGAGAGAGCAAGGCTTAGGGGAAGCCCTAATAGATCGCCTGTTATTAACGGAGCAGCGCTTAAAAGCGATTGCCGATGATGTGCGCCATGTGATTTCACTGCCGGATCCGGTAGGTAAAAGTATCGACGGCGGTATCTTGGATAGCGGGCTTAAACTGGAACGGGTTCGGGTTCCGGTGGGGGTCATAGGCACCGTGTACGAGGCGCGCCCCAATGTTACCATTGATGTAGCCAGTTTGTGTTTAAAAACCGGTAATGCGGTAATTCTGCGCGGGGGGAAGGAAACCCGCCATTCGAACAAAATACTGGTGGAGGTTATCGGTCGGGCTTTGGCATTGGCGGGCTTGCCCCAAGGGGCGGTTCAGGCGATTACGGATCCGGATCGCGCTTTGATTATGGAATTGTTACGGCTTGATCGCTATGTGGATATGATGATTCCCCGTGGCGGAGCCGGTTTGCATCAGCTTTGTAAAGAAAATGCCCTGATGCCGGTGATTGTGGGCGGTATCGGTGTTTGTCATATTTTTGTCGAGCAAAGTGCCAACCAGGATAAAGCGTTGGCGGTAATTGAAAACGCCAAAACCCAGCGTCCCAGTACCTGTAATACCTTGGAAACCTTGTTGGTTCAGGCTTCCATCGCGGCGGAGTTTTTACCTAAACTGGCAGCCCGCTTAGCGCCGAAACAGGTAAAATTGCATGCCGATCCGACCGCACTTTCCATTTTGCACAAGGCGGGAATTGAAGCTGTAGCGGTACGGGAAGAAGAACTGCGTCAGGAATGGCTGTCCTTAGATCTGAATATCCGAGTTGTGCAGGATATAGAGGAGGCTATAGCACATATTGGGGAATACAGCACCCAGCATTCGGAAGCGATTTTGACAGAATCCATGCAGGCGGCACGGCAATTTACTACTCAGGTAGATGCGGCGGCAGTTTATATTAATGCCAGTACGCGTTTTACCGACGGCGCTCAATTCGGCTTAGGCGCGGAAGTGGCGGTAAGCACCCAGAAACTACATGCCCGCGGGCCGATGGGGCTGGAAGCGCTAACCACTTATAAATGGGTGGCGAGCGGTGATTATAGTATCCGGGCCTAAATGCCCGGTTATCGCTCTCAACAGGCGGTGCAAAGGTATAAAAAAAGCGTTAACTTTTAAGTTAACGCTTTTTTTGTTTGTCTGGTTGCGGGGGCCGGATTTGAACCGACGGCCTTCGGGTTATGAGCCCGACGAGCTACCAAGCTGCTCCACCCCGCGTCTGATGGGGCGTACTATACTCGTTTTCGGTCAGATTTCAAGGGTTAGTTGGGATAATTGCTTTCGTTTGCGCTAAAAACAAACGAAACGATGGTTTTTTCATCGCTTCGCTGCAAAAGCGGATAACGCCGCTTACCCGCCGCCTTTTCCTTAGGGAATAGAAAATATTGGCTCCCTTTTCATCGCTTAGAATCCGTATAACTACCTGATTCAATCTCCTCCTCTACAGATTTTTAATTTGCTTAATCCCGTCAAGATCGGCGATTTTTCCGAGCGGCGGATAAATGGGTTTTGCAACTTTGGTTTTTGTAACTTTGGGTTTTGCAGCTTTTTGCAACTTAAAGTGCGGTGGTTTTCGGGCGGCGGTTTTTTTGGCTAAAAACGCCGGAACATCTCACCGTTCTTTTCTCTATTTTTAGTAACTGAGTTAGCAATCAAGCAGCAAGCGCAAAAAGCGCTACATAGCAAATGGGGTTTCGATTTGCACCGGTTAGGTTCCGCTGTTTTAGCGCGCCTCGGCGCCATGTGGTTTTAGCGCGCTTCGGCGCTATGCGATTGATAAAAATATTATTTCTCAGAAAGATAAGTTTGTTGTGAGGCTTATTTCCTTGATGCGTTTTTTTAACAAAAAAGAAATTTTTTTTAAAAATTTTGTAAGAAAAATAACATTCATCAGACTAATAAAGCACCGGTTAGGAAAAACCGGTTTAAAACAAGGAGAGAAAATGCGTTGTAATAGATTGAATTTTCAGGTAACCGAAGGAATCGGATTTTTAGGACTACGGCTTCTGCTTGCCTGGGAGTTTTTTGAAGCAGGGATGGAGAAATGGAACGGGCAGAACTGGTTTTCTCAGATTCAGGATCAGTTTCCGTTTCCGCTCAATTATATTCCAACGGATCTAAGCTGGGGATTGGCCATGGGAGCGGAGCTTGTTTTACCCTTCCTGTTGGTTCTCGGTTTATTTACTCGCTTTAGTTCTTTTGTCTTAGCGACATTAATTGCTGTTGCATGGTATAGCCTCCATGCAGATGCGGGTTATAACGTGTGCGACAATGGCTATAAATTGGTTCTTATCTATTTAGTCATGTTAATCCCGTTAATTACACAAGGAGCAGGGACGCTCTCTTTGGATTCCGCATTGCGGAAAAAATACTCGACCAATAAATGGTTGAAATATCTTTAATTTAATATTTTATTTTAGGAGATTTATATATGAAAAAATTAGCTACTTTAACCGCCTTGGCCGGTGCATTGACCATGGTAATGTCCGCACCGCTACAGGCTGCCACAGACAGTAAAGCGACTAAAGCGCAACAGAGCCAGAAAGTTAAAGCCTCTAAATCCGCCGAAGGCAAATGCGGTGAAGGTAAATGCGGCGCCAGCTCTAAATCCGCCGAGGGCAAATGCGGCGAAGGTAAGTGCGGTGCAAGTTCAAAATCCGCTGAAGGCAAGTGCGGCGAGGGTAAGTGCGGTTCGCATTAATCACGGCTTTCAATAACACTGGTGTAATTTATATTACACCAGTTTTCTTAAATAAAAATTATGGAGTTATGCTATGTTGTCTGGATCAGGTTTAGGTTATCGCCGGGATTTGGCAGAGGGATTTTTGTCCCTTCCGGCAGATCATAATGCCATTCAATTTATTGAAGTCGCACCGGAAAACTGGATAAAAATGGGCGGTGCGGCACGTTATCAATTTGATCGGGCGGCGGAACGTTTTCCGCTGGCGGTTCACGGCTTATCCCTTTCATTAGGAGGGCAAGCCCCCTTGGATCGTAATTTGCTGAAACATATTAAACAATTAATGCAGCAATACCAATCCACCTTTTTTTCCGAACATCTAAGTTATTGCGAATGCGAAGGCCACCTCTATGACTTATTACCCATGCCTTTTACCGAAGAAGCGGTAAAGCATGTGGCACGGCGTATTTCCGAAGTGCAGGATTTCCTCGGAATGCGTATTTCCCTGGAAAATACTTCTTATTATCTGCATTCTCCTACCAGCACTATGAATGAAGTGGAATTTCTTAATGCGATTACGGAAGAGGCCGACTGCGGGATTCATTTGGATGTGAATAATATTTATGTGAACGGGGTTAATCACGGTTTACTTGATCCCTATGTTTTTCTCGATCAGGTAAATATGGAACGGGTCGATTATATTCATATCGCAGGACATGACGAAGAACATTCCGCCGCTCAGCCCGTTATTGAGGCGGCGGAGCAGGAGTCTTTCAATAAGGTTAAGGGCGAATACCGTTATTTGCCGGAATTACTGGTGGATACGCACGGCGAAGCGGTAAAAGGCAATGTTTGGGATTTGTTGGAATATGCCTATCAACGTTTGCCTTATATTCCGCCGACATTACTGGAACGGGATTTTAACTTCCCGCCTTTTGCCGAACTCTATGCGGAAGTGGAGCATATTGCCGGGTTACAGAAAAAATATGCCAAACCTGTCGAGGTGAAAACTTATGCGGCCTAGTTTGATTCAAACCCAAAATGCCCTTGCCCGTGCGGTACGCTTGGCCGACGCTCAGCCTCTGGGGAATTATGCTCCGAACCGCTTGGCGGTTTATGCCCGCTTGGTACGTAATAATACCTTCGGATTTATCGATCGCTGTTTTGTTGAAGCGCCTCAGCATATTCCCGCCGAAGATTGGCAGAATACGAAAGAACGCTTTTTACGGGAAGCCCGGGCGGTATCTCCTTACTTTCAGGATATAGCCGGCGAATTTCTGGCTTTTTGTCAGGCGATTAAAGCCTTTGAGCCGCATATTCTGGCGCTGATGGATTTCGAGAACACGCAGTTGCTTGCCGAGGTTGCTATGGCTGATGTTCCCGATAGCTTTGCCTGGGACGAAGGTACTCGAATGCGTCTTTCAGAAGCGGCATTTTTAAAAGAATATGATGTGGATTTTATTCACAGTGATTTCACCCGCTTTGAAGCAAAGGCGACAAAACTGGCGGTATGGCGCGACAGCTTGTTTGCGGTCCGGCATCAGGGGTTAACGGAGTTGGATTTCTGGTTATTAACCTATCTTGGCGAACAAGCCGCTTCATTACAGGAGATAGAGCAGGCGCTAAGCGCGGTGATTGCGGAAAATCAAGGCTTAAGCGCAGTGCTCCAGCAAACCTGGGAAAAATGGATTGAAGAGGATGTGATTTATCCGCTAAAGGTTTAGCGCTGAAATGCTATACGGAATATTTGGCGATAAATATTGGCCGGAAAGCTGTTCGGAATCTATTATACCAAGTTGTTCAATAAGGTCTATGACGGGAAATTTCCGGCTATGTTTAGTTAACAAACCAAAAAAACAAGCGCACTTCTTCCGATACGGGGAGGTCTTTCAACCTTGATGAAAAAATTCTTGTATTTATTATTGCTTTTTCTCTCCGCTCCGGCGGTTGCCGAGCGTTGCCTGAATCCTGATTTGGAGGTGGTGGTTTTAGGTTCCGGCGGGCCGGAGTTGCCGTTGTTGCGCGGAATTAATATGCCGCAGCAGGAACAGCGCGCTTCCACCGGTTATTTATTGCGTGAAAAGGGCAAAGCGAAATTTATTATTGATCTGGGAAGCGGAACTCTGCTCAACTTTGAGCGTGCCGGCGCCCGTATCGAAGATTTACAGGCCATATTACTCAGTCATCTGCATGTGGATCATATTAATGATCTGCCGGCTCTGATCAAAGCCTCTTTTTTTACTGCCAGGGCAACGGATTTACCGATTTACGGGCCGACGGGTAATCATCTTATTCCGGATACCGGGCTTTTCCTTCAACGCCTATTCGGCGAAGAGGGGGCTTATGCTTATTTGTCCGGCTTTGTCAGGGGGGAAGAATCCTATAGCCTGCAAGCGCATAATGTAAATGCGGATAAAATCGAACCGAAAATTTTCACTACCCGGGTGGCGGGATTCAAATTGCAGGCGGTGGGTGTAGAACACGGTTTAATGCCGGCACTGGGGTGGCGGATTGAAAAAGACGGCTGTGCGCTGGTAGTATCCGGCGATACCAGTAATTTGGGCGGAACCCTTGATCCCTTGGTACGGGGAGCAAACCTATTTATCGCACATAATGCGGTGCCGGAAAGCAGCGGTGATGCCATTGCGTTAAAACTACATATGCCGCCGTCGGAAATCGGACGCATTGCTCGGCAGGCGGGCGTTGATAGCCTGATACTCAGCCATATTATGCGGCGTACGGAAAATGTAAAACCGGATACGGAAAAGGCGATACGAGGTTCCTTTAAGGGCAAAGTCGCTTTTGCTCGGGATTGCGATATTTTTTCCTTGCAGAGCGGTCGTAAAATCGGTAGCTGTAAAAAATAGCGCGCCGAAATAAAGACGCCGGGGCTTTACTGTTTATTTGTCGAGAGAATTTTTCTTCCTCAATGATCCCTGTCTTATTTTATCCCTTAGCTTAACGAGGTTAAGCACATTGAAGCGAGATTACTTCTAGAGCCTCGCTTATTTTTTTGATAGCATAACCACTTTTACGCTTCCAATATGCACAAGGGTTTTTATGCCTTTATCGATACAAGGATTTCAACATGAAATTTAATTTTAACCTAAGCTTTAAATGGGCGAGCTTATTGGCTATCGCTCTGGTTAGTGCCTGCTCCTCCCGACCGGCGGGGCATGCGGGCGGTTCGGTAAATAGCACGGATCTACGCAATTTCGGTGCCAAATATGAGGGCCGCACTTATCAACAATCCCATTTGGCGGCGGTTGCAGGCGTAGACAACCATAGTGCGGTGATTAATCAGGCCGATTTTTTAACCCAGTTATCTAATGTGCATAATTATTCCGGGCGTCTGTCGGGGCAATATTCGGATGTTTATAACAAAATTACCGGCTGGGTGCTGGCCGGCGCCAATACCGGCGAACTGAGTAGTTACGGGATTCGTCCTCAGATTATGAAGGGACATGACGGTTATCAGAATGTGCTGATGACGGGCTATTATTCACCGGTTATTCATGCGCGACGTAGCCCGCAGGGCAGATATAATCAACCGATTTATGCCTTACCGGCTAAAAAACGCTTCAGTCGCGCCCAGATTTATGCCGGTGCGCTGAAAAATAAGGGGCTGGAATTGGCATATAGCGATTCGATGATCGATAATTTTCTGCTGGGAGTACAGGGCAGCGGATATGTGGATTTCGGCGACGGTAACCTGAATTATTTCGCTTATGCGGGACAGAACGGTTTTCCTTATACGGCGGTAGGTCGCTTGTTGGTAGAACAGGGGGAAATCGAGAAGGAAAAAATGTCGATTCAGGCGATCAGAGATTGGGCAAAGGCGAATCCTTCTCGCTTACAGGCGTTGCTGGAACGAAACCAATCCTATGTGTTCTTTAAAAATGATCCTACCGGGCAGGTAAAGGGTTCCGCCGGCGTTCCTCTGGTTCCTATGGCGGCGATCGCCTCGGATCGCAATATTATTCCTTCCGGTTCGGTATTGTTGGTGGAAGTACCGCAAATGGACAATGGAGGGAACTGGACGGGTGAACATCAGCTACGTTTAATGGTTGCATTGGATGTGGGCGGTGCGGTAAAAGGACATCATTTTGATTTGTATCGCGGCATAGGTGATGAGGCGGGACATATTGCCGGATTGTCTAAGCATTATGGTCGAGTCTGGTTGCTGCAATAAGTCAGCCTTTAACTAGCGGATAATTCGGCACGAATAGGGATTCGTGCCGATTTTTTGTAAAAGGATATGAAATGGAACGAATTGATAATTATGAGCGGCGTTTCGGCGGGATCGAGCGTTTATACGGTAGCGACGAGCAACAGCGTTTGCGCCGTGCGCATATTTGCGTGATAGGTATCGGCGGAGTCGGCTCCTGGGCGGTGGAGGCTTTGGCGCGCTCAGGAATAGGAAAGCTGACCTTAATTGACATGGATGATATTTGCGTTACCAATATTAATCGTCAGATTCATGCTTTAAGCGGTAATATCGGGCAATTAAAAACCGAAGTGATGAAAGCCCGAGTTCAGCTGATTAATCCGGAATCTGAAGTTCATATTATTGATGATTTTCTTGATCCGGAAAATCTAAACGAATATTTAGACCGCGGCTATGATTATATTATTGATGCTATTGATAATGTGCGGACTAAAGCGGCTCTGATCGCCTATTGTAAATCTCGACGATTAAAATTGATTAGCATAGGCGGTGCGGGCGGCCAAACCGATCCGAGCCGAATTCGGATAACGGATTTAAGCAAAACCGTGCAAGATCCTTTACTTGCTCGGGTACGCGCCTTGCTGCGTAAAGAATACGGATTCAGTCGTGATCCGAAGAAAAAATTCGGCATTGATTGTGTTTTTTCCGAACAGGCGTTGATTTTTCCCAAAGTCGGAAAGGACTGTACTCTTTCCGCTACCATGAACTGTGCCAACGGTTTTGGCGCTACTACGGTGGTTACCGCAACTTTTGCATTTTTTGCGGTAGCCAGGGTAATTGATAAACTATTAGCGCTGCGCTAATTTGCTATGGCGCAGGCGGATCATGGCGGGAAACCTCAGGTGCAGAGCAGAAATAAAGATGGATATTTTATTCGAATTGGAGTAATTTAAGCGGATTTTGTTTGATAATCATTCTCATAATTTCAGGGATATTCAGCCAAGGAGATAATATGTCAGAATTTACCCGCCATATAAAAAAATCCGTACACAAAAGCGCCATTGCCGTTGCAATAAGTTTGGCCTCTTATACGGCAAGCGCCGATATAGTTACTTCGGTAAAGCCGCTCGGTTTTATCGCTTCTTCCATTGCCGAGGGGGTAACCGAAACCCAGGTATTGGTTCCGCCCGGCGCCTCTCCCCATGATACCTATTTGAAACCTTCTGATGTGCTGTTATTGAAAAAAGCCGATCTGGCGATATGGATTGGCGAAGATGTGGATGCTAATTTCAGTAAAATTATCAATGAATATCTCGGCGCCGATAAAAAATTGCAACTTAGTGAGTTGGAAGAAATTGAAGATTTGCTGATTGAAGGCGAAGAGGGGCACGACCATAGCCACTCGCATAATCATCATAGCGACAGCCATGAGGAAGAAGATGCGGAACATAGCCATAACCATGCGCATAAGCAGGAGGGGCATTCCCATGCGCATGATCATCATCATGACAGTTCGGTAAACTGGCATATTTGGTATTCACCGCAAATTAGCCATATTGTGGCGCAGGAAATTGCCGAGCGCTTAACACATATATACCCGGATAAAAAACAGCGCATCGCAAAAAATTTGGCGCAGTTCGAACAATCTTTAGCGACGCAAAGCGAAAAAATCAAAGTTCAGCTGGCACCCTATAAAGATCGGGGTTTCTATGTTTTTCATGATGCCTACGGCTATTTTAATACGGCCTACGGCTTAAATCAGACCGGTTATTTCACCATTAACCCCTTGGTTGCCCCGGGGGCTAAAACTCTGGCAAAGATCAAACAGGAAATTCAACAACATAAAGTCAGTTGTTTATTTGCCGAACCTCAATTTACGCCGAAGGTAATTGAAAGCTTAAGCCAATCTACCGGGGTAAAAGTGGGGCGTTTGGATCCGATTGGCGATAATGTGCAACTCGGTAAAGATTCTTATGCCGCATTTTTGCAGGCCACTGCGGACAGTTATGCGCAATGTTTAGCGCAATAGCCTAAAGAAAAGGCTGAAACTAAAAGGGGAAAACTGCTGTTTTCCCCTTTTGTTCGGTGAGATTAATTAAGTTTAGGCAAGAAAGTGCGGTTGTTTTTTTCCGGTTTTTTTATGAGGTGAAAATGGCTAAAATTCGGGAAAAAACAACCGCACTTTTGTTTTTATTTGTTCGCCAAAATAACCGCTCTTTGCGGCGCCGGGTAGCCTTCGACGGTTTTACTCTGATCTTGGGGATCGAGAAAATCGATTAGACTTTCATTTTCCAGCCATTCGGTTTTGCGTTGTTCCTGCAAACTTGTGGTGGCGACATCTACACAACGTACATTGTGGAAACCGGTTTTCTGCAGCCAATTAATCAGGCAGTCTACGGAAGGAATAAAATAGACGTTCTTCATTTTTGCATAGCGATCGGCGGGTACCAGCACCGTATTAACATCGCCCTCAACCACTAGGGTTTCCAGTACCAATTCGCCGCCGGGACGCAACTGACTTCTTAGCTGGGTCAGATGATCGAGAGGGGATTTACGGTGATATAACACCCCCATGGAAAATACCGTATCAAATACTCCCAACGCTTGCATTTCTTCAATGCCGAGGGGAATCAAATTGGCGCGTCGATCATTATTCAACAGTTTACGCACCGCTTCGAATTGGCAGAGAAACAACTCGGTAGGATCGATGCCGATCACGGTCGCCGCACCTTCTCCAAGCATTCGCCACATATGATAACCGCTGCCGCAACCCACATCCAGTACGGTGCGATCCCGCAGCGGCGCCAGATGCGGCAATACCCGTTCCCATTTAAAATCGGAGCGCCATTCGCAATCGATATGCACGCCGTGTAAATGATAGGGGCCTTTACGCCATGGCATTAGCTGCTTCAGATGATAAATCAGACGTTGGCGCTGACCTTCGCTTAGGGGCGTATCGCTTTCGGCGCGTACCGCCTGTTTCAGATCTATCCGTTCTGCACTCAGCTGCGGCAGGAAATCAATGACTTTAGCCCATTTGGCATATTCGCCATGTGTTTGTTTTTCCCAACGTTTTAGCTGTAAAGGCAAGGTTTCCAGCCAAGCGGACAGGTTTGAGGTGGCAATCTGCTGATAAAAGGGGCGGAAGTCAATCATGATAATTTAGCCTGTTTATATGCCTGTTCGGCCCGTTCGAAGGTTTCTATAACCTGTTGTTCCGGTTTCGGCGATAGCAGGGAAACCACAATAACCGCCAAGGCTGCCAGAGAAAATGCCGGGATCATTTCATATACCTGATGCCATTGGCTGTGCTGCGGAATCAGTTCTTTCCAGGCGAATACCACCACAGCTCCGGTGAGCATACCCGCCATCGCTCCGGAGGCGGTCATGCGTTTCCAGAACAGAGAGAGCAGAACCACCGGGCCGAAGGCACTGCCGAAGCCTGCCCAGGCGAATTCCACCAACTTCAACACTTTATTATGTTCGTCCTGAGCAATCCAGATGGCCAGACCGGCAATAATAAGTACCATCGCTCGTCCCAACCAGACCAGCTCTTTTTCACCGGCATTCGGGCGGATAAAGCCCTTATAAAAATCCTCGGTAATCGCACTGGAAGAGATTAGCAACTGGCAGCTTAGAGTACTCATTACCGCCGCCAGAATTGCGGACAGCAGAATACCCGCAATCCATGGATTGAACAGCAGTTTCGCCAGTTCGATAAACACCTGTTCCGGCTCGCGGTTTACCGTTCCGGCAAGCTGCGGATTGGCATAGAAATAGGCGATGCCGAAATAGCCGATTGCCACTGCGCCGCCGAGGCAGATCATCATCCAGATCATACTGATACGACGAGCCTTATGCAGGGCTTTAACCGAATAGGCCGCCATAAAACGGGCCAGAATATGCGGCTGACCGAAATAACCCAAGCCCCAGGCGGCCAGACTTAGCAAACCGAGCGGGGTAGTGCCGGCGAACAGATCGCTGAATTCTTTGTGCATATCGGTTCCCGCCTGTTGGATTACCAGATCGAACTGATCCGTACCGCCGAGAGTATAAATTACGCATAAAGGGGTCAGCAGTAAGGCGAAAACCATTAGGGTCGCCTGAATGGTATCCGTCCAGCTCACCGCCAGGAAACCGCCGATAAAGGTGTAGGCGATAGTGGCGAGAGCGCCGTACCAAAGGGCGGTGGCATAGTCCAGCTGGAATAGATTTTGAAACAGTTTGGCACCGGCCACTACGCCGGAAGCGCAGTAAATGGTAAAAAAGATCAAAATAATTGCGGCGGATACGATTTTCAGCAGTCTATGCGAGGTGCCGAAACGGCTGTGGAAGTATTCCGGGAGGGTTAAGGCATTATGGTTAAATTCGGTGTAAATTCGTAGCCGACCGGACACGAACAGCCAGTTCAGATAAGCGCCCAGGGTCAGACCTATTGCAATCCAGCTTTCTACCAAACCGGAAAGATATACCGCCCCGGGCAGCCCCATCAGCAGCCAGCCGGACATATCCGAAGCCCCCGCCGACATGGCGGTAACAAAGCTGCCTAGGCGACGTCCGCCCAGAATGTAGTCGGAAATATTATTGGTGTAACGATAAGCCAGAATGCCGATAGCCAGCATACCGAAAATATAAATGGTAAAAGTCGTCAGTGTCGGATCCAATCCAAACATTATCTTTCTCCGTCGGTTCCCTTGATCCCGGGCGATATGTTTTTATCGCCTGATTCACCTGTTACGCGCTGATTTCGGTGCGGGATAAATTTCCGATGATACAATGCGACGCTTCGGTTTATGCGGGTAAATTTTGATAAAGCGCATATTTTACAGTAATTAACGCTATTATTCCATGGCCCTTTTCGATAGACTAGCGAAGGTTTTCCGCTTGCGGAACCCTATAATAAGAATAAATAAACAGGTATTTTTTATGGATGAAGTGGAATTATTAGTTAACGTAACGCCCAGCGAAACGCGTATTGCATTAATGGATATGGGGGTGCTAAAGGAAGTTCATATCGAACGTCAGGCCAAACGCGGTATTGTCGGTAACGTATATAAGGGCAGGGTAACCAGAGTTTTGCCGGGAATGCAGTCGGCCTTTGTGGATATCGGATTGGATAAAGCGGCGTTTTTACATGCTTCCGATATTGTATCCCATACGGAATGTGTGGATGAAAATGAAAAAAAGCAGTTTGTGGTTAAGGATATCGCCGAGCTGGTGCGCGAAGGACAGGATATTGTGGTTCAGGTCGTAAAGGATCCCTTGGGCACCAAAGGCGCAAGGCTGACCACGGATATTACGCTGCCCTCCCGCTATTTGGTATTTATGCCGGAAAATAGCCATGTGGGCGTATCGCAACGAATTGAAAGTGAAGAGGAACGGGCGCGGCTGAAAGCCTTGGTTGAACCCTATTGCGACGATCTCGGCGGTTATATTATCCGCACTGCGGCGGAAGGCGCCACGGAAGAAGAATTGAAACAGGACGCGGATTTTTTGAAACGCCTCTGGCTTAAAGTTATGGAGCGGCGCGGGAAATATCCCACCCGCTCCATGCTTTACGGCGAACTGGCCTTGGCGCAGCGGATTTTGCGCGATTTTGTCGGTGCCGGCATTGAAAAGATTCGTATCGATTCGAAACTGTGTTTTTCCGAGGTTTCTCAGTTTGTACAGGAATTTATGCCCGAGTTGGCGGATAAATTGGTGCTGTATAGCGGTAATCAACCCTTATTTGATGTGTACGGCGTGGAAGCTGCGATTCAGGAGGCTTTGGATAAACGGGTCAATTTGAAATCCGGCGGCTATCTGATCATCGAACAGACGGAGGCTATGACCACCATAGATATTAATACCGGCGCTTTTGTGGGGCATCGGAATCTGGAAGAAACCATTTTCAATACCAATATCGAAGCGACTCAGGCCATTGCTCAGCAGCTGCAGCTACGCAATCTGGGCGGGATTATCATTATCGATTTTATCGATATGCAAAGCGATGATCACCGCAGCCGGGTTCTGCAATCCTTGCAGGAAGTGCTGGCCAGAGATCGGGTTAAAACCAATGTGAACGGCTTTACTCAGCTCGGTTTGGTGGAGATGACGCGTAAACGTACGCGCGAAAGTCTGGAGCATGTGCTGTGCAGCGAATGCCCCGCCTGTAAAGGGCGCGGTCAGGTTAAGACCGTTGAAACCGTCTGCTATGAGATTATGCGTGAAATTATCCGCGTGCATCATTTGTTTTCCAGCGAACAGTTTGTGGTTTATGCCTCAAGGGCGGTGGCGGATTATCTGATTAACGAAGAAAGCCACGGGTTACTGGCGGAACTGGAAGTTTTCATCGGCAAGCAGATTCAGGTGAAAACCGAGGTTTATTATAATCAGGATCAGTTTGATGTCGTTGTAATGTAGTAAGGGCTCTCAGTATTTAGAGGGCGGTTATCGAGGCACCTTCTTGCCGGAAAAGTGCGGTGTTTTTTTGTGGTTTTTCAAAGATTGAAAAAATTTTGCAAAAAAACACCGCACTTTTATAATGCCCTGGATATTTTAATTCAACACGAAAGAGAACAGCATGTTAAATAAAGTCAGCGACAGCCTACTTAGCCCGGGCGGTCTTTCCCTTCGGGAACTCGCTTCCGTACTGGATCGGTTTTCCGCACGCCGCATTGATTATGCGGATCTGTATTTTCAGCTTAGTCAGGACGAAAACTGGGTATTGGAAGAGGGAATTATTAAAGAAGGCGGTTTTCATATTGATTGCGGGGTCGGCGTACGAGCGGTAAGCGGAGAGAAAACCGGTTTCGCTTATGCGGATCAGATCAATAAAAGCGAGCTGCTGCAATGTGCGGATGCGGCGAAAGGTATCGCCGAAGCACGACAAACCGGCAAGGTGTCTCCAATAGCCCTACATGGCATAACTCCGGTATACCGTTATGCGGCTATTAACCCGCTGGACAGCATGAGCAAGGAACAGAAAATCGAATTGCTGCGCTTGGTGGATCGCACCGCCAGAGCGGAAAGTCCTTATGTAACCCAAGTTTCCGCCAGTTTAAGCGCATTGTATGAAGAAGTGCTGATTGCCGCAACGGACGGCACCTTGGCGGCGGATATTCGCCCCTTGGTACGTCTTTCCATCTCCGTATTGGTGGAAAAAGACGGCAAGCGCGAAAGGGGCGGCTCCGGCTCCGGCGGTCGCTTTGCCCTGGATTGGTTTTTAGCACCTTATCAAGGGGAATGCCGAGCGGTGTATTTTGCCAAAGAGGCGGTACGTCAGGCTTTGGTTAATTTAAGTGCGGTCGCGGCGCCGGCGGGACTGATGCCGGTAATTCTGGGCGCCGGCTGGCCGGGCGTATTATTACATGAGGCGGTGGGGCATGGTCTGGAAGGTGATTTCAACCGTAAGCAAAGCTCTTTATTCAGCGGGAAAATCGGTCAGCTGGTTACCTCCCCGCTATGCACCATTGTGGACGACGGTACCCTGCAAGATCGCAGAGGCTCGCTGAGCGTGGACGACGAAGGGGTTCCCGGACAATATAATGTGTTGATTAAAGAGGGGATCCTGCAGGGCTATATGCAGGATAAATTGAATGCGCGCCTGATGGGCGTGGCACCTACCGGCAACGGTCGGCGCGAATCTTATGCTCATTTGCCGATGCCGCGTATGACCAATACTTATATGTTGGCGGGGCAGAGTAAATTTGAAGATTTAATCGCTTCGGTGGATTATGGTATTTTTGCGCCTCATTTCGGCGGCGGTCAGGTAGATATCAGTTCGGGCAAATTCACTTTTTCCACCTCCGAAGCTTATTTAATTGAAAAAGGGCGTATCGGTAAAGCGGTGAAAGGCGCCACCTTAATCGGTAGTGGCATTGAAGTGATGCAGAATGTTTCCATGGTGGCGGATAATCTGGAACTTGATCAGGGCATCGGTGTTTGCGGTAAGCAGGGGCAGAGCGTACCCGTCGGGGTGGGGCAACCCGCATTAAAGATCGATCAAATCACCGTGGGCGGCACTCAGTAATAAGGCGAATAGGGAAAAGCACAATCTTATAAAGTGAATATTTATTCATTTTTATTGACTAAATATTGCTTGAGGCGTATGTTGAACTTAAATCAATTTAAGCACGGCAAGGATAAATAAGATGACAACATATACACGCAAAACCTTTGATGAAGTGATGATCCAAAATTATGTACCGGCGGATTTTATTCCGGTCAAGGGGAAGGGCAGCCGGGTCTGGGATCAGCAGGGCAGAGAATACATTGATTTCAGCGGCGGCATTGCCGTTAATGCGTTGGGACATTGCCCCGAAGATATTGTCGCCGTTTTACGCCGGCAGGGCGAAACCCTATGGCATTCCAGTAACTGGTTTACCAGCGAACCGACACTGGCATTGGCGTCGGAACTGGTGGCTCACACCTTTGCCGAACGGGTGATGTTTGCCAATTCCGGCGCCGAGGCCAATGAGGCGGCGCTAAAATTAGCCCGTCGCTATGCCGTCGATCATTTCGGCTATCAGAAAAGCAAGGTGATCTCTTTTAAGCAGAGTTTTCACGGGCGGACGCTGTTTACCGTTAGTGTCGGCGGACAACCGAAATATTCGGACGGGTTCGGGCCGAAACCCGGGGATATCCTCCATGTGGAATTTAACAATCTTGATACTGTAAAAGCGGTTATTGATGATCATACCTGCGCTGTTATCGTCGAGCCGATTCAGGGCGAAAGCGGTGTGATTCCGGCGGAACCCGAATTTTTACAGGGGCTGCGCGAACTTTGCGATCAATATAGTGCGCTGTTGATTTTTGACGAAGTACAGACCGGGGTGGGACGTACGGGGTATTTGTATGCCTATCAGCATTATGGCGTAACGCCGGATATTCTTACTTCGGCGAAGGCGTTGGCTAACGGTTTTCCTATTAGCGCCATGTTGACTACGGATAAAATTGCGGCCAGTTTTAAACCCGGAGTACATGGTACCACCTTCGGCGGTAATCCTCTGGCCTGTGCAGTAGGGGCGAAAGTCGTGGAAACCATCGCCCGCCCCGAATTTTTACAGGGGGTGCAACAGCGTTCGGTACTGTTTAAGCAGGCATTGCGGGAGCTGAACGGACAATTCGGGTTATTCTGCGATATTCGCGGCGAAGGCTTGTTGATCGGGGCGGAGCTGATTGAAAAATATCGGGGACAGGCCTCACACTTTGTGAAAGCGGCGGCGGCGCAGGGCGTAATGATTTTGCAGGCCGGGCCTAATGTATTACGCTTTACTCCGGCTTTGAATATCAGCGAGCAGGATATCCGTTGCGGGATAGAAAGGCTGGCTCTGGCATTGGCTGAATTTTAATCGATTGTCCGCCCCGTTGTGGCGGACAATTTTTTGCTAGAATCGGGACGCCTGTGCACAAAAGGGGAAATTTTTCTAGTCCTGCTTTATCGTTTTAGTTAGAATTGAGCGAGTATTTTTTAATTATTCAGGAGAACAATATGGATTACCCTCAGATTGCCCGAGAGGTTATCGCCAAGCTCGGCGGTAAAGAAAATATTGCGACCTTGGCGCATTGCGCCACTCGTTTACGCTTAACCCTTAATGATGAAACGAAAGTCGATAAACAGGCTATTGAAGATATTGAGGGGGTGAAGGGGCAGTTTTCCACTTCCGGTCAGTATCAGATTATTTTCGGTTCCGGTACCGTGAATAAGGTGCATGCCGAAATGAGCAAGCTAATGGGAAGCGGCGATATGGCAGCGGCGGAGCCTGCTGCGCCGGGAAATCGGAAACAGAATTTGCTGCAACTTTTAGTGAAAGGATTGGCGGATATTTTCGTCCCTATTATTCCGGCGATTGTGGCCGGCGGTTTGTTAATGGGTATCCATAGTATGCTGACCGCAAAAGGCTTTTTTGCCGAGGGAATAAATGTTATCGATATGTACCCGGGCATTGCCGATCTGGTGGATTTTATCAATACTATTGCCAACGCGCCCTTTGTTTTCCTACCGGTATTGCTGGGGTTCTCCGCTACCCGTAAGTTCGGCGGTAATCCTTATTTAGGGGCGGCGCTGGGAATGCTGTTGGTGCATCCGGCACTTGCGGACGGCTGGAATTATGCCTTAACTCTGGAGCAGGGAAAAATTCTTTACTGGAATGTATTGGGTCTGGAAATCGAAAAAGTCGGTTATCAGGGAACGGTGATTCCTACATTAATTTCCGCTTGGGTGCTGGCAAGCTTGGAAAAAGGCTTACGCAAATTCGTACCTTCCTATCTGGATAATTTGGTTACCCCTTTATTTGCCCTGTTTATTGCCGGTTTTCTTGCTTTTACCGTTATCGGCCCTTTTGGGCGGGAAGCGGGCAGCTTGATAGCACAGGGACTTACTTGGTTGTATGATAATTTAGGATTTATCGGCGGAGCGGTATTCGGTACGCTGTATGCTCCTATTGTAATTACCGGTATGCATCAGACCTTTATTGCGGTGGAAACTCAGTTGTTGGCTGAACTCGCCCGTACCGGCGGTACCTTTATCTTCCCAATCGCCGCCATGTCGAATATTGCGCAAGGCGCGGCCTGTTTAGGTGTCGCTTTGGTAATGAAAGACGCGAAGGTTCGCGGTTTAGCCGTACCTTCCGGAATTTCCGCTTTGTTGGGAATTACCGAACCCGCTATGTTCGGGGTTAATTTGCGTTATCGTTATGCCTTTATCGCGGCGATGGCGGGTTCCGGTGCCGCAGCGGCATTTATCGCTTTCTTTAATGTGAAAGCCATTGCTTTGGGCGCCGCCGGACTGCTGGGTATTCCTTCAATCCGTCCGGACAGCTTGGCCATGTATTGCATCGGCATGCTAATAGCCTTTGCGGTCGCCTTTAGCCTGTCTGTGCTGTTAGGTAAGCGGGCGCAGGCGAAAGGCTAAAAGCGGGAGAAGCCTATAAAAAATGCGATAGTGTAAAACCTATCGCATTTTTCTTTTTTCTTACCTCAAGGTCGTTACTGTCGGTTTCGGTATCGGCAGGATAAATACTGCTTGAGCTTTAAAAGAGCGGTGGTTTTTGCCGAAGTTTTTTGCTGAGTAAAACCGGTTTTCCGCATTTAGGCTGATGTTACCGAAAATTTTCCTTTTATCAGTCCGCACCGTAATAGAGGACGCCGATTTCAATTTTGGGGCGTCCGTTGGCTTCGCGCCATTTATTGGAATCGCGTAGGGAATAAACGCAACCGCAATATTCTTGCTGATAGAATTGTTCCCTTTTGCTGATTTCGATCATGCGCGCCGAACCGCCGCCTTTGCGCCAGTTATGATCCCAGAATACAACATCGTCGTATTTTGCCGCAGCACGATGTCCGCAACCATTAATTTGGTTCATATCCTTCCAGCGCGAAATGCCCAGACAGGTAGTGATAACCGGAAAACCGTGGTTGTGGGCGTATTCCGCCGCTTTTTCCAGACGCATATCAAAGCACATGGTGCAGCGAATACCGCGCTCCGGCTCGTCTTCCATACCTTTGGCCCGATCAAACCATTGCTGACGGTCGTAGTCCGCATCAATAAAGGGAATGCCGAACTTCTGGGCAAAACGGATATTTTCCTCTTTCCGAATTAAGTATTCTTTTAAAGGGTGAATATTCGGATTATAAAAGAATATGGTGAAATCGATACCTGAAGCGCGAATAGCTTCCATTACTTCGCCGGAGCAGGGAGCGCAGCAGGAATGCAGCAGCAGTTTATTATGTCCGCCGGGGAGTTCCAGCTTAGGGCGCACAAAGGGGGCGTTGGGATCTTTGGCTGCTTTGCGTTCTTTCTTTTTGCCGCTATAGCTGTGTGCTTGAGGTTGGACGGATTGTTCCGTCGGTTTGGTTTGTTCAGTCATAAAGTTCCGATATAAAAAGTAAAATTTAATAATGGCGTTTTACCGACAAATATGCCAGTGAAATTAAAGCCCGTTTATATTCGCTGTCCGCCAGAGGAGCGATAACTTCAATAGCTTTTTGCGCTTCCTGTTCGGCTCGGCCCATGGCGTAATCCAAGGAACGATGTTCCTGCATAATCGCCAGTACCTCCTCCAAGGCCGTACGATTTCCGCCTTGTTCGATAATACTTCGAATCAGCGCCGCCTGCTGTGGGTTTCCCTGTTGCATGGCGTGCAGTAAAGGCAGCGTAGGCTTGCCTTCGGCTAGGTCATCTCCCAGGTTTTTACCCAAGGCTCCGGCATTTGCGCTGTAATCCAGTACATCATCTACCAGCTGAAAGGCGGTTCCCAGATAGCGTCCGTATTGTTGCATGGCACTTTCCAAGGCCGTATCGGCACCGGCGACAATTGCGGCCGTCTGAGCGGAAACCTCGAATAAGCGTGCGGTTTTGCTATAAATTACACGCATATAGTTTTCTTCCGTGGTATCCGGATTGCAGATATTCATCAGTTGCTGCACTTCCCCCTCGGCGATAACATTGGTGGCGTCCGACATAATGCGCAGGATTTTGAGGGAATCCAGACGGGTCATCATCTGAAAGGCGCGGGTATAAATAAAATCGCCGACCAGTACGCTGGCGGCATTGCCGAAACGGGCGTTGGCGGTAGGGTTGCCGCGGCGCATATCGGATTCGTCCACCACATCGTCATGTAATAGGGTGGCGGTATGAATAAATTCGATAAATGCCGCACAGTCGATATGCTTATCGCCTTGATAATTGAGCGCTCTTGCCGTTAGGTTGGCGATCATCGGGCGAATACGTTTGCCGCCGCTTTGAATAATATATTGACCGAGTTGGTTGATCAGTACCACGTTCGAATCAAGCTGCTTCAGGATAGCGGCGTTTACCTTTTGCATATCGGTTTCAATCAGCGCCTGAACGGCGGAGAGATCCATTAAGTCGTGTTTAGCTGTCATGATGCCGGTTACCGGTTAAGTTTTGAGAAAAGTGCGGTGAATTGTACCCGATTTCTCGGCGTTTCGAAACTCAAGCCGGCATTTCGGGAAATTTTTCATGATATTGTGAAGAAAGGCTTGCTATCGGTTGGATTTTTCCGTAGAATTTGCGACCTATTTATATGATTTGTCTGTGCCAGAAATGAATAAGACATAGAGGCACAAATATAGCGGAGTATTTATGTACGCAGTTTTCCAAAGTGGCGGTAAACAGCACCGTGTGAGCGAAGGCCAGGTTGTTCGTTTAGAAAAACTTGAGAAAGCAACCGGTGAATCAGTTGAATTTGATTCAGTGTTGATGATCGTTAACGGTGAAGATGTTAAAATCGGTACCCCGGTTGTTGCCGGCGGTAAAGTAGTGGCTGAAGTTGTTGCACACGGTCGTGGCGAAAAAGTAAAAATCGTTAAGTTCCGTCGTCGTAAACACAGCCGTAAACAACAAGGTCATCGTCAGTGGTTCACAGAAGTGAAAATCACTGGGATTCAGGCATAATTTCAGAGGAGATCAAGTAGATGGCAACTAAAAAAGCTGGTGGTTCAACTCGTAACGGTCGCGATTCTGAAGCTAAACGCCTAGGGGTTAAACGTTTCGGCGGCGAGTCCGTATTAGCGGGCAGCATTATCGTACGTCAGCGCGGAACTAAATTCCACGCAGGTTCAAACGTAGGTATGGGCCGCGATCATACCCTGTTCGCAACCGCAGACGGTAAAGTAAAATTTGAAGTTAAAGGCGAGAAAAACCGTAAATACGTAAGTATCGTAGCCGAGTAATTTCAGTTTAAAATAATCGACCCCACAAATTTTTGTGGGGTTTTTTTATTTAACGCGCTATGCTAGTTGTTGTTCCCGGCAAGGGTGGGCTTTCTTTTTCTTATCTGGTGAATGAGCATGCAGCAGAAACCTTTATTAGGCTTTACTTACGCATTAATCGCCGTACTTATGTGGGGAATGTTGCCCATTGCGGTAAAACAACTGGTAACGGCGATGAATTCTCAGACGATCGTTTTTTATCGCTTTATTGCGGCGGCGGTCGGCCTTTCGCTATTTATGGCTTGGCGGGGCAATCTGCCTCGCCTCGGACAGCTGAATCGGCGTTTTTACCGTTATATTCTGCTTGGGATTTTCGGGTTATCGGGAAATTTCTTTTTATTTAATCTGGGATTAAATTATATTTCGGCGAGCACCAGTCAGGTGATGGGACCTTTGGGTTCCTTTATGATGCTGTTTGCCAGCGTGAAGATCTTCAAAGAGCAAATGGGGGCGCATCAGAAAATAGGGCTGCTGATACTGATTATCGGTCTGCTCATGTTTTTTAATGATCGTTTTGATGATTTTGCCCGTATGAACCTTTATTTTAAGGGGGTTCTAATCGCCTTTATTGCCAGTGTAATCTGGGTGGTTTATGGGATTTCGCAGAAAATGCTGCTGTATAAATTCAGCGCTCAGCAAATTCTGCTGGTGATCTATATCGGCTGCGCCTTACTCTTTACTCCCTTTGCCGATAAGGGGCAGGTGTTTACCTTAACTCCCTTTCAGTTTGCCTGCTTGCTTTTCTGTTGCGCCAATACCCTGATTGCTTACGGCTGCTATGCGGAGGCGCTGAATTTGTGGGAGGTTTCCAAAGTCAGCGCCATGATGACGCAGATACCGGTATTTACCATTATTTTTTCCGAACTGCTATTTTATCTGGCGCCACAGTTTTTTGCCGATCAGCAGCTGAATACGCTTAGTTATTGCGGAGCGGCCTTTGTGGTGTCGGGCGCGTTATTTTCTGCCGTAGGGCATAAGTTTTTCAATCGTATCCGGCAAGGTTAATGCCGATAGAAAAGTGCGGTTGAAAATTTCCAAGTTTTTTCCGACTGATATATTCCGTTTCGGTGCGGAAGAATAATTTCGTTTTAATAAGGTGATATATGCAACAACAACCGGTTTTGGGCGCTCTGTTCGCGCTGATTGCCGCTATGGCCTGGGGTTCTTTGCCGCTGGCGTTACAACAAGTTTTGGCGGTAATGAATGCACAGAGTATCGTTTGGTATCGTTTTGCGGTCGCTTCCTTGGCTTTATTTCTGTTGTTAGGGAGCCGAAAAAAATTACCCGAGTTGCGTCAGTCCGGCCGCACCTACGGTTGGTTGGTGATTATCGGGGTTGTGGGTTTGGCCGGTAATTTCTTTTTATTTAATTCTTCCTTGAACTATGTCAGCCCGGCGGTGGCGCAGATTTTTATTCATTTATCTTCTTTTATGATGCTGTTGTGCGGTGTGGTGATTTTTAAAGAAAAGCTGGGGCGTTATCAGAAGATCGGATTGGGGATTTTGCTGCTTGGGCTGGGATTGTTTTTTAATGATCGTTTTGACAGCCTGTTTGGTATAAATCGCTATTCCTTCGGGGTGATGCTGAGCATTACCGCCGCAATGGTTTGGGTCGGCTATGGTATGGCGCAAAAAATTTTGCTGCGTAGTTTCAGCGCGCAGCAAATCCTAATGATGATGTATATGGGGTGCGCACTGGTTTTTACCCCCTTTGTTGAAATTACTCAGGTGAGCGGCTTACAGGGAATTAGTCTAATTTGTTTTATTTACTGTTGTTTGAATACCCTGATCGGTTATGGTGCTTATGCCGAGGCGCTGAATCGCTGGGAAGTATCCAAGGTCAGCGTAATTATTACTCTGGTGCCGCTGTTTACGATTTTGTTCGCCCATCTTTTTCATTATTTGCTGCCCCGCTACTTTCCGGCACCGGAATTAAATTTGATTAGTTATCTGGGCGCATTTATTGTAGTATTAGGGGCTATTTTATCTGCGGTGGGGCATAAACTGTTTAGCCGCCGCAAGAGAAGCTAATTCTTCCCTGTCGCTGAGGGTTCGGCGACACAGAACTATTAAGAAGCAGGTGAAAGCATGAAATTTATTGATGAGGCTTTGATTCGGGTCGAAGCCGGGGACGGCGGTAACGGTTGTGTTAGTTTCCGACGGGAAAAATATATACCTAAGGGCGGCCCTGACGGCGGCGACGGCGGCGACGGCGGCGACGTTTATTTGATTGCGGACGAAAATCTGAATACATTAATCGATTATCGTTTTGAAAAACGTTTTGCCGCCGAAAGAGGAGAAAACGGTCGTAGTGCAAATTGTACCGGTCGCCGCGGTAAAGATATTAGTTTGCGCGTGCCTGTAGGTACCCGTGCCATTGATAATGACACTAAAGAAGTGCTGGGAGATTTAACCGCACATGGGGCAAAAATGCTGGTGGCAAAAGGCGGTTATCACGGTTTGGGCAATACCCGCTTTAAATCTTCGGTGAATCGGGCGCCGCGCCAGAAAACCATGGGTACCCCGGGTGAGAAACGGGATTTGCAGCTGGAATTAATGCTGTTGGCGGACGTGGGAATGCTCGGTTTGCCGAATGCCGGTAAATCCACTTTTATCCGTGCGGTTTCGGCGGCAAAACCGAAGGTGGCGGACTATCCTTTTACCACTCTGGTACCTAGTCTTGGCGTGGCGAGGGTGGATGCCAACCGCAGTTTTGTGGTGGCGGATATTCCGGGGCTGATTGAAGGAGCTTCCGAAGGGGCGGGATTAGGTATCCGCTTCTTAAAGCATCTGGAGCGTTGCCGAGTATTGATCCATTTGGTGGATATCGCACCTATTGATGAGTCGGATCCTGCGGATAATATCGCCGTTATCGAAACCGAATTATTCCAGTACAGCGAACGTCTGGCGGATAAACCCCGTTGGCTGGTGTTCAATAAGATTGATACCCTGGACGAGGAAGAGGCCGGCCGGAGAGCGGAGGAAATTACCGAGCGCCTCGGTTGGGAAGAGGATTATTACCTGATTTCCGCCGCCAGCGGGCAAAATATTCTGCCGCTGACCCGAGATATTATGGATTTTATTGAAGCGCACCCGCGTGAGAGCGAGCAAGAAACGGCGGAAGCGGAAGAGGTGAAATTCAAATGGGAAGATTATCATCAGCAACAGCTGACACAATTCGATGAAGATGATGAGGACTGGGACGATGACTGGTCCGAAGAAGATGAGGAAGGGGTAGAAATTATCTATAAACCTTAATTTCTTTAACTTATGGAAAATAAATGCCTTTACTTGTGAGTAAAGGCATTTTTTATCGGGATTTTCCCCCTTTATTATTGCGGCGATTATTGCATGTTGTTGTCGCTCGATTCGCCCATATTTTCCACATCGGCGGTCATCAAGTTATGGCTGTCGTCCATAGCAAGATTCATAAAGCGTTCATATTGTTTTAATACGTCGGCAATTAATTCCTCTTTTGTCATATACTGCACATCGTAACCCTGACGTCCGTCGAAAAAATAAGTGATGGGTTCATAGATTTTACTTTCATCGATATTAGGTACGTTACTGTCTTCCACGACTAAATCGGATAATTCGCGGGACTGGCATTCAATACCGTATAAGAAATTGCGTAAGTTTTCTTTGACCACTTCAAATTCAATTTTCGGATTTTTGCCCTCAAAAAAGTTCATGCGCGCGGTTAAATCATGGTTTTCAAATTCTTCTACCAGTTCTCTGAAGGCGGGGCGTGCCACTTGGTTAATAAAACGTCGGATATCTTTGCGATCGGTAGGATTAACGATTTTTTCCAAACGATCTTTCCAACCTTTACCGGTCCAAGAGGCGCTGCCCTGTGAGAATTTTTTACCGGAATACTGGCTATCCACCATTAGTCCTTTCCATAAGCCGAAGCACAGGGCTATCATAATTGCCATAAAGGGTAGCGCAATAATTAATGTCATGGTTTGCAGCGATGATAAACCGCCGGAATAAAGCAAGGATAAGCCTAAAATGGCAAGTAAGGCGCCCCATAGAATACTTTGCCATTTCGGCGCGCCTTCATCTCCCTGAGAGGCTATGCTGTTGAGGACAAAAATACCCGAATCCGCAGAGGTTACGAAGAAAATGGAAATAACGACTACTGCGGTTATTGATGCAATAAGGCCGAAGGGTAATTGGTTGAAGAAGCCGAATAACAAGTCTTCCGTATTGCCGCTAATCGCCGCCAATGCGCCTCCCGTTTGCTGATCCAGCCATATAGCGGAGCCGCCGAAACTGGTCATCCATAAAATATTAAATAGGGAAGGAACGAATAAGACGCCTAAAATAAATTCACGGATGGTTCGACCCTTAGATATTTTAGCAATAAAGGTGCCGACAAAGGGCGCCCAAGATGCCCACCATGCCCAGTAGAGAATAGTCCAGTTACTTAACCAACCTTTATTTTCCGGTTCATAGGCAAAGGTACGGAAACTTAGTTCCAGTAATGAACTGAAGTAATAGCCCAGATTTTCGGTTAAGCCGGAGAATAGAAATAAGGTCGGTCCCGCCACAACAACAAAGATCAATAATAAAGCGGCTAAGATTAGATTAATTTCACTGAGGATCTTTACCCCTTTCCCCACCCCGGAAATTGCTGAAATAACGGATAACACCATGGCGACAATAACAATTACCGCCAATATGCCGAAGCTATTGCCATCCAACATTCCCAGATGATTAAAACCGGCATTCACTTGCATGGCGCCGTAGCCCAGGGTGGTGGTTAAACCGAAAATAGTACTGCACAGGGCCACCGTATCAATCAGATGTCCCCAAAAACCCGAAATCCGGTTTTTCAGTAAAGGGTAAAAACCCGAGCGTACGGTTAAGGGGAGTTTGTAGCGGAAGCCAAAATAGGCCAATACCAGTGCTATGACCGCATAAATCGCCCAAGCATGAATTCCCCAGTGATAAAAGGTCGTCATCATCGCATCTTTCATGCGTTCCGACTCTGAAAGTCCCTGTTGTAACGGATGTAAATAATGCAGCATAGGCTCCGCTACGCCGAAATACATTAAACCGATCCCCATTCCTGCGGCGAATAGCATGGCGATCCAAGACATAAAGGGATATTCCGGTTCATCGGTATCCGCTCCTAAGCGGATACTGCCCAGGCTACTGACACATAAAAACATCAGAAACAGGAAAAAAATTGAGCCTGCCAGAATATAGAACCAACTGAAATGAGCGAATACCCATAGTTTTGCGTTATTTAATGTGGTTTGAGCCTGTTCGGGGAATATCGAACAAAAAATAGCGACTAATCCTACAAATGTCAGGGTAGGGATAAAAATCGGGCCTTTTAAGGTTGTTGTGGCTCGTATTTTTTGTAATATGTTCATCTTATTTTCTTCTCCAACATATAAAATCTAATTCCGTTTAATATTAAGTTTCCCGGCACGGAAAATAATTTTGTCATGTTCCCTGACAAATAAAGTTAATAGTTCAAAATCTATATTTTTGATCAACCTGCGAAAAGATATTATCGGCAGGATAAAGCAGAATATTTAAGTTGACAACGCCCTGCGGGGCGGAAATCTGATGCAATCTTGCAGGAAGCAAGGCATAGCTGATGGCGGAAAAGCCGATTGAATAAATTTAACGAATATTTATCTAACCTTCGGCGGTATAGATATAGATAGCAACTTTTTAAATTGCGTGGCGAATGCTACATAAAAATGGCCTGACTGTCAAATTAGCGCATTATTTGTCCCTTATATATGAAGCTAAGCCGTCTTGAGTCCGAGAGCTGAATTTGTATACGCATCATATATGGCGGGGAAGCCGTTGCGTTGAGCTACGGCGTTAAAGGCAAAGCTTTTTATCGCTTCCCTCGGGATTATATCGCTCTTTGCCAATGCCCTCGGAAGCGCAGTTTAATTTACTGCGCTTCCTTTCAACAGCTTTCTTATCCAGCTGCGGTTCGGGCTGAGTTGGTGCAGCAGATCTTCACTGAGCGGAAGCGGCTCGTTATAGATTAAGGAAGCCAGAATTTCGCCCAACAGAGGCGCCGAAGTCAGGCCGCGCGAACCCAGGGCGGCAATCACATATAGGTTTTCATAATTTGCCGCCGCTTTTATTTCTTGGCGGCGTCGGCGCAGATTAAAAATATTACGGTAATCTTCAATCTGACGCTGAAAGTCCGGGAGATTTCCGAGCAGGGGAATACGATCCCGTACCGCACAGCGTATCCCTATGCGCGCCAGATTGTCCGAACAATCCACTTCGTTAACCCAGTCCACCGCCAGATTATGTTGTAGCTTATGCTGATTTTCCTGTTGCTCTTGCAGGCTGAATTCCCGCGATTCACAATTGCGTACATGGCTGGCGCCGATACAATGAGAACTTTGCGCCTGATCCGCCGGGGTAAGATAACCGTCGTAGCAGAGTACGCTTTTCAACTTTAACAGCTGTTGCGAGGTGGGTATTTGGCTGACCTGACCGCGTACGGGGTAAAGGGGCAGAGGTGCGCTCTGCGGGAAACGATGAACCTGATGACCGTTTGCCAGAATCACCACCCGGTGAAAAAAGCTTTCTCCCTGTGCGTTAGTTAAGCGCCATTGCTCTTTTTCCCGAGAAAGTGCGGTGATTTTTTGCCGAGTTTTTATTTTCAACCCCAGAGATTCTAAATAAGCGAAAGTATTTTGCACAAATTGTCGCGGCGCCAACCAGCCGCCTTGGGCAATAAAGCCGCCGCCGCAAGGCAGGGGTAATCCGACCTTTGCGCTGAGATGTTGCTGATCCAGGGGAATATATAATTCTTCCGGCCATCGGTAGGCGGCGATTTTGTCCAGTTTTAGGGCGCTTTTGGGGTCGTAACCGCAAAGTGCCACACCGCAGAATTCATGTTCGAATTCGATTCCGCGGGCGATAGCCTGCTCCAGCCGTTGCCGTCCGTAAGCAAAGGCATGAATATAAAAGCGGATATTGCGTATATCGTCGTCGCTCAGCTGCGGGTAAAATGCGCCCTGTTTATTCCCGGAGGCATTCAGCCCCAGTTGTTCGTCCGCACAGTAAAGGGTAACTGTCGCTCCCCGTTCGAGTAAGCTGAGGGCGCTGAATAATGAAGCGATTCCGCCGCCGATCAGCGCGATATCCGCCTTTGCGGAAAGATCCGCCGCTTGAGCCAGGTACCAGGGGCTAAGGTATTCGAAGTTATTGGCTTCAAGGGGCTTTTCTCCTTGCAGACATTCGCGTTTTTGTGCATAGCCTTTACGTTTATTTACCTGAAAACCGGCGCTTTGCAGCCCTTTTCTGACCGCACTGGCGGCGGTAAAGGTGGCAAAGGTACCGCCCGGGCGCGTGTAGCGGAACATTTGCGTATAGAGGTTATGGTTCCACATTTGCGGGTTTTTGCTCGGTGCAAAGCCGTCCAGAAACCAGGCGTCGATTTTATTTTGCATATAATCGCCCAGTTGCGGCAGGTTGTCCGCAATATCTCCGAGCCAGATATCCAATGTGGTTTCGGCAAAATGGATACGATAACAGCCGGCGAGGGACAAGGGCCAGTGGGCGCGGAGCTCGCTACTGAGGCGGGTAAACTGCGGATAGGCCCGATGTGCGGTTTCGAGTTGTTCCCTGTTGAGAGGATATTTTTCAAAGGAAATAAAAAACAGGCGCTTGAGGGGCGCTTCGGGGTATTCAGTGCGAAATTGGCGAAAGGCTTCGATCAGGGTAAAAAAATTCAGCCCGGTACCGAAACCGGTTTCGGCAATGGTAAAATGTTCGGTACGGCAGTCCCGCCAGCGTTGAGATAAATTATTCCCCTGTTGAAAAACATAGCGGCTTTCGGCAATGCCGTCCTGATTGGAGAAATAGATATCGTCGAATTGTTCCGATACCGGAGTATTTTGCAGGTTAAAATGAATTTTAGCCGGACTAACCTTTAACATCGGGCGTTATTTCCTTTGGTTGAGTTTGATCTTCGTATATAATACCCCAATTTTTAAGCTTAGGCGAAAGGCGGCCGGTTCGGTATGTCTAACTGGTCGAACGTTATTATTAGTACTTGCAATCTGCCGATTTCATAGTACATTAACGTTCAGCTAACAAATGTAAGTTGAAATTGGTTTATTCTAACCCATTAAGGAATACAGATAATGAAAAGAGCGGTGATTACCGGTTTCGGTGTGATTTCCAGCATCGGCAATAATAAAGAAGAAGTTTTGGCAGCATTAAAAGCGGGAAAATCAGGAATTGAAACGGTTCCCGCTTTTGTTGATATTGGTATGCGCAGCCATATTGCGGGAACAATAAAATTAAATCCGGCGGAACTTATTGATCGTAAGGTTTATCGTTTTATGGGGGATGCGGCGGCTTATGCTTATCTTTCCATGAAAGAGGCGATTGAAGATGCGGGATTGAGCGAAGATCAGGTTTCCAATGATCGTACCGGCCTGGTAATTGGGGCGGGTACGGGGTCTGCTCACAGCCAGCTGGTCGCCTGTGATGCGGTTCGCGGTCCGCGCGGTGTAAAAGCCATCGGCCCTTATGCAGTTACCAAAACCATGGCTTCCAGCGCTTCCGCCTGTTTGGCGACGCCTTATAAAATTCGCGGCGTAAACTACAGTATGAGTTCCGCTTGCGCGACTTCCGCTCATTGTATTGGGCATGCCTGGGAGCTTATTCAGTTAGGCAAACAGGATATCGTATTTGCCGGCGGTGCGGAAGAATTATCCTGGGAATGCGCTACCGAATTTGATGCCATGGGGGCACTTTCCACTAAATATAACGAAACCCCGAGTAAAGCCTCCCGCGCTTATGACGCCAATCGCGACGGCTTTGTTATCGCCGGCGGCGGTGCAGTGGTTGTGGTTGAAGAACTTGAACATGCGTTGGCGCGCGGTGCTAAAATTTATGCCGAAATTATCGGCTACGGCGCTACTTCCGACGGCTATGATATGGTAGCTCCGAGCGGCGAAGGGGCCGAGCGTTGTATGAAACAGGCGATGGCAAATATCGATACGCCGATTGATTATATTAACGTGCACGGAACTTCAACGCCGGTGGGCGATGTGAAGGAATTAGCCGCAATTAAAGCGGTATTCGGCGATAAGGTACCGCCGATTTCTTCGACAAAATCAATGACCGGCCATTCTCTCGGAGCGGCAGGTGCGCATGAAGCCATTTATACCCTGTTAATGCTGGAAAACGACTTTATTGCGCCGAGTATTAATATCGAAACTATGGATCCGCAGGCCGAAGGTTTAAATATCGTTACCGAAACCAAAGAAAAAGCCGGTTTGCAAACGGTTATGTCGAACAGCTTCGGCTTCGGCGGTACCAATGCGACCTTAGTGTTCAGACGTTATAAATAATCGCGCAGCGGCTGAAGAGTCGCAGTGAAGAGCTTAAAAATATCCGCACTAATCTTAATTAAGGCGGATATTTTTTATTTGTTTCTTATTCGGGCAAAGCGGAAATAATGCCCGCCAGTTTTTCTTCCTGCATTTCCTGTTTATTATCAATAATGGCGATTATCCTACCCTTGTCGAAAATGCACAGGCGGTCTGCAAGGCGACAGGCTTGCGCCAGGCTATGGGATACCATAATCAGGCTGTATTTCGGCGCCAGTTTTTCAATGAGCTCTTCGATTTTACGAGCGGCGAGAATATCCAGAGAAGCGGTAGGTTCGTCCAGTAATAAAATTTTCGGCTTAAGGGCTAGGATTCTGGCCAGACAAAGTCGCTGTTGTTGTCCGCCGGAAAGTTTGTCGGCGGCGCTATGCAGGCGGTGTCGAACCTCTTCCCATAAGCCGACGTCCTGCAAGCTTTGTTGGACTCTGTCCCGTATTTCAGCTTCGGCTAAATGCAGTAATTTGGCCAGCGGCAGGGAAATATTTTTTTCTATGCTAACAGGTAATACATTTGGGGTTTGGAACAATATCCCGACCTTTAAGCGCAATTCGCTGAGCGCCTTAGGAGAAAGACGGTTATAAAGCTGTAATCCTGTACCGAGATCCAGTTTGATTTCGCCTTCGGTCAGGCATTCGGGATATTCGTCATTTAAGCGATTAAAACTGCGTAATAGCGTAGTTTTTCCCGAGCCGGAACGACCGATAAATACCGTGATTTTATTTTTCGGGATCGTCAAATTTATATTTTCAAGAATACTATGCCGGTGGAATTTAATGCTGAGGCGGCTAAGTTGGGCTGCGATAGTCATAAGTTTGTTGTTATCCGAGGTGAAAGTAATTTTTTTTCAATCAGGTAAGCGCATAACAGTAGTCCGCTTGCCAGGATTAACAGTATCAAGGCGGCACCGAATCCCCTTTGTAGTTCCTCCGCCGTTTGGTATTGCGCCGCACTGTAGTAGACGGTAAAAGGTAGGGCTTGAAATTTATCCAATAGGCCGCCGGCTATTCCGGCATTGGCTACAACTCCGGTCAGTAGAATAACTGCGGTATCTTCCGCGGCCCGACCTAGGGCCAGTATAATGCCGGCCAGAATACCCTTTTTAGCACTGGGCAGCAGGATATAGCGCAGGCTTTGACGGCGGCTGAAACCCAGGGCGGCACCGGTTAGCCTTAACCCCTGAGGAACGGCCTGTAAGGCTTCGGATGTTGTGAGTATCAGCGTCGGTAAAACCAGTAACGCAAGACAAATTGCCGCAAGCAGTAAGCCGGTATTGGCTTGCGGGAAAAAGGTATAGCGCAGAAATAAAATCAGGCTGAAGCCGAATAGCCCCATAACGATTGAAGGCGTACCCGCCAGAATATCAATAATGCTGCTTAACCATTTTTTTTGCCGGGGCGTAGCATATTCCGCCAGAAAAATGCCGCAACCTATTCCCGGAAACAGGCTGAGCGCGAGGGTCAGCAGTACCAGATATAAGGTTCCGATACAGGCCGGCCAGATACCCTCCCATACCGGCAGTTCTCCCAGTATTGCCGCTTTGGCCGGTGTGGTGCCAAATAACAGTGATAAATTTAATGCGGGTAAACCTCGTATCAGTAAGAATCCGACCACACAACTTATAGCGATAAGCAGAATACCTACGCACAGCCATTCGAACAAGCCTACCAATAGTAGGAAAGGAGAGGTTTTCATATTTGCTTTTCCCCGAGGCGACGCACTATAAGGCTGATTGAGGCATTGATTAATAATAGCAACGCACCTGCCGCAAAAAGCGAATTATAGGCGATTCCGCCCACCTCATTTGCAGTTACTAATGCCATATGTGCGGTGAGGGTTCGCAGGCTGTCGCTAAAATGTAAAGGAAGCTGAGGCCAGTTGCCCGATAGCATTAATGAAATCAGAGTATCTCCCATGGCACGGCTGAAGCCCAGTAACAACGCAGTTAATAAACATTGTCTGGCGGCAGGTAATACAAAATAAATTAAGGTTTGACGTCGATTAAAACCCAGGGCTGCAGTATCGAAACTAAGATGTTCCATTCTGGGTTTTAAGCCCGTATCCATCACCAGAACCATTGTCGGTAAGATTAATAAGGCCAAAATTAATGCTGCGGACAGTAAGTTTAAACCCGAGCCGGAACTGAGTATCTGACGGATGAAGGGAACCAGTAAAAATACGGCAACAAAACCGTATACCACCGTGGGAATGGCGGTCATAAAACGGATAACCAAGGCTACCATTGTGGGGAGGAAATGCCGAGGTTTCCTTTGGTTGGGGCGAGTCTGTAGCCAGAAAGCGATACCTGCCGCTATCGGAAAGGCGATAGTTACGGCCAGGCAGGACAATGCTAGAGAGCCGGCCACCATGGGCAATATACCGAATTGTCCTTTTGCCGGTTTCCATTGCCAAGAGAATAAATGCGCATTTATTCCGTTGTCATCAGCACTGAAAACCGGTAAAGCGAAGGCGAAAACCATGATAAAAATCAACAGAATCGCAGCGACAGCCAGTGCGGTTGCCAGACAAACCGGTAAACCGGCCCCTTTATTACCCTCGATCATTTATCGGTTGGGATATAGCCTGCCTTTTTAATTATTGCGGTTCCCGCCGGGCTGTAAATATAGTCGATAAAGGCTTTGGTAATACCCTGCGGCTGGCCTTTGGTATTCATATACAGTAAACGGGTAATTTTATAACTTCCGTTTGCCGCATTTTCCTGGGAAGGCTGCATATTATCGATAATTAACCCGTGCAGAGAATCGTCCAGATGGCCGATACCCACATAGCCGATAGCATTTTTATCCTGTGCAACCGCTGTTTTCATCGCACCGTTTGAATTTACGATATTGGATTGCGCGATTTCGGTATCCTTATTTAAGGCCTTTGCCTCGAAAACTTCGCGCGTACCGCTACCGTCTTCTCTCATATAGAGTGAAATTACCGCGTTATCACCGCCCAGTTGCTGCCAATTTGTGATTTTTCCGGAAAAAATATCGCTTAGCTGTGCACGGCTAAGGGCTTTCACCTTATTAGCGTTATTTACCACAACGGCGACACCGTCAATGGCAAAAGGGAAACTGACCAAGCCGTATTTTTCGATTTCGGCGGCTTTAAGGGCGCGACCGGTATTACCGATATTCACCAGTCCTTCGCCGACTTTCTGTACGCCGACGCCGGAACCGCCGCCGGTAACGGTAATATTAATATCTGGGTGTTCGCTCATAATGTTTTTTGCCGCACCAAGCATCACCGGAATATGCGCGGTACCGCCGGCAATATCAATATTACCCTTAGTATTTTGAAATCCGGGGACGGAAGATGCGGAAAACGGCAGTAATAAACAGAGTATTGCTGTCGTGATATAGGAAGATAAAGACTTCATTTATTCACCTCTGCAAATTTTATAAACTTAGCGGAAAAACCTCATAGATAGATTAAACAAATATTATGTTTAACAAAAAGTATAATAACAAAAAATGAGTTTAACTAAAATAAAGCTTTATAAATACAAAAGTAAATAATTTGTATTTCTATTTTTAATTAAAATAAAAAACTTTGGTTTTTTTGACCGCTCTTTTTGTAAAAAAACAGACCGGTAATACCGGCCCGTCAGCGTTAATCTTGAATTTTACACTTATGGGTATCCAATAAAGCGACTGCGGCTTCACTAATATCCAGCATTTTTTCGGCAAATGCGAAATCCTGCCGAGCTATAATAGAGATAAATTTCTGAAACTCGGGCAGCATACGGTGCTGATTTTCAAAACTGTACTGTTGCGGCGGTTGAGCATTTAAATTCAGGCTAAAGTTATCCATAATATTAGCCGGCATCGGAATACTGATGCAGCCCTTTTCTCCTTGAATGGAGAGAGTAACCGGCGCTTGGCAATCCTTAGCGGCGATACAAACCGCTTTAAAATCTTCATAATCCAGTAGCATAATGCCGCTGGTATCAATATTGCGTTCAATATTCGCCGAATAGAAGGCGGATTTCGGCGCGCCGAATAAACCGATTAAAAAATGCAGGTTATAAACGTTCAGATCCATTAAAGCGCCGCCGGCTTTTAAAGGATCAAATGCCGGCAGGATCTCGCCCGCCTTAAAGCGATCATAACGGGAAGAGTACTGGCTATAGTTTAAACTGACAATTTTTATCTGCCCGAGCCGAGGCAGATAATCTTTTAGCCGCAGATAGGCGGGAAGATAATGGACGGTCATCGCTTCAATCAGAATTTTTTTCTGCTCCTCGGCAAGACGGCGCAGCGCTTGAAACTCGGACAGACTAGGCGTAATAGGTTTTTCCAAAATAATGTGTTTGCCGGCTTTTAATGCCTTTTCGGCAAAGGAAAAATGCAAATCATTCGGCAGCGCAATATAGAGGGTATCCGCATCACTCGCCAACATTTCCTCATAATCACAGAAGATTTGGCTTATTTCGTAGGTTTGTGCCAGTGCTTTGGTTTGTTCCGGGTTACGCCCAAAAATAGAGACTCGCTCAAGTTTAAGCTGGGGTAAGATTTGCAGAAAATCCCGTACGATCATTCCTGTTCCGATAATTCCGAGTTTCATTTTTTCTCCTTTTGTAAATATTCCTCCGTTTAGCCTGCTGAGCTTTTTTGGGCAGGCTAAGGGGCGGTTTTAGTATGCTGAAGATAAGGGTTGTTATGAATTTGTCAATGGCATTCTTGTGAATTTTGAAATCATCATCATTTGATCATTTTTTAACCTGTTGTTTTATTTGGTTTATTTTTTTATTAAAAAATAAGGAATAATTTTAAGAAGGTTTAAAATTTTAATTAATTCATATTGTTATGCCTTATATTCTTTTAAGTAATAAAGGATTTTATTTTTATTTAATTATTTTAAATAAAATTGTTAAGGAATATAGATAATATTTTTAATATTGTTTATATTCTGCCAAATAAGATGGATATTTTATATTCGTTGACAGGAGCGTCTTATTTAGCCCATTTAATAATAACTTTAGTATTTTTTAGGGTTTCTGTTGTCGGGCAGGGTCTGAAAGGGGTAAACCATGAAATTTAAAAAATTAATGCTATGCGCAGCAATAGGGGGGATGTTTATTTCATCGCCTTTATATGCGGAGGATACGGGATCTGCTGACGAAGCTTCGGCAGATAGCAATAAGATAAACTACTTCTCGGTTAAATCAACAGAAGCGGGAAATAAAGAGAATGATGGGGCAAGCGGTGTAGATTCCGTTGCCATCGGACCTAATGCTAAGACAGGTAAAGGCGCACCTAATTCCATTGCAATCGGTTCTAATAGTAAAGCCGGAGAGAGTGCCGGGGAAAACTCTATTGCAATCGGATTTAAGGCGAGAACAGTTGGGGATACTAGCATTGGAGAACAACCTACTGCTGGAAATAATGCTATCGCTATAGGTGCTAATGCAGGGGTATTAGCGAGAAAAGGTATTGCTATAGGTGCGGATGCCGTTGTAACAGGTTATGGAAGAGAAGCTATAGCCATAGGTGCAGCCGCTAAAGCAACGTTCGATGATGCTATTGCTATCGGAAACAGTGCTAATGCATCTACAAAGAATGGAATCGCAATTGGTAAAGGCACAAAAACAGGGGGAGTTAGTGCAATTGCTATCGGTGAAGAAAGCAGTAGTATAAACTCAGGTGGTATAGCTATAGGTAAGCAATCAGAGAGTAAACTCTATGCTGTTGCTATTGGTTCGACGGCACAAGCGACTGCTACCAGTGCTGTTGCCATAGGTGATACAGCTCAGGCTAAAGCTAATAATACAGTAGCTTTAGGCTCCAGAGCTGAAGCTACTAATACCAGCGATACAGCACTGGGTACAACCTCTAAAGCTTCCGGTGGCTGGAGCGTTGCTATTGGTCAGGAAAGTAAAGCGAGTGGAGCGATTTCCTTTGCCGGCGGATATGATGCACAGGCTGCAGGGTATACTGCTCAAGCTATAGGGATGAGTTCCCGGGCAGGTGGTGAAGCCGCTAATGCTTATGGCCGTGAGGCAATAGCTGCCGGCTTGGCCTCTAACGCTATCGGTCTTCAGGCTACTGCAACAGGTGATGATTCTATTGCTATTGGTCGTCAGGCTACAGCCGTCAAGCAAGGTGTTAACGGTATTGCAATCGGTCAATTATCTTATATTGGGGCGAAGACTGAACTGGGTGGCACACCAGAAGGCGGGGTACCTGATCATTCTTTATCAATTGTTGATAATGATACAAGTTCAGGTAAACCTAACCAAGAATATATGAATTCTATTGCAATCGGTAATTCGGCCAAGTCTTTTGGATACCAAAATACTGTATTAGGTGCCGGTGCCGAAGCCTATGACACCAATGATGTCGCTATTGGTATAGCTGCTAAAGCTAAAGGCAATTATGCAACAGCTATCGGTCAACAAGCTAATGCTAATGGATTGGAAGCTACAGCCCTAGGTCATTGGGCTCGCGCTTATGGTGATAATGCAATTGCTATCGGCTCTTATGCAATTACCAGTACTTTAGATGGAAGCGGTGAAGTTACTAATGGAATTGCTATTGGTCAACAAGCTCGAGCAGCTTCCAGTAATTCTGTAGCTTTAGGTAAAAATTCTTTAGCCTATATTGCTGATGATGTAAAAACCGAAGCTTACCTATCTAAGGAGGCTTTTGCTAAAGAGAATGGTGTAGTTTCTGTTGGTAATGCGGAATACAAAGTAGGTGAAGATACTGTTGCAGAAAATCGTCGCCGTATTATTAATGTAGCCGGTGGTGCAGATGATTATGATGCGGTTAATGTAGCTCAGTTAAAACAAGTAGGGCTAAAATTTACCGGAGATAATAAAAAGGATGGTAAACCTGTAGAAGGTAGCGTTAATCTTGGTACTCAGCAATTAGCTATTAATGGTGATGCTAATATTACAACCACTGTTAACGGTCAAGCTATATCCTTAGCACTTTCTAAAGATGTAATCGATAAATTAGGGGCAGTACAATACTTTTCTGTAAAATCTACGGAAACCGGTAATAAAAATAATGCAGGTGCTACAGGTACCAATGCTATTGCTATCGGTCCGAAAGTTACCGCAAGCGGTGAGGGTAGTGTTGCCATCGGTTTTAACAATAGTATGGCTGGTGCCGGTGGGGTGGTTATTGGTCGCAATACCAGAACCAGCGGAGATAGCACTGTTATTATCGGTGATGGCGCCGGTGTTGATCCTAATATTTCATTAGACGGCCATATCGCAATCGGTAAAAATGCACGTGTATTTGCCGGTGGTGGCGAACAAGAAGCGAAACTTGGTTTTGACCCAACAAACTGGCCTAAGGGCGGTGCCGGTGGTTATGATAATCCGACCGATCGCAGTCGTGTAGCAACCGGTATTGCTATGGGGGTTAATGCTAAGGGACGTACTGGTTCCATCGATATCGGCGGTCGTACCTATAATGGCCTTATGGGCGGTAAACAAGTAAAAGGCAATGATGCTATCGGTTTCCATGTAAATCAGACCGCATTAGGTACCAATACCTATGCTAAAGGGTTATTCTCCACTATGTTGGGTTCTTACTCTATTGCCACAGGTAGTTTTGACGGTTCCGGACGTATGAATACCGCAGCATATGGCGCTCAAAACTTTGGCGCTACCGTAGTAGGTTCTTTAAATAGTATTCGCTCTAACGGTAGTGGTGGTTTATTCTCCCCTTCTTATCAAGGGATAGCCAATACCATCGTCGGTTTAGCCAATACTGCGGATAATACAAACGGATCATTAGTATTTGGTGCGGGTAATAAAGTCACTAATTCTATTACAAGGATTGTTGCACCAACCAGCGGCGCAGATTCTGTTGATGCCATGGTAGATAAGTTACAATCTGCAATTCGAAGCAGCGATAGTGGTGGTGCTACCATGGCCTTTGGTGGCGGCAATGTAGCGGACTATACACAACGTACCGCAATTATCGGGGTTAATAATACGGTAACTGGTACAGCTCAAAATATCAGCGAATCTAACGCTATTACCGGTTTTGAAAATACTGCGACTAATGTAAGTCATGTAACAGCTACAGGTAGTAACAATACAATTGCAGACACTAAGAACACGATTCTTTTGGGGGATAATCGTACGGTTACCGGTTCAGAAGATAGCATTATTCTAGGACGTGCAAACAAAGCAGCTGCTAATAACGGTTTACGTGCTGTACCTGAAACAACTATTAATACAACCGCCGACAGAGTTGTGGTGATGGGGTATAACGCTGATGCTACAGTAAATGATAGTGTCGCTTTAGGCTCTCATGCAGTGGCAACTGTTGATAAAGGTGTTGCCGGTTACGATATTTCAACAGACAAAGCCTCAACAAAAACAGATGCAACCTGGGTTTCTACTCTAGGTTCCGTTTCTGTCGGTGCTGATGGAAAGACCCGTCAAATCACTAATGTAGCTGCCGGTGCAGTGGATACTGATGCAGTTAACGTAGCTCAGCTAAAAGCCGCCCGTGTAGAAGTGGTAGCCGGTGATAATGTAACGGTAGATACTGATACAACCGCAGGTCATACTAAATATACAGTGAGTTCCAGTGATAAATATATTACTGGTGCAGAACTTAGCGGCGATACACTAACCATTAACCGTAATGATGGTGAAAAATTCACGGTCAATAACTTAGCCACTAAAACTGATCTGGCTGCGGATAAGATCCATTATTACAGTGTAAAAGGTCCTCAAACTCCAGGTGGTAACTATAATAATGATGGCGCTACAGGCGATAACGCCTTAGCAGCTGGCGTAGGAGCCAGTGCAGTCGCTCATAACAGTATCGCTATTGGTCATAAAGCTTGGATTCTGGATAGTAACGGCGGTAAAGGCAGTGGTGATATTGCTATCGGTAATGGAGCCAAGGTTGAAAACTATGCGGATCAAAGTGCCGGTATTTCCTTAGGACAAAATGCCTATGTTGAAAATATGGCGGGTAAACAGGAAGCTATCTTTGCTCTAGGTCAAACAACATTTAGCGGTAATTTCTTGTCTACTGCAAGAATTCCGGCTGACCCATCTAAGCTTGCGGCAGGTATTGCCATTGGGGAAAACTCCTATGCACGTTCCGGTAGTTTGATGGTTGGTACCCATAAGTATATTGGTAAATTAGGTGATGTGAATGTAGATACATCGACTGAAGCAGGCCGTAGAGCAACAGGAGTGGGGGTAAATGCCGTTACCATAGGTACCAATAGTTTTAACCATGGTACTTTCTCAACAATTACAGGGGCATATTCTATTGCAACAAGTAATTATGCTGGCGGTCGTAACTCAACTGATGCCGGTAAGAACTTTGGTTCCACTATTACGGGTTCTTTGAATAGTATTGAATCTGCTACCGCTGAAAACTCATCTTCTGGCGTAGCTAGTAGTATAGTCGGTCTTGCCAATAAAGTTGCTAATGCAAATGGTGCTTTAATCTTCGGTGCGGGGAATGAAATTACGAACTCGGTAACAAGTATTTCTATCCCAGGTACAGGATTATTAGATAGCTCTTCTGCGGCAAATTCTGCTAAAGAGTTACAAGAGAAGATGCTAGATATTATTCGTAACACAGATAGTGGAGGTTCAACTCTCGCTATTGGGGGCAGTAACAAAGCTGACTATACCCGCGCCTCTTCTATTATCGGCGTGAAAAATACCTTAACAGGTACTGCAGAAGATATTAGCCAATATAACTCCATTATGGGGTATAACAATAAAGCGGAAAATGTAGATGATGTAACTGTAGCTGGTATTAATAATACAATTACAGGAACTAAGACCGCTGTTGTTTTCGGTGATAATCACAAAGTAACAGGTGCTCATAACAGCGTTGTTATTGGCTCTGTAGACGAAGAAACGGAATTAACTGCTACTGATGCTGTTGTAATTGGCCATAATGCCAATGTAGCCGTGGCTGGCGGTGTCGCTTTAGGTTCAGGTGCTATAGCAAATACCGATAAAGGCGTTGCCGGTTATGATATTTTAACCAATGCAGCTTCAACAAAAACAGATGCAACTTGGAAATCTACTCTAGCTGCTGTTTCTGTGGGTAGTAATGGGAATACCCGTCAAATCACCAATGTTGCTGCCGGTGCTGCCGATACCGATGCGGTTAATGTAGCTCAGCTAAAAGCCGCCCGTGTAGAAGTAGTTGCCGGTGATAATGTAACGGTAGATACTGATACAACTGCAGGTCATACTAAATATACAGTGAAATCTACTGATACAAAAGTTAAGAGCGGTACTGTTACCTATGGGAATAATGGTGCAGGTACAATGACCTTAACTGATACCGCAGGCGGTACAGTAAATGTAACCGGTTTACAGGATAAGTATATTACCGGTGCTTCTCTTAGCGGCGATACTTTAACTATTAGCCGTAATGATGGTGCAAAATTTACTGTCAATAATTTAGCTACTAAGACGGATTTAGCTGCTAATAAGATTGAATACTTCTCAGTGAAATCTGAAGAAACTGGTAATAAAGATAATACTGGCGCTACAGGAGTTAACGCAATTGCCATTGGCCCTAATGCAAGAGCCTTATTGGAAAATTCAGTGGCTCTGGGTAATGGCGCAAGAGTAACTAATGAGGGTGGTGTAGGAACAGCTGGTATTGCAATCGGTAAAAATGCTTACTCTCACGCGATGACTAACGGTAATCATGAGGCAATTATTACCTTTGGTCGTGATAAAAATCAGTTAGCAGGCGGTGTAGCCATTGGTCAAGATACACATGCTCGCATTGGTAATGTTGAGTTGGGTAATCGCGATTACAGTGGTCAAATCGGCGACTTCGATTTTAGAACAAGCAACGGAAAAATCGGAGGAGCTGCCATTGCCGATAATGGTAGACTCAATAACTCTGATGTTACTACCGGTGTAGGTTCAACCACAGTGGGTGATAACTCTTTCAATATGGCAAATTTTGCTACTATCCAAGGTTCATATAACGTTATTTCAAAAGCTTATGATAAACCGACCGCATCTTGGGCCGGTAACCAAATCACAAGAGGAACCAATGCCTTGCATAATGCAGGTGCGGCTATCCAAGGATTAGGTTCAGTGATTAACGGTTCTTTGAATAGCATTGAAGGTAATGAAGAGTTAAGCGCTAATATTTTCTCTTTATTAGGTGGTGGTAGTGATCCAGTTAACGGTTTAATGTATTCAGGTACGGCTTCCAATATTATCGGGGTGGCTAACCGTATCAATAAGAGTAATGGTGCTTTAATTTTCGGTACCGGTAATGAGATTACTAACTCTTATATTACACCTGATAGTCCGATTATTATGGATTCATTATCAACAAATGTTCCATTCCTCGGAACTTTAACATTGGATCCAACCATTGCTTCTTCTTCCGTAAAAGAGTTAGCGGAAACTTTCCGTAAATATGCTCAGGATAATCGTTTTGCTTCCGTGGGTATTACGGGTTCGGGCAATAAAGCGGATTATGCTTTATTCTCTACCATCTCTGGGGTGGGTAATACCTTAACAGGTAATGGAGCCACAACCAATGAGGTACTAAACTCGGGTAATACTAAGTTAGCACAAGCGACATCTAGTAATGTATTTAGTGCATTTAATGCGGTTAGTGGCTATGAAAATACCGCAACCAATGTTTCATATGCGCTACTTAACGGAGTAAAAAATACAGTATCAAACTCAGAGCATATTGTTGTTAATGGTAGTTACAATGAATTAACAGATAGTGATAATGCTACGGTAATAGGCGATAAACGCAAACTTACCGATGCAGATAATAGCATTGTTATAGGTTCGGCAGATGCAGAAACTGAGCTTAATGTGAAAAATGCCACTGTACTTGGCCATAATGCCAATGTAGCCGTGGCTGGCGGTGTCGCTTTAGGTTCAGGTGCTATTGCAAATACTGATAAAGGCGCTGCCGGTTATGATATTTTAACCAATGCCGCTTCAACAAAAACAGATGCAACTTGGAAATCTACTCTAGCTGCTGTTTCTGTGGGTAGTAGTGGAAATACCCGTCAAATCACTAATGTAGCTGCTGGTGCTGCCGATACCGATGCGGTTAACGTAGCTCAGCTAAAAGCTGCTCGTGTAGAAGTGGTAGCCGGTGATAATATTTCAGTCGTTAAAGATACGTCAAAAGGTTATACGGAGTATAAGGTGAGTGCCGTTGATAAATATATCACCGGAGCAACACTTAATGATGGTACTTTAACTATTAATCGTAATGACGGAGAGCAGTTCACTGTTTCAAATTTAGCGACTAAAGACGATGTGGCTGCGGATAAGATCCATTATTATAGTGTTAATGCACCGAAAAATCTCGATAACTACGATAATGATGGTGCTAAGCAGGTGGGTAGTATAGTAGCTGGACCTAATGCTTTAAGTAAAGCGGTGTTTTCAAATGTGATGGGTTCCTATTCCCGTATTGATGCCGATTCTACTTTCCAAGGTGCTACGGCATCCGTTTACGGGGCATTTAATACCATTACACAAAATGAAAATAGCGATATGTTTGACGGTGTTGCTAATAGTATTATCGGTGTTGCCAATAAAACGGAAAATGCCAATGGTGCGCTAATCTTCGGTGCGGGTAACCAAATCAGTAACTCCGCTGGAGCCGTAACTCTAACGCCTGAACAAATCGCTAAAATTCAGCAGGCGGTTGTGAATAATACACCGGAAGATATCGCTTCCATTCTGGCTGAAGCGGTGAAAGACAGCGGCGGTGCGGTAATGGCCGTTGGTGGCGCAAACAGTGCAAATTACGCCAAACTTTCACAGTTAACCGGTGTTGGTAACAGCTTAACCGGTACGGCGGAAACACCAAGTTCTTATAACTTTATTACCGGTTATCTGAACAATGGTAGCAATATCAATCATCTGACGGCGATTGGTTCGAACAATAAGGTAGCGGATACGGATAACGCCATTGTGTTGTCGGATAATCGTAAACTTAGCGGTGCACATAATGCTGTTGTTATCGGTATAGCAGATAAAGAAACTGAGCTTAAAGTAGAAGATGCAACGATACTTGGTCATAATGCCAATGTAATTGTGGCTGGTGGTGTCGCTTTAGGTTCGGGTTCTATAGCAAGCACAGATAAAGGTGTAGCTGGTTATGATCCTTTGACTAACAAACCTTCTACTGATACGACGAATTCTACTTGGAATTCTACCTTAGGTGCTGTTTCTGTTGGTAGTGAAGGAAAAACCCGTCAAATTACTAATGTAGCTGCCGGTGCTGCCGATACCGATGCGGTTAATGTGGCTCAGTTAAAACGATTAGGCGAGGCTCTCACTAACAATACCAATGGCAAAATGTCTGCCTTTACCGTAGGTGCTGGTCAAGCTGCCGGCATCACCGTTAACAATGAGAATCCGCGTTTTGATATTGTAGGTGCTGACAATATTAAGACGGAGGTTAAGGGTAATACCGTTGAAGTCGGTTTGGCTGATAAGGTTACGCTAACTGATAACGGTAGTATCCAGATTGGTAATACGACGGTCGATAACTCAGGTATTACTATTAAACCAAGCCAAGAAGGTGGTAAGGAAGTATCCTTAACTAATACAGGCTTAAATAACGGCGGTAATAAGATTGTTAATGTTGCAGATGGTGATATTAGTGAAAATAGTACCGATGCCGTAAACGGTTCTCAGTTACATGCAACCAATGAACGAGTTACTAATGTTGAAAACAAGATTAAAGATATTTCCACTGATGTAACTAATAATATTTCAAGCATCAACAACGAAGTTAATAATGTTAAGAACGAAGTGAATAACGTAAAAGGAGATGTTAATAACGTTAAAAACGAAGTTAATAATGTGAAGAACGAAGTTGCCAAAGGTTGGAATATTGAAGCGACGGAAGATGGCGGTAAAGTTATTAACGGCCAAAAAGCTAATGTGAAAATGGGTGATACCGTCAATATTAAGGCTGGTAAAAATATTGAAATCACTCAGGACGGCAATAGCCTGAAAGTTTCCGCCGCGGCAAATCAAAGCTTTAGTAATATTCAGGTGGACAGTATTCAAATCGGTGGAAATAATGGACCTACCATTTCTTCCAATCAGGAGGGTAATATTGTAATCAATAATAAACGTATTACTAATGTTCAGGATGGTAAGGCTCCTAACGATGTAGCAACTGTAGGCCAGGTAAGCCGAGTGGAAAATAAATTGAGCCGTAATATTCATAAAGTGGATAAAAACGCCCGTGCCGGTATTGCAGGTGCTAACGCAGCCGCTGCATTACCGCAGGTAAGAGGCAACGGTAAATCTATGATGGCCACCGCCGTGGGTACCTTCAGAGGACAAAGCGCTATTGCCGTAGGATATTCAACTGCTTCAGATAACGGTAAAGTGATTCTGAAATTACAGGGAAATATGAATAGCCAAGGTGATGTAGGTGCAGGTGCCGGTGTAGGTTACGAATGGTAATAAGGGGATTCGGCGGCCCATATAAAGGGTCGCCGATATGCCTAAGAGATGAGGTCTGTTATGTTCGGATTTAAACCTTTTGTATTTGTCAGCCTGTCCGTCGCCCTATTATCGGCCTGTTCTTCGGGTACTGTGGTTACGGGCGAAGGAACAGCGGATAAGCTGATTTGGCCGGATCCGGTAAAGGATATCCGGTTTGAAAAGGGGAAGGGTATATATCCTAATCCGGTGAACTTGGAAAAGGTTTACAAAGGAGCTACCAAATCTCAGCTTTATTACTTGCTCGGTACGCCGCATTTTGATGAAGGTCTATCAGCACGGGAATGGGATTATGTTTTCTATTTCCCTACTCCGGGTGTTGCCCAAGGAGTAACCACCTGCCAATACAAAGTTCTGTTTGATAAACAGAAAATTGCCCGCAGTTTCTACTGGAAAGCGGTGGAACCGGCGGATGCGGTTTGCCCTCCCGGGGTAAAATAATATTTTACGTAACGAAATAAACCCTCTTTTACATAGAGGGTTTTTTATGCTTTTAATTTTCAGCCCTTCTTTTTTATGCCGTTTTTTGTGCTTGAGTATCTATTCCTTATGCAAGCACAGTTCTATATTTTTTATATTTCTCACGGGCTTGGACTAAGCTAATACTCGGATAGGCTTCTATACCGAATTTTTGCTTGCTTAGAGGGTGGAGATAATTAAACTGCCGGGCGTTGGAAGCTGTAATAGCTATAGGTAAAAATAATACGCCCCCGTCTTTTAGGGGATAAGGTTTATATTTCGGTTTAGCTTTCTCTATTTCTGTATTGGTCAAAGGCATTGATAATGCGTGCCATAGTTCGATTCTCCGCATTTAGTAACTATGAAAAATAAGCCGGTAACTATATTAGGTGCGTAGTTGCTAGGGAGCGACAAAAATCTGTGCTAAAAGGCGAATAACGGCGATAAGCTAAGAAAGGCAAAATGGCGATAAACCCTTGCAATTACTGGCATTAAAAAAGCCTTTCGAGAAATTACGAAAGGCTTCGATATGTGTTGTGGTGCGCTGAGCGGGACTTGAACCCGCACGTCTTGCGACACTACCCCCTCAAGATAGCGTGTCTACCAATTCCACCACCAGCGCAGAATCTGAATCAATTTATTGCGGAATATCGCTGTTTTTATTTTCCGGTACGGCAGGTGCCGCTTCCTGTTTTTGCTGCAACTGCTCCGCAGCCTGTGATAAATCATCGAATTTACCCTGGGCAACATTGTTGCGGTGCGAATTGATATTGCCGATAACAATGCTGATAACAAAGAAGATGGTTGCCAGTACCGCCGTGGTTCTGGACAGAAAGTTGGCCGAACCCGCCGAACCGAATACCGTACCTGAAGCGCCGCCTCCGAAGGAAGCACCCGCATCGGCGCCTTTACCCTGCTGAATCAGGATAAACGCAATTAATGCGATGGAAATAAGTAAATAAACGATTAATAGGGCTTGATACATTATCTTCTTCTCTGTTGCTGAAATGCAATAAAATAAAACGTCCGGATATTAGCGAAAATTCATTCTTTACGCAAGCGATTTCGAGAAAAAGCGATGCATTTGGCGTAAATTCAGGCACTTTAAAAAACTCAGGAAGATTTGACCGCTCTTTTCCCGCTTTTTTCTGTATTTTTATTTCTTGGGGATTGGTGGGGAATTGCGCTTAATTGGCGCAGAGCGCTAAAGTTTGCATATTGTACCAATTCGGGCAGCATTGCCGTAAGTCCGGCCATAAATTGCGCGTAGCTCATTTGTTTACGGCTGATTTCGCTCAGCTGTGCCTCCCAATGGGCGGTCATATCCGGTTGGGTGGCGATATCCGGTAGGGCTTGAATCAGGATTCGGCCGGCCTGGGTACTGTGGATATTACGGCCTTTTTTATATAGAAATTCTCGCTTAAACAGCAGTTCGATAATCCCCGAACGGGTCGCTTCGGTACCCAGTCCGTCGGTTTCGCGCAAGATCTTTTTCAGCTCTTTGTCCTGTACGAAGCGGGCGATCCCCGTCATGGCGGACAGCAGGGTGGCATCGGTAAAGGGCTTCGGCGCCTGAGTTTTTTTACTCAAAATTTCCCCTTGTTCGCAATACAGTATCTGTCCTTTTTTAACTATGGGTAACGGCGGCTCCTGCTCTTCCTGTCCGTCTTCTTTACCGAGAAGTTCTTTCCAGCCTGCGGTTTGTAAATTAGGTGCCTGAGCAATAAAGCTGCCGCCGGCAATATTGAGGCTGATTTTACTTTTACGGTATTCCGCATCGGGGCAGAATTGCATCAGATACTGGCGGGCAATCAATGTGTAGACATTGATTTCCTGCGGATTAAGGGCGACCTTATGATTTTTCCCGGTGGGGATAATGGCATGGTGCGCTTCGATTTTTTTATCGTTCCAACAACGGTTTTTTTGTTCGGGGTTCAGAATCTCCGGCAATTCGGCATAAACATTGCTATGCATAGCAATGGCCTTAAGTACTTTATGCCGATCGGCAAAGTGTTCTTCCGGCAGATAACGGCAGTCCGAACGCGGATAGGTGATAAGCCGATGAGTCTCATACAGGCGTTGACAAATATCCAGAACTTCCTGCGCCGACATAGCGTAGCGTTTTGCCGCATCGATTTGTAGTGCCGAGAGGGAATAAGGCAGAGGGGCGGTTTCTTTTTCCCGCTTGTCGCTGTAATCCGTTACCTCCGCCGGTTGTGCGCTGATCCGCTTTACTACATTTTGCGCCAGCGGCAGAGAAAGAATACGTCCGTCCTCATCTTGATAGTCTTCGCAGGCTTTGCTCGGTTGCCAAAGTGCGGTAAATTTTGGCGTTTTTTCTTGTTGCGGACGGATATGGGCCAGCACTTCAAAAAAGTCTTTGGGCTGAAAGTTTTCGATTTCCAGATCACGACGGACGATAAGTCCCAGCACGGGGGTTTGCACGCGACCAACGGATAGTACCCCGCGGTAACCGGCTTGCTGACCGCGTATACTGTAGGCTCGGGTCATATTAATACCGTACAGCCAATCGGCGCGGGCGCGAGCCAGGGCAGAAGTGGAGAGCGGGATAAATTTGCGGTTCGGCTGTAATTTCGCCACCGCTTTTTTGACTGCGCCGGGATTGAGATCGCTAATCAGGCAACGTTGGATATTATTGCGTTTTTCCGCACTGATATCCGCATGGCTGAATACTTCATCCACCAGCAATTGTCCTTCACGATCCGGGTCGCCGGCGTTGATCAAAATATCTGCCTGATGGATAAGTTTTTTTACGATTTGCAGCTGTTTAGCCACCGCTTTGCGTGGGATCAGTTGCCATTTTTCCGGTATGATGGGCAGGTGTTCCAGGCGCCATTGTTTAAATGCGGGATTATAGGCATCGGGTTCCGCCTGTTCGAGCAAATGACCGACGCACCAGGTTACATAATCATTTTCTCCGCAGCGGATAAAGCCGTCGCCGCGCTGATGGGGTTTATCCAATACATCGGCAATGGCCCGCGCCAGACTGGGTTTTTCGGCTATAAATAATCGCATCATAATTATGGTCATTCGCTCGGAATAAAATTTTTGCGCGCCAGTATAGCAAAATCACCTCTAGCTGCCCAGAGGAGGGCTTTAGTCCGTTAGTTCGGCCACTATTCTCCAAAATTGCTCCGCATGATTATTAAGCCGAGTATCCACCCGATAAATATAGGCTTTAATCGGGATAATAAATTCTTGCATATCGAGCAAGCAGAGTTTATTTGCCGCTAATTCTTCATGAATGGCGTATTCCGGCAGCCAGGCGATTCCCTGTCGGTTGAGTACCATATTTTTTAATACTTCGCTCATTGAAGAAATAAATACGGTTTTGGGTTTGATATGGGGAGAATTGCTCAGCTTACGGTTAACCAGGCGTCCCATATAAGAGGAAGAGGTATAGTTGAGAAGCGGGCAGTTCGGCATGTTCAGATTGAACAGTGCCTGCCCGTATTCATCTGCCGGTGATACGGGATAGAGTTTCGACTGCAGAATTTCCACGGAAAGAAAGGGAGCCTGCATCAGACGTTCGTCATAAAAAGAAAAGATAAAATCGCTTTTGCCTTCAATCAGGGTATTGACCGCCTGATCCACATCAATAGATTCCACCGCATAAATTAAATTGTTCTGACGGGCGGCGACCCGACGAAAAAGTTCCGGCATTACCGACAGGGAAAGGGAATGGGCGGCGGCGCATTTTATATTGGGCAGCCCGAGATTATTACGTCCGGCCAGTTCGTCCAGATTATCCTGAAACTGTTGTAATAGGCTGCGGCTCTGAGAATGAAAAAGTTTACCGCCTTCAGTTAGTTGCAGGGGGAGGGTAGAACGGTCAAACAATTTGATTCCCAATGCGTCTTCCAAGGTCGATATTCGCCGGCTGAAAGCGGATTGGGATAAATTGCGTTGTTCCGCCGCCTGAGAAAAATTGCGGCATTGTTCCAACATTAAAAAATCTTCCAACCATTTGGTTTCAATGTTTTTCATCTCCGGTACCTCCGATGAAATGCATATTTCGCATAATCCCTATACTTCTTGCATGATTTGCTTTGCCTTATCCAAGATAGCACATTGATTATATTATGAATATGTATCCCTAATGATTTCTCTAGTCGTTTTTTGCATATCTGTTCGCTTTCTTGCATTTCATTTTCCTCTCTCCGCCTGCTAAAAGCTTGTTATGGCTAATTAAATTTAGGAGGCATACATGAAAAAAGTGATCGGCATTTTAGGCGGTATGGGGCCTGCCGCCACTGCGGATATGCTGCAGAAGTTTATCCGTTTTACTCCGGCCCGTTGTGATCAGGAGCATATTCCGCTGCTGATTTCTTCTATTCCCGATATTCCGGATCGAACTGCAGCGTTATTGCATGGCGGCGAATCACCGGAACCTTTGATGCTGAAATACATTCAGGGGCTGGAACGGGCCGGGGCGGATTGTATCCTAATCGCCTGTAATACCGCTCATTACTGGTTTTCTCGTTTGCAGCAACAGTGCCACACCAAGATGCTGAGTATGATCGAGGCCACAGTGGCTGAAGCGGCGGCATCGAGTACAAAGAATATCGGACTGCTGGCGACCGATGCCACTTTAGCTACCCGTCTTTATCAAGATGCTCTGGAAGCAAGGGGGCTGAACTGTATTGTTCCGGATAAGGCCTCGCAGCAGGAAGTGATGAAAAGCATCTATTTGCTTAAAGCGGGGCAGGAGCAGGAGGCGGAAGCGCTGATGTTGGCACAGAAAGAAGCTTTAATCGGGAAGGGGGCGGAAATTATGATTCTCGGCTGTACCGAAATCCCGGTGATCTTGCAAAAAGATCAGCAAAATCGACCGCACTTATATGTTGATTCCACTTCGGCGTTGGTACGTGCGGCGATTCAATGGTATCGACAAGCTTAATTACAGATTATTCCGGAGTTTATTATGATTTGGATAGAAATTTTCGTCGTATTGGGATGTATTTTTATGGGGATCCGCATGGGCGGCGTTGGGATCGGGCTGTTCGGCGGGATCGGGTTGGCCATATTAACCCTCGGCCTCGGCTTACCGGTAGGTTCCGTACCTGTGGACGTAATGCTGATTATTATGAGTGTGGTCATTGCCGCAGCGGCATTGCAGGCTACTCGGGGGATGGATTTTCTGGTTCATCACGCCGGTATTTTTATGCGCAAAAACCCGAAATATATTAACTTTATCGCACCGGTGATTACCTGGCTGATGACGATTATGGCCGGTACCGGATTTATTGTTTTTTCCACCTTACCGGTGATTGCGGAGGTGGCGAAAGAATCCGGGGTTCGTCCGTCGCGGGCATTGGCGGGATCCGTAGTGGCTTCTCAGTTGGCGATTTCCGGTTCGCCGATAAGTGCGGCAATGGCGGCAATGATCACCATTATGGAAAACGGCACCTCGGTAACCTTTTTACAAATTATGGCGGTTTGTTTGCCTGCCTCCTTTATCGCCGCTATGGTTGCGGCCTTTGTAGCTTCCCGTCAGGGTTGCGAATTGCAGGATGACGAAGTTTATCTGCAACGCCTGCAGGCGGGGCTGGTTAGCAAAATGGAACAGAAAACGGAAATTTTCCCGGCCACGGCAAAACTTTCGGTTGTTATCTTTTTACTGGCGACGCTTTGTATTGTCGTGCTGGCGGCGATACCTTCGCTGCGTCCGGTTTATGAGAGCGGCAAAACCATGGGAACGCGCGATATCATCGTGATTGTTATGTATAGTGCGGCCTGTTTAATGCTGATTTTCTGCAAAACCAAACCTGATGCGCTGGTTTTAAGCTCTACTTTCCGTTCAGGTATGAGTTCCATTGTGGTTATCCTTGGTATCGTTACCTTGGGAACTACCTTCGTTGATGCTCATATGGCGGATATTAAAGCGGTGGCAGGTAATGTATTGACGACTTATCCGATGCTGTTGGCTTTAGTTTTATTCGGCACCTGTGCGTTATTATATTCTCAGGGTTCAACAACACCGCTGATTATTCCTTTGGCCTTAGCGTTGGGAGTACCGCATTGGGCCATATTGGCTTCATTCGTAGCGGTAACCGGCGTATTCGTATTACCGACCTATCCGACTTCATTGGCGGCGATGGAAATGGATACCACAGGTTCCACCCGTATCGGTAAATATGTATTGAATCACCCGTTTATGCTACCGGGCTTATGCGGCGTGATTGCCGGCGTTATATTCGGTTTTCTGTGGTCGCCGATTGTACTGCCGTAACTTCCTGATTGGGGCTTAGCGGCGATACTAATCGGCGCTAAGCCGGTTTAAGAGATAAGCGGGTTGAAAATAGGCGGGTTGAAAAAGAGCGGTCATTTTTACAGGATTTTTTTGGCTGCCAGCAATTTTGCACAAGAGTAATTAAGCCCGCTTATTTTTATCGGAATATAAAACCGCCTTGCTGCATCGGCAACAAGGCGGTTATTTTCGTATAGGGAGGATTAGAGAATAATGCTACCTATAGCGGCCAAAATAAAGCCGATTAAGCCTAACAATGTTTCCATAACGGTCCAGGTTTTAAAGGTGGTTTTGGTATCCATTTCAAGGAAACGGCTGATTAACCAGAAACCGGAATCGTTCACATGAGATAAAACGGTGGCGCCGGAAGCGATGGCGATGACGATAAAGCAAAGATCGAATTCGCTCAGTCCCGTTGTGGCTGCTACAGTAGGGGCAATTAATGCGGCCGTTGTAGTCAGGGCTACGGTGGCGGAACCCTGTGCAACACGCAAACAGGTGGCGATAACAAAGGCGGCCACGATAACGGGTAAGCCCGTATCCGATAATGTTGCGGCGAGTACATCACCGATACCGCTGGCGCGCAAAACGCCGCCGAACATACCGCCCGCACCCGTAACCAGAACGATGGAACAAATCGGGCCGAGTGCGCTATCACATAATTTTTCCACTTGTTCCAGAGAACGCTGTTTTTTCAGAATAACAATAGAAACCAGTAATGTAATTAACAGGGCGACCGGGGTTTTACCCAACATTCTTAATACTTCCACCCATACCTGATCACCGGCCAATACTTTTGCCGTAACCAAGGTGTTTAAACCGGTATCCAGAAAGATCAGAATCAGCGGCAGTAGCAGGATAAACAATACGCTGCTGAATTTAGGCGGTTCCGCTTTAACGGTTTCCGTTACAACATTCTGATTCAAAAAAGCGGAAGGTAGGCTGATATGAATTTTACGTCCCACCCATAAGCCATAAAGATAAGCGCCGATATACCAGGTCGGAATCGCAATTACCAGTCCTACGATTACCAATAATCCCATATTAACGCCTAAGAGTTCGCCCGAAGCCACAGGACCCGGATGCGGTGGTAAAAAGGCGTGCATCACGGCAAAGGCACCGGCGGCAGGGAAAGCGTAGCGCAAGGTGGAATCACCGAAGCGTTTGGCGACGGTGAAAATAATCGGCAGCATCACCACCAGACCCGCATCGAAGAAAATCGGGAATCCGAACAACAGTGAAGCGACCCCGAGGGCTAAGGGCGCCCGTTTTTCACCAAAGGTGCTGATAAGGGTATCGGCCAGCACTTTGGCGCCGCCGCTGATTTCCAGCAAGCGCCCGATCATGGCGCCTAAACCCACCAATAGGGCAACGGAAGCCAATGTGCTGCCAAAACCGCCTAGCATGGTCGGGACGACTTTATTAAAGGGCGTACCGGTAAACAGTGCGGTCAGCAAGCTGACTAAGGTTAAGGCGACGAAAGCATGCACGCGGAAGCGCATGATCAGAATAAGTAAGGTAATAACGGCGCCCAAAGCAATTAATAAGAGGCTGGTCGCACTATGGGTTATAGGTAAGTGATCCATAACGGAAACTCCTGCATTGAGTAAAAAATCAAGATTGAATTTAAAACCGCACGCAGTGTTACCGATAACAGCATTATTTGCAATAATCTGGAAAACTAAATTTTAATTTTGTGATCATGATCATGGTTTTTGTGATTACTATTGATTAATTAATCGCCTTTTATCCATTTAACTTTGTTTTTTGATTGATGTTTTAGCTTTTAAGAGAAAATGTGATTGAGATCACAAAAATATTCAAAATAAAAAATACTGCTTTTAAAGTTACTGGTAACATATTATGTTATAGCGCAAATTTTATTATTGAGGTGTTTATCATGCATAAATCAGGTAAAAGTTTTATCTTAATGGGCGTTTCCAGTACCGGGAAAACCAGTGTGGGAACCGCAATTGCGGAAAAACTCGGCTTAAAGCTGATTGACGGAGATGATCTGCATCCCCGTGCAAATATTATTAAAATGGCTTCCGGTCAGCCGCTCAATGATGAAGATCGCGCTCCTTGGCTGGAACGTATCCGCGATGCGGCTTTCAGCCTGGAACAGAAATCGGAAAAGGGCATTATCATCTGTTCGGCTCTTAAGAAAAAATATCGGGATCAGATCCGTGAAGGTAACGATGTAAAATTTATTTTCCTGAAAGGCGATTTTGACCTGGTGCTCGCTCGGATGCAGAAGCGCCAGGGGCATTATATGAAAGCGGATATGTTGCGCAGCCAGTTTGCAACCCTGGAAATTCCTCAAGCGGAGGAAACCGATGTCTATGCGGTGGATATTGATGCCGGTTTTGATGAAGTGGTCGCACGCTGTGTTGCGGTGATTGAACCTTTATTAAAATAATGCGGCGGGTCATATGATGAATTCTGTTATTTTACGGGTTACCGAAAATATTTTGCAGCGCAGTCGACAGACAAGAGCGCAGTACCTGGCTCGGGTGGAGGAACAGCTTAAGCAGGGAACCACCAGAGCTTCTTTGAGTTGCGGCAATCTTGCGCATACCGTTGCCGCCTGCTGTGCGCAGGAAAAACGCAATATTCTGGATTTTACCCGGATTAATCTCGGCATAGTCAGCGCCTATAACGATATGGTTAGCGCTCATCAGCCTTATCAGGATTATCCGCACGAAATAAAACAAGTATTGCGCGAACTGGGACATTCCGCTCAAGTGGCGGCGGGAGTACCCGCCATGTGCGACGGCATTACTCAGGGGCAGAGCGGTATGGATTTATCGCTGTTTTCGCGCGATCTTATAGCACAGGCTACCACTATCGGCTTAAGCCATAATACCTTCGATGCGACATTATTACTCGGCGTTTGTGATAAAATCGCACCGGGTCAGTTAATAGGTGCGCTGTCCTTCGGGCATTTACCAACCGCTTTTGTACCTGCAGGACCGATGGCGACGGGAATCTCCAATAAAGAGAAGGTTAAGATTCGTCAGCAGTATGCGGCCGGAGAAGTTGATAAAAATGCCTTGCAGAATATGGAAAATAACTCTTATCATAGTGCGGGTACCTGTACTTTTTACGGTACGGCGAATACGAACCAGTTGGTATTCGAAGCTATGGGGCTGATGTTGCCGGGCGCGGCTTTCGTCCCCGTGAATGATCCGCTACGGCCGGCGCTAACCGCATTATTGAGCGCCCATATGGTTAAAATCTGCCGTCAGGGCGGTGATTTCAGACCTTTGGCCAAGGTGGTGGACGAAAAAAGCCTGGTGAACGGTTTAGTGGCCTTGTTGGCATCGGGCGGTAGTACTAATCATACCATTCATCTGATTGCGGTGGCACGGGCTGCGGGCTTTGTACTTAACTGGGACGACTTTGATCAGCTTTCCGCCGTGGTGCCGTTGCTGACCAGGGTTTATCCGAACGGTGCGGCGGATATTAACGATTTCCATGCCGCAGGGGGCGTTCCTTTATTGTTGCGTCATCTGGCGGAACGCGGATTATTCTATAGGGATGCAACACCGATTTTCGGCAGTATGACGGATTATTTCAAAATGCCGGTACTGGAAAAGGGTCGGGTTGTGTTTAAAGAAATCGAGGATACCCGTAATGCCGATGTGATTGCGCCTGCAGGCAAGTTGTTTAGCGAGCAGGGCGGTTTAAAGGTATTGGGCGGAAATCTCGGCCGCGGTGTTATAAAAATCAGTGCGGTGGCGGAAGCCCACCGTAAGTTGACGGCTCCGGCGCTGGTATTCGAAGATCAGGATCAGGTGGTTGAGGCTTATCATAAAGGCGAATTGAACCGCGACGCGATTGTGGTGGTACGTAATAGCGGGCCGGCGGCACGCGGTATGCCCGAACTGCATAAACTGATGCCGATTTTGGGTAATGTGATGGAACAAGGCTTCAAAGTCGCATTGGTTACTGACGGTCGTTTATCCGGTGCTTCCGGTAAAGTGCCTTCGGTTATTCATTTATCGCCGGAATCGGTTAAGGGCGGTCCTCTGGCATTGATACGCAACGGCGATTTAATTGCGATTGATGCGGAAGAGGGGAGTATTCAGTGCCTAAGCTATTTATCCGGACGCGAGCCGATACTGCCGGATTTAAGTGCGGATTATCGTCATTCCGGACGGGAATTGTTCGGTTTATTCAGAAAGAATGTGTCTTCGGCGGAAGAAGGCGCCTGTATTTTATTTTAACTTCATAAGGAAAACATTATGCAATGGGTTGTTTCTCCCGCCGCAGTGTTTGCGGCTTCTCCCATCGTTCCCGTGATGGTGATCAAACGTCTTGAAGACGCATTACCTATGGCGCAAGCTTTATCCGAAGGCGGTATTAACGTATTTGAAATTACGTTACGTACGCCGGTAGCCCTAGATGCTATCCGCCTCGTCAGCGAAGCTATGCCGCAGGCATTGGTCGGTGCAGGTACGGTGATTTCCGCCGAACAATATGATCAGGCGGTAGCCGCCGGGGCGAAATTCGTGATTTCTCCGGGAGCCACTGCGGCATTGTTGAAGCATGCGGCAAAATCTTCCGTAGCTTTAATTCCGGGAACGGCAACCCCTTCCGAGATGATGGCGGCACTGGAGCTGGGCTATGATCATGTTAAGTTTTTTCCGGCGGAAGCAAACGGCGGAGCGGCGGCATTAAAAGCGATTTCCGCGCCTTTACCGCAGTTGAGAGTATGTCCGACCGGCGGCGTTTCGCCGAAAAACCTGGCGGATTATTTGGCGCTGTCCTGTGTGGCGACCGTGGGCGGCTCGTGGATGATACCTAATGATGCGGTTGCGCAGCAGGATTGGCAGAAAGTCGCCGCTTTAAGCCGCGAAGCGGTAAAACTGGCCACTGATTTAAGAAGCTGATGGATAAAGCGGGATATTCCTCCGTTGCGGGGAATATCTCCGCCTTTTCCTTTTCTGCCGAGCCTTTAAAGTGCGGTCGGAAAATACCAAGATTTTTATATCTCCTCTTGAGGAAATCCGCCTTTTTGGTAAAAACTTCCTTTTCTTTTGCGGAAAATGAATTTTCCTGATTTATTTTGATGCAAAACATCGTATACTTCTGCCCGAATTTCATTATTTAATTTTCAATGCCTTAGGGGCAAATAACATCGGGGAAACTATGTCTGAGCAACAACCCAGCGTTTTACGTTTTGAAACGGCCGTTGCGGCCAAAGATTATGAGGTCGCCTGCAGAGAATTATTGAATATTTTGGGCAAGCTGGATGAAAATTTCGGTTTGTTTAACGGTATTGACTGCGATTACCCGCAGCAGCTGAACGGATTGGAGAAAGAACGGACGATTTATATCTGTACCCGTTTGGCCAATGCCATCGGTGAATTATTTGCCGACCGGGCTTTATCTATTTCGGGGAGCGGCGCTAAACAGTTTTTTATATTTCAGCGTTGGCTGGCATTGATTTTCGCAGCTTCGCCTTATGTCAATGCGGATCATATTCTGCAACATTATAATTTAAATAAAGATAAGGAAACTTCGCATAAAGAGTTTGTGCTGGAAGGTTCTAAAGAGGCGCTGATTAAGTTCTGTATTCTTTATTTTCCCGACTCTAACGTTAATATCAATTTGGAGGCACTCTGGAACGCGGATCAGGTGTTATGCGCCTCCCTGTGCTTCGCCCTGCAATCACCGCGCTTTATAGGTACCGACGCCGCCTTTTCGAAACGCGCGACGGTACTGCAATGGTTCCCTCAGTTTCTGGAAAGCTTCGATTCTCTGGATGCGCTGCCCGCCAATATTCTGCATGATGTTTATATGCACTGCAGCTATGATACGGCGGCGAACAAGCATCAGGTAAAAGGGGCGTTGAATAAGGTGGTGCGTCGTCATTTACTTAACGGCGGCTGGACCGATCGGGAAAACCTGTATCCGTTAGGCGAACGTAATAATAAGCCGGTAATGGTGGTAATGCTGGAGCATTTTCATTCGGCCCATTCCATTTATCGTACCCATTCCACTTCAATGATTGCCGCACGTCAGCATTTTTATCTGATCGGCTTGGGTAGCGATGCCGTTGATGAGGCGGGGCGCTAGGTATTCGATGAGTTTCATCTGATCGATAACGGCAATATTTTTCAGAAGTTAAATCAGCTGAAAGAGATTTGCGAGCAGAACGGCGCAGCGGTTTTCTATATGCCGAGTATAGGGATGGATTTAGCCACTATTTTCGCCAGTAATACGCGTGTGGCGCCGATCCAGGTTATTGCCCTGGGCCACCCTGCCACCACTTATTCGGATTTTATCGAATATGTTATTGTGGAAGACGATTATGTGGGTAGCGAAGATTGCTTCAGTGAAAAGCTGCTGCGTCTGCCGAAAGATGCCTTACCCTATGTACCTTCCGCACTGGCGCCGGAAAAGGTCGATTATATTCTGCGCGAGCAGCCGGATCGGGTGAATATAGGTATCGCTTCCACCACGATGAAACTGAATCCCTATTTTCTGGCCGCTTGCCGGCGTATTCGTGAACAAGCTAAGGTGGATGTGCATTTTCATTTTGCTTTGGGGCAGAGTATCGGTATTACCCATCCTTATGTGGAACGCTTTATCCGTACCTATTTGGGCGATGCCGCAACCGTATATCCGCACAGCCCTTACCTCCGCTATCTGGACGTGTTGCGGCGCTGCGATATGCTGATCAATCCTTTCCCATTCGGCAATACGAACGGGATTATCGATATGGTTACCCTGGGATTGGTTGGAATTTGTAAGACCGGGCCGGAAGTTCATGAGCATATTGATGAAGGCCTATTTAAGCGTTTAGGTTTGCCGGATTGGTTAATTGCCGATACGGCGGACGAATATGTGGCGCGGGCGATTCGTTTGGCGGAAAATCATGAAGAGCGCTTGGCGCTGCGTCGGGATATTATTGCCAATAATAAACTAAGTACTTTATTCAGCGGTAATCCTCAGCCGATGGGCGAGATTTTATTGCAGAAGGTGCGGGATTTGGCCGGACGCTAAAGCGCGGAAATAAAAAAAACAGGGCATAACGTCCTGTTTTTTATGGATTTGATTCAGATACTTTGTCCGATATGGATCTGGTAGCCCAAATCGATAATATTGCTTTGCTGCGGGAGACCTTGCAGGCGATCCAGTAATTCCTGAGCGGCGCGGTAGCCGATATTTAAACGCGGGGTGATAACCGTAGCTAGCTGAGGAGTCATAGATTGCCCCACATCATGGCCATGGAAACCGGCTACGGCAATTTGTTCCGGAACCTTGATACCTAAACGCTGACATTCGAACAACGCGCCGATGGCAAGGTCGTCATTGGTACAGAAAATACCGTTCAGATCAGGATATTTTTCTAGGGCCTGATGTAGCTGCTTGGCGCCCAGACTGAAGGAAGAGGATTCTTCCGTGAGCAGGAAACGCGGCGTCAACGCATATTTTTTCATGGTATTTTCATAACCCAGCATTTTCAGGCGGGTACGTTTATCCATTCGTGCGGAAAAATAAACGATATTCGTATGGTTACGTTTAATCATGGTATCCGTCATTGCTTGTGCGGCAGCGATATTATCGAAGCCTATCACTTGCTGAATGCCGGATTCGCCGCTATCCATAATTTCAATAACCGGAATATTGGCCACTTCCAGCATTTTTAAGGTGCGTTCGGAATGTTGATTTTCCGACAGAATAAGCGCGTCCACATTATAGGAAAGCAGCGATTCTATCCGCTGTTCTTCTTTTTCAATGCTATAACCGTAGTGAGCCAACATGGTTTGATAACCGGCCTGATCGGTGATTGTTTCTATACCTTTGATCACATCGGCAAAAACCTGATTGGTAAGCGAAGGTACCAGTACGCCGATGGCTCGGCTTTTGGCATTGGACAAAATATCCGGTGCGCGATTGGGAATATAGCCGAAGCTTTCTATGGCGGCGGCGATTTTTACCCTAGTACTTTCCGCCACCAGTTCCGGGTTGCGCAGATAGCGGCTGACGGTCATTTTGGTGATGCCGAGATGCTCGGCAATATGCTGTAGAGTGGGACGTTTTCGTTTAGTCTGCATAATCTTATCTGATAAAAGTGCGGTCGGAATTACGGGATTTTGATTGTTACCGCCGCAAGGCGCAATTATAAAAAATTCTCCCGAATTCTACCGCACTTCCGGGGCGACGAAAATAAATTATGAGTGCCCCTTTCGGCTTAATTGGTTTCTCGGCTGACCTGTAAGGCGGAGAAACTTTGTGTTACCGGCATAATTTCAATTCGGTTGATATTAACATGAGGCGGTTGGCGGTAAATCCATAATATGGCATTGGCAATGTCTTCGGCACGGATAAACTCGGTACCCTTATAGACTTCCGCCGCCTTATTGTCATCGCCTTTAAAGCGCACGTTGGAAAATTCAGTACCGCCGCATAATCCCGGTTCGACATTACTGACCCGGATTTTTGTTCCCGCCAGATCGGCGCGTAAATTCAGACTGAACTGCTTGACAAAGGCTTTAGTCGCCCCATACAGATTACCGCCGGGATAAGGATAATTACCTGCGATGGAACCAAGGTTAATAATATGCCCCTGATTACGCTCCACCATTTGCGGCAGGATTTTATGGGTCAGATAGGTCAGACCGACGATATTGGTATCGATCATGGTTTGCCAGTCTTTAAAGTCAGCCTTATAGGCGGGTTCCAAACCAAGGGCGAGCCCGGCGTTATTAACCAATAAATCGATTTGCGCCCATTCGGCCGGAAGTTGCGCCAGGGCCCGGTCGATTAATTCCGGTTTGGAAACGTCCATTTGTAGAGGATAAAAAGCTTCGCCCAACTCGGCCTGCAGCTGTTGTAATTTTTTGCTACGGCGAGCCGAGCCTATGACTTTATATCCCGCATTGACCAAGACTTTGCAGATTGCTTTGCCAAAGCCTGCCGATGCACCTGTTACCAATACTGTCATATTTTTCTCCTTTTCTGCTTTCTGTTTTTGTTAAGGCGAGGTTGGCGCTTCACGGATTATAGTCCGGATAGATAAGCTTTCCCCAGGCTGTTCATTTGACGCATAATCCATTCTTGTCGCTGTTTTACATAGCTGCCCGGTCGATTTGCCTTATAGGCAATGGGGTTAGGCAGTACGGCGGCCAGTAATGCGGCTTCCGACGCATTTAGCGCCTGTGCCGGTTTATTAAAATAACGTTGGCTGGCTGCTTCCACACCAAAGACGCCTTCCCCGAACTCGGCTATATTCAGATAAACTTCCAGAATGCGTTTTTTCGACCACAGGGTTTCCAGCACCAGGGTAACTGGTACTTCCAGTCCCTTGCGTAACCAACTTTGACCATGCCATAGATAGAGGTTTTTGGCCGTTTGCTGAGAAATAGTGGAAGCGCCACGGATACGGTTGGAACGACGGTTATATTGTAGCGCCTGTTCGATGGCGCTTAAATCAAAGCCATAATGTTCGACAAAGCGCTGATCTTCCGCAGCTATAACGGCAAGCTGCATGGAAGGAGAGATTTTATCCAGGCTAACCCAGTCATAATGTAAGCGGAAAGAAAAATCGCCTTGTAATAAACGGCCGATTTGCTGCTGTGCCATATAAGCGGAAAAGGGCACTGGCAGAATTCTCAACATTAGGGTGAGCGCTAAAAAAGCCAATAAAAAAAAGGCCAAAAAACGACCGCACTTTTTATGCCCGGAGCAATGCCGGAAAGGGTGGCGCAAGCGGGAAGCGTTAGATTTTTTGCTCATTCAGCCGTGCTTTCAGCCAATCGATAAACGGCGGGTCCATCAGTTTAATCATATTCGAACCTCGTGTAATAGTTGCGGCGCTGGTACCAAGATTCTGTTGAATTTCCCGCTGTGAAATATCTTTATCCAGTAATTGGGCTACGATTTGTAAACGTAAGCCTACCGCATCTCGTTCGTCTGCGGTAAGCAGCAGGGTCAGTAATTCTTGCTCTTTGCCCTGTTCGAAAGCCTGGCGTAGCATATCAAGAAACGCCGTCCATTGCGTCATATTGCGGCTGAGGTACATATCATCTCCTTTTATCATAACGATACTATTGCACTAGTATAGCCGATTATACTCCTGATCGGAAAATAATTGCTGTGATCCCTGGCGCAGAATTTGATAATAAGCATCGTAACTCAGTACGTTCTGCACATAACCGCGGGTTTCATAAAACGGAATGGAAGCGACAAATTCGGCCATATTCAGGCGGCCTTTGCTTCTGTTCAGCCATTGTTCGACCCGACCCGCCCCGGCATTATAGGCGGCGGCGATTAGAATCCGGTTGTTACCGTATTTCTCATAGAGTTCTTGCAGATGGGCGGTGCCCAGCATAATGTTGTTAAAAGGATCATACAGCTGATTTTCATGATTGTAAGGTAGTCCGGATTTCTGTGCGGTCAATTTGGCGGTGGTAGGCAACAGCTGCATTAGACCGCGCGCATTGGCGGAGGAACTGACATAGGGTTTCCAAGCACTTTCCTGGCGGGCAATGGCCATGGCAAAAGTCGGGGTAATCCGCTTACCTTGCAGTAGGAGATCGAACCAGTCGGTATAGGCCATGGGCAGACGCAGGGCTATATGATTCCAGGCCTTGGCGCGGATAGTGGCTTCCACGTTTAAATCAAACCATTGCCGCTCTTGCGCATAGCGAGCCAGTGCCAGTTTTTCCGTATCCGTAGCACGATTTAACAAATTGCTCCATTCTTGGTTGGCTTCGGCGGTCTGACTAAAATAGCGTAATTCCGCAATACGATCGAGCTGGCGGCTATATTTAGGGCGCAGGCTTTTTTCCGCCTGAGCGGCGGAAGGAGAGGCGCTCATCGACGGACGATAGCTAGTTTGCAGTTCTGCGTTGGCAAGCATGGCGTAAAATCCCCGCTGCTGCGCAAGAGCGGTCAAAATCGGGCGACTTTTTTCAGCCGGTAAGTTTTTGGCCTGCCAGTAAAGCCATTCGTCCTTATTTTTAGCCGCCTCCGAAAGTAATGCCAGCCAAGGGGCGGTATCCTGTTTTTGGCGTAAGGCGGTACGAATACGGCGTTCGCTTAGTTTATCGTCTTTAAGTTTCAGCAGTTCCTGATCGCGCCAGCGTATGAGGGGCTCGCGTTCACTGTCAAAGATATGGCCGATAAAGGCTTTTTTCCATTCTTCCGTTTGTGCCGGGCTGAAATTCAGTTGTTGGGCCAGATTTTGGTAAGGCGCAAAAGGCGCGTTCATCTCCGTAATTGCGCTCTCCTGTAGATTTTTTAGCAGCAGCGGAAAGAGCTTTATGGCAATACGTTGCTTTTGCTCGGTGCTGAGGGCGGCATCTTTTTGATTGATTTCCAGCAGTAACTGAGGTGATTTCCGATAAAGGTTCAAGGCGTTGAGCAGTTTCGCCGTCGGACTGTTCGGCGGTGCATATTTTTGCAGTGCCGTCAGCAATCCATGGTTTTGCGCTTCAAAGGCGAGCATGGCTCGTTGTTGTAAAAGTTCATCGCTCAGTCCGCCCTGCATGGCCCATTGAGCCAGAATGGGATCACATTGCTTAGGCAGGCTTTTGCCCGTCAACCAAAGACTTTCCATACTTTTTTGCGGTAAGTGCGCTGAGAGCAGGGCGCTTGTCGTTTCATTCGAGCGCAGGTTTTGCCGCGCTTGAAACAGCAGGCATTGGCTGGCCTGGTCTGAGGGCAGACCGGATTGATGAGCAAGGATACCCTGCCAGTCTTTATTTTCCGCGCTCCGTTGCAGCCAGCTGCGTTTTAGATTGTCGCTTAGAAAGAGATCCGGGTTACGTCGCTGGTAATCCTCGATAATCGCAAAACTGAGATTTTTTTTATCCGCATCTATTATCCGGTATTCGGCATAGGGATAAAGGGGATAGTCTTTGATCTGAGCCAGTAAAGACTTACTAAGGTTCAGGGTTTGCTCGCTCTGGGAAAGGCTGAGAAGCTGTTTGATTTTTTGATAAATATCCCGTTGCCGCTCAAGATCTGTTTGTGCGGCGGAAAGCGGCAGGGTTAGCATTAGGGTGGCGAGACTAATAAGAAAAGAAGGTTTTAACATTTTTATACTCCGCAACAATGTTGTATTTGACCGACTTTTCCGCTTTAAAGTTCCCGTTTTCTTTTTTGGTACGGGGAACAAGGGATAAAAACCCCGGTTAACAAGGCTAACCGGGTTTAGATAGGGGTATTAATCTATTACAGCCCTTCCTGAAACTCTTCCTTTTCCACTACTTTCAGCAGCATGTGTTCGCGTTTCAACCCGAGGTCAAAGGATACGGCGATCGCTACGAAAATCGATGAATAGGTACCGAAAGCAATCCCGATCAGTAAGGCCAACGAGAAGCTGTGAATAGTCGGCCCGCCGAAAATAAACAGAGCGATAACCACAAATAGGGTGGTAACCGAGGTCATCATGGTTCTGGCTAGGGTTTGAGTCAGGGAAATATCGATGATTTCCTGTGAATCGATACGGCGTATTTTGCGGAAATTCTCACGTACACGGTCGAATACCACGATACTGTCGTTCAGGGAATATCCCACCACGGACAAAATCGCCGCCACAAAGGTCAGATCGATTTCAATTTGCAGCAGAGAGAATACGCCGAGGGTTACGATAACATCGTGGGCCAGCGCCAGAATACCGCCCATGCCCAGTCGCCATTCGAAACGCATACCGACGTAAATCAGCAACATCGCCAAGGTTGCCAGGGTGGCGTAGATTGCGCTTAGGGTCAGTTCTTCACCGACGTTAGGGCCGACAAATTCCACACTATGGATCTGTAAGCCGCTATCCAGAGAAGCCAGCATGGTTTTGATCTTATCGCCGATATGGGCGTCGCTGTCGCCCACAGGTAAACGAATCATCACTTCGTTGGCGCTGCCGGTGGTCTGTACCAGAGGACTGGCAATACCGTTGCTACTCAGGGTGGTACGGACTTTATCCAGATCGGCAGGTTGAGAAAAACGGGTTTCGATAACCACGCCGCCGGTAAAATCCAGTCCCCAGTTAAAGCCTTTGGTAATGATGAAGAACAGGCAGACAGCGGTCAGCAGGGCGGAAAATATATAACCCCCTTTACGGTAATCCATAAAGCGAACCAGGCGGAAGGGTAAACCTACGCCTTTATATTCGTGCTTTTGTTTATTCATTACGGTCACAATTATTCTCCGCGATTAAATTGATAGTTTTTCGACGCGTTTACCGCCGTAAATCAGATTCACCAACATACGGGTTCCGGTGATTGCGGTAAACATTGAGATAGCAACCCCCAGGGCAAGGGTAATAGCAAACCCTTTAACCGGCCCCGTTCCTGCGGCGTAGAGTACTACGGCGGTCAGGATAGTGGTGAGGTTGGCGTCAAAAATACTGGTCCAGGCACCGTTATAACCTTCATGGATGGCTTGCTGAATGGAGCGACCGTTGCGCATTTCTTCTTTAATACGTTCGAAAATCAGCACGTTGGCATCCACCGACATACCTACCGATAAGATAATCCCGGCGATTCCCGGCATGGTGAGGGTCGCTCCCGGCAGCAGCGACATCAGACCCACCAGCAATACCATGTTGGCGCATAAGGCGATACTGGCAATAAGACCGAATAATTTATAGTAAACCACACAGAACAGAATAACGATGGCTAATCCCCATAGGCCGGCTTTTAAGCCTTGTTCCACATTTTGCGCCCCTAGCGAAGGTCCCACGGTACGTTCTTCCACAATTTGGATCGGTGCGGTCAGCGCCCCGGAACGGAGCAGCACGGCGAGATTCTGTGCTTCCGCGCTACTGTCGATACCGGTGATCTGGAAGCGGCTGCCGAAACGACCGCGGATAGTGGCGATATTAATAACCTCTTCATGTTTTTCCAGAATAACTTTACCGTTTTCGTCTTTCTTACCGCTGTCCTTGTATTCCACATAAAGGGTCGCCATAGGTTTTTCCAGATTAAGGCGGGTAGTTTCGGACATAATGTCGCCGCCTTCACTGTCCAGAGTTACATCAACCTGAGGGGTGCCGTTATTCTGATTAAAGCTTGAACTGGCGTTAATAATATGTTCGCCGCCCAGTACCGCTCGTTTGTTCAGTGCTACCGGCATACCTTGGCGGTTAAGTTTGATTTCCGTATCGGAAGGTACGCTGTTACGAGCTATGGCTTCCGGACTGACGTTTTGGTTTACCATACGGAATTCAAGGGTTGCGGTGGCGCCCAGAATTTCTTTGGCGCGTGCGGTATCCTGAATCCCCGGCAGTTCCACCACGATACGTTCTGCGCCTTGGCGCTGAATAACCGCTTCCGCAACACCTAATTCTTCCACACGTTTGCGCAGAATGCCCAAGTTCTGTTCGATAGCGTTTTCACGGGCTTCGTTTAATGCGCTTTCGGACAGGGCAAGAGCGAGGGTATTGGCGGAAATATCTCTGATTTCGAGATTGGCGTGCTGTTTACGCAGGAAGCGTTTTACCTCGGAAATTTGTTCCGGTTTCGCTAGGGTTACTATGGTACTGAAATCTTCCCCGTTACGGATGGCGCTGTATTGAAATTTTTCTTTGCGGAATTCGGTACGCAGGCTGTCTTGCAGCTGTTCCTGACGTTTTTCCAACGCCGTATTCATATCCACTTCCATTAAGAAGCGTACGCCGCCGCGTAAATCAAGCCCCCATTTCATCGGATTACCGCCGATAGCGCTTAACCAGTCCGGTGTGGCCGGCGCAAGGTTTAGCGCGACGGAATAGGACTGGCCCAGCTGTTGGGTAATTTTATCTTTGGCCAGTAGCTGATCATCGGTATTATTAAAACGGGCGAGAATAGCGCCGTTTTCCAGTAATATGGATTTTGTTTTCAGACCGTTGCCGTCCAGCAGACGCTGTACTTCGGACAGGGTGCTACTGGTTGCTTCCTGACCTCGGGTTCCGGATATTTGAACGGCCGGATCTTCACCGTAAATATTGGGGAGAGAATATAAAAGACCAATGGCGACCACGAAGATCACCATTAGATTCTTCCATAAAGGGTAACGGTTTAACATAAATTTCCCTTGATGAATGGAATAGAATTATTGAAGAGATTTGATTGAACCTTTCGGCAGAACCGCAACGATAAAATCACGTTTGATGGTTACTTCGTTGTTATCGTTCAGAGCGACAACGATCATATCGCTTTCGGCACTGATTTTGGTGATTTTGCCGACTAATCCGCCGGAAGTAAGGACTTCGGTGCCTTTAGCCAATTCAGACATCAATTTACGATGTTCTTTATTACGTTTTGCCTGCGGACGATAGATCATAAAATAGAAAATCAGACCGAAAATGACAAAAATCATCAGCATTGACATCGGGCTGCCTTGTTGTGCATCCATTCTCTTTTCCTTGTTTTGATTGAGTGATAAAAATACGGGAACGCTGCAAGCAGCGTTCCTGACCTTGATAAAATCGCGGTTAAAATACCACAAACGGCGGTAATATTAAAACGATATTATAAAAAAATCGGTTAAAACAAACCGCACTTTGTAACCTTAGCGAGGCTTAAGATTAATTGATTTCGAAATCAACTTCGTATTCAATCAGGTTGTTCTTTTCCGCTTCGATGGAAACTTCCAGTTCCTGTCTGTCCCGTCTAAAGGTAAATTCCGCATCGTCCGGTCTGATTTCCGATTTGACCACATTAAAGCCTTTGCTCTTAGCATAAGCTTCAACTTCCTGCGCCAGAGGGCGTACATCGTTACCCGGCAGGCTGTATGTGGCTTCATATTCACCGTTATGTTTATGCTGCTGTTTAATCAGCTGCGCATCTTTTGGCTGGTAAACCACTTCCGGTACCTGATTGGCGAATACCGTTGCGGAAGCGAAAACGGTAGCTGCGCTAACGAATAGGGCTTGTAATTTTTTGTTCATAAAAAACTCCTTATGGGCTAAACACAGATAAAAATAAAAAGCGGTTAAAGCTATGCTTAAGTAGAGGGAGAAAATATGGGGCATTAACGCACTGATATTTTCACCTCAATTCCACCGTTTAACGGCGGTCTTTACATATTTTTAACCTTCCGGTACTTTTTTCATCACTCAGAACGTAATGATTTTCCCTGCACCATAAACGGATATCTTCCCTGACATCGGCAGCGTCGACAAGTACATTCAGTTCATCATCGACGCCTAAGCGAGCGAGCGCTTTCGTAATCATTAATAAAGGGAGGGGACAACGGTACTCCCTCACATCAAGTTGATATTGCATCACCACCCCGGGGCTAAGGTTAACCGGCGGAAACGGCGAGCCTACGCTTTGACATTATTTTTCCCATTGCGTTCAATTCCGTTGCGGATAAATATTTTTTACCCAATTCGAATAAAGGTTCTTCAATGGCGATATGGCTATCATAGCCGGCGATAAACGCCTTAATCAGTTCGGCGTCGATATCGCTGCGTTTTCCTTCTTTCAACGCCAGCAACTGGGCGGATAATAAGCTCCAGTTGCGGTGCAGCATAATATGCTGCTGTTCCAAGCGCTCGATTTCCTCTTGCGCCTGAGGGTAATGTTTTATTAACGCCGGGAAAAAATCTTTTTCCTCGTCTTCATGATGTAAGGGCGCAGCCTGATTAAAATAAGTCAGAATCTGGGCGATATCCCTTTCCAGCGCTGCAGTCATGCCCTGTTGCTCTAAATAGTCGGGCAGTTTTTGCAGCTGTCGACAAAAGTTTTTTACCTTAGTATGACAGGCATACAGCATATCAAGCGGTTGCGCCCAACTGGCGAACTGTTGCGGATCCAAGTTTAACACGGTTTATCCTTCAAATTGGTGATAACTGTCCAGAGGCGGCACGGGTTTGCCGATGCGGGCATAAAATTCCTGTACGAAATCCTCAAAGCGATGTTCTTCTATGGCGCGGCGGATTTGAGCCATCAGGCGCTGATAATAGCGTAGATTATGAATGGTATTCAATCTGGCGCCCAGAATCTCACCGCATTTATCCAGATGATATAAATAGGCTTTGCTGTAATGGCGGCAGGTATAACAATCGCATTCGGCGTCCAGCGGTGAAGTGTCATCGCGATATTTAGCATTACGGATTTTCACGATACCGTCGCTGACGAACAGATGGCCGTTGCGCGCATTGCGGGTCGGCATCACGCAGTCGAACATATCGATGCCGCGCCGTACGCCCTCGACTAAATCTTCGGGTTTACCCACACCCATTAAATAGCGCGGTTTATCCGCCGGAATTTGCGGGGTAATATATTCCAGAATACGGTGCATATCTTCTTTCGGCTCACCAACGGCCAGACCGCCCACCGCATAGCCGTCGAAGCCTATGGCTTTCAGCCCGTCCAGCGAGATTTGGCGCAATTCTTCAAAGGTTCCGCCCTGAATAATACCGAACAGCGCATTTTTATTGCCCAGTTGATCAAAGCGGTCGCGACTGCGTTTGGCCCAGCGCAGCGACATTTCCATTGATTTTTTGGCATAGTCGAAGGTGGCGGGATAAGGCGTACATTCGTCAAAAATCATTACGATATCGGAACCGAGATCATATTGGATTTCCATGGATTTTTCCGGCGACAGAAAGATACGCTCCCCGTTAATCGGATTCTGAAACTTCACGCCTTCTTCGCTGATTTTACGCAGCTTCCCCAAACTGAACACCTGAAAACCGCCGGAGTCGGTCAGAATCGGGCGCTGCCATTGCATAAAATCATGCAGATCGCCATGTTTGCGTATGATTTCCTGACCCGGGCGCAGCCACAGATGGAAGGTATTGCCGAGCAGAATTTCCGCGCCGCTTTCCCTTACTTCTTCCGGCGTCATGCCCTTAACGGTGCCATAGGTACCCACCGGCATAAAGGCCGGGGTTTCCACGCTAAAGGTGCCTTGCGGGCGCTCAAAGGTCAGTTTGCCGCGGCGTGCGCGACCGTTTGTTGTTTGCAGTTGGTATTTCATTTTTCCTCAACGAATAAACAGTTCGAAGATAAGGATACGGGAGATTAGCGCCGTTCCGGTTAAAGGTGGCATTGTAACATAAATCGCCGGGGTTTTGCCTGCAGAAATCACAACGTTCATTGTTATTGCCGCCTCGGCGGGGGAGAGCGGGCTGAATTTCTGCCTTAATTGGTGTAGTATAATGGGCTCTTTATTTTCTCGGAGTAAAATATGTCTGATCAAAAACTTAGTTCCGCTACCCTGGAACATATTTTAGCGCATCGTTCCATTCGTCAGTTTAAGGCTCAGAAACTCGATAGGGCGCTGATTGAACAGCTGGTTGATGCAGGGCGTGCGGCTTCCACCTCTAATCATTTGCAATGCGTTTCCATCATACGGGTTACCGATGAGGCGCTGCGTTCTGCATTGATGCACTGCTGTTCCAACCAGGAATATGTACAGAAAGCGCCGGAATTTTGGGTATTCTGTATTGATTTTCACAAGCACAAACAGATTTGTCCTCAGGCTCAACTGGATTATACCGAAGTATTACTGATAGGAGCGGTGGATACGGGCATTATGGCGCAGAACCTGTTGCTGGCGGCGGAAAGCCTGGGGCTGGGCGGAGTTTATATCGGTTCCCTACGCAATCAGATGGAAAAAGTCGGTGAATTACTGGGGTTACCTGCTCATTGCGTGCCGCTGGTGGGACTTTGTCTGGGTTATCCGGATCAGGATCCGCCGTTAAAACCGCGTTTACCGCGCGAAAGTCTGTTTTTTGAAAATCGCTATCAGCCTTTGGATTCAGAGTTGCTGGCGGATTATGATCGGCAGATGGCCGATTATTACCGACGCCGTAGCGATATTGATATGAACTGGTCGAAAAATGTGATTAAGAGTTTGGATAAACCGGTGCGTCCGGAAGTGCTGGGCTATCTGCAAAAACAGGGGTTTGCGAAAAAATAGGCTTAAAAAATAGGCTTAGGGGCCGCCGCCGGCTTTTCGTTTAGTATGGGAGGCGAAGGCAGGCCCCTTATAATTCACTTTGAGTCAATAGCCGAGTAACCAGGGGGGCGTTGCGAGGGCATAATAAAACTTTGAAAATTTTGACCGCACTTTTCCCGCCGCAGAACTGATTTTTCCGGCTAAGGGGGATTAAACCCTTTGGGGGGCGGGAAATAAAGATCTATACTAGCGCATTATTTTTTACTCGGAGTTTGTTATGTCTGATCGATCCCCTAATATATCCACCCTTGATCCTTTCGGCAGTTTACTCGGTTATGCACCCGGCGGCGTAGCGATTTATTCGTCGGATTACGCCAGCGCGGATAAAAAGGAATATCCCGACGATGCGGCCTTTCGCAGTTACCTCGGGCGGGAATATATGGGCTATAAGTGGCAATGTGTGGAGTTTGCCCGCCGCTATCTCTATTTAAACCACGGTATGGTGTTTACCGATGTGGGAATGGCCTATGAAATATTTTCGCTGCGTTTTTTGCGCCAGGTGGTAAATGATGCGCTGCTGCCTTTGCAGGCCTTTGCTAACGGGAGCAAACGCGCTCCTGTTCCCGGCGCTTTACTTATTTGGCAGGAGGGCGGCGAATTTAGCCAAACCGGACATGTGGCGATTATTACTCAGGTACTGCCCGATCGGGTGCGCATTGCGGAACAGAATGTTATCCATTCCCGCTTGCCGAGCGGGCGGCAATGGACGAGGGAACTGAAGATGAGCGTAGATGAGTCCGGTTATCTGCTGCATGATACCTTTGAGGATACGACCATTTTAGGTTGGATGATTCAGAGCGAAGATAGCAGATACAGTCTGCCGCAGCCGGTTCCCGACGCGAAAAACCTATGTATTCAAGCTCGTCATATTCATCATAACGCTCAGTTCGAAGGGGAATGGTTGAATAGTGCGGATCCCTTGCGTAAAGCCTATATTCGGGCGATGGGCGGACACAGGGTGAGCCGCAGCGATCAGTATCGCTACTTTATTATGTCGGAAAGCGCACAGCAGGAACTGATTCGCGCCACCAACGAGTTGCATTTAATGTATCTGCACGCAACGGATAAAGTGATGAAAGACGATAATCTGTTGCGCTATTTTAATATTCCGAAGCTGCTTTGGCCGCGTTTACGCCTGTCCTGGCAAAACCGACGTTATCAGACCATTTCCGGACGCCTGGATTTCTGTATGGATAGCCGCGGTCTGAAAGTATATGAATATAATGCCGATTCCGCTTCCTGTCATGCGGAGGCCGGTGCTATTTTGGCGGATTGGGCGCAACGGGCGGGCGGAGCGCTGGGGTTGGATCCCGGCGCAAGACTGGCGGATGCTTTATCCGATACCTGGAAGCACAGTGCCGCTAGCCCCTTGGTACATATTATGCAGGATTATGATGCGGAAGAGGATTATCACGCCCTGTTTATGCAGCAAAGTTTAGTGCGGGCCGGATTCCGTAGCAAAATTATTCGGGGTACGGAGGGGCTACAATGGGATAAACGAGGACGCCTGCTGGATGATGAACGAAATCAGGTGCGAACCGTATGGAAAACCTGGGCCTGGGAAACCGTATTGGAGCAGCTGCGCGAAGATGCGACGGGCAGCGAAGTGGCCCCTCCGATCCGTACCGGTTATGCGGAAGATAGGGTACGTTTAATCGATGTGTTGCTGCGCCCCGAAGTATTGGTTTTCGAACCGCTGTGGACGGCGATTCCGAGTAACAAAGCGATTTTACCGGTACTCTGGTCCTTATTCCCTAACCACCGCTATTTGCTGGAAGCCGGTTTTGAACTGAATGAAAGCCTATTGCGCAGCGGTTATGCTCAGAAGCCTATTGCCGGGCGACGGGGCGATAATGTAAAACTGGTAGGCGAAGGGGAACTATTATTGGATCGCACCGAGGGACGTTTCGCACGGCAAAGCGAGATCTATCAGCAGCTCTGGTGTTTGCCGAAAGCGGAAGATCAATATATGCAAATCTGCACCTTTACTGTCGGCGGGCATTACGGCGGCTGTTGTTTACGTTCCGATCCGAGCCGAGTGATTATGGGCGATAGCGATATGCAGCCGCTGCGGGTTTTCCCCGATCGGGAGTTTAAATAAGCCCTATATGCAAAAAAGCAAAAAATCACGTATTATTTAACTCCTCTCGCTATGACAAAGAAGGAAAACGGCATGATAAAGGTTTATGGCATCAAAAATTGCGATACGGTGAAAAAGGCGTTGAACTGGCTGACACAGCAACATATTGAGCACCGGCTGCACGATTATCGTATTGAGGGGCTTGATCAGAACTGGCTGCTACAGGCGGAAGCGCAATTCGGTTGGCAGCAAATGCTGAATAAGCGCAGCACCACTTGGCGTAATTTGGACGAAGCATTGAAAAAAACTTTGTCGAAAAGCACCGCACTTGAGCTGATGGCGGCTCACCCGACCCTGATTAAACGCCCGATTATTCTGCAACAGGATAAAGCCCTAATCGGATTTGATCCTAAAGCTTATCAACAAGCCTTCGGTTTATAAGGAAAATATGCAGCAACAGATCATTGATTTAGCTATTGAGCTGATTAAACGCCCCTCCCTCAGCCCCGATGATCAAGGCTGTCAGGCGTTGATCGGCGCATTATTGGAAGCGCAGGGGTTCCGCCTGGAATTTATGCCCTTTAACCATACCCTGAATTTATGGGCCACCCATGGTAGCGGCGCTCCGCTAACGGTATTCGCCGGGCATACGGACGTAGTTCCCGCCGGCGATGAAAAACAATGGCGCTATCCGCCTTTTGCCGCTCATATTGAGGGCGATATGCTGTACGGACGTGGTGCGGCGGATATGAAAGGTTCTCTGGCGGCGATGCTGATCGCCGCATTGGAATATGTAAAGAACAATCCCGAGCATAAGGGAACCGTCGCTTTTTTAATTACTTCCGATGAAGAGGCGGCGGCAAAGGACGGTACCGCAAAAGTCGTGGATCGCTTGATGGCGCGCGGGGAAAAAATCCATTATTGCGTGGTAGGCGAACCCTCAGCCAGTCGGCGGCTAGGAGATGTGGTAAAAAACGGGCGACGGGGATCACTGACCGCCGATTTATATATTGAAGGTATTCAGGGCCATGTGGCTTACCCCCATCTGGCCCGTAATCCAATCCATAACGCCTTGCCGTTCCTACAGGAATTGATCGCCTACCAATGGGATCGGGGCAATGAATTTTTTCCGCCCACCGGTTTGCAAATTGCAAATATCCATGGGGGTACCGGCAGTAATAATGTGATCCCCGGCGAACTTTATATCCAATTCAACCTGCGTTACAGTACCGAAATTGATGATGCGGAGATCAAGGCGAAGGTAGCGCAAATGCTGCAAAAACATGGACTTAATTACCGTATTACGTGGAATTTGTCCGGTAAGCCGTTTTTAACCCGGCCGGGTAAACTGCTTGATGCGGTTAGCGAGGCGCTGTATCATTGCCTCGCTCTTAAGCCGCAGTTGGAAACCGGCGGCGGTACCTCGGACGGACGTTTTATCGCCCTGACCGGGGCCGAAGTAGTTGAACTCGGGCCGTTAAATGCAACTATTCATAAGGTGGACGAATGCGTCAGCTGTAGCGATCTCGGCGCACTTGGAAAAGTTTACCGCCGCATTCTAAGTAATCTGTTGGACGCTTAAGATGATATTCAATGCCCAAATGCTAAGCGGCAAAACCCGTTGCCATTTACAGCCGCTGCCTTGTCCGTTTTCTAATCAGCACGCCCTGCAAGGGGAGGCGTTACAGGCTTTTATCGCCTTACAACAAAGTGCGGCCCAGCAAGGTTTTAACCTGCAACCGGCAAGCAGTTTCCGCGATTTTCAGCGTCAACAAAGGATCTGGAACGAGAAGTTTGAAGGGCGACGCAAAGTACATGATGATGAAGGTAAGCCGCTACCTTTGGAGGGGCTTTCCGATTGGGAAAAGGCGCAGGCGATTTTGCGTTGGTCGGCCTTGCCCGGCGGCAGCCGCCATCATTGGGGAACGGAAATCGATATTTTTGATCCCCATTTATTACCGCCCGGGCAGCAGTTACAGCTTGAGCCTTGGGAATATGAAAGGGGCGGTTATTTTTTCGAACTAAGCGAATTTCTAAACGAAGCCTTAGCCCGTTTTGATTTTACTTTGCCCTTTATCAATGTGTCGGAGCGACTGGAAATTGGACGGGAGCCTTGGCATATCAGCTATTTACCCGTTGCCGAAGCAGCACGACGTCAATTCGGCCCGGAGCTACTGGCGGCCGCCTGGCAAGATGAAGAGATTGCAGGGAAAGCAACCTTAATTAGTCATATGGATGACATTTTCGAACGATTTTATCTATAAGAATAATAAGGACTTATTATGAGTGAAAGCTCAGCACAATCCGCAACCCATAAAAGTAAAAAGAGAAAGAAAGCCCTAAGTATTTTTATTACCGTTTTGGTGCTGATAGCGCTGGCGGTAGGCATTTATTGGTTTGTTTTCATCAAAGATTATGAAGAAACGGAAGACGCCTATGTCGCGGGTAATCAGGTGATGGTATCGGCGCAGGTGAGCGGTAGCGTCAAACGTATTAATGCGGAAGATATGGATTTTGTGCGGGCCGGAGATGTATTAATCGAACTGGACGATACGGATCTGAAGCTGGTGTTCGAACAGGCGAAAGATCGTCTGGCTTCCGCCGTGCGTCAGATTTCTCAACTGCACTACTTGGTAAAACAACTAGAGGCATCGGTACGGGCTAAGCAGGTGCTGCTCGCCCAGGCGGAGGGAAATCTGGCGCGGCGCGAACAACTGGCGAAAAGCCAAGCTATTGATAAGGAAAGCCTGCAACATGCCAGAGAGGCGGTTAGTGCGGCTAAGGCGGAACTGGATGCTATGCGTAATCAACTGGAAGCGAATCAGGCATTATTGATGCAGACACCGCTCCGGCAGCAGCCGGAGGTGCGTAATGCCGCCAGTGCATTGAAAAAAGCCTGGTTGGATTTGCAACGCAGTAAAATTTTAAGCCCGTTGGACGGCTATGTGGCGCGTCGCAATGTGCAGATTGGGCAGAAGCTTTCTGTCGGCAGCCCGCTACTGGCGGTAATTTCTTCCGAACAGATGTGGGTGGACGCCAATTTTAAAGAAACTCAACTGACGAATATGCGCATCGGACAACCAGTAACATTGCATTTCGACTTATACGGCACTGATGCGGAGTTCGAGGGGCGGGTCGAAGGTATAGATATGGGAACGGGCAGCGCTTTTTCCTTGTTGCCGGCGCAGAATGCCACAGGTAACTGGATTAAGGTGGTACAGCGGGTTCCGGTGAGAATTGCACTGGATCCGGAACAAATGCGCAAATTTCCATTGCGTATCGGTTTATCCGCCTCGGTTAGCGTGAATGTGGGCGATAAGTCGGGAGAGGTGTTAGGCACGCGTCGCACCGAACCTTTATATGCTACAGATGTGTTGGATTATCACGGCCAGGAAGCGGAGCAGCTGATCGAACAGATTATTCGGGATAATATTCACTAAGCGCGGAGCCTGTTATGCAAAAACCCTTACGGGGCGCCGCCCTGGTGATAACCACTCTGGCTTTATCGCTGGCTACCTTTATGCAGGTATTGGATTCCACCATTGCCAATGTGGCAATTCCTACCATTGCCGGCGATTTAGGCTCTTCTTCCAGCCAGGGAACCTGGGTGATCACTTCTTTCGGGGTGGCTAACGCGATTGCCATTCCGATTACCGGTTGGTTGGCAAAACGCTTCGGCGAAGTAAAACTGTTTCTGTTGGCTACCTTTTTATTCGTATTGGCCTCCTGGTTATGCGGTATATCCCATAGCCTGAGTATGTTGATTATATGTCGCGTATTGCAGGGGCTGGCGGCGGGGCCGATTATTCCTCTTTCGCAGAGCCTGCTGTTAAACAATTATCCGCCGGAAAGACGCAGTATGGCGCTGGCTTTCTGGTCGATGACCGTGGTCGTGGCACCGATTTTCGGCCCTATTCTGGGGGGCTGGATCAGCGATAATCTGCACTGGGGGTGGATTTTCTTTATTAATGTGCCTATAGGTCTGGCAGTGGTATTTATGAGCTGGAAAACCCTAGGTAAACGGGAAACCCGAACCTATCAGCAACCTATTGATACCGTCGGGCTGATTTTACTGGTGGTCGGGGTCGGTTGCTTGCAGCTGATGCTGGATCAGGGGCGCGAGCTGGACTGGTTTAATTCCGATGAAATCATCATACTAACGGTGATTTCGGTGATCGCCCTGATTGCTCTGGTGATCTGGGAGCTGACGGAAGATAATCCGGTGGTGGATATTTCCCTGTTTAAATCGCGTAATTTCAGCGTCGGTTGTTTGTGTACCAGCCTGGCTTTTTTAATCTATCTTGGTTCGGTGGTGCTGATTCCCTTGCTGCTACAGCAAGTGTACGGTTATACCGCCACTTGGGCGGGGCTGGCGGCGGCGCCGGTGGGACTGTTCCCAATTCTGCTATCGCCCCTTATCGGTCGCTTCGGTTACAAACTGGATATGCGTATTCTGGTTTCCGTAAGTTTTGTGGTGTATGCCCTGACCTTCCATTGGCGGGCGGTAACTTTTGAACCGGATATGACCTTTGCCGATGTGGCTTTGCCTCAGTTAATACAGGGGATCGCCGTCGCCTGTTTTTTTATGCCGCTGACTACCATCACCTTATCCGGCTTGGCACCGGAAAAAATGGCTTCGGCCTCAAGTTTATTTAACTTTTTGCGTACCCTGGCGGGATCGGTGGGCACTTCGCTGACTACCTTTATGTGGTATAACCGAGAAGCGGTGCACCACACCCAGCTGACGGAGTTTATCACCCCCTATAATCCGAATGCACAAGCCTATTACAGCATGATGGAAAGCAGCGGTTTTAATCAGCTGCAAACTTCCGCTCAACTGGCTAAAACCATTACCGCACAGGGGTTTATTATCGGAGCCAATGAGATTTTTTGGTTGTCCGCTCTCTTATTTCTGAGCCTGGTAATTTTTGTCTGGTTGGCGAAACCGCCTTTCGGCGCAAAACATTAACTATTGGGGATTTTTCCATCCCGGATTTTTTTCATGTAATTATTATTTTTCGGTTTAATTTTTTCGGAGTGAAATACAGATGAATTATAAAAAGATTTTCACCATCGCCCTGGCTTATGTGGGGGTATTAACCGGGGCAGGGCTAGCCTCCGGGCAGGAAGTTTTTCAGTACTTTGTGAGTTTCGGTACTATGGGTCTTGTGGGCGTGGCTATTGTTGCGGTTCTGCATATGCTGTTCGGGCGTATCGTTCTGGCGCTGGGTTCCTATTATCGTGCCGGTGAGCACAGCGAGGTACTGGGCCAAATAACCACCCCCTTAGTAAATAAATTTTTGGATGCCTCTCTGATTGTCAGCGGTTTCGTACTGGGGTTCGTTATGATTGCCGGTGCCGGGGCCAATTTAAATCAAGAATTCGGTTTTCCCACTTGGGTGGGCGCCTTGATTTGCAGCCTGGCGGTAATTGTGGTCAGTATGATGAATTTTGAGCGGGTTTCCCAGGCTATCGGGCTGTTTACCCCGATTATCGTATTCGCCATTATCGCCCTGACCATTTATACCTTCTGGGATAAATCCTACGATTGGCAACAGCTCGACCGAATTGCCTTACAGCAACCGGTTTCTTTCCCGAATATTTGGGTTTCGGTACTGAATTATTATGCTATTTGTATGATGACCGGAGCGGCGATGGCCTTTGTTCTCGGCGGCGATGCCATGTATGTGGGCGAAGCGGGGTGCGGCGGCTTGGTAGGCGGTGTGCTTATCGGCATTATTACCGCCTGTACCGCCTTTATCCTGCTTGCTCGTATAGATTTTATCGCTGCTGCGGATATTCCGATGCAGGCCTTGGTGGCGGAGATTCACCCTTGGTTAGGCACCCTTATGTCGCTGATTATTTTCGGCATGATTTTTAATACCGCCATCAGTCTATATTATTCCCTGGCAAAACGTTTTTCCGACGGCAGTGAAAAACGCTTTAAAGGGTTAATGATTGCCTTAGTCGGCATCGGCTTCTGTCTTAGTTTTGCCGGCTTCAAAACCTTAGTGGCCACCATGTTCCCGATTCTCGGCTATGTGGGGATTCTGTTGCTGCTGATTTTATCCGTGGCTTGGTTTAAAAACCGTAAAGGGATAGAAGAAGAACGAGTACGCCGTCGTCAGATGTTTGCGCTGATGCTGAAAAAGTATGACGAAGAACAGGAATTTACCCCTAAACACCAGGTAAAACTAAATCAGCTGGTGGAAGATTCGGTAATTGATAATCATAGCATCCGCCAGGATATGCGAGAAATGGTTGAGGAAGAAATCTCCGCCCAGAATCAACAGGAGAAAAATTAAAGCCGATTTTTCCACCGTTAAAAATGCCGTCCGCCTTTATGGCCGACGGCATTTTTGTTTTATCTCTTCAGGAAACTGTATATCGGGGAAAAGTCGGCGATTTTTGACCGCTCTTTTTAAACTTATAGCCGCAGTTAGCTTAATCAATTTGAATTTTTAGCAGTTGTTGCACCCGTTGTTGAATATTTTCGGCTCTGGTAATGGCGGAAATCAGTGCAATCCCCTGGGCTCCCTTATGCCGTAGCTGCGGCAGATTTTCTTGGTTAATACCGCCGATGGCGACAATAGGTTTACGAATGCCTTGGCGGCGTAATGCGGCAATAAATTCCGGGCCGACCGCCGCTTGAGCATCCGCTTTGGATTGGGTCGGAAAAATCGGGCCGACGCCGAAATAATCGATACGTTCGAGCTTTTCGGCGGCAAGGGCCTGCGCCTGATTATTGATGGACAGCCCCAAAATCAGATGCGGCGGTGCGTGGCGGATAATTTTTTCGATACGGGTATCCGATTGTCCGGTATGCAGCCCGTCCGCCTCTATTGCCAGCCCCATTTCCACATCATCATTAACGATAAAGGGTACCTGATGGCGGCGGCACAGATCTCGGCATTGTTCGGCCAGTTGATATTGCTTGCGCCGATCCTGTTGCAGCGAACCCGGCCCCTTATCGCGAAACTGGAAGCAGCTGATGCCTGCTTGCAGCGCCTTCTGTAAAATATTGAGCAAATGCCGGGCGGGATCGCCGGGCAGATGGCGGCAGTCTTGACTGCCGGCGATAAAATAGAGTCTGAGTAAAGAGCTGTTTTTATTCATCGCAATAGGCCCAATGGTTGGTGGGGCCTTGTCCGTGCCCGATATTTAAGGGGGCGGCGATGGCGGCGGAAATAAATGCTTTGGCCTTACGAGCCGCCGCTTCTACGCTATGACCTTTCGCCAGTTCCGCACACAGGCAGGCGGAGAAGGTACAACCGGTACCATGTGTATGTCGGGTGGGGTAGCGCTTGGCATTCAGTATAAATTCCCCATGGGGCGTAAATAGATAGTCGCGGCATTCCGTACTGCCGCTGTTTTCGCTATGACCGCCTTTGATAATCAGGTTTTCGGCTCCCGCCGCTTGCAGTATTTCCGCCGCCCGGCGGCAATCCTGCTGATTACGAATAGGGATACCGCTTAGGGTTTCCGCTTCGGGTAAATTGGGGGTGATTACCTTTGCCAGCGGCAGTAGGTAGCGTTTCAGGGCGTTGACGGCGGAAGGTTGTAATAAAGAGGCACCGCCTTTAGCTATCATGACCGGATCCAGAACGATTTGCTCGAAAGCATAATGGCGGAGGCTCTTCGCCACACATTCGATAATGTCGCTGTTGGCCAACATTCCGATTTTTACCGCCTTAATATTAAAATCCTCGGCGACGGCTTTGATTTGCGCTTCAATGGAAGATAAGGGGATACAGTGAATATCAAATACCCCCAGCGTATTCTGAGCGGTTATTGCGGTGATTACCGAGGTACCGAATACCCGGCGCATCTGAAAGGTTTTTAAATCCGCCTGAATACCGGCGCCACCGCCGCTGTCGGAACCGGCAATGGTGAGTACCTGAGGAAAATCAGACATATTCCACCTCCGCACGGGCGCAGATTGTCGAATCTTCAAGTAACGCCAGCTGGTTGATTAATTCCAAGGCAAAATCGCCGCTACGCCGATCCAGTCCTTGAGCGGCACATTCGCCGGCAACCGCATAGGCGGCGCAGGCTTCCAGCACCGCATTGAAGCGGTCGTTTGCAGCGGCAACACCGAGATAGGCGGCGATGATCGCCCCTAATAAACAGCCGGATCCGGTAACTTGTGGGAAAAGCGGGCTGCCGTTTTTGATTTTGACAATTTTTTCACCGTCGCTGATAAAATCCGTCGCTCCGCTAAGGGCGCCGATACAATGGTATTGGCGGGCGACCTTATGCACGATTTCGCTCGGATCGCCATTCCCTCGGCCGGCATCAACCCCCTTACTTTGCCATTCCACACCGGCCAAATAGGCCATTTCCCCCGCATTGCCGCGAATGGCGCTAAAACGGATTTCCGCCAGTAAGCGCCGGGTGATATTACGTCGGTATTCGGTTACGCCGGCGCCGACGGGATCCAGAACCACCGGAATGCCGACTCGGTTGGCCGCTTTGCCGGCGACCAGCATGGCTTCTACGTCGCTGCGATTGATGGTGCCGATATTAATCAGCAGCGCCTGAGCGAAGTGTTGAATATCTTCGGCTTCTTCCGCCATGGTGGACATAAAGGGGGAGGCGCCGATAGCCAGTAATCCGTTGGCGGAAAACTGGGTAACCACAATATTGGTAATACAATGCACCAACGGATTGCGGGCGCGTACTTGGTGTAAATAACGGAATTGCATGTTGTTTCCTTTGAATGAGTGAATAAAAGAAGAACAGCGGCAATAAACGAAGGAAGAGAAAAATAGTGAAAAGATTAGTTTCCTACGCCAGTATTAGCTGTATCAGGTTCAACGGGTATCATCTCAGCGGCTGTGCCGCACCCCGACTAACGTTATCAGTCTATGCTTTCGGCGCCGGGAAAGCAAAAGTTTTCGGTTAAAAATGTGAACTGTCCCGGGTTATAAGCGGGCATAAAAAATCCGCCTTGTTTAGGCGGTTTTTTAGAATTCGGATTGAGGCGGAAAAAACTTTGCCGTTTTTGACCGCACTTTTCCCCGATAAAGGATTATTCCTGGAGCAGCAGGTCGCTCAGATAACGATAAATTTCGCGATAGGCTTTCGGTGCGCTCTTTTGCGCCCGTTCTTTCTGGGCTTGCCGGATAAGATTACGTAAATGCTGGCGATCCGCCCGAGGATAGGTTTCCAGCACTTGGCCTAACGCCGAGTCGCCTTTTTCCACCAGTTCGTCGCGCAGCAGCTCCAGTTTATGCAGCAGCGCCTGTTGCTGATTATGTTTATTTTCGATTTTATCCAGGGCTTCCCGAATAGGTTCGGTATCCATGGCGCGCAGTAATTTACCTATATATTGTAACTGGCGGCGGCGGGCTTCTTTTTGCAGTCGTCTTGCCAGTTCGACGGCATCCGCCAGATTTTCCGGCATAGGAATTTTTTCCAGATTGGTTTTGGTCAGCTCCACCAGTTTCGCACCGAGCTTTTTCAGTTCTTCCGCATCACGTTTTATTTCGCTTTTACTGACCCAGATAATTTCTTCTTGTTCTTCATCTTCCCAGTCCGCTACGATTTTTTTTCCGCGTTTTTTCATGTTCCGTCCCTTTCAATTCATTATGCCGGCGCATTTTAGCATAAAAGCGGAAAATAAGATAAAATGGCGGAAATTTATCGAGGTAAAAGGTTTGTTATGGAAATGATAGAAAATCAGCGTGCCGCATTGAAACAACAGGAAAACAGATTGCGCGATGCGGTGAGTTATGCCCTTGAGATCGCCGCTCAGGCGGGAGCCAGTGCCGAAGTGGCGGTAACTAAGGTAAAAGGCTTGTCGGTTTCTACCCGTTTGAAAGAAGTGGAAAACGTGGAATTTAATAATGACGGCGCCCTGGGAATTTCCGTGTATGCGGGGCATTGTAAAGGCAATTCTTCCACTTCCGATCTGAGTGAGGCGGCGATTAAAAATGCGGTACAGGCGGCGCTGGCCATTGCCAAATACACTTCGCCCGATAACTGTGCCGGCTTGGCGGACAGGGATTTGATCGCCTTTGAAGCGCCGGAGCTGGATTTGTATCATCCGAGCGATCTTGATACCGAACAGGCGCTGAATCTGGCGCTAGCGGCGGAAAGTGCGGCCTTGGATTATGATCGCCGCATTGTTAACAGTAACGGCGCAGCCTTTAATTCTCATCAGGGGATAAGGGTTTATGGCAACAGTTATGGAATGTTACAGAGCTATCTTTCCAGCCGTTATTCTATTTCTTGTTCGCTGATCGGTGCCGACGGCGGGGAACTGGAAACGGACTATGAATATAGCCTATCAAGACGGGCGGAAGCGCTGGACGCACCTCAGTTGGTGGGAGAGAATGCTGCGAAGAAAGTGATTGCCCGTTTGAATCCGCGTAAAATTAGCACTCGGCAGGCTCCGGTTCTTTTTCTGAATGATGTGGCGACGGGAATTATCGGTCATCTGGCTACGGCTATCAGCGGCGGCAGTTTATACCGGAAATCCAGTTTTTTGTTGGATCATTTGGGGCAACAGGTATTGCCGCATTGGTTTCAAATTAGTGAGCGTCCGCATTTGAGCGGTCAGTTGGCATCTTCACCCTTTGACAGCGAAGGGGTACAAACGGTTGCACGGGAAATTATTGATAAAGGTATTCTGCAAACCTATTTGCTGACCAGTTACAGTGCCAGAAAACTGGGAATGCGCAGTACCGGCCATGCCGGCGGTATTCATAACTGGCTGGTGCGACCGAACAGCACGGGCGGTTTGCCGGCATTGCTGCGACAAATGGGCAGCGGACTGCTGGTTACCGATTTAATGGGGCAGGGCGTTAACATGGTTACTGGAGATTATTCGCGCGGGGCGTCCGGATTTTGGGTGGAGCGGGGTGAAATTCAGTATCCTGTGGCGGAAATTACCATTGCCGGTCAGCTAGGGGATATGCTGGCCAATATTGCGGCGGCGGGTGATGATATTGAGTTGCGTTCTAATATTCAGACCGGTTCCCTGTTAGTGGAGAGTATGAAGATTTCCGGTAGCTAGAGGGAATTATTTTTGATAATGAGAATAATTACTATTGACGAACAATTCGCCTTCCTCTATGATAAGCCTGTCTGTTGGGAAGAGGATAAGAAAGGATATAGGTAGAGGTCTTTTCAAATCCGAGCTATTATTCCGAACGGGCAGAGTAGAAAGTAAATTCGTTAGGGTAGCAAAAGACCGAGGTTATTTAACTTCGGTCTTTTTTTTATGGTATGATATGCGCCCCCGGCAGGTTGCCGGCGCACGAATTTTTAACTGTTCTCATTGATGGAAAAATCAGTATGAAAAAACATCGGGTCGAAACCCTGATCCCGTCGCGGGAAGTACATTCCCGTATTGATCAGCTCGGACAGGAGATAAGCCGCTTTTATCAGCAGAAAAAGGTAGATAAATTAATTGTGGTCGGTCTGCTGCGCGGTTCATTTATGTTTATGGCGGATTTGGTTCGCCGTATTGAATTGCCGCTGGAAATCGAATTTATGACGACCTCCAGCTACGGCAGCGGTATGACTACCAATCATGACGTTAAAATCAGTAAGGACTTGGACGGCGATATTAAAGGCGAACATGTGCTGATTGTGGAAGATATCATTGATACCGGCTATACCCTTGAGAAAGTACGCGAAATTTTAAGTTTGCGTAATCCCGCTTCGTTGGCGATCTGTACCCTGTTGGATAAGCCTTCGCGCCGTGAGGTTGAAGTGCCGGTGGACTGGGTCGGTTTTGCGATTCCCGATGAATTCGTGGTGGGCTACGGTATTGATTATGCGCAGCGCCACCGTAATCTGGATTATATCGGTAAAGTTATCTTGGAAGAATAAATATTGCGTTACCGCCCTTAAAGTGCGGTTGAAATTGACAAAGTTTTTTCATGTATCCTCGTTACTCGGGTAACGAGGATTTTTTTATCAGTATGCCGCTGTTTTAGCCTATTGTCGCTCCGAGTCGGATTCCACGGCGCTTTCGAGTTAAACGATATCCAGTGCTTGCCGGCGGGTGGGGGCGGGAAAAGCTCGGTTTAAGCGCATCAGCTGTTGGGGGCTGAGGCTGAGCTGCAAACAGGCGATATTATCTTTACAATGCTGTAGTTGGGCGGCTTTCGGAATAGCGACGGTATTGGGCTGAGCCAGTACGAACAGTAATAAAACCTGATAGGGCGTACAGCCGATTTCCTGTGCGACCTCCGTTAGCACGGGATGATTGATAAGATTACGCTGTAGGCGACCGGCCTGGGCTAGCGGACAATAGGCAAGGGTCGGGATATGTTGCTGATCCTGATAAGGTTTAAGCGCATATTCGATACCGCGCGAGCCCAGATGGAACAGTACTTGGTTCAACTGGCAATGTTTCCCTTGCGGCAGGGCTAGCAGTTCCTGCATATCTTCCAGATCAAAATTGGATACGCCCCAGGCGCGAATTTTTCCTTTCGCTTTTAAGGCTTCCAATCCCTGTACGGTTTCTTCCAACGCCGTGGCGCCGCGCCAGTGATACAGATACATATCCAGATAATCGGTATTCAGCGCCCGTAAAGAAGCGTCGCAGGATTGCTCCATTCGGCGCAGATTGGCGTTTTCGGGCAGAACTTTTGAAATCAGATAAAGGGATTCCCGCGCATAGGGGGCAATGGCTTCGCCGACCAGGCGCTCGGAACGTCCGTTACCATACATTTCGGCGCTATCGATCAGATTAACCCCCTGCTCAATAGCATAACGCAGCGTAGCTATTTCTTCTTTACGCTGTGCGGGACGCTCGCCCATAAACCAGGTTCCCATGCCCAGCACAGCGAGTTTATCGCCATTTTTCAGATTGATTGTTTGCATTGTTATTTCTCCGTAGCAATTAATTGCGAGATCGGATCGCGCCCTTTACTTTGATGGTTTGCGGCTTAGCATAATCCCCGGATAAAAAATTTGCCAGCACTGGGCCGGCAAATAAATTTATAGAACGGGAAGATTAACGTACCAGACAAGGTTTTTTATTGTCGAATTTCCAGTTCGGAATCAGGAACTGCATTGCCATGGCATCGTCGCGGGCGCCTAATCCCATGTTTTTATACAATTCGTGTGCTTTCGCCACCTGATCCATATCCAATTCGATGCCCAGCCCCGGTTTTTTCGGTACTTCGACCAAGCCGCCTTTGATCTGTAGCGGTTCTTTGGTTAGGCGCTGGTTGCCTTCCTGCCAGATCCAGTGGGTATCGATAGCGGTAATTTTACCCGGCGCCGCTGCGGCGACATGGGTGAACATGGCGAGAGAAATATCGAAGTGGTTATTGGAGTGAGAACCCCAGGTTAATCCCCATTCGTGGCACATTTGAGCGACTCGTACCGATCCCTGCATGGTCCAGAAGTGCGGATCGGCAAGAGGGATATCGACGGATTGCAGAGAAATGGTATGTCCCATTTGGCGCCAGTCGGTAGCGATCATATTGGTTGCGGTCGGTAAGCCGGTGGCACGGCGGAATTCCGCCATCACTTCTCGGCCGGAATAGCCCTGTTCCGCACCGCAAGGGTCTTCCGCATAGGCTAAAACATTGCGTAGCTGTTTACCGATACGAATGGCTTCTTCCAGCGACCAAGCACCGTTCGGATCCAAGGTAATACGGGCCTCAGGGAAACGTTTGGATAAAGCGGTTACCGCTTCGGCTTCCTGTTCGCCGGCCAGTACGCCGCCTTTTAATTTAAAGTCGTTAAAGCCGTATTTTTCATAGGCGGCTTCCGCCAGGCGAACCACGGCTTCCGGCGTAAGGGCTTCCTCATGGCGTACGCGATACCATTCGCAAGGATCATTTTCCTGGCTCTGGTAGGCCAAGGTCGTTTTCTTTCTGTCGCCGATATAGAACAGGTAACCGAGCATTTCCACCGCATCGCGCTGCTGTCCGTCGCCAAGCAGGGAAGCGACGCTAACGCCGAGGAACTGGCCTAATAAATCCAGCATCGCCGCTTCAATGGCGGTAACCACATGGATGGTGGTACGTAAATCGAAGGTTTGCAGGCCGCGTCCGCCGGCATCGCGATCGTTAAAGGTATCTCGTACTTTGGTCATCACATTTTTATATTCCCCCAGGGTTTTACCTACGACCAAAGGTTTGGCGTCTTCCAAGGTCTGACGGATTTTTTCGCCGCCGGGTACTTCACCGACCCCGGTATTACCGCTGTTATCTTTGAGAATAACGATATTACGGGTGAAATAAGGGGAATGCGCGCCGCTCAGATTAAGGAGCATGCTGTCGTGTCCGGCAACGGGAATAACCTGCATTTCGGTAATTACTGGTGTTGTCATAATAAAGCCTCTTTGTGTTAACTGATTGTATATAAATAGGTTAAAAGTGCGGTCTAAAAAAGCAAAGTTTTTTTACCGGGGTTATATTCGTATCAGCGCAGCATTGCCGGGCGCTTACGATCGAATTTCCAGCCCGGGTAGTAGAACTGCATCGGAACGGCGTCATTACGCGCACCGCTCGGTAATTTTTGATGCAATGCATAAGCCTGCATCACTTTTTCCATATCCAGCTCAATACCCAGTCCCGGCTTATCATTCAGTTTGATTTTACCGTCGATGATCTCAAGCGGATTTTTGCTCAGGTGGAAATCACCTTCCTGCCAGATCCAGTGTGTATCCAGTGCGGTCGGATTACCCGGGGCGGAAGCGCCCACATGGCTAAACATGGCGAGAGAAATATCAAAGTGATTGTTGGAGTGGCAGCCCCAGGTTAATCCCCATTCATTACATAACTGGGCGACCTTGCTGGCGCCGGTCAGAGTCCAGAAATGCGGATCCGCCAAAGGAATATCTACCGCCTGCAACATAATGGAATGCCCCATTTCGCGCCAGTTGGTAGCGACCATATTGGTGGCGGTTGGAATACCGGTGGCACGGCGGAATTCCGCCATTACTTCACGGCCGGAATAGCCCTGTTCCGCTCCGCAAGGATCTTCCGCATAGGTTAATACCTCGTGCATTCCTTTACACAGCTGAATGGCTTCTTCCAGCGACCAGCAGCCGTTCGGATCCAGGGTGATTCTTGCATCCGGGAAGTTTTTCTTTAAGGCGCTGACTGTTTCGATTTCCGTTTCGCCGGCAAATACGCCGCCTTTCATTTTGAAATCCTTGAAACCGTAGCGATCTTTTGCCGCTGCCGCCAGTTCGACCACTGCTTGTGTGTCCATGGCCTTGCGACGGCGGATTTTATACCATTCATGGCAGCCGGAAAGCGGTTGCTGGTAAGGCAGATCGGTGATTTTGTCATCACCTATATAGAACAGATAACCTAGAACGGTTACTTCGTCCCGTTGTTTGCCTGGCCCCAATAATTCCGCGACGGGTACCTGCAGGAATTGCCCCATTAAGTCGAGCAGTGCGGCTTCCAGTGCGGCAACGGCATTTACGCGCAGTTCGAAGGTCCAAGCCCCTTTGCCGAAGGTATCATAGTCGGCGTCAAGGTAGCCCTTGTGCATATCGGTAACTATTCGGTTAAGGATGGAAATAGGGCGGCCGACCACATGAGGTATGGCTTCTTTCAGCGCATTTAAGATGGTTTCTCCGCCCGGCGCTTCGCCTACGCCGGTATGACCGGCATTATCGCTCAGAATAACCAGATTACGGGTAAAATATGGGGAATGGGCGCCGCCCACATTCATTAACATACTGTCATGACCTGCGACGGGGATTACTTTCATTTCGGTAATCAGTGGAACGGATTCTGTACTCATACTTATTTCCTTCGCTAGCGAGTTAATAGCGTATTATGTAACGGCACAGGCAATTGAACTGGCCTGTGCCGTTGCGATTATTTGTCTTCAATAGGTTTCAGTTCCATACGTTTAATCGGACCGACGATAAACAGGAAGCTGATGGCGGCAATCAGAGCATGAACGGCGACGAATACCAACGCCCATTCGAAATGCCCTGTATGTTTTACGATATAACCGATGGCGATAGGTGAAACGATACCGGACAGGTTACCGCACATATTGAACAGACCGCCGGCCAAACCGCTGATTTCTTTTGGCGCGGTGTCCGCCATTACCGCCCAACCTAAAGCGCCGACACCTTTACCGAAGAAGGCCATGGACATGAACAGTACCACCATGTAAATGGAATCCACATAGTTACAGAAGACCATGCTCATGGAGAACAGCATACCTAATACGATTGGGGTTTTACGTGCAATGGATAAAGAATTGGTTTTTTTCATTAAGGCATCGGAAATAACACCCCCGGTGAGGCCTCCGAGGAAACCGCAGATGGCCGGGATTGCGGCGATAAAACCGACGGATTTCAGATCCAGACCGCGTTCCGTAGCCAGATAAACCGGGAACCAGGTGATAAAGAAGAAGGTTAGACAGTTGATGCAGTATTGACCCAGATAAACCCCCAGCATCATACGGTTTTTCAATAGCTGTTTGATATAACCGAATTTAGGACCCTGTTTTTTGCTGCCGTCTTCTTTCGGCTGATCCATATTGGTTAAGGCACCGCCCGCTTCGATATAATCTAGCTCGGCCTGATTGATTTTCGGATGCTCTTTCGGATTATAAATAACTTTCAGCCAGACGAAACTGATTAAGATACCTACCGTCCCCATAAAGATAAAGACGGATTCCCAACCTATTTCTGCGGTTAACCAACCCATAATCGGCGCAAAGATCACGGTAGCGAAGTATTGCGCGGAGTTAAAGATAGCCACTGCGGTAGCGCGTTCTTTGGCCGGGAACCAAGCTGCTGCAATACGGCTGTTACCCGGGAAAGAAGGAGATTCTGCAATCCCGACCAGGAAACGCAGAGAGAACAGGATAATCAGTGCCCAAACTCCGGAGAACAAGCCGACGGCACCCTGTAATAGGGTAAAGATCGACCAGAACAGGATACTAAGGAAATAAACTTTTTTGGAACCGAAGCGGTCAAGTAGCCAACCGCCCGGTAATTGGCCCAGTACATAAGCCCAAGAAAAGGCGGAAAAGACCCAACCCATGCCGCCGGCGTCAATACCTATGGCATCGGACATAGGTTTACCGGCAATCGCTAAGGTGGCTCGGTCCCCATAGTTGATTGCGGTTACAAAGAATAAAAGCACCACGATGGTCCAGCGCACATTAGTGCGTTTTATGACTTCTGCGGTGGTACTGCGTACGCTCGCATTGTTATCGCTCATAATTAACTCCTGACTGTAATGATTTTCACGACGCTAAAAATTATATGAATTCGCTTTGAATGCGTATTCGGTATTTGTCAGAAGATAAAAAATAAATTCGATTTTTATTTGTGCGCCTGCACAGCTGTTTGTGATCTCCATCACAAATTAGTTCTATTGAGGCATCCGTTTTATGCGCGAAGCAGTAGCCTCTTCTCCTTTATATAAAGGCTTGCTTGTTCGGAAATATTAAATAGAGGGCTATGCGTCTGCATATATATGGGTCGGTTTTAAAATTTGTTTTTGTGCATTTATACAATGATTGTTGGAAGAAAAAAATTTAGACTTTCTGCAATTTCTTATCAGACTAAAAAAGGAAGCTGCGATGAACGAAAAATACGTACCGAACCTGTTTCGGCAGAAATTACTAAAAGGTGAAAAATTAATCGGTTGCTGGAGCGCTTTGGGCAATCCTATTTCAACCGAGGTTTTGGGATTGGCCGGATTTGACTGGTTGTTATTGGACGGCGAACACGCACCTAATGATGTTCTTTCTTTTATTCCGCAATTAATGGCGTTAAAAGACAGCGAAAGTATGCCGATTGTACGTCCGCCGAAAAACGATCCCGTAGTGATTAAGCGTTTATTGGATATCGGCTTCTACAATATTTTAGTACCTTATGTGGAAAGTAAAGAAGATGCTTTACAGGCGGTGGCGTCGACCCGTTACCCGCCGGTGGGTATTCGCGGCGTTTCCGTTTCTCATCGGAACAACGGTTATGCCACCATTCCGGATTATTTCAAACGGATCAATGACAATATCGGTGTGATTGTCCAGATTGAAAGCCAGCAGGGGGTTGATAATGCGGAAGAAATCGCCGCTGTGGAAGGGGTAGACTGTATTTTCGTCGGTCCCGGCGATTTATCCGCCGCCCTGGGCTACTTGGGTAATCCTAATCATCCGGAAGTGCAAAAAGTAATTCAGCATATTTTTGCCGTGGCGAAGAAATATGGTAAAGCCTGCGGTATTTTGGCACCGGTGGAACAGGATGCGCGTCGCTATCTGGAATGGGGAGCAACCTTCGTTGCGGTAGGCAGCGATTTAGGGGTTTTCCGTGCCGCCACACAGAAATTACGCGATAATTTTAAGGCCTAACCCTAGGCTGGGAGTTTTTTAAACATCGGGACGGAGCCCGGTAATTAACGTTAATGCAACAAGAGAGGTTAAATATGAAAATCGGATTTATCGGATTAGGTATTATGGGTAAACCTATGAGTAAGAACTTGCTAAAAGCGGGTTATTCATTGGTGGTTACCGATTTCAATCAGGATGCGGTAAAAGATGTTGTGGCCGCAGGTGCGGTTGCTGCGGCAAATTCCAAAGAAGTGGCGGCGCAGGTTGATGTGGTTATCACCATGTTACCTAATTCTCCCCATGTAAAATCCGCCGTATTAGGTGAAAACGGCGTTCTGGAAGGGGCAAAACCGGGATTGGTTTTAATTGATATGAGTTCCATTGCTCCGTTGGCAAGCCGTGAAATTTACACCGAATTGGAAAAACAAGGGATCGAAATGCTTGACGCACCGGTTAGCGGCGGCGAACCTAAAGCCATTGACGGCACTCTGTCCGTAATGGTCGGCGGTAAAAAAGAAGTCTTCGATAAATACTATGATGTGATGAAAGCGATGGCGGGTTCCGTTGTTTATACCGGTGATATCGGCGCGGGTAATGTGACTAAACTGGCGAACCAGGTGATTGTGGCCTTGAATATTGCGGCAATGTCCGAGGCGTTAATGCTGGCGACTAAAGCCGGAGTTAATCCGGAATTGGTTTATCAGGCGATTCGCGGCGGTCTGGCGGGTAGTACGGTATTAGATGCGAAAGCGCCGATGGTATTGGATCGTAATTTCAAACCGGGCTTCCGAATCGATCTGCATATTAAGGATTTAGCCAACGCCTTGGATACTTCTCATGGTGTCGGCGCTTATCTGCCGTTAACCGCCTCCGTGATGGAAATGATGCAGGCGCTGAAGATTGCCGGCGACGGTCAGTTGGATCACAGTGCTTTGGCACGTTATTACGAAAGACTGGCGAATACGGAAATTACAAGGGATTAACAGTCCGATCAAACGGGAGGGGGAAATATCCTCCCGTTTAATCTTCCGATAAATTTTATTCTCACTAAGCATCGGAATAGAAACAGAAGTAAGAAAGAAGCGAGATATCATATGAAAGTCGTTATTGCACCAGATTCATATAAAGAAAGCCTTTCGGCAATGAATGTGGCAAATACCATCGAAAAAGGTTTTAAACAGATTTTTCCGCATGCTACTTATGTCAAAGTCCCTATTGCCGACGGCGGAGAAGGTACGGTCTGTACCATGGTTGAAGCGACTCAGGGAGAAATTATCGAATCCGAGGTGATCGGCGCCTTGGGAGAGCGGCAGCCGGCGTTCTGGGGTATCTCGAAAGACGCAAAAACCGCATTTATCGAAATCGCTTCGGCAAGCGGTATTGAGCAGGTACCCGAACATAAACGCAATCCTTTAATTACCACCACCTATGGGGTCGGACAGTTAATCACCGCCGCATTAGATGCCGGGGTCAGACATTTTATTATCGGCCTGGGCGGTAGCGCAACCAATGACGGCGGGGCAGGAATGTTGCAGGCGCTGGGGATCGGATTACTGGATAAGCAGAATCGACAAATCGGCTACGGCGGCGGCGCACTTGCGGATTTGGCCAGAATAGATATGAGCGGGGCGGATCCGCGTTTACGAGAATGCCGCTTTCAGGTGGCCTGCGATGTTACTAATCCGCTAACCGGAAAGAACGGCGCTTCCGCAGTTTTTGGCCCGCAGAAAGGGGCTACGCCGGCGATGATTGAAACCCTGGACAAAGCCTTAACACATTATGCCGAGATTATTCGCCGCGATTTGGGCTGCGAGGTCGAAACCCTGGCGGGTGCGGGTGCCGCCGGCGGATTAGGCGCTGCCTTTGCGGGTTTTTTCAATGCCGAATTAAAGAGCGGTATCGGTATTATTATAAAATTGCTTGAACTGGAAGATAAAATAAAGGATGCTGACTTGGTGATTACCGGCGAAGGTCGTTTGGATCATCAGAGCATTAACGGCAAAGTACCTATCGGTGTGGCGGCGGTGGCGAAGAAATATCAGGTGCCGGTTATCGGTATTGCCGGTAGTTTAGGTAAGGATATTCAGGTTGTTTACGACCACGGACTGGATGCGGTATTCAGCGTATTGAATAAGGTCTGTACCCTGCCGGAAGCCTTGGCCGAGGCGGAGGAAAATCTGGAAATTACGGCAAGAAATATCGCCGCCTTACTTAAAATGAATATATCTTGAGAAAACAATAACCATGTCAGTTTACCTATTAGATGAGAAATTAGCGCAGAAAATCGTACAACGGACGATGGAAATTATTGATTGTAATATCAATATTATGGATGCGAAAGGCAAAATCATTGCCAGCGGAGATATCAGTCGGATAGGTGAAATTCATGACGGCGCATTATTGGCATTATCACAGGGACGAACCGTGGATATTAATGAAGCGGTGATTCATAGCTTACACGGCGTTCGTCCCGGTATTAATTTACCGTTGCGGGTGGAAGGTCAGGTTATCGGCGTTATCGGTTTGACCGGCGAACCGACCAGCCTGAAGGAGTTCGGTAAATTGGTATGTATGACTGCGGAAATGATGCTGGAGCAGGCCAGACTCTTTAATTTGTTGGCCCAGGACACCCGTTTAAAAGAAGAGCTGATCCTGAATCTGATTAATAGTGAAAGCATAACGCCGAATATCGTCGAATGGGCGAATCGCCTAGGGGTGGATCTTTCTATTCCGCGCGTAGCCTGTATTATTGAAATAGATAGCGCTCGGTTAGGCGTGGAGCAAGGGCGTGAGGAATTGCAGAATCTGCAACAGTTACTCAAATATCCGGAGCGCGATAATTTGGTGGCGGTATTGTCGCTGAGCGAATTGGTGATCCTGAAACCGGCGTTGAATAGTTTCGGACGTTGGGATGCGGACAATCATATTGAACGGATCAGACAGCTGCTCGAGCGCATGAACGATAATATTAAGTCCAATGTACGTATTGCTCTGGGAAATTATTTCACTACGGAAAACGGTTTGTTTTTATCCTATCATACGGCGCGCACTACATTGAAAATCGGCAAGTCGCGCTTACCGAAACAATCTATCTATAACTATCAGGAACTGATTTTACCGGTATTGCTCAATCAGTTAAAAAACGGCTGGCAGAAAGACGAACTGGAACGCCCCTTGAAAAAACTGAAACTGATGGATAATAACGGAGCATTGGTGAAGACGCTGTTAGCCTGGTTTGAAAATAATATGCAAACCATTGCTACTGCAAAAGCGCTTTATGTACATCGTAATACGCTGGAATATCGCCTGAACAAAATTTCCGATCTTACCGGTCTGGATCTGAACAGTACCGACGACAGGTTCCTGCTGTATATGGCCCTGCACGTTATTTCCTGAGGAACCTCGTCCTGATCGGTATACCCTTAATAAGGGATGAGAATCAAAAAAATGCGGAGAGCAAAAAAGCTTCCGCATTTTTATTAAATTTGCCGCAGATTTATATTTGTTGATTTTCAATAAGTAGCGGGCGTTTCATCATTATATCCCTTTGCTTATCTTCCCCCAGTAGAAAAATATGCCGGTCAAACTCCGTAAAGCCGTTTTTACGGTAAAAAGCCAGGGCCTTGTGATTATGTTCCCACACCCCCAACCAAAGATAGTGCGCTTGTTGCTCCCGGGCCCGATTTAGGGCAAATTCATATAATTTCTGACCTATGCCTTTACCTTGCCAGCATTGCAAAACATAAATACGTTCGATTTCGACCGCTCTTTTATCCTGTAATTCCGTTTGTGCCTGTGCGCTATTGAGTTTTAAATAGCCCGCTATCCGATTATCCCGTTCGGCAAAATAAAATTCACTATGAGGATTTTCCAGTTCCTGCTGCAGACGGGGCAGGGAAAAACTCTGTGTCAGATAGGCCGACATATTTTCCGCGCTATTGCTGCAGCTAAAGGTTTCACGGAAGGTGTCGATTCCGATTTGCCGCAGTTGCGGAAGATCGGATATGGTTAGTCTTCTGATTTGCATATTAAACTCGCCATTCGTAATTTAACCATTGATCATTTTGTTGCGCACCAAGACGGGCATAGAATTTTTTTCCCTGTTCGTTCCAAGGGGCAACATTCCATTTTATATAGCCGCATTTATGTAAACGGGCCTGTTGTTTCAGCGCCTGCATCAGTTTTTCACCGATTTTCCGGCCGCGTTGAGCGGAATCCACATAGAGTTCTTTTAAATAAATTGCCGGTCGGTTTTGCGCGGTAAAAGGAAGAAAATAATATACGGCAATGCCCGTAATTTTTTCATTCTCGGCGGCGACCAGGCAGTGAAAATCGGGCGGTTGTTTATCAAAACCGCATTCTTCCACTATGGCCGGGGTAATAGCGAAGCTGTCGAGGTATTTTTCAAATTCGGCCAGTTCGCGCATTAATCGCCATATTTGTTCGGCATCGCGGCGTTGGGCTTTACGGATTAAGAGGGACATAGGTTCCTTCTATTGGTTGTTGAGATAATGATTTAACATCGCCTGCCAACGTTCGATTTCGGTTAACAACAGGGTGATCTTTTCCTGATCGAAGTCGGCACTGGCTTGATATTCCAAGCGGATAAGGTTTTCAATCATAGGTTGGGTAAATGCCAATCCCGCCGGGGTTAATTCAATCCGTTTCGCCCGTTTATCCTTGTGATCCGGCGAAAAACGGAGAAAACCTTTCTGGCTGAGTTGCTTACAAACGGAAGTAACCGTCTGCTTCGGCAGACTCCATTTATCGCCGATTTCGCTCGGAGAACAGGAACCCTGGGCATTGATATGGTATAAAAAACGTAATTCGTTCAGGGTCAGATTATATTGTTTCGCCCATTGCGCATAAATCTGCGAAAGCTGGGCGGAAAGTGAGGATAATTTATCAAGAGGATTCATTTTTAGTCCTATATCGTATTATAACCGATTTAGTTTAACCCATTACCTTTTGAAGTCAATAGCGCCTATCCTCGCATTTCTCTTCGGCTGATTCCGGCAGGAAAATTCCCGCTTAAGGTTGCGAATGTTCGGTTACCCCGTCAAATTTCTCCGTTTCTTGATGATGGGCGCTGACAAAGAAATAGATCATACCGGATACCACAAAGGCGAATCCCAGTCCGACAATCCAGTAACCCGGGCCGAATGCCGCAGGGTTCAGTACCATATAAACTAAAGAGCCTAGGGTACAGAACAGAACGCCGGTACGTAAAAAACGCTGCATATTTTTATTTTGCTTAGCCTGCAGGAAGTGCTGGGCAATCAGCATTACCAACATAATGGCAGGGAACAGCATCAGGCTGACGTCCAAATGCAACATTCTAAAAGCAAAGCCGTAATCCGCCAGGGGCACATCATTGGATGAGCTGTACAGATCCGCCCGATATTCCTGTAAAAAGCCCATACCTGCTACGGTAAGGATAATTCCGCTCCAGGTGAGGAACAGACCGCTTAAGGTATATTTGGCCGTTTGACTCAGTTGATTGTTAGCGCTCTTTTTGCCGAACAGCAGGGCGCCGATAATCATTAAACCGCCGAACAGGAACAGGGTACCTATGACAAAATCCACCAAATCGATACCTGCAACGCTTTGCCCGCGGGGAGCATAAAAGCCTTTTTCGGTGAAAATATGCGGAATTTGCCAGTTTACTCCGCAGAAACCGGAAACCAGCAGGATAAGTGCCATTAATAGAATACCGATAATAGCCATAAGTTCGCCGCTGATTTTTATGGATTTAGCCGTGCCGATCAGATGGCGTCCGTATTTTTGATCGATAACGGAAAGAAGCAGACCGATAACGGCAATAACGATCATATCCGAATGAGATCTCAGCAGATTATCATTCCATTCCGATAAACTGTAGCCGATTGCCGAGGCATAGCTTCCGAAAATTCCCCCGATATCGCCGAAATCCAGCATAACACCGATTAAATCTCCGATTAAGGCGGCGATTACTGCGGTACCTGAAGATATGGTTGCCAGATAATAAGCGAATGAAGGCTGCTGTGTACGGGGACGGCTATACAGGAAAGCGATAAATAAGGTAATCAATACCCCATCTAAGGCAAAGAATCCCAGGGTCTGGTACCAGAGCATCAGCTTAGTTTCTTCCATGGAGCGGTTAATGGCGCCGCCGCTTAGGCCGAAAAACACGGCGGCCAGGGTGCAGTAAAAAATAATCTTTTTAAATTTGTTATCAAGATTAAATACCTGGTTCACGATTAAGCAAGTCAAACCCGCCAAACCAATAGCCAAACCGTGGAAATACATGATTCTGGAATAATCCACCGGGGTTTTACGATCCACGAAAATGGAAAAAGGATTGGAAATAAAAATGCTGCCCAGCGCGTAGATCAACAGGGCAATTAACAGCCATTTTATCAGCTGTTGCCAGGAATAGCGTCCGAGCCCCATATCCGGCTCGTATTGCTGTAGATTTATATTTTTCATATGGGGTTCCTCTTATTTGTCAAAAACCTTATTAATTCCGCGCCTATGACAGCCCCTAAGGGTTCGGCCGGGTCGCTAGGGCGGGTACAGAGAATATAATTTGGGATAAAGTCTTATATCGGACTTATTTTAGTACGATATAGGATTAAATCAAGTAGGGGAGGCGCAATTATTTTTATTGATGCTCCATAAGCAAGTGAGGAAAAACAATTAATATGCGGAGAGATGAAATGGGAAGAAAATAAAAAAACCGCTCCCTTTGTTATGGAAGCGGTTATTTCCCGATGGGAATCTGCTAATCAGGTTACCGGTGCCGGGTTAAAGACGGATAGGGCGTTATGCAGTCCCCATTGATCCGACCAGGTTTGCTTGCGTCCGCTGGCCACTTCAATAATTTCGTGGAAGATCCGCCAACCCACCTGTTCAATGGTTTCTTTACCTGTTGCAATGGTACCTGCATCTATATCCATTAAATCAAACCAGCGTTCGGCCAGATCGGAACGGGTGGCGACTTTAATTACGGGTAGCGCCGCCAAACCGTATGGGGTTCCGCGACCTGTGGTAAATAACTGTACCGTAATGCCGGAAGCCAGTTGCTGGGTTCCGCATACAAAGTCGCTGGCAGGCGTAGCTGCGTAGATCAAACCTTTTTTAGTCGGACGCTGCCCCGGGGATAACACCTCCACAATGGCACTGCTGCCGGATTTCGCAATAGAACCCAAGGCTTTTTCCACCACATTGGCAAGACCGCCTTTTTTATTTCCCGGAGATGGGTTGGCACTGCGGTCGGTTTTGCCCATATCAAGGTAATCATCATACCATTTCATTTCTTCCAGCAAACGTTTACCCACCTCTTTATCGGCGGCGCGCGGAGTAAGCAAATGAATGGCGTCTCGAACTTCGGTAACTTCGGAGAACATAAAGGTAGCGCCGGCGCGTACCAACAGATCGGCGGCATAGCCTACCGCCGGGTTTGCGGTTACTCCGGAGAAAGCATCGCTGCCGCCGCATTGTCCGCCGACCACCAGATCGGAAACGGGACAGGTTTCGCGTTTACGCTGGTTCAGTTTTTCCAGATGCTTTTTCGCTGTTTCCAGAATGGAAGAAACCATGGACTGGAATCCTACATGCTGTTCGTCTTGCAAACTGGTAATACTGGCCTCTTGCAGAGAAATCGGATACACGTCCGAAGTACCTTCTAACAAGCGGGTCGGTTGTAATTTTTCGCAACCTAAGCCGATCACCATAATTTCACCGCCGAAGTTTGGATTCAGGGCGATATTATGAATGGTACGAATAGGTACTACCGCTGCCGGGGCATTAATCGCCACTCCGCAACCGTATAAATGATTTAACCCTACAACACCGTCAACATTCGGGTAATGAGGCAGTAAATCCCTTTCAATTATTTTCACGATATAATCCACCACCCCGGCGACACAATGCACGCTGGTGGTAATACCCAGCATATTCTTAGTACCCACGCTACCGTCTTTATTACGATAGCCTTCGAAGGTATAGCCTTCCAAGGGTTCTAATTGCGGTGCGGGGCGTGTGGCCAGCGGCAGGCTTTCCAGCGGCGGTGCTTTAGGTAGCTGTACCAGCGATTCCTCGATCCAGGAGCCTTGTGCAATATCACGTACGGCATAGCCGATAACTTCACCGTAACGTATGATTTCGGCATCTTTTTTAATATCCTGTAAGGCTACTTTGTGGCCTTGGGGTACATGTTCTGTTAGGGTTAGTCCGTCATCAAAGGCCGTGCCGGCAGGCAAACCGTTACTATTGACGATAATGGCTACGTTATCCGTCGGGTGTACTTTAATATAAAGCGGTTTTTGCTGGGTACTCATATTATTTCCTATTGGCTGAGGTAGAAAGATGAGTCTTATTATGGGAAAGATGCCGGTTAAACACAATTATGCAAATGCTAAATAAAGTCTTTGCAAAGTACGAATTTTTGGGCATTTTTACAATTTGTCTTTGGGGACTCGGCTTTAAAATCCGGCGGAATCGGCGGGAATGAAAATATTTGATTGCTTTTTGGTTTCGAATCGCTAAAATACCAAGCTCCTGTCGTGGCTGAATTAGAGATCGGCTAACGATGTATTATTCACAAACCCTATTAAAGAGGATTTTATATGTCTCTAAGTACAGAAAAAAAAGCGGCGATTGTCGCTGAATTCGGTCGTGATGCAAAAGATACCGGTTCTTCCGAAGTTCAGATCGCATTATTAACCGCTCAGATCAATCATTTACAGGCGCACTTTGCCGAACATAAAAAAGACCACCACGGCCGCCGCGGTTTATTACGCATGGTTTCCCGTCGTCGTAAACTATTAGACTATTTAAAACGTACCAATCTGGCGCTGTATTCCGAAACTATCGCGCGCTTAGGTTTACGTCGCTAATCGTAGCGGACAACCGAAAGAATTCAAGGCTCCCTGCGGGGAGCTTTTTTTTGCTATTTTTACTCTGATAGGAAGCATAAGCGGCGAATCCGGTCGGATTATAGTCGGTTGTGAAAGACAAAAATCAGATTGAAGTGCGGTCGAAAATCCGCGAGTTTTTTATTGTAACCCTTCCAATTATTCCGGCGCCGCTTTTTTCACATTGCCGGCTTGACAGACAGCCCTTTAGTCCGTATTATTCTCCACGCTTAAATCACGGAGGAATGGTCGAGTGGTTGAAGGCACCGGTCTTGAAAACCGGCGAGGGTTTACGCCCTCCCTGGGTTCGAATCCCAGTTCCTCCGCCATCAGTTTTTTGAAAACCGTAAGTATTGTCCCTATCAAGGGTTGCTTACGGTTTTTTATTTCCTCTTTTAATGATTCCTCTTTATTTTTGCGGCCGCAAATTATACCCGTTTTAGGGCGTTGACAAGGGGAATATAACAGCGTCTAATGCGCTCGGAATGCCTTAATATTTATTGTAGCGAGCGAGGAACCTCCGATGAAAAAAACATTGTCTGCCATAGCAATCGCAACCGCCCTGTTCAGTATTAACCTCTATGCCGAGAATACGGTTGTACAGAATCCGAGAGTAGCCAATATTGAGCAGGACTTTAAAAGCTCCGTATTGGTTGATGGCTTGGACGGCATCTGGGATATGGTCTGGGGAGCGGACGGTAAAATTTGGATTACCGAACGCCAAGGGCGACGGATTTCGAGCATAGATCCGCAAAGCGGCGAACATAAGGTGCTTTATACCTTTGAAAAAGCCTTTGCTCAGCCGGTTCACCAGGGCGTATTGGGCATGGCCTTTGATCCTGATTTTCTCAAAGGTAAAGGAGAAGACTATGTTTACGTTTATTACACCTATGCGAAAAAGCCTGAAGACGGAAAATCCACCGCCGGACGTATTGTGCGTCTTCATTTCGACGCCAAGGCCGGTACCCTAAGGGATGAACAGATCGTACTGGATAATCTGACCGGCGGAGATGATCATAATGGCGGCCGACTGATGTTTGATAAAAAGGGTAAGTTGCTGGCGACTTTCGGCGATAGCGGCTTTAACCAATACGCCAACAGCTGTAAGGAAATCCGCGCTCAGAAATTACCTAGTGCGGAACAGGTGGCAAAAGGGGATTTCAGTAACTATCGCGGTAAAATTTTGCGGCTGAATAAAGACGGTTCTATTCCGGCGGATAACCCGAGTATTAACGGGGTGAAAAGCCATATTTGGGCCTATGGATTCCGCAATCCGCAAGGTCTGGTCTGGGTGGGGGATCTGTTATTCAATGTGGATCAGGGGCCGGGGGTGGACGATGAAGTCAACCTTATCGAGAAAGGCGGTAATTACGGCTGGCCGCATATTGCCGGCTATCAGGATAACCAGGCCTACAGCTATGTTAATTATTCGCAGGTGGATAACTGTACTCAAGCGCCGGTATATGACGAAGTTACCGTACCCGACGGCGTGAAAGCCGTATACCAGAAAGAAACGGATGTTCATCCGGATAATTTTAAGCCGCCGCTAAAAACTTTCTATACGGTACCGAACAGCTATAATTTTAATGATCCGAAATGCGGAGGCGATTATATTTGTTGGCCGACGGTGGCGACCACCAGTATCGCTTATTATCCGAAGGACGGAAAAATTAAAAGTCTGCAAAATTCATTGTTGGTAACCGGAGTAAAAACCGGGATCCTGTATCAACTTCCCTTAAGCGGCGATAGCCGCCAGGTACAGGGCGAAGTGCTGACCCATTTCCGTACCAGCAATCGTTACCGCATGGTATTGGTTTCACCTGACAGCAGTAAAATTTATATTGCTACGGACAGTTCCGGTTATATTATGGGCAAAGAACTGCAACCTACGGATAAAGTGGATAATCAGGGAGCGATTTTGGTTTTTGAGGCGAAATAGACCTTAGCTAGTTTCCGACGGCTGAAAGTATTTTCAGCCGTTTTCTTTATTCTGACGTTGAAAGTTCAGATATTCTTCCAAAACTTCAATGGCTTCCAAACAGCGTTGCCGACGCTGACGGGTGATTTCCAGTTGATGAAGGTAATGTATCTGTTGTTGCCGGTCGGTACAGGCGGCGACATTATCTTGCTGTGCGGCGATTTTTTCATTTAATGCCTGCAGCGCTTCGTAATATTTTACCAGACGTTCGCGCGGCGGCAGCAAGTTCAACGCTTGCTTTAACCGCTCTGTGCGTCCTTGAGGGCGGGGGCACTCGCTATTCGGGCGCTGCTCGGCACTTTGCAGGGCTTCGCTAAGCGCGGCACATTGCGCAGCCAGTTTTTCGCTGAAAAATATCAATTGCTCCTTTTGCACTGGGCTAAAATCTGCAAGTAATGCCAGGGTTTCTTCGATTTGAGTTAAATAATCGGATAGGGTTTGAGAATCCTGACGGAATAAAGAGCGGTCGAATTTCGCCTTGATTTTTTGCGTCGGATCCGCATGGTAGCGGGCATATAGCGCATCGACCCGAAGACGCAGATGTTGCACAAGATGAGAGATATCATTCATAGCTGTGGTCTATGCAGGGAACAAAGGAAACCTCCCCTTAAGGGGAGGCCTATTATTTTAAAGCACCATTGCCGCAATCCAGCCGAATACCAATAAAGGAATATTATAGTGCAGGAAAGTCGGTACCACGGAGTCCCAGATATGATCATGTTTACCGTCCATATTTAGACCGGAAGTCGGGCCCAGGGTCGAGTCGGAAGCCGGAGAACCCGCATCTCCCAGGGCTGCCGCCACACCGACGATAGATACCGTAGCCAGCGGTGAAAAACCGAGGGACAAACAGAGCGGAACATAAATAGAAGTAATAATCGGCACGGTGGAAAAAGAAGAACCTATGCCCATGGTAATCAGCAGGCCGATAATCAGCATCAAAATGGCCGCAATCCCTTTATCGCCCGGACGGATATCCTGACTGAAGGTATTAACCAGTTCGGTAACGCCGCCGGTGGAATTAATCACATTGGCAAAGCCGGAAGCGGCGATCATAACAAAACCGATCATCGCCATCAGGCGCAGACCTTGTTGGAAAATATCGTTGCTTTCTTTTAGTTTGAAAATACCGCACAGGGCAAAAATAACTAAACCCGCCAATCCGCCGAGAATGGTCGAACTGGTGAACAGCTGTAAACCGAAGGTAACGAAAATAGCGATAATGCTGGCGCTAACATGGAAAGGCTTGATATTGGCAATATGACGCTCGATTTCTTCGGTAGTAGGTTCCGCTATGCTAAGCGCATATTCGCGCGGTTTACGATAAGTGATGAAAATCGCGGTGAGTAAGCCGAGGATCATACCGCAAACGGGAATGGACATGGCGAGGGACACTTCGGCCACATTGGTTTGTAACCCCATGGCGGCGCCCACTTCATTAATATTTTTAACCAGAATACTTTCGATAAAGATTTTCCCGAAGCCGACCGGTAACAACATATAGGTTGCGGTTAAACCGAAGGTAAGCACGCAGGCTACGGCGCGGCGGTCGATTTTAAGCTTATTAAAAATACTCAGTAACGGAGGCACTACAATCGGAATAAAGGCGATATGTACCGGCAGCAGGTTCTGAGAAGAAATGGCAAATAATAATAAAATGGCCAGAATAAAGTATTTGAATTTACCCATTGAACTGCCGGTAGGCTGATGCCCGAGGCGTTTAATCACCTTGTAGGCGAGTAAATCTGTGATGCCGGATTTTGAAATAGCTACGGCAAAAGCGCCTAAAATGGCATAGTTCATTGCCACCTCGGCACCGCCGCCTAAACCGCCGGTAAAGGTTTCAATGGTTTTGGAAATGCCCAAATCACCTACCAAGCCCGCCACCAGTGCGGAAATCACCAGAGAGATAACCACATTGATACGCAGCAGGCTGAGGATAAGCAGGACAATAATGGAGATAACGACAGCATTGGTTAACATGACAGGTATTGTTCCTTAAGCTTGTTCAGAAAGTTTTAACTGTACCGAAAAAAAATGATTTGTCCAGAGGAGGAAGCAAATTCAGGCCTCTATTCTCTCTTTTCGTATCGGGCCGGTTATGCCGCAGCGCAAATTTTCTTTGCGCCGGCGGAAAAGAGCGGTGTTTTTTCAGCACTTTTTTTCGGAATGAGGAAAGCCGCCGAGGGATTTCAGACGGTTAACCATATAACAGAATAATTCGGCGGTGCGTTCCGTATCATAGAGGGCGGAATGGGCCTGTTTACCGTCGAAAGGAATAGCGGCGGCCTGGCAGGCTTTTACCAGTACGGTCTGACCGAACATCAACCCGCTCAGACTGGCGGTATCAAACATACTGAAAGGATGGAAAGGATTACGTTTTACCCCGGTACGTTCGGCCGCCGCCATAACAAAACTTTGATCGAAAGCGGCATTATGCGCGACGATGATCGAACGCTGGCAATCGGCATTTTTTTGTCCGCGCCGTACCATCTGAAACAATGAGGTAATGGCTTCCAGTTCGGGAACCGCACCGCGCAACGGATTATCGATATCAATACCGTTAAATTTAAGCGAATCCGGATTAATATTGGCGCCGGGGAAAGGCTGAATATGAAAATGACATTTCTGATCCGGCTGTAATAGCCCGTTTTCATCCATTTTAACGGTAATCGCCGCTAGTTCCAGCAGCGCATCCGTTTTGGCATTGAAACCGGCGGTTTCCACATCGATAATTACCGGATAATAGCCGCGGAAACGATTTTTAAGTAAATTATAATCCGTCGGAAGGGATTCCCTGCACGCAGTTTCGGTATGAATTTCGGTCACGATAAATCCTAATTTTACACAAATAAAAACGGTACGCAGAGCTGCGTACCGCAATAGGTTTCAGTTAGTTGCCCAGTGCGGCCTTGGCACTTTTGTTTTCAATAAATTCGATTTTATAACCGTCCGGATCTTCTACGAAAGCGATAACCGTCGTACCGCCTTTAACCGGGCCGGGTTCGCGCGTTACCTTGGCACCGGCCGCTTTTACCGACTCGCAAACCGCATAGATATCTTCAACCCCTATGGCGATATGGCCGTAGGCGCCGCCCATTTCGTATTCCGACACGCCCCAGTTATAAGTCAGCTCAATAACCGCCGTTTTATCTTCGTCTTCATAACCAACGAAGGCCAGCGAATATTTATATTCCGGATTTTCACTGGTACGCAGTAAACGCATGCCCAGTATATCGCAATAGAATTTAATCGAACGATCCAGATCGCCGACTCTTAGCATGGTATGTAGAATTCGCATAATTTCCTCCGCATAAAATAATAGCGGCGGGATTATGCCATAAATCCGGCGGAAAATCAGGTGATAATTCAATCCGACGCGTTATTTCTGCGCTTTACTCGGATTTAATGGCAACTATCGAACCGAAATTAAAACAGCGGAACCAGAGTTCCGTATGGGCAAAACCAATTTCCTGCAAGCGTTGTTTATGGCATGCGATACTATCGATGCGCATCACATTTTCCAGTGCGGTGCGTTTCTGGCTGATCTCCAGTTCGCTGTAACCGTTAGCCCGTTTAAATTCATGGTGTAAATCAATTAGTAATTGATCGACGGTTTGGTCCTCAAAGCGGAATTTTTCCGACAGCACCAGAATGCCTCCGGGATTCAGTCCCGCATAGATTTTTTGCAACAATCCCGCACGATCCTGCGGCGGCAGAAATTGCAGGGTAAAATTCAGAATTACCATTGAGGCGTTTTCGATATCGGCATGGCGAATATCATCACACAGGATCTCCACCGGAATATGGCTTTGATAGGCCTGAATATGCTGACGACAACGCTCCGCCATGGGCGGAGAATTATCAATAGCGATAATTTTTACCCCTTCCGCATTAATATTGCGGCGTGCAGACAGGGTGGCGGCTCCGCGCGAACAACCTAAATCATAGACATTCGTACCACTTCGCACAAAGCGCGCCGCCAACATACCTATTGCGGTAATAATATTGGAATAACCCGGAATGGAACGTTGAATCATATCGGGGAAAACTTCCGCTACATTTTCATCAAAGGTGAAATCCCCCAGTTTTTCAATGGGGGCGGAAAATATCGTATCTTTATTTTTATTCATGAGGGCTACCTGTTGTTTCAAGTGCGCTCATTTTAGAAGAAGTTTTTTCCCGATACAAATCCCAATTACGGTTGGCGGAATAGGGGCGCCATGGCTTTTTCTTCCTGTTTGATGCGAACGGTAAGAATAAGCAGATAAATCGGCAGACCGATCATTGCCGTATATTTGGCCTGGCAGAATAAACTTAAACCTATAAGTTCGGGAATAATATTGAGGAAATAATTGGGGTGGCGGAAATATTTAAATAAAAAGGAACGGTTGATTTTATGTTGGGGCAAAATATAGATTTTTACCGTCCAAATTTCCTTTAGGGAAGCTATTACCCAAAACAGCATTAAAATGGCAAAACACAAAATAAACAAACCGCTAAGGGAAAGGGCGTCCAGTTCGATATTACGGTAATTGGCTTCGCCGATGGCACAGAGATAAAACAGAATATGAGCGGCGGAAAGCAGCATCGAGTTGGTTTTTCCGTATTGCACGGCACCTTTGGCGAGAAGGGCTTTTTCGTTGCGGATGGAAATGGATAAGCTGTAAAACCGAATGGCTAAAATAAGAATAAAGATCAGATTAATAGTGAACATAATTTCTCCTTGTTGAAACGGGGGCAATATCCTTTTGCCGGGTTAACATATCAGATTAGGTTGTATCTTGCATTAATTTTTCCGCGGAAAGGAAGGGATTTTGCCCGGGCGAGGGCGTAAATAACCGTTCTCTCCCTTTCGATTTTTCGTTATAATCAGCGGTATTTTCCGGAATTTAACTCAAAACAAAAAAGGATAATTTATATGATGCGTTCTCACTATTGCGGTAGCTTAAACCGCAGCCATGTCGGACAAGAAGTAACATTGAGCGGTTGGGTTCACCGCCGTCGCGATTTAGGCGGGTTAATCTTTATTGATATGCGGGATCGTGAGGGCATCGTACAGGTTTGTTTCGATCCGAAGTATCAGCAGGCATTAACTGCGGCGGCGGCCTTGCGTAATGAATTCTGTATCCGTATCGAAGGCGAAGTGATCGCCCGTCCGGAAAATCAGATCAATAAAAATATGGCTACCGGCGAAGTGGAAGTTTTGGCAAAGGCCTTGTTCGTTTATAACGCCGCCGAAGTCTTACCGCTGGATTTCAATCAAAATAATACCGAAGAGCAACGTTTGAAATATCGTTATTTGGATTTACGTCGTCCGGAAATGGCGCAGCGTTTGAAAACTCGGGCGAAAATCACCGCCTTTGTGCGCCGCTTTATGGACGGCGAAGGCTTCCTGGATATCGAAACCCCGATGTTGACTAAAGCGACCCCGGAAGGCGCGCGCGATTATTTAGTACCGAGCCGCGTACATAAAGGCAAATTCTATGCCTTGCCGCAGTCGCCGCAGCTGTTTAAACAGCTATTGATGATGTCGGGTTTCGATCGCTACTATCAGATTGTTAAGTGCTTCCGTGATGAAGACCTGCGTGCCGACCGCCAACCGGAATTTACCCAAATCGATGTGGAAACCTCCTTTTTAACCGCACCGGAAGTGCGTGAAATTATGGAACGCATGATTCACGGGCTGTGGCAGGAAATTATCGGTGTCGATCTGGGCGCCTTCCCGGTTATGACTTGGCAGGAAGCCATGAGCCGTTTCGGTTCGGATAAACCGGATTTACGTAACCCGCTGGAAATCGTAGATGTGGCGGATATTGTCAAAGATGTGGATTTCAAAGTGTTCAGCGGACCGGCACAGGATGAAAACGGACGAGTTGCGGTGATTCGTGTTCCGGGCGGTGCAACTGTTACCCGCAAACAAATTGACGAATATACTCAGTTTGTCGGTATTTACGGCGCGAAAGGTTTAGCTTGGTTAAAAATCAACGATATTAATGCAGGTCTTGAAGGGGTACAAAGCCCGATTGCCAAGTTCCTGAGCGAAGAAAAAATTAAAGCCATTTTCGACCGCACTTCTGCGCAAAACGGCGATATTTTATTCTTCGGCGCGGATAAATGGTCGGTGGCCACCGACGCTTTGGGTGCGCTACGTCTTAAATTAGGTAAGGATCTCGGTCTGACCCGTTCGGAACAATGGAAACCGCTGTGGGTTATCGACTTCCCGATGTTCGAACGCGATGAAGAAGGCGGTTTGGCGGCAATGCACCATCCTTTCACCTCGCCGCGCGACTTTACGCCGCAACAATTGGAAGCCAATCCTACCGAAGCGGTGGCCAATGCCTATGATATGGTGATTAACGGCTACGAAGTGGGCGGCGGTTCGGTGCGAATCTTCGATCCGAAAATGCAGCAGACCGTATTCCGTATTTTAGGTATCGACGAACAGCAACAGCGGGAAAAATTCGGCTTCTTATTAGACGCCTTAAAATTCGGTACTCCGCCGCACGCAGGTTTGGCTTTCGGCTTGGATCGCCTCACCATGCTGCTGACAGGTACGGAAAATATCCGTGATGTGATCGCCTTCCCGAAAACCACCGCCGCCGCTTGTTTAATGACCGAAGCGCCGAGCTTTGCCAATCCGCAGGCTTTGGCGGAACTGGCGATTGACGTGGTGAAAACGGATAAATCCGCATAGTTTCGCATAATTGGTCGGGGCGTATGACATACGCCCTTCGTTTATGAAATTCAAAAATCCTAACAGCGTTCTGGTGGTTATTTACGCACAAAGTTCCGATAGGGTGCTGATGCTGCAACGCCGGGACGATCCCGACTTTTGGCAATCGGTAACGGGGTCGCTGGCGGAAAAGGAACAGCCTCGGCACACGGCGCTGCGTGAGGTGCGGGAAGAAACGGGAATTGATATCGAAGGGGAAAATCTTAGCCTAATCGATTGCCGATACAGTGTTGAGTTTGAAATTTTTCCCCATTTTCGGTATAAATACGCACCTAATGTCAGCCGCTGCCGAGAACATTGGTTTTTGCTGGCCTTGCCGCAAGAGCGGATTCCCCGATTAAGCGAGCATTTGGCCTATCAATGGCTGGAGGCGGAGGCGGCGGCGAGTTTAACTAAATCACCGAATAATGCGGCTGCCATCAGAACCTATTTAATGGGTAGGCGATAAGGCGGCGCTTGGCAGCCAAGCGGGCTGAAGAGGCCTGAAGCGACAGCTCAATACAAAAGGCGCACATAAGTTTATGCGGGATAGCGGTATAATCAGCGTGCGAAGATTTTAGTCGGGATTGCTGTTATTCGCTTGCCCGATCCGATTTTAGGGCGGTTTTTTTATTTAATTCGGCATCGATACGAGATTATGCCGAGTATCAGACAAGATAGTATTCAACCGGCGCCGTACGGCGCAAACAGTGTTTTGCAGATTATTGCAAATTTATAGAAGGAAACAACATGGCAGGACATAGTAAGTGGGCCAATATTAAACACCGTAAAGCGGCGCAAGACGCGCAGCGCGGTAAGATCTTTACCAAATTAATTCGCGAACTGGTTACCGCAGCGAAAATCGGCGGCGGCGACGTAAGCGCCAACCCGCGTTTACGTGCCGCAGTGGATAAAGCATTAGCCAGCAATATGACGCGCGATACCATTAATCGTGCCATTGAACGCGGCGTAGGCGGCGGGGACGATACCAATATGGAAACCCGGGTATACGAAGGTTACGGACCGGGCGGTACTGCGGTAATGGTGGAATGTTTAAGTGATAACGCTAACCGTACTATTTCTCAGGTACGTCCGAGTTTTACCAAATGCGGCGGTAATCTGGGTACCGAAGGTTCCGTAGGCTATTTGTTTAGTAAAAAAGGTTTGATCCTGATAGAACAGGCGGATGAAGACGCATTAACGGAAGCCGCTATCGAAGCGGGGGCGGACGATATCCAGCCGCAGGAAGACGGCAGTTTTGAAATCTACACCGCTTGGGAAGATTTAGGCGGGGTGCGCGATGCCATTGAAGGGGCCGGCTTTAAGATTCAGGAAGCGGAAGTTACTATGATCCCATCTACTACGGTTGATCTGGATGCGGAAACCGCGCCGAAATTATTAAAACTGATTGAAATGCTGGAAGATTGCGACGATGTTCAGAACGTGTATCATAACGGTGAAATCAGTGATGAGGTGGCCGCTTTGCTGTAAAAAGCAGAGGGCATAGCATAAAACACGCATAAAAGGAGTTAGCATGAAAAAAACGATGGGATTTATTCCGCTATTGGCGGGAGCCTTGATATTATCCGCCTGTTCCGTACGGCAGCCCGCACCTACACAAACGAAGGTAACGGAAGCGCATTCCCTTCAAGCGAAAAGTGTGAAAAAATCCGTACTTTATCGTTGCCAGAACAAGCAACGGGTAACAGCCACTTACCATTTTGAAGGCGAGCAGGTAAAAAGCGTAGATATTCTGTTGGGGAATAATCGCCAAATCAAGGGCTTGCCTTTGGATAACAAGGCGCCGAATCCGGTAACTTTCGCCTCCAAGCAGTATCGTTGGCATGCGGACAGCACCTTCAGCCTGGCTACCTTTGCCCAGTCTTCATCGGTAATGCTGTTTGAACTGGGGGAAGAGAGGGATCTTATTCTGGCTAAAAACTGCCGTATAGATAGCGCGGCAACGGTGAAACTGAATAAATAAAGCGGGAGGCTTTGCGCCGTTGAATAAAATCCGAATAACAGTCAGCGGACGCCGGTATGGCGTCCGTATTTATATCCGTCAAAATATTGAGAGAAAATGGCGATTATTTTAGGTATAGATCCCGGCTCAAGGGTAACGGGCTACGGGGTTATCCGCCAGTGCGGGAACAAACTGGAATATTTGGGCAGCGGTGCGATTCGTACCGAAGTCGAGGATTTACCCACCAGACTGAAGCGTATTTATGCCGGCGTGTCGGAAATCATTATGCAGTTTCAGCCCCAGATGTTTGCCATTGAGCAGGTATTTATGGCGAAAAATGCCGATTCCGCCCTAAAGCTAGGGCAAGCGCGGGGTACCGCAATTGTCGCGGCGGTCAACCATGATTTACCGGTGTTTGAATATGCTGCGCGCCTGGTGAAACAAACCGTGGTGGGTATAGGTTCGGCGGATAAAAAACAGGTTCAGCATATGGTTACCAAAATTCTGCAACTATCGGATACGCCGCAGGCGGATGCGGCGGATGCATTGGCCATTGCCATTACTCATGCACATTCCTTGCGTCATGCCATGAACGTAGCGATTGCCGCCCAGGGAGAAAAAAGTCAGGAAAAAACGACCGCTCTTTTGCGGGCGAGATACAGCCGTGGCCGCTTTCGTCTAAAAATCTAACTGGTCATTTATCCAGTTTTATCCTATACTAGCCGAAGATTTTATGAGGCGGAGAAAAATATGATTGGTCGTTTAAAAGGGCTGTTAATTGAGAAACAGGCGCCGGAAATTTTACTTGAGGTTCAGGGCGTTGGTTACGAATTGCTGCTGCCTATGACCAGTTTTTATAATTTACCTGAAATCGGTCAGGAAGCCATTATCTATACCCATCTTGTGGTAAGGGAAGACGCCCATCTGTTGTTCGGTTTTTCCCATAAACAGGATCGCAGCCTATTTCGTGAACTGATAAAAACCAATGGCGTCGGGCCGAAACTGGCGCTGGCGATTCTATCCGCCATGTCGGTGGAACAATTTGCTTATGCCATTGAACATGAGGAACTGTCCCGCTTGGTAAAAATCCCCGGGGTAGGCAAGAAAACCGCAGAACGTTTATTGGTGGAACTCAAGGGTAAGTTTAAAGGTGTTCGGCAGGGCGACTTCTTTATTGAAAGCCCCGGGCTGAGCGCGGCGGAGCAATTCGAAGGCGAAGTGCTTCCGGCGGAGGAAGCCGTAGCTGCGTTGGTGGCCCTCGGCTACCGAGCGGCAGATGCGGAGAAAATGGTGAAAAAGGTTGCCGTACCGGGGCTGAGCAGCGAACAATTGATTCGCGAAGCGCTGAAAGCCGCCTTATAATTTATTGTAAGAGAAAAGGATATGATAGAAGCGGATCGTATTATCAGCGCTACGGAAAAAGCGGACGACGAATATATAGACAGAGCTATTCGCCCCAAGCTGCTGAAGGATTATGTGGGGCAGCCGCAGGTTTGCGAGCAGATGCAGATTTTTATCCAAGCGGCTAAATTACGTCAGGACGCTTTAGACCATTTATTGATTTTCGGACCGCCGGGGCTGGGTAAAACCACATTAGCTAATATTGTGGCCAATGAAATGGGCGTCAATATCCGAACCACTTCCGGGCCGGTGTTGGAAAAAGCCGGGGATTTGGCGGCGATGCTGACCAATTTAGAAGCCCATGACGTCTTATTTATTGATGAAATTCATCGTCTGTCGCCGGCAATTGAAGAGGTGCTTTATCCGGCTATGGAAGATTATCAGCTGGATATTATGATCGGCGAAGGGCCGGCGGCACGTTCAATTAAACTGGATCTTCCGCCCTTTACCCTGATTGGTGCCACTACCCGCGCCGGTTCTCTTACCTCGCCCTTGCGCGATCGCTTCGGTATTGTACAGCGTCTGGAATTTTATTCAGTAGAGGATCTCAGTAGCATCGTGGCGCGCAGCGCCGCCTGCCTTAACTTGGATATTGCGGCGGCGGCGGCCCATGAAATCGCCCGTCGTTCGCGCGGTACGCCGCGTATAGCCAACCGTCTGTTGCGACGGGTACGGGATTATGCAGATGTGAGAAACGGCGGTAAAATTTCCGAATCCGTGGCTAAGTCAGCATTGACCCTGTTGGACATTGATAACGCCGGCTTTGATTTTATGGATCGTAAATTATTAAATGCCTTGCTCGAACGTTTTGACGGCGGGCCGGTGGGGTTGGATAATTTGGCAGCGGCAATCGGAGAAGAGCGAGATACTATTGAGGACGTGTTGGAGCCTTATTTGATTCAGCAGGGATTTCTCCAGCGTACGCCGCGCGGCAGAATTGCCACCGCGCGAACTTACCGCCATTTCGGCTTGGAAAAACTCGCAGAATAAAATAGCGGCAATCATTATTGTAGAAACAGGGGCTTTAGCCCCTGTTTTTTTCGGATAAATTTAGCGTTCTTGCAACGCTTGTTTCATACGGGTAATAGGTTTTATCAGATATTGGAACACGGTTTTTTCACCGGTTTTAATATCCACCGTGGCGGTCATACCCGGGGTGATATCCAGTTTATTGCCCAGACGGTCGGTCATATGATCCCCTTCGGTTTTCACCAGAATACGATAATAGGCCTGTTCCGCATTTAAATTCAGTTCGCTGCGACGACGTTCATCCTGTAAGGTGTCCGGGCTGATTAAGATAACTTTACCCTCCAGACCGCCGTACAGTGAATAATCATAGGCGCCTATTTTAACTAATGCGGGCTGACCGGGGCGGATAAAGGCCACATCTTTCGGATTAATATAGGCCTGTACCAGCAATGTATCGTCCAAGGGAACGATTTCCAGAATATCCTGGCCGGCCTGTACCACGCCGCCCACGGTATTGATACGAATATTTTTTACAATACCGCGTAGCGGTGCGCGAATCTGAGAACGTTCCACCGGATCGGCGCGCATTGCCATATTTTCTCTGGCCTGAGCAAGTTCCGACTCCGTTTGTACCAGCTCGTTGTTGGCATCGGTGGCGTATCTGTTGCGACGTTCGGCGATTTGTTGGGCAAGATCCGAAGACTGGCGCTGCATACGCAATAATTCGACCTGAGCGACTACACCACGTTTTACCATGGGTTCGGTAATTTTAATTTCATGATCCAGCAATGCTTTACTTTGCGAAAGTCCTTGCACCGCATCTTGCATTGCTTTATAGCGCGCATTATAAACGGCAGTTTCACGATCCTTTACTTCAGGGGGTAAATCCGGCGGAAATTTCAGCTCGATACCGGCGGATTCAGCCTGTAAGCGGGCCACTATCCCGCGCAGGTTCTGCACTTTAGCTTCACTTTCGCGCAAAATCGCCGAACTGCGGGTATCGTCCAATACCAATAACACCTGGCCCTTTTCAACAATATCCCCTTCTTTTACCTTCATTTGCTGAATAATGCCGGGATCCAGACTCTGCACGATTTGCTCGCGGCTGCTTGGTATTACGCTGCCCTGACCTCGGGTTACCTCTTCCAGCGGACTGAAATAGGCCCAGATAACAAAAACGATCAGAAATACCCCGAACAGGATAATCACGGCAAAGGTGCCGCGATGTTTTTCCACCTGTAATGCGGCGTTAAGATCATTAATTAAGGATAAATCCGATTGTTTTATTTCGTCTTGTTTGTTTTCATCAGTCATTTATATTATTCCTGTCTTAGGCCGGTTTCCGCTCGAGGGTTGCCTGGGGCTGTTGCGCGGCGGCTTGCGGAGAGGCGACACTTTTTGCCTGTGCCTGTGCCTGTGCCTGTGCCTGTGCCTGTGCCTGTGCCTGTGCCTGTGCCTGTTGTAGCTTAGCTTTGGCCGCTTGCTGCTCTTTAAGGGCTTCCTGTTCGTTCTTTTTCAAATGTTCCAGTACGGCATCTCTTGGCCCGTCGATAACTACGCTGCCGTTGTCCATGACAATAATACGATTAACCAGTTTCAATACTTGCGGGCGATGGGTTACCACAATCATGGTGCGGTTTCCAATCCATTGTGCCAGCGCTTGTAACACCATTTCTTCCGAGCCCTGATCAAGATCGCTGGTCGGCTCGTCCAGTAATACCACCCGCGGGTCTTTAATGGTCAGGCGGGCAAGAGCCACCAGTTGTTTCTGACCGCCGGACAGGCCTAAACCGTTTTCACCCAGGGGCATATCCAGTCCTCTCGGGTGCTTGCGTACCATATCGTCCAAGCCGAAGCGGTGCAGAGCCATTAGCAGTTCCTGATCGCCGCTGAAATTATCAGTACGGGCAATATCCAGATTTTCACGTAATGTGCCCAAGAATAAACGCGGGCTTTGGCCTAAGAGAGCAACTTGATTACGCAGGTAATTCGGATCGATTTGGCGTAGATCGATATTATCCAGCAGCACGCCGCCCGCGTTTGGCTCGTACAGACCCGAGGCCAGTTTCAGCAGGGTACTTTTACCGCTGCCGATTCGGCCCAAAATAGCGACTTTTTCACCAGGGTTAATATTCAGTACCACCTTGGACAATGCCTTCGGCGCTTCTTTGTTATATTTGAAATCCGCTTTATTAAAGCTGATTTTCCCCTGTGTTTGTTTCAGGGTGATGTATTTACGTTCCGGATCACGTTCAATCGGGCGATTAACAATATCGTCCACCCCTTTTAAGGCTAAGCGTGCCTGTTGGAAACGGGTTGCCAAACCGGCAATTTGCGCCAGCGGAGCAAGGGCGCGACCGGACAGAATAACGGAAGCGATCAGCGCCCCCATGGAAATACGAACTGTTTCGTCCTGGCTGTGAATCAAATAGGTTCCCAAAATAACCAGAAAAACCGTATTTAACTGCTGCATTCCGACGGAAAAGTTAATGATAAAATTGCTCAGATCCTTCACTTTTATCTGTGAGGCAGAGGTTTTGGCCGTGTACATATCCCAGCGTTGCTGCGCCCAGTTGGCGGCGTTATTGGCTTTTAGGGTTTCAATACCGTCCAGCGCTTCTACGATTAAGCCCTGACGCTGTGAACTTTCACGCATGGATTCATTGATCTTTTTCGCCAACTTCGGCTGAATGGCGATACCGACGATAATCACGGTAGGAATAATGAATAGAGGAACCAGAGCGAGGTAGCCGCCGACCAGAAAGATCACGAATACGAATAAAAACAGGAAAGGTAAATCCACCAGAACCAGTAGGCTGGCACTGGTCATAAATTCCCGTACCGATTCGAAATCGCGCAGGTTATTGGCATAAGAACCCGAAGAGGTCGGCTTATCTATCAGGCGTAGCGCCATCACCCGGCGGAATAAGGCGGCACTGATAATTAAATCCGCTTTCTTACCGGCAATATCGGTTAAATGGGCGCGGATCATTTTCGCCGCAAATTCGAAACTGATGGCCAGGATCACGCCGATACTCAGCGCCCATAGGGTTTCGTAAGTCTGATTCGGAATGACTCGGTCATACACGTTCATAACGTACAGAGAACTGACCAGAGCCAAGAAATTAATAATAAAAGTGGCTAAGATAACTTGTCCGTAATAGGCTTTAAAACGCCAGATTACCTTCCAGAACCAGGCTTTAGGCAAATGATATTCGGGTAAATCGGAACGAATATCGGAAGCGACCTTAGGTTTAATAAACCAGCAATAACCCAGGTAAAGTTCGCTGAGTTCCGCATAGCTCATGACTTTTTTGACTTCTTCGGCCTGCTGAATATAAAAGCGCCGTTGATTACCCTTACCCTCGATTTTCGTGATAATCAAGGCTTCGTCATTATGCAGAATAGCCACCAAGGGAACCGCCAGACTGGGAATATCATGTAATGCCCGTTTAGAAATGCTGTTTTCAAACCCGTAGGTTTTCAGCACTTCGCTTAGCGACTGAAAGTTAATACTGCCGTTTTGATTTTTTACCACCTGAGCCGTCAGCGCTTCTTGAGCAACGGGCGAGCCGTATAGCTGCGTAACCAGCGCCACATGTTCAATAATTGATTTCATAAGATTATTTATTTATTTTTTGAAAGTTATTGGAATTGGTTCCCACCCAGTTTGTTATACGGGCCTGAGAAATCAGGTACACTAAGGCTGCGTCGCGGTAATCGTTACGCGCCGTAACTTCGGCCGCCTGTACGGAGGTTAATTCCTGATATGAATTAAGCAGATCGATCAGGCTTTTATCGGCGACGCTGAATTTCAGTTCATTGTCCTGCACAACGTTGCGCTGTAAAGCGATCTGTTTTTTAGTAACCGCCATAAGTTGCTGATTGCGCAGCATATCCGCTTCCGAGGTCAGGGCTTTTTCCTGCATTTCCAGTTCTATTTCTCGCAGTTTGGCTTCCGCCGCTTTTTGAGAATAATAGTTTTGCTGTTCCTCATATTTTGTCGCCGGGTTATAAATATCCCAGGACATATTGATATATACCTCATGTTCGCGCCGGTTGGCGTTACCTTCTAAGTTAATGGCCGGCAGACGTTTCGCTTTTGAAGCTTTTACCGCCGCCTGCGCGCTTTCGAATTCTTTCTGTTGAGCTAAGTAAGTCGGCGAGTTTTTGAGATCCGGATTTTTATAGCGGCGCACAAAATTGCTGGCGCTGGTACCGGCAAAAGGATCGCTTAAATCTTCGGGTCTTAACACTTTGTAGCTGTAACGGCTTAGCCTGTTGAGCGAGGCGTGCAGAATACGCTCCTGCATTAATATGGTGGATTCCACCTGGTTACGGCGTGAAAGAGCTTCGTTAACTTCGGAATAGCGACCTTCATCATAATCGGCGATGGTTCTTAAATCCCGGAGGATTTTTTCATGGCGAACCAGGCTTTCTTTATAGATGGCGATATTTTCCTTGGCGCGTAAGGCGGCGAGGTAGAGTTCTCCCACCTGTTGTCCCAAGGTTTCCTGAGTTTCGTTTAGTTTGTGCTGATAATAGCCTTCTTTGGCTTTATCCCTTTCGACTTCCGCTTCAATACCGCCCCAAGCATATAGATTAACGCGAGCTACAACTCCCGGGCCTGAGCGTCTTTCACTGGTGTAAACATGCTTTTGATCCAACACGGAGGTTCCGGTGAGGGAAACGACGGGATAATGCCCGGCTTTGGATACTTCGGTTTGGCTTTGGGCCATATTGATATTGGCTTTAGCCTCGTCCAGGGTCGGATCCGCAACAAAGGCGTTTCTTAAAATCTGCTGCAATGACACTTTAGCCGATACGCTCTGCGTGGAAAATAAAAGGCTTCCCACTAAGAGAGCGGTCGAGACTTGTTTACGCATATGTTTTTTCATATTTGCCTGGCCCCTAGTTATTATTTTTGATTAAAAAGTGCGGTCATTTTTAACAATATTTTTTTAATTGATTATGGTGTAAACAAAAACGGCTTATGTTAGAGGAAGCATTCTAACATTTCAATTAGAAATGTTGAATAAGTGATTTTTTATATAAATAAAATGATTTAATTTATTTTGAAAAAGATTTTTTACCACTGCTAAAGGGATTTCAGTTTATAAGGCGGAAGTAAAACAACCGCCTTTTAATCCGGAGTAATGGAGCGGGTTGCCACTTGGGGAGAGACTGAAGAGGCTGATTATTTGTGCCGCCGGAAATGTTTATAGGTTGCGGATTTGATGGGGTGGGATAGCGGCAATATATTCGCCGTTCGTTATCGAACGGCGAATATATCGGAGGGCGGTTAACCTCGGTTAGCGTTTTTCATAATTCGGTTTTTTTGCATTTTCCATTCGCGTTCTTTAATGTCTTCCCGTTTATCATGTTGTTTTTTACCCTTAGCCAGACCGATTTTTATTTTGGCCCAGGCATTTTTCCAGTACAGAGAAAGCGCTACTATGGTATAGCCGTCGCGATTGGCTTTACCGAACAAAGAGGCCAGTTCTTTCCGATTAAGCAGCAGCTTTCTGGTACGGGTAGGGTCGCACACAATATGGGTGGAGGCGACATTCAGCGGCTGAACGGTTGCACCGAATAAATAGGCTTCCCCCTGATTAAAGATAATATAGCTGTCGCTGATATTGGCTTTACCGGCGCGCATGGATTTTACTTCCCAGCCTTGCAGGGAAAGTCCCGCTTCGATTTCTTCTTCAATAAAGTAATCGTGGCGGGCGCGTTTATTTAATGCGATGGTATTGGACCCGGGTTTTAGTTTCTTTTTTGTCATAATCTTTCTGAAATACTGATAGCAAGAGGAAATGGGGAAGATTTTACCTAATCTGTTCCAAGAGTACAAATTGGCAAAAATAACAATGGTATTTTAGCTCAAAAAAGTCCATTATTTGCGCTGGAACGGGGCTTGGGACGGATAGCGCAAACGGAACTATGCGGAAATAGCCCTTTATTCGCTTTGAGGTTTAAAAATTTAATATGTTGACAGAACAGAAATTGAGTACGGCGGAAGGGGCTCGAATTGCCGTGGTTGCCGGGGTACGCACCCCTTTTAATCTGAAAGACAGCGGCTTTAAACAGGTGTTTGCCGCAGATTTGGGAACTATGGTAACCAACGAGCTGCTCAACCGTTTTCCCTTTGATCGCCGTTTGATTCAGCAGCTGATTTTCGGTCAGGTGATACAGCAGCCCCATGTTGCCAATATTGCCCGCGAGATTGCCGTAACTCTGGGGCTGTATCATGTGCAGGCTTATACGGTCAGCAGTTCTTGCGTTACCGGTTTGCAGGCGGTGGCGAATATTGCCAGCAGCATTGCCAGCGGTTCGATTCTGTCCGGAATTGCCGGGGCGGCGGATTCCATCTCCAATTCTTCCCTGAGTATCAATCCGCGTATGCTTCAGATTGGTAAAGATATTCTGCAAGCCAAGGGCTGGGAACGGAAGTTTGGGTTGTTGAAACAGCTGTCATGGCAGGATTTTAAACCGCACGGAGTGAATCTGCGAGATTATATTACCGGTTATTCCGTAGCGGATGTATCGGAACAGATGGCGAAACTTTTTTCGATAAGCCGCCGGGAGCAGGACGAGTTTACCTTGGATTCTTTACATAAAGCGAAATCCGCCTGGTTGGAAGGATTGTTGAAGGATCAGGTGATGGTGTCTTTTCCTTATCCTTATGAAAACTTCGTCGTAGCGGATAATTTACTGCAATCTTCACATACGGCCGCCTATTATGCCGGGCTGAAGCCGTTGATTGATAAGAAATACGGCAGCGTAACGGCAGGGAATATCGCACCTATTTGTGATGGTGCCGGCGCCCTGTTACTGATGCGGGAAGATATTGCCAAAGCAGAAGGATTAGTGCCGCTGGGCTATATTCGCAGCTATGCGATGACCGGGAACGAGGTTTGGGAAAATATGCTGAGCGGAACCGCCTATGCCGCTTCCTTGGCATTGATGAGGGCGGGCATGAAACCGAGCGATATGGATTTATTCGATTTCCACGAATCTTCAGCCGCCCAGATATTGGCAAACCTGCGCCTGTTCGAAGATGGGGAATTCGCCCGTTGTTATTTAAACCGCAGTTCGGCCATTGGCGCCGTGGATCCGACGCGTTTGAACGTTCTCGGCGGCTCGCTGGCTTATGGTAATCCGCGAGCGGTTACCGGACTGCGTATCTTGATTCAGGCGCTGTTCGAATTGAAACGTCGCAACGGCCAATTGGCATTGGTCGCTACCAGTGGTTTGGGCGGCTTGGGCGGTGCTATGGTATTGGAACGCGAGTAAGGAAAGCCTATGCAACAAGAAGAATTACAACATAATGACGAGGGGCAATCTCTGTTCACATTAGAGGTTCAGGATAAAATAGGTATTATCCGAATAAATAGATACGACAGAGATTTTAATTTATTCGGCTGCGATTTTATCGGGCAACTGCGTAGCTTACTCGGTGCCGTACTCCATCGCCAGTTACAGGGCTTAGTATTTATTTCCGCTAAGCCGAATAATTTTATCCGCGGCTTTGATTTAAGCGAATTGGAAAATAAAACCCCGCAACAGATACGGGATTTTGCCATTGATGCCCAGGCATTGATGCGGGAAATTGAATGTTTACGGGTACCCGTGGTGGCGGCGATTCATGGTGATTGCTATGGCATAGGTTTGGAACTGGCACTGGCCTGTTCGGTGCGGATTGCAACGGACAGCGCTTCCACTGTCTTTGCTATGCCGCAGATTCGTTCCGGCATTTTACCCTTTGCGGGCGGAACCCGGCGTTTATCCGCTTTACTCGGATTAAAAGAAGCGGCGCAGCTATTATTCAGCGGCAATAAAATCGGTTGTCGCCATGCACAACAGCTGGGCTTAGTGGAGGTGCTGACCTCGGAAAATTTATTATTACAGACCGCACTTGCGCACCTTGCGCAACTAAGAAGGGCACCTTCGGCCGCAAGGATTTCCCCTTGGAAAAAACTCAGAGGGCGGGCGGAAAGCCGTGCCTTTATCCGTAATTCCTTATTGGAAAGAATTCATAATCGTTATTCATCCGTTGCCTTTGATAATAGTCCGGCGCGGGAAAGCCTGTTAGCGCTACTAAAGGCGACGGAGGCAAAGGCCGCTTTGGCGGCGGAAGCCAATGCGCTGAGTCAACTTTTTTTCAGTGAACAGTCGCAGGTATTGCGTCGTCTTGAACAAACCACGCGCAGCATGAAATCCCATTATCGGGCGCGTAGCGAGGTGCAGGATATTAAAAGCGTTGCGGTATTAGGCAGCGGTTTTCTGGGCGCGGGTATCGCCTATCTTTCCGCTTACCGTGCCGGATTACCGGTACGGATTAAGGATATTCATTTAAATGAAATACGCAAAGCTTTGCATCAGACCAGTTTGTTGTTACATAAAGCGGTGGATAAAGGGGAATTGGCGCCGGGCAGAATGCTACAGATTATGCAGCTTATTTCCGGTGGCGAGCGCTTTATCGGCAAGCCGGGGGCGGATTTTGTCATTGAGGCGGTGTATGAAAATTTGGCGCTGAAACAGCAAATGGTCAGCGAGGGAATGAAGTATTTCGGCGATAATATTGTGTATGCCACCAATACTTCGACCCTTTCGGTGAAGGAAATTGCGGAAAGCGCGCCGAATCCGGCCAATGTTATCGGCTTTCATTACTTTAGTCCTGTGGCCGAGCGAAAAATGCTGGAGATAATTCCCCATGAACAAACCTCCGAACATACCCTGGCCAAAGCCATTCATTTTGCCGTGCAGCAGGGAAAAATTCCGTTACTGGTGGCGGATAAGCCCGGATTTTTTGTTAATCGCATTTTGACCCCTTATTTGTTGGAAGCGATTCGTTGCGTTATTGACGGCGAAGCCATTGAATTTGTGGATCGTTCCTTGCAGGAATTCGGCTTTAGTTTAGGGCCGTTGGCGATGATCGATGATATGGGACTGGATGTACTGGTACAGTCTTTGCCGAATTTGGAAGCTTGTTTCGGCAGTCGTTTCGCATTGCCGGAACGCGTTCGTTATCTGATTGAGAATGACAGAAAAGGAACGAAAAACAAACGCGGTTTTTATCTCTACCATTCCGATAGCGGTGAGCGCAGTATGGAAGACGGCAGTATTTATCATACTCTGGAAATAGTTACCTCAAACAATCTGGAGGCGGAAGAAATCGTGCGGCGCTGTATTTTAATGATGATCAACGAGGCCTGTTATTGTTGGCAGGAAGCTATTATCGCCAGCCGGGAAGAAGGGAATGTGGCTTCCGTACTCGGCGCTTTCTTTCCTGATTTCCGCGGCGGTATTTACGCTTATATTGATAAAGTCGGGGCAAAAAATATTGTTGCGGAGCTGCAAGATCACGTCCGTCGATACGGCGAGCGTTTTAGTCCCTGCAGCTGGCTGCTGGAGCTTGCTCGGCAGGAGTCCTGAGGGTAATCGCCATAACAAGGGCGTCGCGCGACTGTTGGTCGTTTGCGACGCCCTTTTTTATTCCCTGCAGGGTTATGTTCCGGCCGGACAGGCGGCGAAAATTACTGGGAAGCGGTGTTTTCCCGAGTTGGTCTGAGGTATTCTTCCCGGTTTGGATCCACCAGTTTCGATTTCTGAATCATTTTTTCAATGGTAACGCCCTGTACCAGAATTGAGAACATCACTACCGCATAGGTCATCAGCAAAATAAGATCGCGAACATCGACGGAACCGTTGATTAATGCCGTTCCGCTCGGTATGGAAAGCGCCATGGCAAGAGCCAGACCGCCGCGTAATCCCCCCCAAGTCAGAATCTTTAAGGTATAGGGATTATAGGTACGGAATTTTTGCATCAGTTTGAAAGGCAACCAGAGGCTGGCATAGCGGGCGGCCAAGCAAATGGGAATCGCCGTCAGCATTAAAATAAAACCGCGTAAGGTAAAATCCACCAGCAACAGGGCTAAACCTATTAATAGGAACAACAGAGAATTTAAATAATGATCGATCATTTCCCAGAAATGATCCAGATAGCGCTGACTTTGCTCGGAAAAACCTTTCTGGCGAGTCCAGTTTCCGATCATGATGCCGGATACCACCATTGCCAATGCGCCGGATACATGCAGCACGTTATTGGCGAACATAAAGCCTGCCGTAGGTACGGTTAGGGAAATCAGTATTTCCAAGCTGCCGTCGTCGGTAGCGGAGATTAGCCAGTGGGCAATCAGACCGATAATTAAACCGTATAGAATGCCGCCGATGGCTTCGTGCAGGAATAATCCCATAACCCCGCTGAAAGAGGCTTCCTGTCCGCCGAAAGCTACGGCAAAAATGGTGGTGAAAATGACCAGACCGACCCCGTCGTTAAATAAGGATTCTCCCTCCACCTGCATGGATAAACGTTTCGGCGCACGAAGATTTTTAATAATCGCCAACACGGCGATAGGATCGTCGGGAGAAATCAAGGCGCCGAACAGCAAACAGTAAATTAAATCTATTTCCAATCCGATAAGCCGGGCGGCGGCATAAATCATCAGACCGATAAAGAAGGTGGAGGCTAAGGTCGAAAATAACGCAAATATCGTGATTTCCCATTTTTGATCCTTGAGTACCGGCAGTTTAATTCCCAGGGCGCCGGCAAACAACAAAAAGCCCAGAATCCCGTTCAACAGGAAACTCTTAAAATCTAGTTGTTGCAGCACCTCCGTTGCGACCACATCCAGCTTAAACCAGTTTAATGCACCCAGCAGCAGAAGTATTAGGGAACCTATCATCGCAGAAGCGGTAATGGCGATGGTGGATTGAATTTTATCGCTGATTTTACGGGTAATAAAACCGATTAAAATAGAGATGGCGGATAGGAAACAGATATAGGTATAAATACTCATAATATTGCCTTATTAAAATTTCGCCGGCAAAGTGGGTTGGTCACGGTGATTGACTGGTTGATGAATTTGCGTAGTATAAGGAAACCGAGCCGGTTTAGGAAGTTAAAAAACGGAAAATACAAAAAAGAAATGAGCAGAATAAAATTAATTGGCGCACTGTTGTCGGCACTGCTGCTAGGGGGGCTGGGTTATGTTTACAGCGGGCTACATATTTTTTTACCGCCGCAGAATAGGTTTATAGCGCCTGCCGCCGCGGGCTTCGAGCAGGTGAGTCCGCTTTGTCATAAAAATCGGCAAAATCCGACCGCACTTTCTCAGGAAAGCTTTCGTTTTCTGGTCTGGAATCTTCATAAGGGGGCGGATTCGGGCTGGCGGGAGCTACTGGCGCGTTTATCCGAGAAGCAGGATTTTATGCTGCTGCAGGAAGTTAGCAGCGGGCAGGCATTGGAGCGGCATTATGCGGATCGTTTCCCCGCTGCGCTCTATACCCGCACCTTTGCCTACCAGGGCGAGGCTTCCGGCCTTGCATTACTGGCTGAAAACAGTCCGGATTTATATTGTGCCGGGGCGGAAAAAGAACCCTGGATTATGATTCCGAAAGCGGGAAATGCTATGCGTTTTCCCTTGGCGGCGAATCAATCTCTGTTGGTAGTGAATTTACATTTGATTAATTTCGAATGGCAGCCGACGGCCTATCGGCGTCAGTTGGAAAATATGATGGCACTGGTTGCCCGCCATCAGGGACCTATTATTATGGGCGGGGATTTTAACAGCTGGAACCGAGAACGCACGGAAATTCTGCGCCAGTTGGCGCAGCGCTATGAGTTACAGGAAGTGGCGTTCAGCCCCGATGAACGGCTGCGCTTTTTCGGCCATGCCTTGGATCATGTGTTCGTGCGCGGGTTAAAAATTCTGCAGGCCACCACCTTACGCACCGACAGCTCGGATCATAATCCGCTACTGGTGGAAGCGGCGCTGATTACAACGCCGCCGTAATCACTATTTCCACTTTCCATTCGGCCAGCGCAAGACGGGCTTCCACCGTTGCACGGCTTGGCGGGGAAGCGGGATCTACCCATTCGTCCCAGGCTTGATTCATTGCCGCATAGTCCGCCATATCGGCGAGGAAAATCTGCGCATTCAGAATATTGGCTTTATGGGAACCGATTTGAGCTAACAGCTCATCAATTAAGGACAATATTTCCCGGGTCTGTTCATAGGCCGATTGATTCAGGCTTTTTTCCGCTACCTGACCGGCAAAATAGGCGACATTATTATGGATACTGACCTCGGCAAGACGTCCGTTGCTATGTAAACGTTGAATGCGCTGCATTATTTTCTCCTTTCCTGATAAAATTTCTCGGTTATTATATCAACTCCGAACCGAAATCACTAAAATTTGTCTATAGGAGGGTAGCATTCTCCTTTAGCAGATCATTAAGGAAGAAATAACAAATAAATGATAAAACCCCTTATTTCCAATCAGCACGGTGCCATTGTTATGGCATTGTTGCCCTTTTTATACGGCGTTGCTCTGTCCCGTCCGCTGTGGCAGCATATTTTTCTGCTGAGCGCTTGGTTTTTCCTTTATTTGGCCACTTATCCGTTGCTAAAACTATGTCAGCGGCAATATAAGCCTTTGTATTTCCGATGGTCGGCGATTTATCTCGGCGTCGCCCTGCTGCTTGTTTTGCCCGCACTTTATTATAATCCGCATATTGTTTTTTTTGCTGCGGCGATGCTGCCTTTGGCTGCGGTTAACGCTTATTTCAGCCGCCGTAAAGAAGAACGGGCCTTATGTAACGATTTGGCCGCCATCGCTATTTTTTCTCTGGCAGGCGCTGCGGCTTATTATTTCGCCGACAGTTCGAGCGATGTACGCATTTGGCAGGTCGGCTTTTATCCCGCTTTATTTTTTATCGGTACCACCCTATATGTAAAGTCGGTATTGCGGGAGCGCAAAAATCCGCGTTATTTGAAAGCTTCGCTGATTTTTCATCTGCTTTGTGTTTTACTGTTTATTTTTATGCAACAATATTTGCTGGCGGCGGCATTTTTTCCCGCCTTGGTACGAGCCTTATGGCTACCGGGAAAGAAACTTTCGGTGCGGCAGATAGGTTTAATTGAAATGGGAAATAGTTTAGTTTTTTTTATTTTGCTGCTGTATGCGGCGTAATCGGAAAGATCAGGGTGAATATATGAGATTAGGTTTTTTAGTTTTATTGTGTTGCGCATTCGGCGTGCAGGCAAATCCCCTTTCCGGCGGAGAAAAGGGCGTGGATAATCAGGCGGTGGAGAGCCTGAACTTACAGGGACCGAGTGATGACGAACTGATTAAAAATACTCAGCAGGCAGCGAATAAAGGGGATTGGCAAAGCGTGCATCGGAACCTATTAGCCCTGGCGCAACGGGGAAATGCGGCGGCGCAGGTTAATCTGGGCGTCTTATATATTACCGGGCGAGGTACGCAAAAAGATACCGAGCAAGCCTATTGGTGGTTTAATGAGGCGGCGGAAAAAGGCAGCGTAAAAGCGGTAACCTACCTGGGTATGATGTATCTGGACGGCTTGGGGGTGAAAAAAGACACGGACTTTGCGATAAAAATTCTGCAGCGTGCCGCCAATATCCGTTATCCGCAGGCAATGACAATGCTGGGAAACGCTTATTACCGTAAAAATAATTTGAATTCTTCCTTTACCTGGTTCGAACGGGCGGCTAAAGCCGGCGACGGCGAGGCGCAGTTTAAACTGGGGGTAATGTACGAAAGAGGCGAAGGCACGCGCCCCAACCGCGCAAAGGCAATCCATTGGTATCGTCAAAGTGCCAAATCCGATACGGAATCCGCCGCTATGGCAGCGGCAAGACTGGAGGAGTTGGAGCCGGAGAGCCGGCGCCCTTAGTTTTAGCCTATCAGATCTATTACCTATAAAAATACCTCCCGGCTCAGGGAGGTATTTTTTTATGCGGTTTAAGCTTCCGCTTTCAGTATTTCGATTTCGGCGCCGCTGTGCAGACCGCGCGGCAGCTGGGTGCCTTTACGCCCCCGTTCGGCACGGAATTTTTGCAGATCCTCCGCTTTCAGGGTGATTTTCCGTTTGCCGGAATGGAATATCAGGCCGTCTTTTTCACCGATTAATAATAGTTTGACCAGTAAATCCGAGCCTGCTTTTGCTTCGGCGGCGGGAATGGTAATAATTTTATTGCCTTTGCCCTTTGCCAGCGAAGGCAGATCCCGTACCGGGAAAATCAGCATACGGCCCGCTTTCGTCAGCGCCACTAACAATGCCTCGGGATCCGCTATGCTTAATGCCGGTAGCACATTGGCATTTTCCGGCAGGCTGATCACCGCTTTGCCGGCTTTGTTACGCGCCACCAGATCTTCAAATTTACAGATAAAGCCGTAACCTGCATCGGAAGCCATCAGCAGCGCCTGATCTTCCGCTTCAATCAATACCTGACGGACGCTTGCATTCGGCGGTAGGGTTAATTTACCGGTGAGAGGTTCACCTTGGGAACGGGCGGAAGGAAGAGACAGAGGATCCAGCGCATAACTACGCCCGCTGCTGTCAATAAAGACCGCCGCCTGATTACTCTTACCGCAGGCATGAGCCAGATAGGCGTCGCCCGCCTTATAGTTCAGTGCGCCGGCATCAATATCATGGCCCTTGGCACAGCGTACCCAGCCCATTTCGGACAGAATAAGGGTTACAGCTTCCGCCGGAATCATTTCGCTTTCGGCAATGGCGCGGGCTTCGGCACGTTCAACGAGCGGCGAACGGCGCGGGCTGGCATAGGTTTTGGCATCCTGTTGAATTTCTTTTTTGATCAGGCTATTCAGACGCCGTTCCGAGCCCAGTGTTTGTTCCAGACTTAAGCGTTCCTGTTCCAAGGCGGATTGTTCCGTCTGTAATTCATGTTCTTCCAGTTTGGCTAAATGGCGCAAACGTAAATTCAAAATGGCTTCCGCCTGCTCCTCGCTGAGGTTAAAGCGTGCCATCAGGACGGTTTTCGGCTGTTCTTCGTTACGGATAATATGAATAACTTCGTCGATATTCAGATAGGCGATCATTAAACCTTCCAGAATATGCAGACGGGAAATTACCTTATCCAGTCGGTATTGTAAGCGGCGGGTTACGGTGGTGCGACGGAAATCCAGCCATTCGCTCAGAATTTGCAGCAGATTTTTAACCGCAGGTTTATGATCCAACCCGATCATATTCATATTCACGCGGTAGTTTTTTTCCAAATCCGTGGTGGCGAATAAATGCGCCATTAGGGCTTCGCAGTCAACTCGGTTAGAGCGCGGCACGATAATAATGCGCACCGGATTTTCGTGATCCGCCTCATCACGGATATCTTCCACCATCGGCAGCTTTTTCGCCGTCATCTGCTCGGCGATCTGAGCGATAATTTTTGAAGGGGAGGCCTGATGAGGTAGGGCGCTGATAATAATTTCTCCCTCTTCTTTTTTCCACACTGCGCGCATTTTTATCGAGCCGCGGCCGTTTGCATAAATTTTACGGATTTCTTCTTTCGGCGAGATAATTTCCGCTTCGGTGGGGTAATCGGGGCCCTGAATCCGGGTCAGCAGATCCTCTAAACCGGCCTGAGGATTGTCCAGCAGCATAATTGCGGCCTCTGCCACTTCGTTCAGATTATGCGGCGGAATATCCGTGGCCATGCCCACTGCGATACCAGTGGTACCATTCAGCAAAATATGCGGCAGGCGGGCGGGAAGGTATTGGGGTTCGGCCAGGGTACCGTCGAAGTTGGGCTGGTAATCCACCGTTCCCTGGCCCAGTTCCGCCAGCAGTACTTCGGAAATTTTTGCCAGACGGGATTCGGTATAACGCATGGCGGCAAAGGATTTAGGATCGTCCGGCGCCCCCCAGTTGCCTTGCCCGTCCACGAGGGGATAGCGGTAGGAAAAAGGTTGCGCCATCAGCACCATAGCTTCATAACAGGCGCTGTCGCCGTGGGGATGGAATTTACCCAATACGTCCCCCACGGTACGTGCGGATTTCTTATATTTCGCTCCGGCATTCAGGCCCAGTTCCGACATGGCGTATACAATGCGCCGCTGTACCGGCTTTAAGCCGTCGCCGATAAAGGGCAGGGCGCGATCCATAATCACATACATGGAATAATTCAGATAAGCGCTTTCCGTAAAGGTACGCAACGGCATCTGCTCGATGCCTTCATAATTAATTTGTTGTTCCGTTTCCATTTTTTCGTTTTCTGTTGTTTGTTATGGGGTTTATTCCATCTGCGCTTTAAAACCAAGGGTTTTGCCAGCGGCGATAAAAAGTACGGGGATAAAAAGTGCGGTGATTTTCGGCCGAGTTTTTTTAAACGGCGAGATCCGCTTGGTCTCCTTTACTTTGCAGCCAGTTTTTACGATCTTCCGCCCGTTTTTTCGCCAGCAACATATCCATTAATTCCAGGGTTTGCGCCATTAGATTTTCATCCTGTTCATAGGTCAGGCGCACCAGACGGCGGGTATTCGGCTCCATGGTGGTTTCGCGCAGCTGTGTCGGATTCATTTCCCCCAGCCCTTTAAAGCGCTGTACGTTAGGTTTGCCTTTTTTATGGCGCAGGCGATCGAGAACCGCTTGTTTTTCGCTTTCGTCCAGGGCGTAGTAAACCTCTTTGCCTAAATCGATTCGATACAGCGGCGGCATCGCCACATAAACATGGCCGTTTTGCACCAGTCGCGGAAAGTGGCGTACGAACAGGGCGCACAGTAGGGTGGCGATATGCAGACCGTCGGAATCCGCATCGGCCAGAATACAAACCTTGCCGTAGCGCAGTTGGGACAGATCATCGCTGTCGGGATCCACCCCGAGGGCGACGGCGATATTATGCACTTCTTCGGAGGCCAGAACCTGATCCGAGGAAACTTCCCAGGTATTCAGAATTTTACCGCGCAGCGGCAGAATCGCCTGGTATTCCCGATCTCGGGCCTGCTTGGCGGAACCGCCGGCGGAATCCCCTTCCACCAAAAATAATTCGGTTTTATCCAGATCCTGTTGGCTGCAATCCGCCAATTTGCCCGGTAAAGCGGGGCCGCTGACCAATTTTTTACGCACCACTTTTTTGGCGGCGCGCAGACGTTTTTGAGCGGAGTTAATGGCCAGCTCCGCCAGTTGTTCGGCGATTTGTACGTTTTGATTCAGCCACAGGCTAAATGCGTCCTTTACGACGCCGCCGACAAATACCGCACTTTGGCGTGAGGACAGGCGTTCTTTGGTTTGCCCGGCAAACTGCGGATCCTGCATTTTGAGGGATAGCACATAGGCGCAGCGATCCCAGACATCCTCCGCACTCAGTTTTACTCCTCGCGGCAATAGATTGCGGAATTCACAGAATTCGCGCATTGCATCAAGCAGGCCCTGGCGCAGACCGTTTACATGGGTTCCGCCCTGAATGGTGGGAATGAGATTGACGTAACTTTCCGCAATCAGATCGCCGCCTTCCGGTAACCATAACAGCGCCCAGCTGACCGCTTCGCCGCTGCCGCTGAATTCTCCTACAAAAGGCGTTTCCGGCAGGCAGCTATAGTCCCTCACCGATTCGCTCAGATAATCGGACAGGCCGTCCTTATAGCACCAGCTTTCTTCCGTGTTATTGACTTTATCGATAAATTTTATCTGTAAACCGGAGCAGAGTACCGCTTTGGCACGTAGCAGATGACGCAGGCGGGCGACGGAAAATTTTTCGCTGTCAAAATATTTCGGGTTAGGTTTGAAATGTACTTTGGTGCCGGTATTACGTCTGCCGCAGCTGCCGATGACCTGTAAATCTTCGATTTTATGGCCGTTGGCGAAGACGATTTTATAAATTTGTCCGTCCCGTTTAACCTGCACCTCCACCCGTTCGGACAGGGCGTTGACCACGGAAATCCCGACCCCGTGCAAACCGCCGGAGTAGGTATAATTTTTATTGGAGAATTTGCCGCCGGCGTGCAGTTTACACAGAATAAGTTCGACGCCGGAAATTTTTTCGGTAGGGTGAATATCCACCGGCATACCGCGACCGTTATCAATGACTTCAAGGGATTGGTCGGGATGTAAAATCACTTCGATTTTATCGGCGTAACCGGCCAGAGCTTCGTCAACGCTGTTATCGATAACTTCCTGGCCTAAATGATTCGGGCGGGTGGTATCGGTATACATGCCCGGGCGCAACTGAACGGGCTCAAGGTCTTTTAAGACGGTAATCGCTTGTGCGGAATAATTATCTGTCATGGTTTTATCGGTTTTTTAATGTCAAAAATTAGCGGAATTCTACCAAAAAAGTCGGCGCATTTCGACCGCACTTTTGCGCCTGCTCCGGTAAAAACGCCTTTATAGGCGGTTGGAAACAGGTAATGGCAGTGCTGAACTCCGAGTTGTCAGGCTTTTTATTCTTCTTTGTATAAATTATGTTAAAATTCGCCGGTAAGTTTATTTTATTGCGGGGAATAATGAAAAAGTTTTTTCTGTTTTTAATGTTATGGATAACGGCATTTTCCGTATCTGCGGGGCTGTTCGGAACCAAATCTCGTTTTTTAACAGCGCAGGAGGCCTTTGTATTTACGGCCGAAAGAGGTGATGATTCACTGCTTTTACAATGGCAGATCGCACCGGATTATTATTTGTATAAAAAGGAAATTCGGGTTGAAGTTTCGCCGGGTGAAACTGGCGAAGTGAAATTCCCGGCGGCGGAAAAACATCAGGACGAATTTTTTGGTGAAACGGATATTTTCCGCCAGCAATTGAGCATTCAAGTTCCGGTGCGCGGAGTTACGCCGGATAGCCGGATTTTGGTTAGCTATCAGGGCTGTACCGCCGGGTTCTGTTATCCGCCGGAAAGTCGGGAAATGCGCTTCGGAGATATTCCCGGCGCGCTGAATTCAGCTTTGTCTGCGGGAGAGAATAAACCGGCGGAGAGCAAAGAGGAAGAAGGCAAAAGTGCGGTGGAAAAAGCGCCGAGTTTTTCCTATGGACAAAATTTAGCGCAGCCGCAAGGCAAGACTTCGACCGCTCCGGCTCTGGCGGAAGACCTCAGCGCTCGCTTGTTTCAGACAAAATTCGCCGTATGGGGATTTTTTCTATTAGGGCTGGGGCTGGCTTTCACGCCTTGCGTGTTGCCCATGTTGCCGCTGCTTTCCGCCCTGGTAATAGGGCGCGAGAAGCGACCTAATACAATGCGCGCCTTTTTGCTCAGCCTGGTTTATGTACAGGGCATGGCGCTGACTTATACTCTGCTGGGGCTGATTGTTGCGGCCATTGGTCTGCCTTTTCAGGTGGCGTTGCAAAGCCCCTATGTGCTGATCGGGTTATCGCTGATTTTTATTTTGCTCTCTCTTTCCATGTTCGGCCTGTTTGACTTACAGCTACCGAACGGGTTGCAGAATAAACTGTATCGTCTGAGCGAAAGCCAGTCCGGCGGCGCTTACGGCAGTGTATTCCTAATGGGGCTGGTGGCCGGCCTGGTGGCTTCTCCCTGTACTTCCGCTCCTTTATCCGGCGCCTTATTGTATGTCGCCCAGAGCGGCGATTTGCTGATCGGCGGCTTAAGCCTGTATTTACTTGCTTTAGGTATGGGCTTACCGTTGATGTTAATCACCCTGTTCGGTAACGGTATTCTGCCAAAATCCGGTCCTTGGCTGCTTAAAGTGAAAACCGCATTTGGTTTTGTGATGTTGGCATTGCCGATATTTTTACTCTCCCGCCTGATTACACCGCTCTGGGAGCAGGCGCTATGGGCGCTGTTGGCAACGACGTTCTTGCTGTGGCTGGCGTTTTCCGCAGGTAAGGGTAGGGCGGCGATGCTGTTGCGTATTCTGGCGCTAACGGCGGCTATTGTGGCGGCGGCGCCCCTGCAGACAATCGTCTGGCATTCTGCTACCGATGCCGGGCTGAGCAAGCCTGATGACGAGGTTTTTCAAAGCATCGCTTCCTATGCCGAATTGCAACAGGCTTTGAAAAATAATCCGCATGGGGTTGCCATGTTGGATTTGTATGCGGACTGGTGTGTGGCCTGTAAGGAACTGGAAAAATATACCTTTAGCGATCCCGCCGTACGTAATGCGCTGAAGGACAGAGTATTATTGCTAAGGGCGGATATCAGCAGAAACAGTGTGGCGAATACGGAGTTGCTGACCCAACTAAACGTTTTGGGCCTGCCGAGCCTGATCTTTTTCGACCAACAGGGGATTGAGCTTTCGGGTACACGTATTAACGGTTTTATGTCGGCTGCGGAATTTTTAAACTTTATGAAAGAATACCGGATAATTTCCGATTGATTTTTTATTTTCGGTTGAAAGTGTTTCTTTGCCGGCGGGGTTTTTCCAATCATGCCGAATTGCTATGATGTGCGGCGTTGCATAATCAGTGCAAAGATTATAAATCTTGTTTTTACGAGGAAAGAAAATGTCATCATCATTAAATAAATTCAGCCCTTATGTATTGGCTTTCGTGCGTATTATCGCCGGCTATATGTTTTTATTGCACGGTACGGCAAAATTCTGGGAATTTCCGATTTCCATGACCGGCGGACAGGGCGGCGTCGAGCTGTTTTCCCAGCTGGGTGTCGGCGGCGTATTGGAAATTGTCGGCGGCCTGCTGCTGATTTTAGGTTGGTTTACCCGTCCCGCCGCCTTTTTACTGGCCGGTGAAATGGCGGTTGCTTATTTCGGTATGCATGCTTCCGCTTCCGACGTATTATTACCTATTGCCAATCACGGCGAGCTTGCCGCTTTGTATTCCGTGCTGTTTTTATATTTCTTCTTTGCCGGTGCCGGCGCCTTCGCTTTGGATAATAAATTCCGCAAGGGGCAATAATTTCGTTCTGCCCCCGGCAGCTTGCCGACATTAAACCGGGGCTACCCATAATACCTTTAGGCCTGCCTTTGCGCAGGCCTTTTTACGGTTTTCTTCTCCCCTTAAACCTGATAGATTATTCTCACCTTCTCAATGTTGCGGAGAAATTTCATGTCGGAAAAAACTTTTCAAAAACTGACCGCTCTTTTTGAACTTCATCAGGCTCGCTATTCCGTGGTTGAACATCCGAGTGCGGGAAAATCGGAAGAAGTGGCAAAAATTCGGGGTACCGAACTGGGGCAGGGCGCTAAAGCTTTGCTCTGCGTGGTAAAGGGTAAGGGAACCAAACAATATGTGCTGGCCGTATTACCGGCGGATAAGAAAGCGGATTTAACTAAAATCGCCCTCGCCTTCGGCGGCAGCCGCGCCTCGCTGGTGAGCCCGCTGGAAGCTCAGCAGTTGACCGATTGCGTATTCGGCGCTATTCCTCCCTTTAGTTTTCACGAGCAGCTGAAACTGGCGGCGGATCCTTTATTATTTCAGCGTTTCGACGAGTTGGCCTTTAATGCAGGTACCTTAGAGCGTTCCATTATCCTGAATACGGAAGACTATAAACGTATGGCAAATCCGCACTTAATCGAATTTGCGAATTAAAAAGCTATCCTTTGCGCAACCGTTTGCGTTATAATGTGCGACGTCTTTTGTTTCACTCTTTATTTACTTTTGTTGAAGGAATTATTAATGCAAACAGTTCGTCCTATTCGCCAAGCATTACTCAGTGTTTCAGATAAAAAGGGTATTGTTGAATTCGCTCAGGGGCTGGTACAGCGCGGGGTTAAGTTATTGTCCACCGGCGGTACCGCCAAATTGTTGGCTGACAAGGGGTTGCCGGTAACCGAAGTTTCCGATTATACCGGTTTTCCGGAAATGATGGACGGCCGGGTTAAAACCCTGCACCCGAAGGTACATGGCGGCATTTTAGGTCGTCGTGGTATTGATGACGAGGTGATGCAGCAACAGGGAATCGAAGCTATCGATATGGTGGTGGTGAATCTTTATCCTTTTGCCGCAACGGTAGCGAAAGCGGATTGCAGTATGGAAGATGCGGTAGAGAATATCGATATCGGCGGACCCACCATGGTACGCTCGGCGGCCAAAAACCACAAAGATGTCGCTATTGTGGTAAATAACGGCGATTTTAATGCAATTCTGGAGGAAATGGACAGGCATCAGAACGGCCTGACCTTGGAAACCCGTTTTGATCTGGCGATTAAGGCATTCGAACATACGGCGCAGTACGATGCGATGATTGCCAACTATTTCGGTCGTATGGTGAAACCTTATTTTGCCGCCGAGGAAGAAGATAAAAACGCAAACTGCGGCCAATTCCCTCGCACCCTGAATCTAAATTTTATTCGTAAACAAACTATGCGTTACGGTGAAAACAGCCACCAAAATGCTGCTTTCTATGTGGAAAAAGAAGTTACCGAAGCCAGTGTCGCAACGGCAAAACAATTGCAGGGAAAAGCCCTTTCCTATAACAATATCGCCGATACCGACGCCGCGCTGGAATGTGTAAAATCTTTTGAGGAGCCGGCTTGCGTTATCGTTAAGCATGCGAATCCGTGCGGCGTAGCTTTAGGTCGGGATACGCTGGAGGCCTATAATCGCGCCTATCAAACCGATCCGACCTCCGCTTTCGGCGGAATTATCGCCTTTAACCGGGAACTGGACGAGCAAACGGCAAAAGCCATTGTGGAACGCCAGTTTGTGGAAGTGATTATTGCGCCGACGGTGTCCGCCGCCGCCGTAGAGGTGGTGAAGGCTAAAAAGAACGTGCGCTTATTGGCCTGCGGCCCGTTAACTAAAGCGCAACCGCGTTTAGATATGAAACGGGTGAACGGCGGGTTACTGGTACAGGATGCGGATTTAGGCGAAGTGGGCATCGAAGATCTGGAAGTGGTGAGTAAACGTAAGCCGACCCGACAGGAACTGGAAGATATGTTGTTCTGCTGGAAAGTGGCGAAGTTCGTTAAATCCAATGCCATCGTTTATGCTAAAAATAACCAGACCATAGGTATCGGCGCCGGCCAGATGAGTCGTGTTTATTCGGCGAAAATTGCCGGAATTAAGGCGCAGGACGAAGGGCTGCAGGTGAAAGGCTGTGTGATGGCTTCCGATGCTTTCTTCCCGTTCCGCGACGGTATTGATGCGGCGGCAAAAGTCGGTATCGAATGTGTTATTCACCCGGGCGGTTCCATGCGCGATCAGGAGGTGATCGATGCGGCGGACGAGCACGGCATGGTGATGGTTCTGACGAAAATGCGTCATTTCCGCCATTAATCGGAAAGAAGCCTGCCGCTATCTGTGGCGGCAGGTCGAATCGGTAGCGAATTAACGTCTAAAGCAGGAAAAATGATCAACAAAATTTTATCTGTTAGCCTTTGCTTTTTAGCCCCTGCGGTTGCGGCGCAAGCCCCCTTTAAAGTGGTCGGCGAACAAATTGATTTTGCCGTACCTAGTTATGCCAAACTGGCATTTATGCAGGGAACGCCGGCGGGTGAATATCAGGCCGAATATGTGGATAAAAGCGAAAGTGTAGAAAGCTGGAAAAAATTCTTTATCGGTTACAAACGAATTAATCAGGGCGATTTTAAACAGCTGGTCGCCGCCAATGTAAAAGCGCTGCCGCAGCTTTGCTCTAATCTTACTTTTTCGAAATTCTATCGGCATAAGGATCCCTTCTATAAAGCGGGCGATATTATTAGCTGGGTGTTTTTTTGCGCAGATAAGATGCCCAATGCTCCTTATGGCGAAGGGACGGTGATGACCTTTCTGCAAGGCGAGGATTTTTTGTTTCAGCACTGGAGCGCCTGGCGCCCGACAAGTGCGGATTTAGGCGCTAATAATCTGGGGATTGATAAGCAGCGTTTAGCTCAGCTGATTCGCTTGGGCGGAACCGTTAATCTGTGTAATAAAGAAGCCGGCAAAAAATGCTACCATAACAATTTACAGCCTGAGTAAGGGCGATTTAAATTAATAGGAACGACATATGAACATATTAATTATCGGCAACGGCGGTCGTGAACACGCCTTAGCATGGAAAGCGGCGCAATCGCCGTTGGCGACAAAAGTGTTTGTGGCACCCGGTAATGCGGGAACGGCGCAGGAAGCGAATATTGAAAATATCGCTATCAGTGCGACGGATATCCCCGCCTTGGTGAAATTTGCTCGGGAAAATGCCGTTGAACTGACTATTGTCGGCCCGGAAGCGCCTTTGGTAATCGGCGTAACCGATGCTTTCGAACAGGCGGGATTAACCATTTTCGGCCCTACTAAGGCGGCGGCGCAGCTGGAGGGTTCAAAAGCCTTTACCAAAGATTTCCTGGCCCGCCACAATATTCCTACCGCGGAATACCGTAACTTTACCGATGTGGAAGCGGCACTGGCCTATGTACGCGAAAAAGGCGCGCCTATCGTTATTAAAGCGGACGGCTTGGCGGCGGGTAAAGGGGTTATTGTCGCCATGAGCTTGAGCGAAGCGGAAGAAGCGATTAAGGATATGTTGTCCGGTAATGCCTTCGGCGATGCGGGCAGTCGTGTGGTAATCGAAGAGTTCTTAGCGGGTGAAGAAGCCAGTTTTATCGTTATGGTGGACGGCGAACATGTGGAGCCTATGGCGACCAGTCAGGATCACAAGCGTGTGGGCGAAGGGGATAAAGGGCTGAATACGGGTGGCATGGGCGCATATTCGCCGGCTCCGGTAGTTACTGCGGAAATTCATCAACGGGTGATGGAGCAAATTATTTATCCTACCGTGCGGGGGATGGCGGCGGAAGGTAATACCTATAAAGGTTTCCTCTATGCCGGATTGATGATCGATAATCAAGGCCAGCCGAAAGTTATCGAATTTAACTGTCGTTTCGGCGATCCTGAAACTCAGCCGATAATGATGCGAATGAAATCCGATTTAGTCGAACTTTGTTTAAAAGCCTGTAAGGGCGAACTGCATCAGATTCAATCTCAATGGCATCAACAAGCGGCCTTGGGAATTGTGTTGGCGGCGCAAGGCTATCCCGGCGATTATCGCAAGGGTGATGAGATTCAGGGCTTGGTTCCAGCAAGCGGTACTGAGGAGAAAGTGTTCTTAGCCGGTGTGGCCGAAAAAGCGGGTAAACTGGTTACTAACGGCGGACGGGTGCTCTGCGCCACCGCATTGGGTGCAACCGTATTTGAAGCGCAGCAGAAAGCATTGCAGTTGGCGGAAAGTATTCAATGGACAGGGCGTTTCTATCGTCGTGATATCGGCTACCGTGCGGTGGCAAGAGAGAAAAAAGCCTAAAAAAATACCGCACTTTCGGCCTTTTGCCCCGATGATGTATTATTTTCATCATCGGGATGAAAAATTCGAGGCTAAATTTTAATTAAATATTTTGACCTAAACGGGTACACTAAAGCATCTTTCACACCACCTTTAAGAGGATAAGACAATGTTAAAAAGAAGTATGAATATCGCCGATTATGATCCGGTGCTATGGCAGGCTATTCAAGACGAAGATCGTCGTCAGGAAGAACATATCGAATTAATCGCTTCCGAAAACTATGCCAGCCCGCGCGTCATGCAGGCACAAGGTTCGCAGTTAACCAATAAATATGCGGAAGGTTATCCCGGAAAACGTTATTACGGTGGTTGTGAATACGTAGATATCGTGGAACAATTGGCGATCGATCGGGCGAAAGAATTATTCGGTGCGGATTATGCCAACGTACAGCCCCATTCCGGCTCACAGGCTAATGCGGCGGTATATATGGCTTTATTGGAGCCGGGCGATACTATTTTAGGAATGAGCCTGGCCCATGGCGGACACTTGACGCATGGCGCTTCCGTCAGCTTCTCCGGTAAAATTTACCGTGCCGCTCAATATGGCATTACCGCAGACGGCGTTATCGACTATCAGGCGTTGCGCGAACAGGCGCTTGAAGTAAAACCGAAAATGTTGGTAGCAGGTTTTTCCGCTTATTCACAGGTGATTGACTGGGCGAAAATGCGTGAAATCGCCGATGAAGTCGGCGCATACCTGTTTGTGGATATGGCCCATGTGGCGGGGCTGATTGCTGCCGGTATTTATCCTAACCCGTTACCGCACGCCCATGTGGTTACCACCACAACTCATAAAACTCTGGCGGGTCCGCGCGGCGGTTTAATTCTGTCTGCCGCCAAAGACGAAGAAATGTATAAAAAACTGCAAAGTGCGGTGTTCCCTGCCGGTCAGGGCGGCCCGTTAATGCACGTAATTGCGGCGAAAGCGGTTTGCTTTAAAGAAGCATTGGAACCGGAATTCAAAGAATACCAGAAACAGGTGTTGAAAAATGCTAAAGCCATGGTGGAAGTATTTAAACAGCGCGGTTTCGATGTGGTATCCAATGGTACGGAAAACCATTTATTCCTGGTCAGCTTTATTAAACAGGGTATTACCGGTAAAGCGGCGGATGCAGCCTTAGGTGCGGCGAATATTACGGTAAATAAAAACTCGGTGCCTAATGATCCGCAGAAACCTTTCGTAACTTCCGGTATTCGTGTGGGTACCCCTTCGGTAACTCGTCGCGGCTTTAAAGAAGAAGACGTGAAGGCGCTGGCCGGTTGGATGTGCGATATTTTAGACAGTATCGGCAAAGAAAATCATACTGAAGTGGTCGAATCGACTAAACTTAAGGTATTGGAAATCTGCCGGCGTTTACCGGTTTATGCCTAAGCATAAAAACGATATTTTAGCGGCGATATTTCGCCGCTTTTTCTTTTTAATCGGCTAATTTCTTTACATATAATTGATAAAGTTGCTGCATTTGAATAACCTGCAGTTTACGCTGATAAGTATTGACATAATGATCCACTGCCGGTTTGACGAGTAAGTAATGATCATCTTGCGTAGGTCTGTTTGGAGACCAAAGATAATCATCAAATGCGATTATGCCGCCGATTTTACATAGTCTATGCGCGAGTAATGCATCAAATAGTACGTCGGGCGCTTCATGCGAGCCGTCAATATAGATAAAATCAAAATAGTTGGCATAACCCCGAGCCAATAAGTCGATCATCGCCTGATGAGAGGATTGTTTAAATTGAAGGATCTCAATATTGGCTATTTGCTGAGAAATCAAAGAAACATTATGTAAAAAACGTTGTTCCGCCTCCGCCATATTAATATGGCTATGTTCAACGGAGCCCTGCCAGGTATCGACACAACAGATTTGAACCGAACTCTGGAATTTTCTTGCTAATTCGGCAAAAAAGACGGTAGAGCGCCCTTCAAAAGAACCTACTTCTAAAATAGTTTTTGGCTGAATATGACTAAAAATATTAGTTAAGGGGGGAATATTGTGGCTGAACCAATCTTTAGAAAAAATAAAATTAGACATAATTCATACTCTTATTTTTAATTAAGCGCTTAAAAATTATAGCATTATTATCCGTGCATAATATTTTATTCTTTTTCCGCGGAAACAGAAAAAACCTGGTAATAGTATATCACTGCGAATTTATTCTTTGAGGGGAAGATTTCCATAAAAAAAGCCCTTTCAAATCGAAAGGGCAAAATATTTGGAGTCATACTTTTTAGAGTATGGTTAAATTATAGGGATAAATTTAACAAATGCAACATAAATTTAACAATTATTTTTTATCATGGGGATTTCTGGTGTTTGTACCGCTCAGATTACGCATCAGCAGTGCATAATCCAGGGAGATATCCTGCGGAACCTCAAGAAAAACAAAATGGCCGTCGCCTAAAGCGGCTTGGGTTTCTTCGCCTTTCGGGTTTAGCATGCGTTCGATTTTAAACAGAATATTACCTTTCGGGGTCATCATTTCCACTTCGTCGCCGAGTAAAAATTTATTTTTTACCGCCACTTCCGCCATTCCTTGCGCATTACGCCGGCCGGTAAATTCTCCCACAAATTGCTGACGCTCGGAAACGGAATAGCCGTAATCATAGTTTTGGTATTCGTCATGGGTATGGCGGCGTAGAAAACCTTCGGTATAACCGCGGTGAGCAAGGCTTTCCAGGGTATCCAACAGACTTTTATCAAAAGGTTTGCCGGCGGCGGCATCATCAATAGCCTTACGATAAACCTGAGCGGTGCGTGCGCAGTAATAGAAAGATTTGGTTCTCCCCTCGATTTTTAACGAATGAACGCCGAGAGCGGTTAATTTTTCCACATGCTGTACCGCACGCAGATCTTTCGAATTCATAATATAGGTGCCGTGTTCATCTTCAAAGGCGCTCATTTGCTGCTCGGGATTCTGAGTTTCCGCCAATAGGAAGACTTTATCCGTTGTCGGGCCAGCACCTAGGGTAGGAGCAACATTTTTAATTTCGATTTGCTGTGCGGGATCCACTTCCACCGGAACGATATTACCGCTTGCATCGGTCGTTCCTTCTTCCACTTTATATTCCCAGCGGCAGGCATTGGTGCAGGTTCCCTGATTCGGATCCCGTTTATTAATATAACCGGACAGCAGGCAGCGGCCGGAATAGGCCATACAAAGCGCGCCATGTACGAAAATTTCCAGCTCGATATCCGGTACTTGCTGCCGGATTTCGGCAATTTCTTCCAGAGAGAGTTCGCGCGATAGAATCACACGGGTCAGCCCCATTTGTTTCCAGAATTTCACCGTAGCCCAGTTTACCGCATTGGCCTGTACCGACAGATGGATATCCATGTGCGGAAAATTTTCACGTACCAGCATAATCAGCCCGGGATCGGACATAATCAAAGCATCGGGCTGCATATCGACAACAACCTTTAAATCCTTAATAAAGGTTTTCAGTTTGGAGTTATGGGGGGCGATATTCACTACCACATAGAATTTTTTGCCCAGCGCATGAGCTTCATCAATCGCGATTTTCAGATTGGCGTGATTAAACTCATTATTACGTACGCGCAGGCTGTAGCGCGGTTGTCCGGCATAAATAGCATCGGCGCCGTAGGCAAAGGCGTAGCGCATATTTTTTAATGAACCGGCCGGGGATAAAAGTTCTGGTTTAAAGCTTGTCATAATTTTCTCTTTTCTGATATCAAGTCAGTGATTTACCCGGGGTAAATCTTAGGGGATCTGCATTTTAGGGCGATTTAAGGATTTGTAAAGGACTAATTCCCGCCGTCGAAATTAAAGCTTATTGTTTATTAATTTAATTCATCCAAACAATGAAATATTTGAAATTGACGCATAATTGCTTTCTGTTTACTCTGAAACCGATAAGATTTTAACCAATTGTAATTTAGACGGCAGCGAGGTGAACAATGGGATATGCAGCGGATATCGATACTTTGAATCAGCATATTGCGGATCTTAATGGCAATATAGATGTGTCTTTTGAATTTTTCCCGCCGAAAAACGAGAAAATGGAACAGACATTATGGCATTCCATTCACCGTTTAAAGGGATTAAAGCCGAAATTTGTTTCCGTTACCTATGGTGCCAATTCCGGCGAACGGGATCGTACCCATTCGGTGGTCAAACGGATTAAACAGGAAACCGGTTTGGAGGCGGCGCCGCATCTTACCGGCATTGATGCGACACCGCAGCAGCTGAAGGAAATTGCCCGCGATTATTGGGATAACGGTATCCGTCGTATTGTGGCATTGCGCGGCGATGAGCCGAAGGGCTATGCCAAGAAGCCGTTTTATGCCGCAGATATGGTGGCGTTACTGCGCTCGGTGGCGGACTTCGATATTTCCGTGGCCGCTTATCCGGAAATTCATCCGGAAGCCAAATCGGCGCAGGCGGATTTAATCAATCTGAAGCGTAAAATTGAAGCGGGCGCCAACCATGTGATTACGCAGTTTTTCTTTGATGTGGAAAGTTATCTGCGCTTCCGTGATCGTTGTGCCTCGGTCGGTATTGAAGCGGAAATCGTGCCCGGGATTCTGCCGGTAACCAATTTTAATCAGCTGCAAAAAATGGCAAAGGTAACAAATGTAAAAATTCCCGCCTGGCTGGCAAAAATGTATCAAGGTCTGGACGATGATCCCACTTCTCGCAATTTGGTGGCGGCAAGTGTGGCGATGGATATGGTGCGCATATTATCGAGGGAAGGGGTGAAGGATTTTCATTTTTATACGCTGAATCGCAGCGAACTGACCTATGCAATCTGCCACACGCTGGGCGTTCGTCCCGATTAAAAAACATAATCTCGTTATAAGCTAAATCCGAGGGAGGTGAATATCGCCTCCCTACAATTATCTTGCACCAAAATGCGGGCAGATTAATATTATGTTTTGGTGCGGAGAGAAAAAGAGCGGTTATTTTTGGCCCGAGTTTTTTAGCTTGGCGGATTATCGACAGATACAAGGTTATTTGCCGATGATTGTGGGGACGCCCTATGGGCGCCCCTGTGCAAAAGCCTATGTTTCCGTTTTTCGATAGTTTGCTTTAGATAGGCTCGCGCTTAAATAGAGAAAGGAAAAACAATGCGGCGGCTCCAAGCACCACGGAAGGACCGGCCTGGGTATTATAAAATGCCGAGATTGTGAGGCCTATGGATACAGACAGCATACTGATAAAAATAGCGCCGATAGCCATAGCTTCCGGGGTTCGGGCGAAACGCCGTGCGGTAGCGGCGGGAATAATTAGCAACGAGGTAATTATCAGCGCACCAACGAATTTCATACTTAAGGCGATGGTCAATGCGGTCAGAATCATTAGCAGAAAGCGCATTTTCGCCACCTTCACGCCCTCCACCTGCGCCAGTTCGGGGCTAACCGTGCTGGAGATCAGCGGACGCCAGTAATAGAGCAATGTGGCGGCAACGGCCAGAACTCCCGGTCCGATATAAAAAAGATCTTGATAGCTGACCGAAAGCAGATCGCCGAACAGGTAGCCGATTAAATCCACCCGCACATTTTTCAGCAAGGCGACGGTAACCACCCCCAGAGACAGACAACTGTGAGCGATAATACCGAGCAGGGTGTCGGCGGAAAAAGTGGTATTGTTTTCCAGCCATACCATGCTGATTGCCAACACTAGGGTCAGGATCAGAATTGAAAGATAAGGATTAATATCCAGAAAAATACCCAGAGCTACTCCTAATAAGGCGGAGTGAGATAGGGTATCGCCGAAATAAGCCATTTTGCGCCAGACGACGAAAGCGCCGAGGGGGGCGCTGATTAATGACAGCAAAAGGCCGCACAGCAAGGCGGGTAAAATTATTTCGAACATGGCTCGTCCTCTTTTGTCCGTACCCGATGCAGGCAGCTTGTGCTATGCGAATTTGCGGTACAGCAGACATCGCCGTGCATATCATGTTTATGGTTATGGCGGTGAGTATAAACCGCAATATTTTTAGAAAATTGATCGCCGAAGAAATGGATAAATTTAGGATCATTGGAAAGGGTTTCCGGTGATCCCGCACAGCAGATATGCTGATTAACACAGAATACTTCGCTGGTATCCGCCATGACCAGATGCAAATCATGGGAAACCATCAGCACCGAACAGTTGAGTTTTTTTCTGGTTTGATGAATCAGCTGATAGAGTTCTATTTGTCCGTTAATATCCACGCCCTGCGTCGGCTCGTCCAGAACCAGCAGGTTCGGCTTACTGAGAATGGCGCGTGCCAGTAATACCCTTTGCATTTCACCGCCGGAAAGTTTCTGCATACTATTGTTCAGCAAATGGGATACGGATAGCAGCCGGGCAGTTTCATAAATTTCCTGGGAGCCCACCCCTTGTTTTAAAGACAGAAATTTTTTCACCGTGATGGGAAAATTATGATCAATCTGTATTTTTTGCGGTACGTAGCCGATACGCAGATTTTTGGCATGAATCACCTTGCCGCCGCTGGGCTGTTGCAAGCGTAGCAATACTTTCAGCAGCGTGGATTTGCCGCCGCCGTTCGGGCCGACAATAGTTACTACCGAATTGGGATAAACCGCCAAATTAATATTCTGCAAAGCGGTTTTTTGGCCGAATACCACGGAAATATCCTTAAGTTCGACCAAAGGGATTTGAATAGCGTTTATTTGCATCGTCCGGCATAAAAGCAATTAAAATGGCGCTAACCATAGCTTATTTTTTACGCCGGCGCAATTCGTTTCTCTATTTGTGTTTTATTGGGGCCAAGAAGGTGAAAATGTATTCAATCTATTGGCAAGCTGAAAATTTGACGGCGGCGAATAAGTCTAAGCGCCGATAATTTACTCAGTTAAATTTTTTTTCTTCTGTATAATGAATTTTCCTCCTGTTTTTCTGTCTTACAGAACACGGCTTGCGAAGTAATTGAAGTATAAGGAACGTTTTTTTTGGTAGTACAGCATATTAAGTTGGCGAGAGAGCGACGGAAACGAAAATCGCGCATTAAGGCGGCGATTTTTTTTGCCGCCCTCCTGTCTATTTTTTCCGGCCTGTTGCTACACCTGAAAGATAACGTTGAAGACAATGTGGAACAAATTACCTCGGTCAATGATAGCGGCTATGAAAAGCTGCATTCTTCCCTTCCCGTAACGCCGTCGCATACGGCGATTTCACTGGTGCTGGATTATGCTCGCCAGAATAGCAGAGCCATTCTGGGTTCCGAAGCGGATAATGATGCCACCTCTTATGATGATGATCTGTCCGGAGATGATGATGAAGTGGATCAAATCGATCTGGACGGCGATGAGCTTGCTCTGGATGAATTGCCGAAAGATGCGCAGGACGCACTGAACGACTTATTGGATGCCGCTGATCAGGCGAAAAGAATTACCGACCAATTCAGTCATACGATTGTACGCGGCGACAGCTTAAAAGACGTGTTGGAGCTTTCCGGTCTGGATGCGGAAACCGCTAATAAACTGATTAAACGCTATCCCGAACTGAAGTCTCTAAAAGCCGGACAGCAAATGTACTGGATTCTGGATCGGCATAGCGAGCTAGAATATTTAAACTGGCTTGTTTCCGAAAAAGAAGAGCGCATTTACGAGCGGGGTAACGACGGTAATTTCAGACGCCAGGTTCTGGAAAAGAAAAGTACCTGGAAAAAAGAGGTACTGAAAGGAAAAGTAACCACCTCCTTGCGTGCAGGGCTACAGAAGCTGGGCTTAGATCGCCGCCAGATCGGACAATTGACGACCGCTCTGCAATGGCAGCTGAATATGGCAAAACTCCGGGCGGGGGATGAGTTTGCGCTCCTGATCTCAAGGGAATATGTGGGAGATAAGCTGACCGGACAGGGGAATGTAGAGGCGATTCATATTATTACCCAAGGAAAAAGCTACTATGCCATTCAGGCGGAAAACGGGCGTTATTATAACCGTCAGGGGGAAACCCTGGGGAAAGGTTTTGCCCGTTATCCGATTCAACGTCAGGCCAGGGTTTCCTCACCTTTTAATCCCCGTCGCCGCCATCCGGTTACCGGTCGGATTCGTCCGCATAAAGGCGTGGATTTTGCTTTGCCGAGCGGAACGCCGGTAATTGCACCGGCGGACGGTATTGTGGAAAAAGTGGCTTATCAGCGCGGCGGGGCCGGGCGTTATATTATCATTCGCCACGGCAGAGAGTATCAGACCGTCTATATGCACCTTAGTAAACCGCTGGTACGGGCCGGGCAAAGCGTAAAACGCGGCGAACGTATCGCCTTATCGGGGAATACCGGTATTTCCACCGGCGCCCATTTGCATTATGAATTCCATATTAACGGCCGCCCGGTGAACCCGCTGACGGTGAAATTGCCGGGTAACAGCAGCGGTATGCGTGAAAGCGAACGGCGTAAATTCCTGGTTGTGGCAAAAGCCGCCGAACGTCGCCTGAAATTAAATTAAAACGATTTTTTCAAGAATCCTTCCCGCTTAAATTCTTTTCTGCCGGTGCGCTATCCTCTTTCTTAAGTTGTATAAATTCCGGCGCACAGGCTTCTCTCCGCTTTTCTGACTATATTTATCCGCTTTATTCTTTATCGTTAGGCGCCTTTGTGTTAGCATTATTCGCAATTATTCTCATTTATATTTAGAGCATGGTTCGGCGTCGTTATTTCCTTATTCTGTTATTGATTCTTTCCGTTATATCGCTTTTTCTCGGTGTAAGTACGCTGAATTTACGCGGATTGCTGGCCTTTGATCCGGCGCAGTGGCAAATCTTTTTTATTAGCCGGGTACCTCGTCTGATTAGTATTCTGATCGCCGGGGCGGCATTAAGTATCTGCGGGCTGGTGATGCAGCAACTGAGCCGTAATCGTTTCGTTTCGCCGACCACGGCGGGTACTATGGATAGCGCCCGTTTAGGAATTTTGATTGCGATATTGCTGTTTCCGGCCGCTTCAATGTTGCTGAAAACTCTGATCGCGATTTTGGTTTCTTTCGTGGGGACGCTGTTGTTTATGAGCATTCTTTCCCGTTTGAAATTTAAGGATACGATTTTTGTGCCTCTGGTGGGTATTATGTTCGGTAATATTATCAGTGCGATAACCGCCTTTATCGCTTATCAGCAGGATTTGCTGCAAAATCTGTCCGGTTGGTTGCAGGGGGATTTTTCACTGGTGATGTCCGGGCGTTATGAAATGTTGTATTTCAGTATTCCGGCACTGATTGTAGCCTATTTGTTCGCCAATCGTTTTTCCATCGTCGGTATGGGCGAGGATTTTGCCGTTAATCTGGGCCTGAATTATCAACAGGTGTTGTATCTGGGGCTGGCGGTTGTCGCCACGGTTTCCTCTATAGTGATTGTTTCCGTCGGTGTTATTCCTTTCCTGGGGTTAATTATTCCCAATTTGGTAACTCTATATTTGGGCGATAATCTGAAAAAAACACTGTCGCATACCGCACTTTTGGGCGCCGTATTTGTTTTATTTTGCGATATTTTGGGGCGCACCCTGATTTACCCTTACGAAATTTCGATAAATGCCGTAGTCGGAGTATTCGGCAGCGCTATTTTCCTGTATCTGCTGTTTAAACGCTATCGCCACGCCTGATAACAATATGCTGAATCTTATGTACAAAAAATATTATTCCCTATGGGGACTGGCGGCGGTATTGCTGCTTGCCCTGGCTTTATATCTGTTTTACCTTTTGCCGAATCGTTGGGAGTATGCGCTGCACCATCGAATGCTCAGCCTGGCAGCCATTATACTGACCGGTGCGGCGATTGCGCTGGCGGCAATGATTTTTCAGACCCTGGTGAATAACCGTATTCTTACCCCCAGTATTCTGGGGCTGGATTCCCTGTATTTGTTGATACAAACCCTGATTATTTTTTTATTCGGTTCAAAAACCCTGCAGTCCATTGATCCCGTTTTACTGTTTTTAGCCAGTACCGGAGTAATGATGCTGTTTGCGCTGGGGCTATATCGCTTCTTATTTAAAGGGGAGCATCAGAACATTTTTTTCCTGTTGCTGGTGGGGATTATTTGCGGCACCTTTTTCCAAAGCATGACGACCTTTATGGAAGTGTTGATCGATCCGAACGAATTCCAGATTGCGCAAGATATTGGGTTTGCCAGCTTCAATCGGATCAATACGGAAATTCTTTGGGTGGCTCTGGCTATATTATTATTCGCCATCCTTTATGCCTATCGTTACCTACCCTATTTAGACGTACTGGCATTAGGGCGGGAAAACGCAATTAATCTGGGCGTATCCTATGCTCAAATCAGTAAGCGTTTGCTGATTATCGTTGCGGTTTTAACCTCGGTGTCTACCGCATTGGTGGGGCCGTTGACCTTTTTAGGTTTGTTGGTGATGAATTTGACCTTTGAGTTTATTCGGGATTATCGGCATAGAATACTGATTCCGGCGGCGATCTGTATTGCGGTGATTACCCTTTGTGTGGGGCAGGTGCTGGTATCAAGGGTATTCAGCTTTAATACAACGCTGAGCATTATTATTAATTTCGTCGGCGGCAGCTACTTTATTTATTTACTGTTAAGAACGAGTAAAAAATGGCAATAGAAATTAAAAATATTACAAAAAGTTATGCGGATAAAAAGGTGGTGGATAATGTTTCGCTGACTCTTCCGCAGGGTAAAATCACTGCTTTTATCGGCCCGAACGGCGCGGGTAAAAGCACCCTGTTATCTATTGTCAGCCGTTTGTTGCGTGCCGACAGCGGGGAAATTCGTTTAAACGGTAAGCCTCTGGAAGGGCAAAAAAGTTCGGATATCGCCAGACAGCTTTCTATTTTAAGGCAATCCAATCATATTAATTTACGCTTAAGCGTAGAGGATTTGGTTGCCTTCGGGCGCTTTCCCTACAGTAAGGGAAATCTGAGCGCAAAGGATCGCACTTTTATTGATAATGCGATTAATTATATGAATTTGCAGGCATATCGCAGCCGTTATCTCGATCAGCTCAGCGGCGGCCAGCGTCAGCGGGCCTATATCGCCATGACCCTGGCGCAGGATACGGATTATATTTTACTGGACGAACCCCTGAATAATTTGGATATGAAACATTCGGTACAGATTATGCAGGTGCTGCGCAAATTGGCGGACGAACTGAATAAAACCATCGTTATCGTCATTCATGATATTAATTTCGCTTCCTGTTATTCCGACCATATTGTGGCCATGAGGGACGGGCGCCTGGTACGCCAAGGGACTGTGGCGGAAATTATGCAAACCTCGGTTCTGCAGGAAATTTACGGCATGCACATTCCCATTGAGGAAATTAATTCGCATAAAATCGCATTGTATTTCAGAGAATAAAACGGAGGAAATTTATGAAGAAAACGTTCTCATCTTTAATTACGGGGTTGATTGCCACTTTTTGTCTGCTCAGCGCCCAGGCCGGAGAAATTCAGGTCGAAAACTTCGCCGGTCGACAAAGCGTACCCCAGAATCCGAAACGGGTCGTGGTTCTTGATTTCGGTGCCTTAGACAGCATTCGCGAGTTGGGTGCCAAAGATTCTGTTATCGCACTGGCGAAAGGGCGTATCCCCGAGTACTTATCCGAATTTGCTCAGGATAAGTATAAAAATGCCGGTACGTTGCCCGAACCGGATTTCGAAGCCATTAATGCTTTGGAGCCGGATTTAATCATCGCTTCCGCCCGTCAGCAGAAGGTACTGAATCGCCTGAAAGAAATTGCACCGGTTTTTTATATTGATAATGATTTTTCCGACTATTACCGGAGTTTTGCCGCCAATGTGCGCGCATTGGGACAAATCTTCGCCAAGGAAGATATAGCCCGGCAGAAATTAGCCGAGCTGGATACCCTTGTTGAGGGTTTACAGGCGCAGACTAAGGGAAAAAACGCATTGGTAACTCTGGTCAACGAAAGTCGGATCAGCGCCTTCGGCGATAATTCCCGTTATGCTTTGGTGTATCAGAAATTTGGTTTTACCCCGATTGATCCGGGTCTATCCGCTTCTACCCATGGCAATAGCATCGGCTTTGAATATATTGCAGAAAAAAATCCGGATTACTTGTTGGTTATCGACCGCACCGCAGCCATTACCGAAAAAGCGAATAACGCACAGAAAGTTTTGGATAACGCCCTGATCAAACAGACCGAGGCGGCGAAGCAAAACCATATTGTCTATCTGAATGCGTCCAACTGGTATTTGGCTTTCGGCGGATTGCAATCCATGAAGATTATGGTTGACGAACTGCAAAGTGCGGTCAAAAAATAAAAAGTTTTTTGTTTCCCGCTCTGTCGAGATAATTTTAGGGTTATCGAGATTTAAGTGCGGGCGGCTGTAATCTCCGGGTTAAGGGGAAGCGGCGATGAGCTTGTTTTCCCTTTTTTATATTTCGCCGCCATAGCCTCGGTTAAAAAAATCCCCGCCTTAATTTTTTCTTAATATTCCTTTGCTTTAATAGCGCCCATGTAAAGATAAATATTTGCATTAGGAGAATGATAATGAAAAAACTCAGCTTAGTTGCACTTTTAGTCTTATCTGTTGCCGCTACCTCGGCTTATGCTCAGATGGAGAAAAGCGATAACTCAGGTGCGACACAACAAAACATCCCCCTCCAGATACAGCCGGCTGAGGGCGGCAAAGGGGAAGCTAAGGCAGCTGCTAAAGAAGGTTCTTATAAAGGTCGGCACCGGCATGAAGGCCGGGGGCCTATGCCGCACGAATTAGGTGCGAGTAAAATGCCTGGCATGGAAAAAGGCGGACGGCGCAAAGGCGGCGGGTTTATTGAATCTAAACAACCGGCAAAAGTGGCGGATGCGGAAAAATGGCATGATGATCAGCTGCTTATTCTGGAAGGACGAATTGTAAAACAAATCGGTAAAAAAGATTATCTGTTTAAAGACGACAGCGGAGAATTGAATCTTGAAATTAACCCTCGTGCCTGGCGGGGCAAACATATCAGTCCCCATGATAAGGTACGTTTGTTGGTTGAAGTGGAAAAGTCCTGGGGTAAAACCGAAGTCGAAGCGTTGAAGCTGGAGATGAATAGACTTCCGCCTTCGGATAATGCAGCGCCGAAGACGGAATAAGCGGGCTTGGAAAGAATTACCCTTGGCGGTTTTATACCGCTTCCCCTTGGCGGCAGCAATGCCGCCTTTTTTGTTTTTGGCGGCGGACAATGGCTAACCCTTATTTGTTTTCAACATTGCTATCCCGTAAAATCGAAAGGTTAGAATTGAACGATAAGGCCATTTAGCGGTGATTTCCCGCCGCCTTCCCAAATGTGCAAAGTGCGGTGAATTTTATGCGAATTTTATTAATTGAAGATGATCCTCTGATCGGCAACGGTCTTGAGGTCGGGCTGACAAAATCCGGTTTTACGGTGGACTGGTTTAAAGAGGGCGATACCGGCATGGCGGCGCTGAGTAGTGCGCCTTATGATGCGGTAGTGCTGGATTTAACCCTACCCAAAAGGGACGGTTTGGAGATTCTACGCCAATGGCGAACTAAAGGTCTGGATACGCCGGTGCTGATTTTAACCGCCCGCGGGGCATTGGAAGAACGCATTAGCGGCCTGCAAGGCGGTGCGGACGATTATCTGTGCAAACCCTTTGCACTGGCGGAAGTAGTCGCCCGTTTACAAGCGCTGATTCGTCGCAGTTATAAACAGCCTAATCCGATAATCGAACATGGCGCGATAAGTTTAGATCCCCATCAGCGTAAGGTCAGGCTAAAGGGGAACGAAGTTGCACTGACCATGCGCGAGTATAAGCTGTTGGAATTGTTTATGTACAATAAAGAACGGGTTCTGAGCCGCACCTTTATTGAGGAAAAACTCTATACCTGGGACGATGAAGTCAGCAGTAATGCGTTGGAAGTGCATATTTATAATTTACGCCAGAAATTGGGAAAAAGCTTTATTCGTACCGTTCACGGCGTTGGTTATGTGTTGGGTAAAGAAGAAGGATAATCGCAGTGAAAAATAGCAGTTTGCGTTTTCGTTTGATGCTGATTTTATCGGCGGTTGCGCTATTGATCTGGACGGTTTCCGCCTTGTTCGCCTGGTCGCAGGTGAGTAAAAAAACCAATGATACCTTTGATTTGCAACAGATTTTACTGGCGAAACGCTTAGCTTCCTCCGATTTACGCCACCTTCTGAAGGATCGTAAGAAATCCGAAGAAAGACGCAGATTTGCTCCGCCGCCACCGAAAAGACTGGATGACGATGCCCTTGCCTTTGCCATTTTTTCCCGCCGGGGAGAAATGATCTTAAGTGATGATCATAAAGGCAGTAACTTTATTTTTGCGCCAGCACGGGGCTTTTCCGTTGCGACTCCCAGCGGTGAAAGCGCACCCTGGCGCATTTTCTGGATGCCTTCGGACAACGGCCGTTTAATGATTGCAGTAGGACAGAAAATAGAATATCGGGCGGAGGTCGTTAGGGAATTTGTATTTAGCCAGTTATGGATCTGGATAGCCAGTCTGCCCTTGTTAATCGGGCTGATTATCTTTTTTATCGGTCGCGAGTTGCGCATACTGAAAAATGTCGGTGAGGAGGTAAAACGCCGTTCGCCGCAGGAAGTAGGGTTGTTATCCACCCGTCATATTCCGGAGGAAATTCTGCCTTTGGTGGAAAGCCTGAACCTTTTTTTCCAACGTACCTCGGATATGTTATTACGCGAGCGGCGTTTTACTTCGGATGCGGCGCATGAACTGCGCAGCCCCCTCACCGCGTTACGGATTCAGACCGAAATCGCACAAATGGCCGCTGATGATGAACCCCTACGCCGGGAGGCGCTGCAAAATTTGCAACTGGGTATCGATCGTGCCGGCCAGCTGGTGGAACAGCTGCTCACCCTTTCCCGGCTCGATCATCAGGAGCAGCCGGAGCATCCGCAACGGATCGATTGGCCCGAACTTATCCGTTCTTTAATTGGCGAGCTGTATTTCAGCGCTCGGGAACGTAATATGGAACTGGCTTTTATCCATCTGGAAACCCCTTCGCCGCAACAAGGTCAGCCTTTATTGCTCAGTCTGATGTTGCGTAATCTTGTGGATAACGGGCTGCGTTATTGCCCGCCGGGAACCCGGATTAATCTGTATCTGGAAAAAGACCGTATTCGCATTGAAGATAACGGCGGCGGAGTGGAAGAAGAAGCCCTTGAAAAACTCGGACAGCGCTTTTTCCGCCCCGCCGGGCAAAATGAAAAGGGCAGCGGACTCGGTTTATCCATCGTAAAACGCATTGCCGAATTACATCATTACCGAGTGAAGCTGGAAAATATAAAAGCTCCGAATGGTACCCGAGTCGGCTTGCGCTGCCTGATTTTGCTGCATTAACTATTAGCTCGGGGAGGTATCGCCTACAAACAGGCGCTGCCAGATTTGGCGGATAAACTGCCGTTCTTGGTGAAATTCCTGCGCACTTACCAATGTGTCCTCGCCGAGCAGATTCAGATGATGTATCCGGTTACGCAAAGTTACATAGCAGGATTTCAGGCGTTCCGCTTCTTCCAATTCAATAACCCTATTGCTGGCCATAACATCAAAAATACGGACATTATCCGACCAATAGGCTAAATCCTGGTTATGCGGCGCATTGGCCAGTACCAAATACTGAGCGATAAACTCAATATCGGTGATGCCGCCCGGATCGGTTTTTATATTGAATTTATCCGCCGCCGTATTGGCCAGATGAAGATACATTTTTTCGCGCATTTGTCTGACTTCCGAACGCAGTTTATCTGTATCGCGCGGCATGGCCAACACATCGCTGCGGATTTGAGCAAAGCGCTGTTGCAGGCGGGACTCGCCGAAGACGCTGCGGGCTCGAACCAGCGCCTGATGTTCCCAAGTCCAAGCCTCATGGCGCTGATAATCTTCGAAAGCGTTTAACGAACTGACCAGTAATCCCGCTTCGCCGGAAGGACGCAGGCGCATATCCACATCATAGAGTATGCCGGCACTGGTATTGGTACTGAAAATACTAACGATTTTCTGTGCCAGTCGCAGATAAAACTGACTGCTATCAATGGTTTTTATTCCGCCCTGGGTTTGGGACTGGGCGCCGTCGTATAAAAAAACCATATCCAAATCGGATTTATAGCCCAGCTCGATGCCGCCCAGTTTGCCGTAACCTATTACCGCAAAGCCTTTTTGCTCCGGCGCTAAATGGGCGGGCGTGCCGAAACGGGCGCTGACCTTTTGCCAGGCGGCCTCAACCACGGCGGCGATAATGGCCTCCGCCAGGAAGGTCAGATGATCGCTGACCTTCATTACTGGCAGTACATTAAGAATATCCGCCGCTGCAATACGAAGCAGATTGACCTGTTTAAACTGGCGCAGCCCGTCGAAAAACTGTTCTTCGTCCTCCTGGGGTAAACGCAGGAGATATTGACGTAGTTCCGAGGCATATTGTTCGCAAGGAATTGGGTGGTACAGGCTATCTTGATCCAGCAGTTCGTCCAGCAAAATCGGATGGCGGGCCAGCTGCTCGGCAATCATTTTCGACTGCGAGCAGAGTTCGATTAAGCGGGAGAGAACCGCCGGATGTTCCAATAATAATTCCAGATAGGTGGTACGGGTCAGAACTTTTTCTACAATATTCAGCATGCGAGGTAGCAGAGGCAGCGGATCGGGGCGGGAAAAAATCCGCTGTAGCAGCAATGGGACCAGCGCGCTTAACACTTCCCGGCCGCGATGGCCGATAGGGCGGCGTGCCAGTTCCTGTTTAAAGCGGCTTAGAATTTCCCATATTTGTGTGCGCAGCTGTGCATCGCCTGCCATAGCGGCAGGCCAGGGGGCGTTTTCCTGATCATCATCGAGCCTATCCGTATCCAGAAAATCATTCCATTCGCTTTCTTCACTTTCCTGCTCCGAAGGATTTTCTTCACCGATCAGGCTATTGAAAATATCTCGTACTTTTTGTTGGTGGCCCTGCAGTATTTGCAAGAAGCTTTGCCAGTCTTGAATAGGGTAGCGGATTTCAACGGGACATTGTTGCGGATTTAACCGGCTGAAAACAGCGCAGGCATGGATAAGACGGGCCTGATCCCGTTCATTTTCCGGCAGTACCTGTATCTGTTTATCCTCAATTGCTTGCAAAATATTTTCTGTCCGCCGCAGAAATAAATAAGCCTGTTGCAAATCCTCACATTGCTGCGAGGTGAGAAGCCCCAGTTTTTCAATTTCCGGCAGCAGGGCGAGTAATGAATATTGTTGCAGGCTTAATTCCCGTCCGCCGCGCATCAGTTGAAAAACCTGCACGATAAATTCAATTTCACGGATACCGCCGGCGCCGAGCTTAATATTATTACTCAGATTACGGCGCCGAACTTCGCGGGCGATTTTATTTTTCATATCGCGTAGGGACTGAATCACGCTGAAATCAATATAGCGCCGGTACACAAAAGGGCGCAGCAAACGGCGTAGGCTGAGCACATTCGGATCGCCCTCTTCCGCGCCGAGAATACGTCCTTTAATCATGGCATAGCGCTCCCAGTCGCGCCCCTGTTCCTGATAATAGCTTTCCATTGCGTTGAAACTTAACGCCAGTGCGCCGCTATCGCCGAAGGGGCGCAAACGCATATCGGTGCGGTAGACGAATCCGTCGGCACTATATTGATCCAAGGCATTGATTAAGCGCTGCCCCAAACGGATAAAGAATTTCTGGTTGTCTATCGCCTTTCTTGCCCCACGGGTTTCGCCGCCAGAAGGATAAGTAAAGATCAAATCTATATCGGAGGAAAAATTCAGTTCATAGCCTCCCAGTTTGCCCATACCTAAAATATACAGCTGCTGCGGACGCCCTTCTTCGTCCGTCGGCGTGCCCATTTCCGCACAGGCCCGTTGGTACAGCCAGTCCCGCGCCTGAATAATCAGTGCTTCGGCTAATTGCGAAAGGCGGATAAAAATCTGTTCCACCGTTGCCAGATTCAGGCTCTGGCAAATACTGAGCAGAGCCATTTCCCGGTTACGGAACAGGCGCAGAATCCGGTAGAAATCCTGTTCCTGATCCGCTTCCCGCAGTTGCTCGCTCAGTCGGGACATATAGTTTTCACAGGCGCTAAAACTTGGCGGGGTTTGCCAACATTGGCGCAGAAAGTGCGGTTGTTTATGCAGCACATCGGCAACAAAGTCGGACATCGCCACTGCCTCGGCGAGCCGGCGGATATGGCTGTCGGGGTTCTGTTGTTCCCGTTGGATCTGTTTATAGAGCTGATGGTCGAACTGCTGCGGAAAATGTTCGATCATTAATGCGGCCAGATGGTTCAGAATGGTTTCCGTTTGCGGCAAGGGCATCGCCGTCCCCCTTTGGTTTGTCGGTTAAAGCGCAGCAACTGTAGCATGAAAAACTAAGAAAAAACAGACCGCACTTTGGGGGCCACAAGCGAGAAAGTGCGGTGCTTTTTGCTTTTTTAAATGAGCCCTCTCTTGGAACAATCGGCAAAGATAGCTATTTTGTCCGGTAGATGACACGCTGAATATGCAAGGCTAAATATAAGTGTTCGTCGTCAGTAAGGGATTTATCAAAATTTTGGGAGAGATATTTTTCGATTTTAGCAATACAGCGATAGGCATTAGGGTAGGCCGATTTAGTCTGCTTATAGAGAATGTTATCGGGACGGCCGGGCTGAGCGGGGGCAAAAAGCCTCCGGCTGAAATATTGTAAATGGGTGATAAAGCGTGCGTAATCATGGCTACTTTCATCTAATTTAAGCTTAAAGTGATAACTTATCAGGTTTAGGATATCTTTGATGATCCGGGTTGTACGATAAGTGTCTTTCATCGTATTGCTGTCTGTTCTGGCATTAAAAATATGTAATGCGATAAATCCGGCTTCATCATCGTCCATTTCCAATTTCATGCTTTTATTTATAAGAGCCACCGCATATTTCCCGACAGTGAATTCCTGCTTATAGAGCCTTTGGATTACAAAGGAAAGCCCGTTTTGTATGCGAGCCCCGCTGTTTATGCGGATAACGGCGTGATAAAGATGATCGGTTAAGCTCACATAAATACTGTTGCTCAGCCTGGTTTTTAATTGTTGATTGGCATACTTGACGATTTGATTGGTTAACTGAAAAAATTCCGGCGGAATTTCACTGAGGATTTCCGTTAATCTGATGGTGAAGGGATCATTATTTAAGGTAAAGATTTTTTCTATGGATTTTTCGCTGAGGCTATCGCCGGCTTTTTTACCGAATGCAATACCTTTCCCCAATATCACCAGCTCGGTACCTCGTTCATTTTTAACCTGTGCTGCGTTATTGTTAAAAACTTTGGAAATAATTAGCATAGGTAAGCCTTATCATAAATCACCGACTTAAATTAAGGCGGGTGCATAGTTTCACCCTGTGGTTGGCGCGCTCCCGCCTTGCCTGTGGTCAAGTTAAATCCGTCCCATTGCTTGCGATGACTTTTTTATACCAAAAGAAGGAATCTTTACGAATACGTTGCCGGGAGCCTTTGCCTTCATCATCAATATCGACAAAAATAAAACCGTAGCGTTTTGACATTTCCGAGGTGGACATGCTGACCAGATCAATGGGCCCCCATGCAAGGTAGCCTAAAAGTTCCACCCCGTCGCTAACGGCTTCTTGCATTTGGCAGATATGGCTACGCAGATAATTGATCCGATAATCATCATGTATTTTACCCTTCTCGATTTTATCATAAGCGCCTAACCCGTTTTCCACGATGAACAGCGGTTTTTGATAGCGATCATACAGATCATTCAGGGCAATGCGTAAGCCGATGGGATCAATTTGCCAGCCCCAATCGGAGATGGGCAAATAGGGGTTTCTTACCCCTTCAATAAAGTTTCCGTCCATAGGTTTGCTTTGATCCTTATGGGCGGTTACACAAACCGACATATAGTAGCTGAAAGCAATAAAATCTACCGGATTTTGTTTTAGGATAATATCGTCATCTCTTTGTTTTTGAAGGGATAGGTTATTAGCAGACCAATAGCGCCTTATATAGTTTGGATATTCGCCCCTTACCTGTATGTCCGTATAGAATAAATTTTGTTGATTTCGCCATTGCGCTTCACGTTGATCCTCAGGATCGGCCGTTAGTCCATAGTGCAGCATACGCGCCAGCATACAACCCATGCGGGCGTCGGGAATAATTTTGTGTAAGGATTTTGTGGCTAATGCACTGGCAAGAAATTGGTGGTGCAGCGCCTGATATTTGGCGTTTTCCCGTTGCGCCTTCGGCACGCGGTCGAGAATAACCCCGGCACCGGTATAAGGACTGTGCATGGTTACCATGTTAATTTCATTGAATGTTAACCAGTATTTTACTTTATCTTTATAACGCTTAAAGAGGACTTCGGCATAGTTCACAAAGTGGGTTACTACGGCCCGATGTAAGAATCCGTTATATTTTTGTACTAAACCCAGAGGAATTTCATAATGACAAAGGGTAACCATGGGTTGAATGCCATATTTCAGCAATTCATCGAAAATCTTGTCGTAAAATGCCAATCCCGCTTCATTCGGTTGTTTTTCATCTCCGTTAGGAAAGATCCTTGACCAGTGAATGGATATTCGTAACATTTTAAAGCCCATTTCCGCCATTAGGTGGATATCCTGCGGGTAGCTATGATAAAAATCAATGCCTTCCCGTTTGGGAAAACGACCCTGAAATACGCCGGATAAAATATCTTGAATACGTTGCGAATCCACTTCAATGGAAATATTGTTCGCCCCCCGTTCGGATTTCGGCACATAAGCGACCATATCCGCGCTGGAGAGTCCCTTACCGCCCAGATCAAATCCGCCTTCAATCTGATTGGCGGCGGTCGCTCCGCCCCATAGGAAATTTGCCGGAAAAGATTTTAGTTGATTCATATAATGCTCCTTGTTCCTATTAACATGTATGACTAAACCTTTTGATACTTAAGTTACTTATGCCGATGAGTAAAAAACTTGTTCGAAAAAGACCGCACTTTAAATAATCCCGGTTTAATTTACGATGATTTTCATTAAAGGTTGGCCCTGTTCTATATGTGTTTTATCCGTAGCTATTAGATCAAGATAATCTTCGGAGTTTGTGATAATCAGCGGAGTAATAAGTGAAAAGCCCGCCCGTTTAATGGCTTCCTGGTCAAATTTTGCCAATAATGTTCCGATTTCAACGGGATCTCCGCTTTTTACAAAACTTTCAAAATGTTTTCCGTTCAGTTGTACCGTATCAATACCTATATGAATTAAGATTTCCATACCTTCGTCAGCGATGATATTAATGGCGTGTCCGGTACCGAATACGGAACTTACCACTCCCTTTACCGGGGAACGTAATTCACCCTCGTCCGGGAGAATCGCAATACCTTTGCCCAAGGCTTGGGAAGAAAACATAGGATCGCTCAGGCTGCGGAGCGGATAGATTTTTCCGCTTAACGGGCTGGCTAAAGTATAGTAAAGCGGGGAATTTTCCCTTTGAATCTTATTTTCCGTAAGGTTGTTTTTTTCATCATCCCGATAGCCGAACAGATAAGTGAGCATAAAGCTTAGTACAAAAGCGACACCCATGCCGAGAGCATAGGCCCAGACGTTGCTGTCATTGCCGATCATGGTCGGAAAACCAAGTAATCCGCCGAAGCTGAAAGCAAAAGCTTTGGTTGCGCCGACGCCGATAATTCCACCACCGACGGCGCCGGCGATACAACCGAAAATAAAGGGCTTTTTAAAACGTAGCGTGATGCCGTAAATAATAGGTTCCGTAATGCCGAATAAACCGCTTAAAGAGGCTGAGGCAGCAGTGGTTTTTAATTCATTTCGGCGGGTTCTGGCAAATACACCCATTGCGGCCCCTACTTGGCCGAGAACTCCGGCGCCGGTTACAATCGGAATTAAAATGTCGTAACCGGATATGGCCAGATTGTTGATCATAATGGGGACAATGCTCCAATGGATACCGAAGATCACCAGTATTTGCCAGATCCCTCCCATAATCAGCCCGGTTAGCAGGGGACTGGTTACGTACATCCAGTCTACGCTGAAGGCCAGAGCATAACCTATTCCCGCCCCCAGAGGACCGATAAGCATAAAGCTCAAAGGTACGATAAGGAGAAGGGTAAAGGTGGGAGCAAGAAAAGAGCGGATGGCCTCATGTAAAATATTCTCGAAAAAGCGTTGTACATAAGATTGTAGGAAAACGGCGATTAAAACCGGAATGACACTGTAGGTGTAATTCATTAACGGAAAATTAATGCCTAACAGCTTGAGTGTTTGTCCGCCGGCGGTGGCTTCAACCATGCCGGGGTAAACCAAGGAAGCGGCAATACCCAGCGCTAAAAACGGATTGGCCTTTAGTTTGGTTGCGGCGGTGAAGGCCAGTGCCAACGGAAGAAAATAGAAAAAAGCATCGCCCGTTGTATTCAGCAGTTTTGCTGCGCCGGACTGCATATCCAGTAATCCGATTAGGGATAAGGTCGCTGTCGTACCTTTTACCAGACCGCTGGCAACCATAATGCCGATAAGCGGCGTAAATACGCTGGAAATAAAATCAATGGCCCGGTTCAGGCGGTTTGGTTGTGCGCAGGTCGAATCACAGTCGGTTTTTATATCGGCGATATTTAAAATTTCAGCATAGACTTTGGCGACATTATTGCCGATGACCACTTGAAATTGTCCGCCGCTTTCTACCAGGCTGATTACGCCGGATATGTGGGTTATCCCTGTTTTATCGGCTTTTTGGGGATCTTTTAATACGAAGCGCAGACGGGTAGCGCAATGAACCAATGAATGAATATTCTGTTCTCCGCCTACGGCGCTAATAATTTCAGCCGCTATAGTTGAAAAATTTTTTGCCATGCAAAATCTCCTCAGAATAAAAAAGCCTAAACAAAACAATATGTAATCACATTATTTTGTTTAGGCTTGCCGAATTAACGTAACACCCTAAATTTAAAAAATTTTTTATCTTAATCTTAAATATTAGAGATAGATTATTCTCTCGGGAGAAAAGGTAGGCGAGCTCAAAACTAAAGGCAAAGCTTCAACAATAAAAGCTCGACGGGGATCACAGAAATTTTGCTAAATTTGAAAAAAGCCGAGGGCTGTATAATACGGCGCTCGGCATGGAAGGGTTCCGCACGGGCTGGAGAGCATTAAAGTGCGGTGTTTTTTCAGCGAGTTTTTATACCCTTTATTTAGCTTTTCTGAATAATGATTTCCCAAGCGGCATCATCAATTTGGGCGAAATGGGTAACCGGATAATTGTTTTCCGCAGCCCAGCGCGGCAGGTTTTCCGTTGCTTCGGCGCAGGTGAACTGAATTTGCAGTTCGTCGCCGGGGGCAAGTTCGAGGATTTTCTTTTTCGCTTCCATTAGCGGAAAGGGGCAAAGATGTCCTTTGGTGTCAAGAAGATAGCGCATAGTAATTTCTCCGTTGTTGATTATGCCTGTTTATTGGGGCGAACGTACATAAAATGGCTCATCAGCCAGGTACCCACCATAATGAAAAATAAGGAAATCCAGCCTTTACTGCTCATTGCAGCGGTGGCGGTTAATCCGTTACCTATGGTACAACCGCCGGCAAGGGAGGCGCCGACGCCCATTAATAAACCGCCGATAACGCTATTCGCCAGGGTTTTTAAGTCAGGTAACCGCCATCTGAATTCATGGCTGCCTTTAGCGGCGAGATAAGAGCCGAGCAGGATTCCCAGAACCAGAAAGACGCCCCAGTTAATTTTTTTGGTATCGCCGGTAGTCAGAAAATTAATAATATTGGCGGAAGGGCCGGTAATCCCCAAGCCGGCGGTTTTCCCCTGCATGGCATTTACCCACCAAGCGGCGAATGCCAGCAGACCGATTAAAACCGCGGCAAAGAAAGGATGATGGCGCTTTTCAAACAGCCAGTGGCGCAGGCCGGAATAACGCGGCGGCAGGGTGGCGAGTTTTAAGCTCGGTTTACTGAGGGATTTGTAAACCAGAAAGAGGGTGATTACGACCAACAGGGCGACCAGCCACCAGGCGGAAATATTCAGGCTGGCCGCCAGGTTGTCATTAATTCGCCCATATTGTGCCATGGATTTTTGAAAACCGTTAAGGGGGCCGTAGCGCATCATTGCAGCGCTAATCATATACATCAGTAATGCGATCCAGCTGCTGATCAGACCTTCTCCCGCATGATACCAGGTTCCGGTGGCGCAGCCGCTGGCAAGTACGATGCTGATGCCGAACAGAACGGAACCTATAATAGTGGAAAACAGGGAAAAATCTTTATAGGGCGAACCTATATAGCCGGTTTGAATTAATGCGATAACGCCGATACTCTGTACGCTGATAGCGATTAGCAGGGCATAAAACATACGGTTGTTGCGGCTAATATACATATCGCGGAAGCCGCCGGTTAGGCAAAAACGGGAACGTTGGAAGATGAAACCGAGCAGACTGCCGATTAGCAGAGCGGATAAGAAAGACAGAAACATAACTAAACCTTAGTATAATGTGTTGATAAGTAAAGCAACCACAGTATAAATAATTATATTTCCGGCTAAAACGGGCAAATTGTTTTTTTGTGATATTGTTCTCAGAAAATATTCTGACATAGCTGCGGGGCGCGGATTTAATCAGCATTTTTGGTATGAAAAGACAACGGAAGATTCATCCTGAATATAACTTATAACAATAAGGTATTTAGGAATGGATTTTTTTATTTTAGAATAATCACCCGTTTCTCTTACAGAAGGAAAAAGTTTTATGTTTAAAAAATTAGCGTTTCTGATGACCGGCGTTTTAGCTTTTGCGGCAAGCGCTCAAGCGGCGGACAGTCTGATTGATCGTATTAATAATAAAGGAACTATTACCGTAGGGACGGAAGGAACCTATGCCCCTTTTACTTATCATGACGCCAGCGGTAAATTAACCGGCTACGATGTTGAAGTTACCCGTGCGGTAGCGGAAAAATTAGGGGTAAAAGTCGAATTTAAAGAAACCTCCTGGGATTCTATGATGGCGGGTCTGAAAGCGGGCCGTTTCGATATGGTGGCCAATCAGGTTGCACTGACGACGCCGGAACGTAAGGCGACTTTTGACAAATCCGAATCTTACAGCTGGTCCGGTGCGATGATGCTGGTGCGTCAGGAGGATAACAGCATTAAAACCCTAGAAGATGTAAAAGGACGCAAAGCGGCTCAGACGCTGAGCAGTAACTACGGCGAGTTGGCAACGAAATTACAGGCTAAAATCGTACCAATCGACGGTATGGCGCAGGGGTTGTTATTGATTCAACAGAAAAGAGCGGATTTGACCTTTAATGACAGTTTGGCGTTATTGGATTATTTGAAGAAAAATCCGAATTCCGGGTTGAAAACCGCCTGGGAAGCGCCCACCGATGAAAAAGTAGGGGCAGGCTTAATCGTAAACAAAGGGAATGAGGAAGCATTGGCTAAAATCAGTGCGGCGATTGTAGAACTGCGTAATGAAGGCACCCTGAAACAACTGGGTGAACAATTCTTCGGCAGAGATATCAGTGTTAAATAATATTCTTACCTCTATTCCGTTTATGACCGAAGCCCGAGCGGATTTGGTTATAAACGCATTCTGGCCCATGGTTAACGCAGCGGTATTGGTTTCAATACCGCTTGCCGTTATTTCCTTTATTCTGGGTATGATAATTGCGGTGGCCGTTGCTCTGGTACGAATCACACCGGGCGGCGGAATTATTCACCGTATTTTTCTGCTTATCGTTAAAGTTTATATTTCGATTATCCGCGGTACGCCGATGCTGGTGCAGATTTCCGTCGTGTTCTACGGTCTGCCGGCCATAGGCGTTTATATCGATCCAATTCCCGCCGCAATTATCGGTTTTTCTCTGAATATTGGCGCTTATGCTTCGGAAACCGTGCGGGCGGCGATTTCTTCCGTACCTAAAGGTCAGTGGGAAGCCGGTTATACCATAGGTATGACCTATATGCAGACCTTTCGCCGCATTATTGCGCCGCAGGCATTTCGGGTAGCGGTACCGCCGCTAAGTAATACTTTTATCGGTCTGTTTAAGGATACTTCCTTGGCCTCGGTGGTTACGGTAACGGAAATGTTTCGCGTGGCTCAGCAGGTGGCGAATATGTCCTACGACTTTTTGCCTATTTATATTGAAGCGGGTCTGATTTATTGGTGTTTCTGCTGGGTACTGTTCTTTATTCAGGCCAGAGTGGAAAAACGTATGGAACGCTATGTAGCACGATAAGGATTCTGGAGTGATTAAAATACGCAATATTCATAAAGCCTTCGGCGATAACGAAATTCTGCGCGGTATTGATCTGGACATTAAGAAAGGGCAGGTCATTGTTATTTTGGGCCCTTCCGGTTCGGGGAAAACCACCTTTTTGCGCTGTTTGAACGCTTTGGAAATACCGGAGCAGGGCAGTATCGCTTTTGAAAATGAACGTCCGTTGCAAGTGGATTTTGCCGCTAAGTCGGTGAAAAAAGATATTCTTGCCCTGCGCCGTAAATCGGGCATGGTATTTCAACAATATAATCTTTTCCCGCATAAAACCGCTTTAGAAAATGTTATGGAAGGGCCGGTATATGTGCAGCATAAGTCTCCTCAACGAGCTCGTGAAGAAGCCCTGAATCTGTTGGGTAAAGTGGGGTTGGCGGATAAAGTCGATTTGTATCCCTTTCAGTTGTCGGGCGGTCAGCAGCAGCGGGTAGGAATTGCACGCGCTCTGGCATTGCAGCCGGAGCTGATGCTGTTTGACGAACCGACCTCCGCACTGGATCCGGAACTGGTGCAAGATGTGCTGGACAGTATGAAAGAGCTGGCCCTTGAGGGGATGACTATGGTGGTGGTTACCCATGAAATCAAATTCGCTCTGGACGTGGCGGATTTGGTGGTGGTCATGGATCAGGGGGTTATTGTGGAACAGGGGTCGCCGCAGCAGTTGTTCGATAATCCTCGCCACGAACGTACCAAAGCCTTTTTGCAGCGTTTACGCGCACATTAATCCTTTATTTTTCGCTTTAGGCCTTGAGTTTATTTCGATGGAAGCCGCTATGCGGCTTGCTTAAAGCCATATAAAGAGGTTAAACTCTGAAAATCGTTCTCAACGGGGTGCCTCAGGGCTGAGATAAAACCCGTAGAACCTGATCTATTAGGGTTTTGTCAAGAAACTCGAACAGCGTAGGGATTTGAGACGTCAAAAATTTATCCGATATTTGACCGCACTTAAATTCCTTTAACCCGGCGATGTTCGCTTATTAAAGGATTTTTTTATGTTCAAAATAAAATCACTGGTTTTTCTAACCGCACTTTCTCTGCCGTTTTCTGCATTATCCGCGCCGACTGAAATTAATGTTTATGCGGAAGAATTCTTTTCTGCCCAATGGGGGCCGGGTATCGAAGTGAAAAAGATGTTTGAGCGGGAAACTCCTCAATGTCGGCTTAATTTGGTGCCTTTCGACAGCCGTTCCACCATGCTTAACCGTTTACGCTTGGAAGGGAAAAAGAGCAAAGCCGATGTTGTGGTGGGACTGGATAATCACCAGTTGGAAGCGGCCCGTCAATCGGGACTGTTCGGTGCAAATAAGGTATCTCTGGAAGCGATTTCATTACCTATAAAATGGCAGGATAGCACCTTTTTACCCTATGACTTCGGGCAATACGCTTTTATTTACGATAAAACCAAGTTGAAGAATCCGCCGCAAAGTTTGCAGGAATTGATTGAGCGGGAAGATTTGCAAATTATTTATCAGGATCCGCGTACCAGCAGTATCGGCCGAGGCTTAGTGGTATGGGTGAACAGTCTTTATCCGCCGCAGCAAACGGAAAAAATCTGGCGCCGTTTGGCAACTCATACTTTAACCGTGGGTAAAGGGTGGTCGGAAACCTACGGGGTATTTCTTAAAGGAGAAGGGGATTTGGTGCTGAGCCACAGTACCTCGCCGCTCTACCATCTTTTGCAAGATAAGAATAGCAATTATGCGGCGACCGAATTTAGCGAAGGCGGCGTTTTGCAAATTGAACTGGCGGCGAAAATTGCCGGCAGAGAGGAAGATAAGGATAATTGCGCGGAAGCTTTCCTGGCGTTTTTGATTAGCCCGCAGGCACAGAAGGAAATCGTCAGTAAAAATATTATGTTGCCTGTTATCGCAGCGGAAACGGAACCTCATTTTGACGCCTTAAAGGCGAAACAGATGCGGACTAAAGCGCTAGATACCCTGAATCTCAGCGGCGAGCAAATGAAAAGATGGATTGAGCAGTGGCAGCGCGCTTTAAGCCGGTAATATCGCAATGATGCGCCCCGCCTTGTTTTTCGCCCGCTTCCGGCCCGCCCAATATGCGGGCGGAATACTGGTTTTAGTTTTACTTTTCGCCGTTTACGGCGGAGCCTTACATGCCGTATTAGCTCAGGGGGAAACGGAAAGTTGGCGCAATATCCTGCAAGATGCCTATGTACGGCAGGTTATTTTTTTCAGCGTTGCTCAGGCCTTTTTATCCGCATTATTCTCGGTACTGATAGGGTTATTATTCGCCCGTGCTTTTTTCTATCAGCGCTTTCCGGGTAAAAATTATCTGCGCAGTTTGTTTTCTCTGACCTTTGTGCTGCCTTCTCTGGCGGTTATTTTCGGCTTATTCGGGGTGTACGGCGCTTCCGGCTGGTTAGCGCAGTTTGCCGCACGGCTGGGGATTGAGCTACAGCCGAATATTTACGGATTAAAAGGCATTCTGCTCGCCCATTTGTTCTTTAATATTCCCCTTGCCGCCCGGATGTTTTTGCCCTGCTTTGCCGCAATACCGAATCAACAGCGCCAGCTTGCCGCACAGCTGAATATCCGTGGCTGGCACTTTATCCGCTTGATTGAATTTCCCTATTGGCGCCAGCAGCTGTTGCCCGTGGCCATCTTAATTTTTATGCTTTGCTTCACCAGCTTTGCCATCGTATTGACTTTGGGGGGCGGGCCGCAATTTACTACCTTGGAAGTGGCCATCTATCAGGCCGTTGTTTTTGATTTCGATTTGAGCAAAGCGGCTTTTTTTACCCTGTTGCAATTTGTTTTCTGCTTTGTATTGTTCAGTTTTGGCAGCCGTTTCGGAGTGATGGCGCAAACGGAAACGGATCAGCTCGAACACTGGTTTGCTCCGCAATCAAGTGCGGTTAAACTTTGGCAAGTTTTTTTTATTACGCTGATGGTTGTTTTTCTGTTACTCCCCTTGCTGAATATTCTGTGGGCCGGATTGAGTTCGGCGCAGCTATCAGATTTGTGGCAAAATCCTTTCTTATGGCGAGCTTTCGGATATTCGCTGAGTATCGCATTATCCTCGGCATTGCTCGCCTTATTGATGGCTTACGCCTTATTATTGGTATCCCGCCGCTTGCATTGGATCGGGCTGAGCGCTTGGGCGGAGGGGTTAATGAATCTGGGAATGGTGGTACTGGCGGTGCCTGCAATGGTATTAGCCATAGGTTTATTTCTGTTGTTACAGGGCATGGAATTTAATAAGCCCGCATTGTTCGGCGTAGTGGTGCTATGTAACGGACTCTCCGCCATGCCCTTTGTATTGCGCGTGCTTTCTCCGCCCATGAGAGCCAATATGCAGTATTATGAAAAACTTTGTCAATCCCTGGGGATAAGGGGCTGGCGGCGCTTTAAGCTGATTGAAGGCCCCTTACTGGCGGCACCCTTTAAATATGCTTTTGCCCTTTCATGCTGCCTGTCGCTGGGTGATTTTACCGCTATCGCTTTATTCGGTAGCCGGGATTTTTCTTCGTTGCCTTATTTGCTGTATCAGCAGCTGGGGAGTTATCGCGGCGATCAGGCGGCGGTAACCGCCATGGTTTTACTGTTATTCTGTTTGGCGGTTTTCCGTCTGGCGGAAAGTTATGCGCCGGGGATACAAACCGGTAAGGATACAAATGATTAAACTGGAACAGGTTTTATTCCGCTATAAATCTATGTCGATGCAGTTTTCTCTGCATATCCGCGCAGGGGAAAAAGTGGCCATTGTCGGCGAAAGCGGTGCGGGGAAAAGTACCCTGTTGAATCTTATTGCCGGTTTTGAACTGCCGCAACAAGGGGAAATTATATTGAACGGAGAAAATCACAGCTTTACTCAACCCTTTGAACGGCCCGTATCCATGTTGTTTCAGGAAAATAATTTATTTATGCATCTCAACGTGGAGCAAAATATCGCTCTGGGGCTGAAACCGGAATTAACATTAACGCCGCAGGAACGAAAGTGTATAATACAGGCGGCAAGCGCGGTCGGGCTAAGGGATTTTTTAAACGAACTGCCGACCCGTTTGTCCGGCGGGCAGAAACAACGAGTGGCATTAGCTCGCTGTCTGCTGAGGGAAAAGCCGATTTTACTACTGGATGAACCCTTTTCCGCACTGGACCCCGAATTACGTAGGGAAATGCTGAATCTGTTTTTACAATTGTGTGATGTCAAAGGATTAACCTTATTGATCGTAACGCATCAGCCGCAAGAACTGGAAGCTAAGATCGACCGTATTATCCGTATCGGCAAAGGTCGCATTATCTCAGAATTTAATCCGAAGGAAACCATATGACAGCCACAAGATTACAAATTTATTCCGTTACACCGCATCCGAGCGTGGAATACTGGTCCGTATGCAAGGTAGAGGCGTTGTTTGAAACCCCCTTTTTAGATTTGGTCTATAAAGCGGCACAAATTCACCGCGATAATTTTAACCCGCGAACGGTTCAACTATCGACGCTGATGTCCATAAAAACCGGCGGTTGCCCGGAGGATTGCGGCTATTGTCCGCAGTCGGCCCGCTATCATACCGGCGTAGCGCAGCAGCAGTTGCTGAATGTGGACGAAATTGTGGAAAAAGCGAAAATCGCGAAGTCCCGCGGCGCCAGCCGTTTTTGTATGGGAGCGGCATGGCGCGGCCCGAAACCGAAAGATATTGCCAAGGTCAGTGAAATTATTAAAGCGGTGAAAGCGCTGGGGTTGGAAACCTGCGGTACTTTCGGGCTGCTTGAAGAGGGTATGGCGGAAGATCTGAAGCAGGCCGGTCTGGATTATTATAATCATAATCTGGATACCGCACCGGAATATTATCAGCAGGTCATAGGCACCCGACAGTTTGAAGATCGCCTGAGTACGCTGGGTAAGGTGCGTAAGGCGGGATTAAAGGTTTGTTGCGGCGGTATTATCGGCATGAACGAAACCCGTAAGGAACGGGCGGGTTTAATCGCCAGCCTGGCCAATTTGGATCCTCAGCCGGAATCCGTACCTATTAACCAGCTGGTTAAGGTGGAAGGTACGCCTATGGCCGATGCGGCGGAGCTGGATTGGACGGAATTCGTACGTACCGTAGCAATCGCCCGTATCACCATGCCGCGCAGCTATGTGCGCCTTTCTGCTGGGCGCCAGGGAATGTCGGAAGAAATGCAGGCGATGTGCTTTATGGCGGGGGCCAATTCCATTTTCTACGGCGATAAATTGTTGGTTACGCAAAATCCGGAAGAAGACGGCGATCAGGTGTTGATGGCAAAACTGGATTTGGAACCGGAAACGGCGGAAAATCGCGGCGCGATCCATGGAACGGAAGAAAATATCCGCTAGAACGCTATTCTCGCCCGCAGAAAGCGGGCGAAGTAAAAAAACGCCAATAAAAAAGAACCACGCCTTTAAGCGTGGTTCTGCGTTCCTAATAAATAATCCTAGCTAAATTAATTTCTATAAATTAAAGTTTGTCCGCGTTTTGTTTTAAGTATTTGGCAACACCTTCAGGGTTATCTTTCATCCCTTCTTTGCCTTTTTCCCACTGTGCTGGGCAAACTTCGCCGTGCTCTTCGTGGAATTGTAGTGCATCGACCATACGTAACATTTCGTCAATGTTACGGCCTAGAGGGAGGTCGTTGACTACCTGGTGGCGGACTACACCATTTTTATCGATTAAGAAAGATGCACGTAGCGCTACGCCGGCTTCCGGATGTTCGATACCGTAAGCTTTTGCGATTTCGTGTTTAACGTCTGCAGCCAAAGCATATTGTACCTGACCGATACCGCCGTTTTCGGTCGCCGTATTACGCCATGCGTTGTGCGTGTACTGTGAGTCGATGGAAACGCCGACCACTTCTACACCGCGTTTTTTAAATTCCTGATAACGGTGATCAAAAGCGATTAACTCGGACGGGCAGACGAATGTGAAGTCTAAAGGATAGAAGAAGATTACCGCTGCTTTACCTTCAATATGTTTTCTGAAATTGAAATTCTCTACGATTTCACCGTTGCCGAGAACGGCTGCAGAAGTGAAGTCAGGTGCTTGACGGGTAACTAATACCATTGTAAAAATCTCCTTATATAAGTGATAAATGTTTTGCACTGTTTTACATTTAAGCGCAAAATTGTCAAAGCTTATTCTAAGTAAAGCGCCCCCGTTTAGATAGTCGATTTTATCTATTAAACCGATTATTACAACCTAATAACTATTTATTACTCGGAAAAAATTATGCCAGAAAAACATTCCTTATCCACGCTTTTAGTTCATGCGGGCCGCTCCGAGCGAGTTACTCAGGGTAGTGTGAATCCTGTGTTGCAACGAGCTTCCTCTTTAGTGTTTAAAAATCTTGCGCAGAAAAAACAGGCGACCCTGAACCGCGCTAAACAAGGGCTGTTTTACGGACGACGCGGTACCCTCACGCATTTTGCCTTACAAGATGCGATGACTGAGCTAGAAGGCGGTGCCGGTTGTTATTTGTACCCCTGTGGCACTGCGGCGGTAACCAACAGTATTCTGGCTTTCGTTGCCGCCGGCGATCATATTCTGGTGAGCGGCGCCGCCTATGAACCCACTCAGGAGTTCTGCCAGCATATTCTGAAAAAAATGGGAGTGGAAACCACATTTTATGATCCTATGGCGGGCGCGCAAGTAGCCACTTTGCTGCAAGCAAATACAAAGGTTTTATTTTTGGAAAGTCCGAGTTCGTTGACCATGGAGGTACCGGATATTCCCGCCATTGTCGCAGCGGTGCGCCGGGTCAATCCGGAAATCGTGATTATTATTGATAATACCTGGAGCGGTGGCATATTGTTTAAAGCATTGGAATACGGCATTGATATTTCCGTGCAGGCAGGCACTAAATATCTGGTCGGCCATTCCGATACCATGATAGGTACGGCGGTTGCCAATGCGCGCTGTTGGGATCAGTTGCGTGAAAACTCCTATTTGATGGGGCAAATGGCCGATGCGGACAGCGCTTATGTAACCGCGCGCGGTTTGCGTACCCTGGGAGTACGCTTGCAACAGCATCATGTCAGCGGTTTAAAGGTGGCACAATGGCTGGCGCAGCGGGGGGAGGTTAAAGCGGTGTATCATCCGGCATTACCAAGCTGTCCGGGCCATGAGTTTTTTAAACGGGATTTTAGCGGCGCAAGCGGGCTGTTTTCTTTCGAATTACAACAAAAATTAAGCCACGAGCAACTGGAACGCTTTATGGATCATTTTACGCTGTTCAGCATGGCATATTCCTGGGGCGGCTTTGAATCGCTGATTCTGTACAACCAACCGGAGGAAATCGCGCGTATTCGTCCGAATATTCAGCGTAAATTAAGCGGTACCTTAATTCGCCTACATATCGGTTTTGAGGATACGGAGGAGCTGATTGCCGATTTAAACGCGGGATTCGAACGTTTAAAATAAGCTTAGTAAACTTAAGGGGCGGCAATATTTTATCTGCCCCCTTTCCCTTAATCTTTTCAATCATTCGGATCAAATTGCTATGGCGGGGTTTCCCCTTATTTTACCGGGGCGTACATAGCAAAAAAACCGGAAAAAACGACCGCACTTAGGCTCGCTTGCTTAGAGGGCTGGCGCAAGGCGAGGCAAAAGTGCGGTCATTTTTTTCGGACTTTTCCGGTAATAGTTTCTCAATCAGTTACTCAGTTCGGCGCGCAGCTTCTTGGTTACGGCCAGCATATTTTCCAATGCCGCTTTGGTTTCCGGCCAAGCGCGGGTTTTTAGACCGCAGTCCGGATTTACCCATAAACGTTCGGCGGGGATCACCTGCAGCGCTTTACGCAGCAAATGTTCGATTTCGCTTTGTTCCGGTACGCGCGGACTGTGAATATCATAGACCCCCGGCCCGATATCGTTCGGATATTTAAAGGCGCTGAAAGCGGTTAATAATTCCATATCCGAGCGCGAGGTTTCTATGGTAATAACATCGGCGTCCAGCGCGGCGATTGCGGCTAAAATATCGTTAAACTCGGAATAACACATATGAGTATGAATTTGCGTACTGTCTTCACAACCGTAGTAAGACAGACGGAAGGCTTCTCCCGCCCATTGCAGATAAGACGCCCAGTCCGCACGTTTTAAAGGCAAGCCCTCGCGGATAGCCGGCTCATCAATCTGAATCACCTTGATCCCGGCTTTTTCCAGATCCCGTACCTCATCGTTAAGCGCTAGAGCGATCTGCTTACATACGGTTTCACGGCGGATATCGTCGCGCACGAAGGACCATTGCAAAATAGTAACCGGGCCGGTCAGCATTCCTTTCATTACCCGCTTGGTTAGGCTTTGCGCATAGGCGGACCAGCGTACCGTCATCGCTTGCGGACGGGACACGTCGCCGAAAATTATCGGCGGTTTTACACAACGGGAGCCGTAGCTCTGTACCCAGCCGAATTTGGTAAAGGCAAAACCTTCCAGGAGTTCACCGAAGTATTCCACCATATCGTTACGTTCCGCTTCGCCATGTACCAGAACGTCCAGATCCAGAGCTTCCTGCTGACGTACCACAAATTCGATTTCTTTTTCCATCAGTCTTTCATATTGTTCAAGGCTTAGATCACCTTTGCGGAATGCGGCGCGCGCCTGACGGATTTCTAGAGTTTGCGGAAAGGAACCTATGGTCGTGGTAGGCAGTAAAGGCAGTTTCAGCCATTCCTGCTGCGCTTTGATTCGTTGGGCAAAAGGGGATTTGCGCTGATCCGCATTGGCCGGTAGCGCTGCCAGACGTTGCCCGACTTCATGCCGGTGAATTTGCTTACTGGCGGCGCGCGACTCGGCGGCCACACGGCTGGCTTCCAATTCCGCTCGCACCGAAGTACGTCCCTGTTGCAATGCTCGCTTCAGCACTTTTAATTCTTCGCTTTTCTGTAAAGCGAATGCCAGCCAGCTGTAGAGATCGGGATTTTCTTCCTGCAAACGGGCTTCCACCGATAAATCATAAGGGCTATGCAGTAAAGAACAGGAGGTGGAAAGCCAAAGTTTATCGCCGCGAGCCGCCTGTAATGGTTCAAGCTTATCCAGCAGGTCGTTCAGATTGGCACGCCAAATATTACGCCCGTTAATTACGCCGACGGACAGCACTTTCTCATAATCGCTAAATGCGTCAAGCTGTTCCGGTGCGCGTACCAGATCTATATGCAGCCCCTCTACCGGTAAGGTTTTTAACCATGGCGCATGTTCGGCGACGGAACCGAAGTAGGTGGCAAAGAGCAATTTTGCATTCACCGCACTTAATGCTGCGTAGCAGCTTTGATAGGCTTCCAGCCAGGCGGACGGCAGATCTTGGGTTAATGCCGGCTCATCAATTTGAATCCATTCGGCGCCGGCATCGGCAAGGGCGCTTAGCAGCTGGCTATACACCGGTAATAATTTCGGCAGTAAATCCAAGCGGTTGAAACCTTCGCTTTTTTCTTTGCCGAGCCAGAGAAAGGTAAGCGGGCCGACTAGGGTCGGTTTTGCCCGATAGCCCAGTGCCTGCGCTTCTTGCAACTGATTGAGATAGTGGCGGGGATTGGCTTTGAATTCCGTGTCCGCATGAAATTCCGGCACCAGATAATGGTAATTGGTATCGAACCATTTCGTCATTTCCAGGGCAAACTGGCACTGATTACCGCGCGCCAGTTGAAAAAACTGATCTAGCTCGAGGTTTTGGCTGTCAAATCCGAAGCGAGCGGGAATGGCACCTGTGGCTACCTGTAAATCCAAAATATGATCGTAAAAACTGAAATCACCGACACTGACGAAATCCGCATCGGCCTGCGCCTGGTGTTGCCAGTTACGGGTACGCAGGGCTTTGGCTAAATCTAATAAATCCTGTTCTTCCAGTTCTTTACGCCAATAACGTTCTTGAGCAAATTTCAGTTCGCGTTTTGCACCTACGCGCGGAAAGCCGGAAAAATGTAATGTCGTCATGTTGCATCTCCTGTTATTTGTTATGGGTTTAGACGTCTATACGTCTTATTCCGTTAGAGAATGCCCTAAGCCTGAATATTATGCAATATCATATTTTTCAGCTTTTACATGAATAATTTTAATAATAAAGGGGCGGATATAGGCGCTTGAGTACAAAAAACTCACAAACTAACCAATAGCCGCCGCTAAGGGAGATGGGGAAGCATCTTTCCCCTTTTTTACTTATGTTGTGCCAGCCACATATCGCAGAAATCTAAATAAACCCGCAGGATAGCGGAAGGGTGGCGGTGAGCGGCATAGATTTGATGTACCGGCAATTCCGGCATGGATAGCCGGGGTAAAATAGGGCGCAGTTCGCCTTTGTCCAAATGAGGTTTGGCAACAAATTCCGGCATTTCGCAAATCGCCATATCCGCCAGCGTGTAATCCAGCAACTGACGGAAGCTGTTAGCGGAAAGTTTTAATTTCGGCGTATAAATTCTATTCCCCAGCTGCCATTTTGTTGCACTACCATGGGTAAAATACCAGCCGGCCAGGGCAAAATTATCCAGTTCTTCAATGCTTTGGGGCTCGCCGAATGCTTGCACAAAGGCGGGAGTTGCCACCAATAGCCTTTGTAGCGGCGCATGGCGTTTAGCGATGACCTTATCGGTAACCAAATCGCCGATACGCAAGGCCACATCAATATCCTCCTCAATTAAGTCCAGACGTATATCCGTGTATTGGCAGCTTATTTGAATATGCGGATAGCGGCGCTGAAAGTCGATAATTAATTTCCCCCAGAATTCAAAACCGTCGGGCAGGGACAGGCGTAAGCGCCCGTGCATATGACGCATATCGCTGCGTACCGTACGTTCCGCTTCGAGCAGGCTTTCGATAGGGTAAAGGGATTGATCAAACAGGCGCTGTCCCATGGTGGTCAGCTTAACGCCTCGCTTGGAACGTATCAGCAATTGTGAATTAAGGGATTGTTCCAATTCACTGATACGGCGGCTTAAGGTAGGTAAGGGTACCTCGATTTTCTCCGCCGCCGCAGATAAACTGCCGCTTTGTACTGCGGCGATAAACATTCTGAGAGCGTTCAGATCCATATTATCCTTCCATTTTTGAAAATTAAGTTCTCTAAAATTGATATTCTATATCAAATTTAAAATCCATATACTGTGCCCATTGAAATAAACAAGAATTTTTCTTTAACTAAAAGAGGACAATATCATGAGAATTGCAGTAATAGGCGCAACGGGTACGGTAGGACGCGGTGTTGTAGCGGAGGCCGCCGCGCGTGGGCATCAGGTAACCGCTTTTGCGCGCAATGTCGAGAATGTGCAAAAATCGGATAATATCAGAGCGGTGGATTTTGATGTAAATGCGCCGGAGTTTGCCGGGCAGTTAAAGGGTTTCGATGCGGTCGTCAGCGCATTTAACAGCGGCTGGACGAATCCGAATGCAGGGGCGGATTTTGCCAAAGGAGCCGCTGCCATTACGGAAGCGGCAAAGCAGGCGGCGGTACCTTATCTCTTGGTGGTTGGCGGTGCCGGCAGTTTATATATTGCGCCGGGCGTACAGTTAATTGATACGGCGGAGTTTCCAAAAGAAATTTACCCGGGTGCAAATGCGGCACGCAACTGGTTAAAGGAGCTACAGGCTCGTCGCGATCTAAATTGGGCCTTTATCTCACCTCCGCCGGCTTTTCTCGGGGATATTCATAGCCGCAGCGGGCGCTATCGCCTAGGTAAAGACGAAGTAATGTTCAGTGGCGAACAGCCGGCGAATATCTCATTACCGGATTTAGCCTGTGCAATTATCGATGATGTTGAAACTAAGAGGCATCTGTTCAGTCGCTTTACGGTTGCTGAGGTATAACTGGAGGATAAGTCTTTATTCGGAAATGTGGTATTTGACCTTCTAAGCAAATAAAAGGGCGAATAAAAAAGCGTTGGCTAAAACCAACGCTTTTGTATGTCTGCTATCCTAATGCCGAGTTATAACGGAGAGGGCGCAAAGCAACTTGAATGTTCTGTCGCTTTTATCAGAGCAGCATCAGCCCTATACCCCATTTCAGGATATCAAAGGAAAACTTACTTTTTTCCAGACTATTTCCGTTTTTATCGGTGGATTTATCCGAGCCTGTTTTTGGTTCTTCCGCCATCGCATTGCGATATTCGCCCTTGACCACGGCAAGATCGGCACGGGCCTGCTTACGCAGAATTTCGCATTTTTCCGTATCCATAGGATCGGTTTTAATCCGATCTTTAAATTTCTTACGCTGGAAGGTTACATAATCCATCGAAATAGGATCTTCTTTAATCATTTTTAAATTATCGCTGCCGATAATATCTTCCAGCGGATAGAAGAAAATATATTGCGAATAAATAAAAGCGTCTTCTTTACTAAAATGTTCCTGCTGAATTCGGGTTAGGTTAGGATAGATACACTGCTCCCGCTGGTTGCCTTCACTAACCCATTTTTGTGCATTTTCATCGGAAAGCTGATAATCGGCACCGGCAAACTGAGCCGGAATCTTATCCTCTGCGCCGCCGAAGGAGCAGGCGCTCAGTGCGCCTATTGCAGTTAATAACAGTAATTTTTTTAACATATTCTGTCCTAGGGTAAAAAATAACGGCTGTTATTCTAGCGGTAAAATAGCTTTCGTCCAAATATAAAACGTAAGGATAAAGGTTTTTTTCATCGGGAATAAATAGAAGCGCTAAAGGGGATATGCGTCGCAGTTGAACGGATTTCGTTCCTGATGAAATTTAGCGCAGTTAGCGGCGATTTTTGATTTTTTACTTGCAATCATAGCAAGACAACGTATAATCCGAAGCGTTTCTGAATGAAGTTTATCAATGTTGCCTGAGTGGCGGAATTGGTAGACGCACCTGATTCAAAATCAGGCGCCTTCGGGTGTGCCGGTTCGAGTCCGGCCTTAGGCACCACTGATAAATTTCATCAAATTTTAAAGCCGCTTTAAGAGCGGCTTTTTTGTTTTTTTAACTTAACTCAATAAGCTATAAATTAATTTGGTAAATTCCTTATTTGATTAAGCCCTGATTTAACTAATGTATTAATCCGGTAATTGACGGGGATAAAATGCTCTGAAATGTTATCCGGAATAAAGGATTTTCCCCCCAATTTTCCCTCAATCCCTGAGTAAATTCTTCCATCGCACACAGTATTATTTTCACTTATTTACTTTCATTATCAAGTAGTGTTTTTAGCTTGTTGCGAATTTACCAGTTAAAAACAATCAAAATCGATAGTTAAGCACTCGTAGAAAATCCTTTTTAATCATGCAGTTAAATTGTATTATTTTTTACCGCTTTAAGTTGATAATGATTATCAATTTTATTATGATGGGCAGGACTCATTTTATTAATAAGTGCCAACAAGGAAGGACGGTAATCTCATGTTATTACTTCATAAAAGTATATCCAGTCGCAAGCGCCGTAAATTAATGCCAGCCACGCTTTTGTTTATTCCTGCTGTTTTAACCCCTCTTACGACGGCCGCTATTGAAGGGCAAGATAATATTGAGGAGAAAAATCTTGAGGCACAAAATTCCGAGGTGAAGAAAAGTGCGGAGGCACCCGGAAAACTGGAGGAAATTACCGTACGCGCTGGTGCGGAGACGGTTTCAACCAATAGTAGTATCAATAAGGATACCAACTTGTTGAATAAGCAGCAGGTAAATAATATTCGGGATTTAGCCCGTTTCGATGCGGGTATTTTTGCGGTGGAGCAAAACCGCGGCGGAACCTCCGGTTTTTCGATCCGAGGGGTGGATAAAAACCGGGTCGCTGTTAATGTGGACGGTCTTCCCCAGTTACAATCCTATCATGCAACCACAAGTTATGTTCTGCGTCCTAAAATCGGAAGCGGAGCCAGAAATGAAATTGAGTTGGAAAATATTGCCGAAGTGGAGTTGAATAAAGGCGGCAGCTCCGTTCGTGGCGGTAATGGAGCGCTGGGCGGTAGCGTTAATTTCAGAACGAAGCACGTTCACGATGTGTTGTCGGAAGGGGAGAAATTCGCCTTGACCAGTAAAACCGCCTATAGCAGCAAAGACAGCCAGGTTATGCAGTCGGTCGGTACCGCCTTTGATACGGGAAAAGTGCGCGGATTGTTCCAATATACCTATCGCAACGGCAAGGAAACCAAGGTTCATAGCAATATTCTGAAGAAAAAATATCAGGTGCAAACAATAGGTGCTTTTGTTGATAAATATAAACTGCTTACTAATACGCCAAACGAATTAAATAGCGAAAATAGCTTGTTTTATAAATGTGAAACCTGTAAGGAAGGTTTTTATACTGCTAAATTGAGTAGATTTCATACTCTGGAAAGTGCGCTCAAATACTACAGAGAGGATAATCCGAACAGACAGTTTACCCCGGAAGAAATGGAACAGCTGAAACAAATGGTATATCCGACACAAACTCTGTCGGCAAAGGATTATACCGGAGAAAATCGAGAGGCCCCGGATCCGAAGCGGCAAACCAGCCATTCTTATTTGTCGCGTCTTGAATTTCAATTAACTCCGAACCAGTCTATCGGCGCTATAGTGGAGGATACCAAGCAGATGTTCGTTACCCGCGATATGTCGCTGGAGGCTTATTATGCTGCAGCGCCGCAAAAGCCGAATTTTGCAAAACCGAAAGAGCCTCCTAAGCCCTCTGGCCCTAACTATAATGATTATTGCATGGGAGAGAAATGTGATGAGAAACGTTATTACCAGGATTTTCAAGAATATTTAAAGAAACTTTATGAATATCGCAGACAATTGCATCAGTTAGAAAAAAATAATAAAGAATATGCCGCTTGGAAAAATTATGAAAGAAAGATCGCAGACTACCATAAGCACTATCTGAAAAATCGTAGAGAAGATGGTGTTATTCGTAGTGCCGGATACTACTTGAAAAATATTATGGAAGGCGCCTATGCACCGGGGCTTTATACTAGAGCCCGTTTTAATACGGAAATACATCATAAAAAGCGGCAAAGCCTCAACTATGTGTTCGATGCTAAAAATAAATGGATGGATCGATTCGAACTTAATTTTGACCTTCAGAAAATCAGCATTCATTCCGATAGCCGAGAGCTGGCCTGTAGCCTGTATCCGAAGGTGGATAAAAATTGCCGGGCAAGCAAGTCGAAACCGGGATCGTACGAAACTCTTACTATTGTGGATTATAAGGAAACCCACAAGCATCTCGGTTTTAAGTTCGATAAGGACTTTGACTTAGGCAATATCCAGTACCATCTTAACTTGATTGGCGGCGGTTCTCATTATGGCGCCTCGCAGGATAGTTATGCCGCCTCTATTGCTTTCAGCGGACTGGAAGCTAAATATAGAAAAGGTAAAGACGGCCGGAATGAGATCTACGTGGTTCCTCCTCCGCCTCATAGCAAGCCTCATTCACACAACAACGCGCACTGTAATCAGCCGCGTAAGGGCAATTCGCAAGAATACTTGGCTTGCGGCTTTAAAATTAAGGGGCAAAACCGCTATTTGGGGATACATAACCAGATTGCCTTCGGCGAATATGCCGAGTTAGGCTTAGGTTTCCGTCGGGATCGTGATTCTGTTGCCGGCAATACGGATTTTTTAGCACACAGAGTATATAAAAATAGCTCTTATTTATTGAGTACGGCTGTAAAACCTATAGAGGGGGTTCGCGTAGGCTATAGTTATTCCACCGGATTTAGAAATCCGAGTTTCCAGGAAATTGTCGGTTGGACCCCGGGCGGTAATTTTTCAAGTCTTCAGCTGAAACCGGAAACCTCAGTAAACCATGAAATCGGTTTTACCTTGAGCGGACGCTGGGGGTATGTGGAAGCGAATAAGTTTATCAGTAAATATAAAGGACTGATTACTATTGCATATAATCTTAGAGATCCTAATCCTAAAGGATACAATAATGCTTCCAATGCTTCGATTGAAGGGTACGGGCTTCGCAGCTGGTTTGATTTGCACGAAATTATCCCTTCGGTACCTTCCGGCTTTAGTACCAGTCTGGCTTATGAACGTACTAAACCGAAGAAAGCCGAAAAGACAAATAATAATTTTATGGGCTACGAGATATTATATCCCTTTGATGCAATACAGCCGGCGCGTTTCGTGGTCGGACTGAATTATGACGCGCCTTCGGAAAAATGGGGTACTTCATTGCTAATGACTCATTCCAGAGCAAAGGATATACGCGAGTTACTCAATAGTAATGAGGTCGGTAAAAATACGGGCACCTATGATCTATATACCGATTTAAAAACTTCTCCTTGGACGACGTTTGATTTGTTGGGTTATTATCAGATTAGAAAGCATATTACTCTAAATCTGGGGATCAATAATCTGTTGAATAAGCAATACAGCACCTGGGAATCCGTGCGTCGTAGTGCGAGAACTTCACCGCATCAGGAGAAATTATTAAGTGTTGCTCGCTATGCGGCACCGGGGCGTAATTATTTTGTGAGCCTGAATATTAAATTCTAGATTTATTTATACGCTCATTTTCAGCTAAATTCGGTACGAGAAGTTTCTCGTACCGATATTTTTTTATTATGATGATTATATTTGAATAAAGAAATGTAAATTTTTATGCCTTTTGATTGCTAAAAATTAAGCGAATATCATATAATTTGCGGTCGGGTAGAGGCTTCCCTTGGCGCGGGCGGCAAGAAACTGGCCGCAAATTTCGTATCCCTGATTCAACCTCTGTATTTAAGCCGCTTTTAAAGCTAAAGCGGTTTTTTGTTTATTGGCGCCGGAGGTTTATATTTTCGTATCCTGGGGGGAGGGCGCCATAATTTTATTCGTTTAAGGCAGTTATGTTAGAACTTTTAACAGATTCTTCGGCTTGGCTGGGATTGGCAACGCTGATTGTACTGGAAATTATTTTAGGCATAGATAATATTGTTTTTATTGCGATTCTGGCCAATAAATTACCGCCGCAGCAACGCAATAATGCACGCAGATTAGGCCTGGGCTTTGCCCTGTTACTCCGTTTGTTGTTGCTATCCATTATGTCTTGGTTGATAACCCTGACCGAGCCTGTTATTAGTTATCATGGTTTTTCTCTTTCCCTGCGCGATATTATTTTAATTACAGGCGGGGTTTTTCTGTTATTTAAAGCCACCATGGAGTTGCATGAAAAGCTGGAAGGGAAACCGGAATCCGCTCAGGCAAGCAATTTGCATGCCAGTTTTACCGCAGTGGTGGTGCAGATTGTTATTCTGGACGCCGTATTCTCTTTCGATGCAGTAATTACCGCAGTGGGCATGGTTAAACATCTTGAAATTATGATGGCGGCGGTGATTGTGGCGATGGTGATGATGCTGTTTGCGGCAAAAGCCCTGGCGGAATTTGTGGCGAAACATCCTACCGTGGTGATTCTGTGCCTAAGCTTTTTATTAATGATCGGCTTTAGTCTGATTGCCGAGGGCTTGGGACTGCATATTCCTAAAGGTTATTTATATGCCGCTATAGGTTTCTCCATTTTAATCGAAGGCTTTAATCAGTTTGCTAATCTTAACCGGACAAAATATGAAAATCAGATTCCCTTGCGGGATCGTACCGCCGATGCGATTTTAAAATTGATGGGCGGCAAAGAACATAGCAAACAGGAAACGGAAGATGCGCAACAGCTTTCTCCGGAGCCTTTTGCCCAAGAGGAACGCTATATGATTAGCGGTGTACTGGCCTTGGGCGAGCGTGATGTACAAACCATTATGACCCCGCGTAATGAGATTACCTGGGTGGACATTAATGATTCGAAGGAAGATATTCGCCGCCATTTATTGGATACTCCGCATAATTTGTTCCCAGTATGCCGAGGCGGAATTGATAAAGTGCTGGGTGTGGTTCGGGCAAAGGATATTTTAGCCGTATTGGATCGCGATCCGGAAGATATTCCTGCCGCCCTTAAACCTTTGTTGGTTAAGCATCAGCCTATTTTTGTTCCGGAAACCATTGATAACTTAAAATTGCTCAGTATGTTGAAAGATGCAAAAGGCAATCTGGCAATGGTAATCGATGAATACGGTCAGGTTGCCGGGCTGGTAACTCCGTTGGATTTGCTTGAGGCCATCGCCGGCGAATTTCCGGATGAAGACGAGAGCTTGGAAATCGTTAAATGCGACGATTTCTGGATTGTCGAGGGAACGGCGACCTTGGATCATTTGAAGTTGGAACTAGATGAGCCGGATATGTTTCAAGATGCGGAGCAATATACTATCGGCGGTTATCTGATCAGTAAAATCGAGGATATTCCGCAGGTGCATGATCAGCTCGAAATCGAGGGGTATCGCTTTAGCGTACTGAAAACACTGTCTTCGCGTATTTTACTGATTCGAGTGGAGCGGGTTAGCGCAGCTTAGGTTATAGGTTTTTATTCCGTGTTTTTTATTTTACCGAGTATAGCTGGGGCTTTGCGCTGCTGCCGTTAAAATACAAAGGGGTAAAATGCAGCTTAAAATCGGAAATTTAAAGTAATAAAAAGACCTGCCGATGGCAGGTCTTTTTCTGTTTTTTATATTTATGTTCTATTTCTATTCTGTTTTATTTTGTTCCGTTTTATTCCGTTTAGTTTCTATTTTTGCAGCCGCTGATTTTCAGTTCACTGTTTCGGTTAAATTTTTAGTTGGTTTGCTGTTCCGGCTGTCTTAGACGATTTAATTTAGCCAAACCGCGGTCGCAACTTTTTATTTGCGTCGCCAGTTCCATTTCCAGAATCTGTTTTTTACTTTGATTTAACTTATTTTTAATTTTACTGACCTGAGTATGGGTGCCCGGCTGTCTTTCAGCTTCTGCCACCAGTTGTTCCGTGGCTTGGAAAAGTTTCTGACATTGCTTCGGAATACTAATTTTCACAGGGGTGGCTGATGTGTTAAAACTGAGCATCAGGCTGCCGGTGAAAAGTGCGGTCAAAATTAGTCTACTTTTTTTTAACATTTGGAATCTCTACACTTTATGGCATTAAATAAGGCATCACCGTAAGCCCGGTAACGAAAAGACGTTTGGAAATTAACAGAATATTCGCTCCCTGTCCAGTATCTTCTGCTTTTTTTGTGATCTGGGAGATTATAAGTTGCAAATCGGTTAATAAAATTTATAATCTGCGACAGATCAAATTTTGTAATTATTTTACGATATTACATATTGATTTAAATTCGAAAAATGTGATCTGCATTATGTTTTTCTTATTTTTTATCCTTACAATTAGTAGTAGAATACTGTACCGATATGGGATTATCTTATATCGCAGGAGTTCCGCTGAGGGATAATTCATAGGCACTTTAGGTCTTAGTACGGCTTAAATGTATGGGGTGATTGAAACGAAGTTATTAGCATTTTCCCTATTTTTGATAGCGCAGAATTTTAATAGTTTCGATTAATCAGTAATTTGATCTTGTAACTTTTACAAGGAGTCGAGATGTTAGACGTTGTTGAACTCTCCCGCTTGCAGTTTGCACTAACTGCGTTATATCACTTCTTGTTTGTTCCGCTCACATTAGGGTTGACGTTTCTTCTTGTCATAATGGAAACCATGTATGTGATGACAGGCAAAGAAGTGTATAAGGATATGACCAAGTTCTGGGGTAAGTTATTCGGTATTAACTTTGCTCTGGGTGTTACCACCGGTATTACGATGGAATTCCAGTTCGGTACCAACTGGTCGTATTATTCTCATTATGTAGGTGATATTTTCGGCGCGCCTTTAGCCGTTGAAGCATTGCTTGCATTCTTCCTGGAATCAACCTTTGTAGGTTTATTCTTCTTCGGTTGGGATCGTTTGTCAAAAGGGAAACATCTTTTAACCACTTATTGCGTTGCCTTCGGTTCCAACCTGTCCGCAATGTGGATTTTGGTTGCCAACGGCTGGATGCAGAATCCGGTAGCTTCCGAATTTAACTTTGAAACCATGCGTATGGAAATGACCAGCTTTATGGATTTATGGTTAAACCCGGTTGCACAGAGTAAATTCTTGCATACCTTGTCCGCCGGTTACGTTTCCGCCGCAATGTTCGTTTTAGCCATCAGTTCTTATTACTTGCTGAAAGGTCGTGATATCGGTTTTGCCAAACGTTCTTTCTCTATCGCTGCAACCTTCGGTTTAATTTCCGCCGTTTCCGTATTGATTATGGGTGATGAAGCGGGCTACGAAGTAGCAGAAACTCAGCATGTGAAATTAGCGGCAATGGAAGGGGAATGGGATACTCAGCCTGCACCGGCTTCCTGGAACATGATTGCGATTCCTAATCAGGCGGAGAAGAAAAACGACTTTGCCATCAGTATTCCTTATCTCGGCGGTCTGATTGCGACCCGTTCCATGGATAAGCAGTACTTAGGTTTAAACGATCTTGAAGTACGTAACGAAGAACGTATCCGTAACGGTATGGTTGCTTACGGTTTATTGCAGGAACTGCACGCACAGAAAAAAGCGGGTCAGGTTAGCGAAGAAACCAAAGCACAGTTTAATGCGGTTCGTCATGATCTCGGCTTCGGCTTATTATTAAAACGTTATACCGATAACGTAGTGGACGCCAACGACAGCCAGGTTAAAGCGGCGGCTCAGGATACCATTCCTAATGTGGCCCCGACCTTCTGGTCTTTCCGTGTGATGGCGGCAGTGGGCGGTTTGATCTTATTGCTGATGGTTGCGGCCTTTGCTGTGAATCTGCGTAAGACAACAAGCAAAAACCCATTATTGCTGAAAGCATTGCTGTGGGGATTACCTTTACCTTGGATCGCTATTGAATCCGGTTGGTTCCTGGCGGAATACGGTCGTCAACCTTGGGCGATTTATGAAGTTCTGCCGATAGGTGTGGCTAACTCTTCATTAGGCGCCGGCGATCTCTGGTTCTCCATTATTCTGATTTGTGCGCTTTATACGATCTTCCTTGTAGCGGAAACCTATTTGATGTTCAAATACGGACGCTTAGGTCCTAGCGCATTGAAAACAGGTCGCTATTACTTCGAGCAATCATCTAAAGCAGGAGCCTAAACTATGTTAGACTACGAAATTTTACGATTTATTTGGTGGGTGCTAATCGGAGTATTGCTTATCGGATTTGCAATTACTGACGGTTTTGATATGGGCGTGCTGACCTTATTACCTTTTACCGGTAAAAAGGAAGTGGAAAAACGTATCATGATCAACTCCATTGCCCCGCACTGGGACGGTAACCAGGTTTGGTTGCTTACTGCCGGCGGTGCGATGTTCGCCGCATGGCCATTGGTTTATGCGACCTCTTTCTCCGGTTTTTATATTGCGATGATTCTGGTTCTGGCGGCGTTGTTCTTCCGTCCGGTCGGTCTGGAATACCGCGCTAAAATCGAGAGCGAAGGCTGGCGTAAAGCATGGGATATCGGTTTATTCCTGGGCGGATTCGTACCTTCTCTGGTATTTGGTGTGGCTTTCGGTAACCTGTTACAGGGCGTGCCTTTCCAGTTCAACGAGTTAATGCAGGTACAGTATACCGGCACTTTCTTTGAACTGCTGAATCCGTTCGCCATTCTGTGCGGTTTAATCAGCTTATCTATGCTGACTACGCACGGTGCGGCATGGTTACAGATGAAAACCACCTCAGATTTGCACGATCGTGCCCGTGCGGTAACTCAGGTGGGATCTCTGGCAACATTAATCACCTTTATTCTGGCCGGTATCTGGCTGCTGTATAAAGACGGATTTGTGGTAACCAGCACCATCGATCATTTCGCTCCGTCCGCACCATTGGGTAAAAGCGTAGAACTGCAAAACGGTGCATGGTTCAATAACTATAAAGAAATGCCGGTATTATTTATCTTCCCTGCATTGGTTGTTATCGGATCATTACTGAATATTGCGGTAACTAAAGCGAACCGTTCCGGATGGGCGTTCTTCTTCTCCGCATTAACCATGATCGGTGTGATTTTCACCTGCGGCGTGGCTATGTTCCCGTTCGTTATGCCTTCCATCAGCCATCCTGAAATGAGCTTGCTGATGTGGGATGCGACTTCAAGCGAATGGACGCTGACATTAATGTTAGGCTTTGCATTGGTATTTGTAGTTATTATGCTGATTTATACCATTTGGGCCTATGCCACTATGTTCGGTAGACTGGATCATGAGTTTATCGAAGAAAACAAGAACTCATTATACTAAAGGAGAAAATTATGTTTTATATCATTTGGGTAGTGGGTGTTTTGTTAGCCATTTTGGCAAGTATAGTAGTTACTATGCGACTTGAAAAAAACAATGATCTTGATGAGTAAATCATGCGAGATTTATTCTATCAATTATTTAACAAGGGCTCGTGGCGAGCCCTTTCGTTAATTTTGGCGCTGATGCTGACGGTTTTTTTCTTTTTCAATATCGACGGCTTTTCCGATAAATTGAGAAGTACGCCGGTTTACTGGGTGATACTTAATTTATGGGCGACGGTGATTCTCTGGATTCATGGTATGGGATTCGGGATTCGCTCGTTGTTATGGCGTTATCTGTTTGCTCCTGTGGTGGGCTATGCCGTTACCGCTGCCGTGATTGTTACCTATCTGTTGAATATTTCCCGCTGAAAGGCGGGAAATTCCATCTTTCTCAAAGAGCGGCGGACAGTTTTCCTGTCCCTGTTACGGCGTAGGATAGTATCTGCTCCGACAAGGCTCTAGGGATAAAAAATTCGTTCATTTAGGGCTTGCGTATCCCTATTAGTCGCTCTACAATACGCCAGTTTTTACTCACTTTTTTGAAAGTTTATAAAAGTTATTGCAGTCTTAGCCAATACTTTTGACGGAAAGGGTTGTTTAGCCTCGAGGATAATGTTTGCATGAGCTTATTTCAGTTTCCCGTTCGTGTTTATTATGAGGATACGGATGCCGGCGGCGTCGTTTATCATGCGCGTTATTTGCATTTTTACGAGCGGGCGAGAACGGAGTTTCTGCGCATGCTGGGGTTTTCTCAACAGGACTTGCTGAATACGCGCAATATTGCCTTTGTGGTCAAGTCGATGAATATTGATTATCGTTCGGCGGCAAAATTAGACGACAGCTTGGCGGTGGAAACCCGGGTAAGCGAAATCAGAGGCGCAACGATTTTATTTTCTCAGACATTAAAAAGAGATGAAGTGATTTTAAATACGGCTACTGTTAAGGTAGCCTGTGTTGATCTTGGTAAAATGAAAGCCGTGCCGATTCCATCGGAACTCAGAGCGGCTTTCGCAAATAAATAATAGGCATTTCTCGGAGCTATCTCAATGACCGAACTGAACTTTTTGGATTTGTTTCTAAAGGCGAGTATCGTCGTTCAAATTGTAATTCTAATTTTAATCTCTTTCTCGATTATTTCTTGGGCAATTATTATTCAACGTAGCCGTATTCTCACCGGAGCCTTAAAGGAATCTTCTTCTTTTGAAGATCGTTTTTGGTCGGGGGAAGATCTGAATAAATTGTACGAGGGACTTTCCAATCGCCGTGATGCTTTATCCGGCAGCGAACAGATTTTCTACGTAGGTTTCAAAGAATTCAGTCGTTTAAAACAGGCGAATCCAGATGCGCCGGAAGCCATTATTCAAGGGAGTTCACGGGCCATGAATTTGGCGATGAACCGTGAAATCGAAGATTTGGAAACTCGGGTGCCTTTTTTAGCTACGGTAGCTTCCATCAGTCCTTATATCGGTTTGTTCGGTACCGTATGGGGGATTATGCACGCTTTTATGGGATTAAGCGGCGCAAAACAAGCAACTTTGCAGATGGTTGCACCGGGGATTGCGGAAGCCTTGATTGCGACCGCCATTGGTTTGTTTGCAGCGATTCCGGCGGTAATGGCATATAACCGTCTAAGCTTGCGCCTCAATAAACTGGAACAGAATTACGGCAACTTTATTGATGAATTTACCACTATTTTGCACCGTCAGGTATTTGGTAAGCATCATCAGTAATGGGTAGATTGATCTTAAATCCGCATTTGATTGAAAAGTGCGGTCGATTTTAGCAAAGTTTTACGAGGTTTATATGGCTTATCGCCGTAACAGCAGAAACAATATTAAATCCGAAATAAACATCGTTCCTTTTCTGGATGTTTTGCTGGTTTTAGTGCTTATTTTCATGGCAACCGCGCCGATTATCAGCCAGAGCGTGCAGGTGGATCTCCCTGATGCGGTGGAAAGCCAAAACGTATCTAATGAAGATAAGGTACCCGTTATTATTGAGGTGGCCGGCATCGGACAATATGCGGTTTCCATTGCGGGAGATCGCTCCGAGAATTTAACGGAAGAAATGGTAACCGAAATCACGAAACAAGAATTCGAAAAAGATCCTAATACCCTGTTTCTGATTGGCGGTGCCACAGACGTGCCTTATGAAGAAATTATTAAAGCGCTGAATCTGCTCCATTTGGCAGGCATTAAGTCCGTCGGTTTAATGACGGATCCGATTTAGTTCGAAATAGGAAAAATTGTGAAAACGAATCGACAAAAGAAAGAAACCAACGCTTTTTTGCTTTCGATTGTCATGCATATCCTTTTGTTTGCTTTGCTGATTCTGAGTTCCCTCTATCATAAAGTAGAAATTATGGGCGGCGGTGAAGGTGAAGGCGAAGTTATGGGTGCGGTGATGGTGGATACCGGTAATGCCGCACAGGAATGGGGACGCATTCAGCAAAAAAACAAAGGCCGTACCGATCAGGAAAAGCAGAAAAAGCAACCTGATCCCGTGGTGGAAGAAAAACAGGAACCGGCTGAGGATAATAGCGAACAACTGCGTCTGCAGGAAATAGAAAGACAGCAGGCGATTGAGCGGCAGAAGCAGGAAGAACTGAAAAAGCAGCAGGAAAGAGCGCGCCAAGAAGCATTACAGAAGCAGCAACAAGAGGAAGAAGCCAAGGCTAAGCAGGCGGCGGAAGCGGCAAAATTAAAAGCCGAAGCGGAAGCTAAACGTCTTGCTGCAGCAGCTAAACAGGCGGAGCAGGAAGCTAAGGCAAAAGCGGAAAAAGAAGCGAAAGAAAAAGCGGAAAAAGCCGCAAAAGAAAAGGCGGAAAAAGAAGCGAAAGAGAAAGCGGAAAAAGCTGCAAAAGAAAAGGCGGAAAAAGAAGCGAAAGAAAAAGCCGAAAAAGCGGCGAAAGCAAAAGCGGAGGCGAAAGCGAAAGCCGAGGCGGAAGCTAAGGCTAAAGCGGAAGCCAAAGCAAAAGCGGAGGCTCAGGCTAAACAGGCCGCCTTAGATGATTTTCTTAACGGCGGAGAGGTCGGCGGCGGTAGCGCCTCGCGCGGCGGTAATAGTAACCGTCAGGGTAGTCAGGGCAGCGGTGCCGCTTTAGGGGCCGGTGATGGCGGTAAAGTGGGTGATCGTTATGCGGGCGTAATCAAAAAAGAAATTACCCGGCGTTTTATTAAGGATCCTGCTTTTGCCGGTAAGGTATGCAGTGTCAGAATACAGCTGGAACGCGACGGAACCATCAGCGGATATCAGCGCGTTTCCGGTCCTGACGATATTTGCAGTGCGGCGCTGAGTGCGGTTGCCAGAACGAAAAAGGTTCCGCCCGCACCTTCGGATGCGATTTACAGCAGATATAGAGCGCCGATTATTGATTTCGATCTGAAATAACCAATTTTCGGTCAATAAGCTAAAACCATAGGTGGAATGATGAAATTTCTTTCTCGTATATTAAGTGTATTTGCAATATGGTTTTTTGCCATAAGCATGGCAAAAGCCGATGATGAAGTCCGTATCGTTATTGACGAAGGGGTGGACAGTGCGCGACCGATAGCGGTAGTACCCTTTAAGGTTAGCGGTTCCGTACCTGCGGATTTGGCTGAAATTATCGCCGCGGATTTAAGAAACAGCGGTAAATTTAATCCTATTGCTAAGGATAAAATGCCGCAGCAGCCGAGTTCGGCTTCCGAGGTTACGCCTGATGCCTGGGCTGCTCTTGGGATTGATGCCGTGGTCGTCGGTCAGGTAACTGGTAACGGCGGTAACTATAATATAGCCTATCAGCTGGTTGATACTATAGGCGCTTCCGGAACACCGGGAGCGGTATTATCTCAGAATGCGATTTCCGTTACGGAAAAATGGTTGCGTTACGGGGCCCATACCGTGAGCGACGAGGTATTCGAAAAATTAACCGGTATCCGTGGCGCATTCAGAACCCGTATAGCCTATGTGGTGCAGAAAAACGGCGGTTCTCAACCTTATGAAGTGAGAGTGGCGGATTATGACGGCTATAACCAGTTTATCGTAAATCGTAGCTCTCAGCCGATGATGTCGCCGGCCTGGTCGCCGGACGGCAAAAAACTTGCTTATGTTTCCTTCGAGAATAAAAAATCCCAGCTTGTGGTGCAAGATTTAGGATCCGGTGCGCGCAAAGTTGCCGCTTCCTTTAAAGGACATAACGGTGCGCCGGCCTTCTCACCGGACGGCTCGCGCCTGGCATTCGCCTCTAACCAGGACGGCGTGTTAAATATTTACGTATTGAATTTGGGTAGTGGACAGGTATCTCAGCTGACCCGCGGAGCCGGTAATAATACCGAGCCGAGCTGGACGCCAGACGGTCATATTTTGTTTACATCCGATAGAAGCGGTTCACCTCAAGTCTATTCAATGAGCGCCTCCGGTGGCGGTGCGACATTATTAGGTGCCGGTGGTCGCAGTTACAGTGGCCAGATGACCGCAGACGGTAAAACATTGGTCATGATTTCCGGCGATAATGTGATTAAGAGAGATATGGCTTCAGGTGCTTCCGAAGTGCTGAGTTCTACTTTCTTGGACGAGAGTCCGAGCATTTCGCCGAACGGAATAATGATTATCTATAGTTCTACCCAAGGGTTAGGAAAGGTGTTACAATTGGTGTCCGCAGACGGACGCTTTAAAGCTCGGTTACCAGGAAGCGATGGACAAGTTAAATTCCCTGCTTGGTCACCATATCTAAATAAAAACTAAGGAGAAATCAATGAAATTAGCAAAATTATTGTTAGTTGCGCCTGTATTGGCGTTAGCGGCATGTAGTTCATCAAAAACTGATAACGGTGCTGCAAACGGAGCTACATACGGCGGTATGTCCGTAGAAGACTTACAACAGCGTTATAACACAGTTTACTTCGGTTTCGATAAATATGTAGTTGAAGGTGAATATCAGCAGCTGTTAGACGCTCATGCGGCTTATTTAACAGCAACCCCGGCAGCTAAAGTATTAGTTGAAGGTAACGCTGACGAACGCGGTACACCGGAATATAATATTGCATTAGGTCAGCGTCGTGCTGATGCAGTTAAAAATTATTTAACTGCTAAAGGAGCAAATGCCGGTAACGTTTCAACCGTATCTTATGGTGAAGAAAAACCAGCAGTATTAGGTCATGACGAAGCTGCTTACGCTAAAAACCGTCGTGCTGTGTTAGCATACTAATTTCGAATTAATTCGTAGCTAATAAAATAGACCCGGGTTCCTTAAGGAATCCGGGTTTTTTATCAATGGATTTTCTTCGCCGAGTTACGGATTATTCCGTTTAGCCGGCTTGGAATGGGCGTTAAGTAATTGTAAAAATATTGGCGACTGTTTGCGCAAACGACCAAAAAAATAAAAATTTTTGTTGATTATTAAATTTAAATCCGTATTATAAGCACCCGTTACGACGCATAACGCCGGGTCGTTAGCTCAGTCGGTAGAGCAGCGGACTTTTAATCCGTTGGTCGAAGGTTCGAATCCTTCACGACCCACCAGCTTCGTTGTAACAGCGTCATACCTAAGGGTCGTTAGCTCAGTCGGTAGAGCAGCGGACTTTTAATCCGTTGGTCGAAGGTTCGAATCCTTCACGACCCACCAATTTCGTATGACATGCCTATATCCAAGTAGGGTCGTTAGCTCAGTCGGTAGAGCAGCGGACTTTTAATCCGTTGGTCGAAGGTTCGAATCCTTCACGACCCACCACTTCTATATAACGCACCTATATCGCTTCGGGTCGTTAGCTTAGTCGGTAGAGCAGCGGACTCTTAATCCGTTGGTCGAGAGTTCGAGTCTCTCACGACCCACCACTTAATCTCAATAAGAGCAAATTTATAAATTAATCGGATCTTCTGTTTTTTCTAAATAACTGCTGATTGCGCCGAAGTTTGAGCTGATTTGAATTTTTCTCCGGATACAGTAGATATTTTTACCTCACTAAATATATCCTGTACCAATGAGTATATGGAGCCGAAATCCTTAAGTGTAAAACTAATGATAGCTATCGGTAAGAATCGCTTGATTGTATACTTCGCTAACCTATACTTCTCATTCAAACACCGCTAGCCTAGCGATCTTGGAAAATTGTTAATAATCAATAAATTATAAAAGCATAATATGGGGATAAATCTCATGCTATACTGCTAATCGCTTTTATATTTGAGGTTAGCGAATCGAAGCCTATAAAGCCTGATATAGCAAGGCCTTAATATATAGGGTGCAGCCACCTGTAGGTGGCTGAGTGTTGAAACTAAGCGACAAATCCCAATCCTTTTGGGTGAGGGGTGCAGCCACCTGTAGGTGGCTGAGTGTTGAAACAACCAACCTACACTTGAGGAGTATAACAATGCCGCAGCCACCTGTAGGTGGCTGAGTGTTGAAACATCACGGAGATCGCCGGCCTCTGACATGCGCTTAGCAGCCACCTTTAGGTGGCTGAGTGTTGAAACTAATACTTTGGGATAACCATTAATGAGGGCTTCTGCAGCCATCTGTTGGTGGCTGAGTGTCTAAACTCTACCTTATCAGTGTCTTTTGTTGAAAGTTCTTGCACCACCTTTAGATGGCTAAGTATTAAAATATTTATAGAGGATTATCGCTTGAAGGCAGAATATATGATTATCAACTAAATTATTAATAAGGCTCGCTACCCTGTGCTTTTTATAGCTGAACTTAATCACATATAAAAAAAGAATGATTATTTTTGAAAATTTTTGTGCTAGTCTTATTTTACCTTGCAATGTTGGATATTGCTTTGGCCGAAATATGGAGTGATTAAAGTTTTATCTATTAGGTTGCTGGGCTGCCGCTTTTATTGTGCTTGGGCTGTAGGCTGGAAAATGCCAGCCCTACTGAATTGCCGAAGGGGAAATAAGGGCATATGGTTTAGTTTTGATATAAGGGTATTCTATGTATTTTGAAATTTATAAAGACGCTAAAGGTGAATTTCGCTGGCGTTTAAAAGCCGGTAATCATGAATCTATTGCAACTAGCGGCGAAGGCTATGCAAGCAAAAGAAGTTGTCAGCATGCGATAGATTTAGTCAAAGGTACCAACGAATCGACATTAGTGAAAGATTTGTCGGTTGAAAAATCCTAATCCGACAGCTTCCCGCTGAATTTTTTCATTAATACCTATATCGTCGTCCGCTGGTTTAAGGGACGGCGATATTTTTTTGTATTGCTTATCCGGATAAAAAATTTAAAAATCCGACCGCTGTTTATTTCCTTTCTTTTTGCGATCTTATTTCCATAAACCGGGGAGGTAGATACTTTTCCGCACACCGCTATTTATAGTAGACAAGGAATAAGAAGGAAGCGGATTTGAAGAAAGGATTTACATTGGCGGAAGTACTTATTGTTATGTTGCTTATCAGCCTAACGATAGTTTTATTTGTACCAGCCTGGCGAGAGCATGAAACAAGGGTTATGTTGGAGAAGGAACAGCATAATCTGTATTTATTTCTGCGTCGCATTCAGTCGCTGGCGGAAAATTCCGGCGATATCTGGTTATTGATTGCCAGTCGGGATATACAGGCTCGGCGCTGGTGTTTGAGCGCTCAGAGCAAAACCGATTTGCGTTGCGATTGTTTGAATCCTACTTTGTGTTCCCGGGAAACCGAGGCTTATTTCTATAACCCGCTATTCCCCCATCGGATAATGCTGAGTGCCGGGCGTTATTATCCGAGAGAAATTACCCGTTTAAACGCAGTGCGGGATACTTCCTCTTCCGCTTGCTTTAGCCTGCAGACTCCTATGCAGCGCAAGGTGTTCAGTTTTTTTAATGTGGGTAGCCTGAAAGTAAAAGAAGGCAGTGTAGATAGTGCTTGTATTGCGGAGAAGGGGAATCATGATATATCGCGGCCATAGCTTAACTGCGATGCTGATAGCAATGGGTTTGTCCTGTTTTCTACTGACGATTGTGATCAGCTTTTATACGCAGTCGCAGCAACAGAATAAAATACTGATGGCGCAGTTACAGTTACAGGCGGAACTTCAGCGTCTGCTGCAATTAATGGCGAAAGATTTGCGCCGTACCGGTTTCCGCGGCGTATCCGACAGGGTTAAACAGGCTAATTTTGACTTGTTCGTAACGGACAAAGAGGGGCATAGCTTTTTTATTGGGGAGATGGCTCAGGAACATAGGGGCAGCTGCATATTATTTTTTTATGATCTGGACAGCAACGGTTGTTTGGGAACCACAGTTAAATCCGGCGTCTGTAGCAGGGAGGGGCAGAATACCGCCGGCGAAATCGAACGAGAATTATTCGGCTATCGGCTGCACGACAATATGCTTGAAACCCGTTTGGCTTATAAAAATGCGGTAAATCAACATTGCAAGATGGCTGACTGTAAGGCTTATTTAGGCCAACAGGCCTGTAACGGCGGCGGTTGGGCGGATTTAGCCGATTCGCAAATATATCTCATAACCAAATTGAAGTTCAGCCCTATGGCCGATAATAAAGGCGTTCAGATTGAACTGGCGGGGCATCTGCGCAATTTTCCTCATATCAGTTATGCGACCTCCGCCGTGGTACCGCTGATAAATGAGGAACGCCCATGGTAAATATGTTGCGCAGAGGGGTGGTAAATATAAGCATATTGGTGTTTTTGATCGCCTTTTTGCTATTGATGCAGCGTTTTACTGATGAGGGGATCAGTTTGCATCAAGGGATTATTGCTCAACGGCAAAACTATATGCAACAGCAGCATTGGCTACTGGAACAAAGTATGGGCGGGCGGCATTCCGTATGCAAAAATATTCCGACGACTTACGCAGCCAATACTTATGTTGTGGTTTTTCGCAGTTCTCATCCCGAAGCCAAGTTAAAGCAATTTTTAATCTGTCGGCGGCACCGCCTGTTTCAGCGCTTACCGACTAAAGGTATAAATGAAGGCGGTTTTCCGCTATTCGTTCACCTTGAAAGTCTTCCGTTTTTCCGCTCGCAACTTGAAGACGCCGCCTCTCTTTATGAGAATAAACTTTATTGGTTTTCCGGCAGCGATAATCAATGGGAATTAAATGGAAATATTTATGCGCTGGTCGTTGCCGAGGGAAATTTAACCCTGCGAGGTAAAGGAAAAATCAGCGGTGCGGTGATTACGGGCGGAAAGCTGCAGCGCAGCGAAGGGATTCAAATCACTTATCATGCCGGCACTATTGCCGGCGCGGAGCAAGGTTACCGACTGTGGCGTTTGGCGGAGAAAAGTTGGCATGATTTTGAAGCGAATAAGTTATAAAGGCCAAGGAATGCTTTCATTTTTATTCAGCCTGATGTTGTTTTCTGTTGTTTTTATTGCTGTTGGACGCTGGCACGGACAACAGCGTAAAACGGCGGTGGAAATTTATCAGCGCTATCAGGCCTTACAAATCGCCGACAATCAGCGACAACGGCGTCTATTAGGTTTGCCCTGTAGCGCCTCCTGTCGCCGAAATCGAATTATGTTTCATATTTACTGCCAGGGCGAAGAAATCAAAGTCAGCTATCCTTCCGGTGAAATAATCCTTTAAACCCCTTGCGGTTGGGCGAAAAGTTATTGAAAATAACCCGGTACCCATACCAGTCTAAAGTGAGAAATGCCGTGTTTAATGTCTATCATTCCAATGATCTTGATGTACAGAAGGATATTCTGATCGAACTGCTTGATTCGTCTGTGGGGGATCCTTTTCAAAGCGAGGTTATTCTGGTGCAAAGCCCCGGCATGGCTCAATGGTTACAGCTGAATATTGCCGACAGAAAAGGGATTGCCGCCAATCTGAGTTTCCCCATGCCGGCTACTTTTATATGGCGCTTATATGCACAAATTCTGCCGGATACGGCGGATTATGCTCAATTCGGTAAAGAGGCGATGACATGGCGGCTGATGCGCCTGATTCCGGATTATTTAAATCATCGGGATTTTCAACCGCTCTTTCATTATCTGGAGCGAGAACAACAAACGGAGCAGCATAAACTATATCGTCTGGCATTAAAAATCGCAGATTTATTCGACCAATATTTGGTTTATCGTCCCGATTGGATTCAGGCTTGGGAAAATCAGCGGGAAGACCTTATTCTAGCTCAGATAGAGCAACAAACGGCAGAGGGTGAAAGGGCGATTTTAGGTCGGCTGGCGCAGGATATTCGTTGGCAAGGTATGCTGTGGCGAGCGCTGGTTGATGCTGCCCAGAGTCGTAATCACCGCGCTAATCTGCATCAACGCTACCTGGCACATATTGCTTCCGAACGGCCGAAAAATTTACCGGCGCGAATTTTTATTTTTGGCATTTCCGCTTTACCCAAGGTGTATTTGGAAACCCTAATTGCACTGGGGCGGTATTGCGATCTGCATTTGTTTTTCAATAATCCGAGCCGGGAATATTGGGGGGATATTTTAGATCCCGCCTTTGCTGCCAGACTTAATTTGCGTAAGCGGATCTTATACCAGGGCGGAGATAGCACCTCTTTATTCAGTCAACAACAGTTGACTGAATTGGCGGCGGAGCAATGGGAAACGGGCGACGAAGGGGAAAAATTACAAGTCGGCCATCCTTTATTGGCTATGTGGGGAAAACTTGGCAGGGATTTTCTGTATTTGCTGACCGAAGCGCAGCCGGATCAGGAAATCAGCGCGTTTGTTCCGCAGCAACCGGATCTTTCGGCACCGGCGCCCCTGTTATCTCAGATTCAGCAGCGGATTCTTGCTTTGGCTCCTAATCAAGCGGCGATGCTGCATCTGGCGCCAAGGGATGAAAGTTTGAGTTTACATGCTTGCCATAGCGAAATGCGTGAAGTGGAAGTGCTGCATGATTATTTGCTGCATTTGTTTAAGCGAGAACCGGATTTAACCCCTAAAGACATTGTGGTGATGGTCGCGGATATTGATAAATATACCCCTTATATTCAAGCGGTATTCGGCCAATACCGCTCGGATCTGGGGCAGGGAAACGGGAATAGGGATAAACGCTATATTCCTTTTTCCATCAGTGATAACAAATTATCCGCCACTGAGGTTTTGGTTTCCGCTTTTCTGAGCCTGCTGAATTTGAAAACAAGTCGCTTTAGCGCCGAAGAGGTACTGGCCTTTCTGGATATTCCCGCCATTCGTCAGCGCTTCGGTATCGAAAATGACGAATTGGAACAAATTCATCGCTGGGTAGAAGACTGTGTTATCCGTTTCGGTCTGGATAAATATCCGACGGCGGCGGACACGAATTATAACGCCTGGCAATCCGGTCTTGAACGTATGCTGCTTGGATATGCCATGGGCGAAGAAAATGGCGTCTGGCAGGATACTTTAGGCTTTGACGGCAGTTACGGGTTAAGCGGAAAAAGCGCCGGCCGGTTGGCGGAATTTATTAATGCCTTATATCATTGGCATCATTGTTTACAACAGCCTCATAAAATTGATGAATGGTATCTTTATCTGAACGCTCTGATTGAGGATTTCTTTTACAGCGACGAACAGAGCGGCGACATTTTATTGTATCTGAAAAACTGCATACAGCAATTTAGCGAACAGCTGCAGGGCTTCGGCTTTAGCCAGCCCCTGGATATTGACGTGGTGGCGGATAGCCTTTGCGAACGTCTGGATAGTAATCATAACGGATTAAGTTTCTTGGTGGGAAAAGTGAATTTTTGCACCCTACTGCCGATGCGCTCCATTCCGTTTAAAGTGATCTGTCTGCTTGGGATGAATGAAACGGACTATCCCCGCCAACAAACACCGAACGGCTTTGATTTGATGCAGTACCATCATCTGAAAGGGGATCGCAGTCGGCGTAATGACGATCGCTACTTATTCCTTGAAGCCCTGTTGGCGGCGCAGGATTATTTATACATCAGTTATATCGGGCGTTCCATTGTGGATAATGAGGTATTGGAACCTTCGATTCTGGTGAATCAGTTGCTGGATTATTTGTATGAAAACCTCCCCGATTATCCGCCGGCGAAAGATGAAGCGGGTAGAGATAATCCCAAATTAAAACCCCTGGTACAATATCATGCCATGACCGTATTCAGCCCGAATAATTTTAATCCGCAGACCCATCGCACCTTTGCTACCGAATGGTTACCGCTGGCGAATAAGCAGCTTAGCCCGCTGCGGGAGTTTAATCAGCCTTTAAAGGGAATTGCGGAGCGGGAAAAGGAAATCGAATTGAAACGGTTAATCAGCTTTGTGCAGCATCCGCTTAAATTCTTTTTTGAACAACGCCTCGGCGTTTATTTTCGCCAACAGCAGGAATCGATTCCAGCCTATGAAAATTTTACCCTTGACGGACTCGAACTCTATAAGATTAAACAGGCATTGCTGGAGCAGGGAGAAGAAGGCCCTCTCTTTGAGGCCCTAAAAGTGAAGGGAACTCTGCCGCAAGGCGCTTTCGGTCAGGTTTATGCCCAGAAGATCTCGTCGGAAACGGCGCCTTTGCAGGAAATTATCGCCCAATGGCAGGCGCAGCAGGTTCAATACGATTTTATTGAGCTACCAGTTGTTGTTTCCGGCGGTGAGGTATTGTTGTACGGCAATTTGGGCCCTTTGTTCGGCGAACAAAAGCAAAGGGTTTGTTGGTACGCCGGTCGGCTTAAGGATAAATTTATTATTGAAAACTGGCTTTATTATTTATTACAGCGCGCTTCTTCCGAACAGGAGGTTTGTCCGCCGCGTTTTTACAGTATCGAGGGGGATAAAGTAGAAACCCATAGTTTTCACCCGATTGAAAAAGATGCGGCCCTTAGACAGCTTAAACTATATCTGGACAGCTATCTGGCCGGTGCGACAAGAATGCAGTTGGCGCCGGATAGGGAACTGAAAAGTTATTTAAAACTAAGGGAAGAGGAAATATCCCCGCGCGAGGCCTGCCTTGCCTTATTGGAAAAAGCGGCCAAGGGGGATTACCATAAGCCCGCCGATCTTTATTGGCAGCGCCTGTGGCAACAGGGCGATATTAATCCCGATGAAATTATAGAAAATAGCGAAGCCTGGTTCCGTATGATGTACGAAGCCTATGACTGAGCTTATCGATAAGGCGGCGCTTTACAGATAAGAGGCCATCACAATGGCGTTTTCTCGCCCCCCGTCGGCGGTAGGATAGTAGTTTTTACGCCGCTCCACTTCATTAAAGCCGAGTTTATGGTATAGGGCGAGGGCCGCTTTATTGGATTCTCGCACTTCCAGCCACAATGTGGCTATTCCCCGTTCACCTAGCCGACGGATTAAATCGGTAAGTAAGGATAAGCCGAAGCCGCGTCCCTGATAGGCCGGATCGATAGCGATATTAAACAGCGTGGCTTCGTCCAGCACGGTATGGCAAATGGCAAAGCCGATAATCCGCTCGCCGCACAGCATTTTCAGGTTAAGATAGGCGTTTCCTTGATTATTTTTTAAGGTGCCTTCTGACCATGGTACCTGATGGGCGCTCCGCTCAATTTCAAGCAAGCGGGAGAAATCCTGCGGATGAAGAAAATCAATAGTTGTCGGCATAATCACTTAGGTTAATGAACATTGTATTTGCTGCCACAGACGGCGTTTTTCTGCACCTGATTGTTTAAGGATCGCCAAATCGGAGGTACGCCACAGATTTTTAGCTTGCTTGCACAAGGGTAAAGTGCGCTGGACTTTTTCGCTGTTTTCACTGAGCAGCCAGTAAGTTACCGGATGGGAAGTATGCAGATAGCCGGCTTGAATAAAATCGATACACAGACAGTCCTTCGCCTCCAATGCGGCGGCGGATAAAATATCGCTCAGAATATTTTCTGCCGGCGAGAGAATTTTTTCCGCAATAATAATCAGGGCGATATGCGGTGCTACCGGAATATTTACCGCACCTTTCAGCGCTTGCGGACGATGCAATTGCCACTGACTAATTCCCATTTCCTGCAGAAGAAGATCGCGTCTGTTCATTCGGTTTTCGTTTTCCTTTATAATAACCGGCAGTATTTTATCTGATCAGCCATAGGATTACCAACGTGATTTCTGCTCAAAGCCAGGTTCTCGAACGCCATCTTTCCCTATTACAAAATAAAACCCTGTTGTTTGCCGGTGTGTTGCAAGACGAGTTTCCGCAAAAATTACGGGAAGCGGGCAGTTCCGTACTTATTTGGTCGGTTTATTTCGATTATGCCCGTAAGCAAAGTGCGGTCAGTTTCGGTACGGAATTCGACGGCGGGGCGGATTTACTGATTTATTACTGGAGTAAAAATAAACAGGAAGTGCAGTTTCAGCTGATGCAGATGCTGGCGAACAGCCGGCCCGGACAGCAAATGTTAATTATCGGTGAAAACCGTTGCGGCGTTCGTTCCGTAGAGAAACTGCTGGCCCCTTTCGGCGATATTGCCAAAATAGACGGCGCGCGGCGCTGCGGCTTATATCATTTTGAATTGAAATCCGTGCCGCAGTTTAAAACAACGGCGTTTTGGCAAAGCTACCGCCACCCGCAATTGGCGGATCTCTGTATCTATAGTCTGCCCGGGGTTTTCAGTGCGGTGCAGTTGGATGCGGGGACGGATTTACTGCTTTCCACACTAGATGGCAAGATTGGAAAAAAAGTACTGGATATGGGTTGCGGCGCCGGGGTTATCGGCAGCTATATCCAACGCCGTTATCCGGAAACAGAGTTGACTATGGCGGATATTCACGCTATGGCATTGACTTCCGCCGAACGTACTTTGGCGGAAAACGGCTTGAAGGGTAAAGTCGTTGCCAGTGATGTGTTTTCCCATATAGAGGAAAAGTTTGATCTGATTATCTCCAATCCGCCCTTTCATGATGGTATAGATACCGCTTATTATGCGGTTGAGGCGCTGATTCGCCATGCCCGCGCCCATTTACGGCCGGGTGGTGAGTTGCGCATTGTCGCCAATGCTTTTCTGCCTTACCCCGATTTATTGGACGCTTGTTTTGGCTCACACCGGTTATTGGCAAAAACTGGAAAATTTAAAGTTTATTCGGCCCGAGCATAGCTGAGGTTTCAATCTGCATTCGCTGAGCATTTTAGCCTTAATGAGGTTTATGAGTTGGCCGTCCATATCGGCTTATATTTGCTGAGGCCTATAATGCGTTCTTACAGTAGATTAAATTCGGCTTGTTTAAAATAAAATTCACTCAATGGCGGGGTATAATCCGGGGCTGACTAGGGCGGCGGTTTGGGGCGGAAAAAAACTTTGGAAAAAATGACCGCACTTTTGCCTATTATGCCTGCCTGTGCATTGGGGAGGAAAAATAAAAAGCTGCAAAGAGAATTGCAGCTTTTGAAAAGGGATTATTGTTCGTTCCAGCGTTTGATGGATTCTTTAATCACTTCTTTGGCTTCGGCCACGTCGCCCCAGTGCTGAACAAGGGTTGAACCCGGTTTTTTCAGGGCTTTATAATGATTAAAATGGAATTCGATCTGTTTGATCAGCTGGGCCGGTAAATCTGCCAGGCTGTTATAGGCATTGCCGTTATTGCGATCGTCCGCCGGTACGCAGACGATTTTATCGTCCACTTCACCATCGTCCACAAATTTCATTACACCGATGATTTTAGCTTCAAGGAACACGCCGGTAGCCAGAGGCTGTTCGGTTACCAGTAATACGTCCAGTTCATCGCCATCTTCATCTAATGTTTGCGGAATAAAGCCGTAGTTGGTCGGTTTGGCAAAAATAGCAGGTTCTACGCGGTCCAGTTTGAAGGCGCCGAGTTTACGATCCCATTCGATTTTATGATTGCTGCCCGCAGGGATTTCGTTTACTACATTGATAATGCCCGCATCTACATCGCCCGGGGTAAGAATTTTGTTAAAATCAGCCATAATAATATCCTTTCTGTATGTTAAAGCGCGCAAAGTATAGCAGTTTTTGCGTTGCACTGTCATGCCTTTTAACGGGGTAGGCTAAGGGGGCTGTTTAGTCGGGCCGGCGGGCTATTATGCCTCCGGCCCTTTGCGTTTATTCCTCTTTCAGTAGGAAGACGCCGTGTTGGGCAAGATGCACATAGGCGTTTTGCGCACTCGGATTAAAGGCGTCCGGACTTGCATTAACCAACAGATCCCGTTCTCCCCATTGGGCGATGATTTCCCAGTGGTTACCCATATAGACCGCACTTTTAATCCGGCATAGCTGCGCCGGGCTGCCGTTTTCCTGCAAACTTATGGCCTCCGGACGGAGCCCCACCAGACAGGCGCCGTCGGGCAGACCGAAGCGGGCGTGTTCGGCTAAGGGGAAGCGGTAGCCGTTAACTTCGACTTCCCCTTCCGTCAGGCGGCCTGGGTAAATGCTGCTTTCACCCATAAAATTGGCCAGAAATAATGAGTTAGGTTGCAGATACAGGGTTTTGGCCGGCGCTTTCTGCATAATTTTTCCCTTGTGCATCACGATAACTTCGTCGGAAACGGCAAAAGCTTCAGTTTGATCATGGGTTACATAGAGGGAGGTAATGCCTAGGCGCTGCTGTAGCTCACGGATTTTTTCCCGCATGGAGCGACGCAGGTTGGCATCCAGATTACTCAGAGGTTCGTCAAATAGCAGGACCTTAGGTTTTAGGACTAAGGCGCGCGCTAAGGCGACTCGCTGCTGCTGGCCGCCGGAAATTTGGTCGACGAAACGATCTTCAAAGCCGGCTAAATCTACCAGCTCCAGCGCTTCTTTAACGCGCTGACGGCGTTCTTCCTTGCTTATCCCCTGCATACGCAGGCCGTAGCCGACATTGTCGCCGATAGACATATGCGGAAATAATGCGTAAGACTGGAAGACGATGCAAATATCCCGGTTCTGAATCGAAGACTTGGTAACGTCTTCGCCATCAATAAATATTTGTCCTGAGGTGGGGCTTTCCAGGCCGGCGACTAAACGCAGCACCGTTGTTTTGCCGCAACCGGAAGGGCCGAGCAGGGTAACCATGGTTCCGCGTTTGATGGTTAAATCCAGATTATCGATAACCACGGATTTACCGAAGGCTTTGGTGATGTTCTTTAATACTAAAAAATCATTATTGCTCATATTATTACTACCTTTAATTCATTAATTCATTTTTTTCGCTTTAGAACGTGCAATACGCGTATCGCCCACGATCCAGTCGAAGAACAGAATAATTGCCATCATCACGACGATTAAAATGGAACCGTAGGCAATGGCAATACCGTATTCGCCGTCTTCCACCCGGTTTAAAATATAGGCGGTGGCAACCCTTGTATCGGCGGTAACCAAGAAGATAATGGCGCTGACGGTGGTCATGGCGCGAACAAAACTGGTAACCAGAGCGGACAGCAGAGCCGGTTTTAACAGCGGAAAGACAATAAACCAGATGGTTTTCAATGAGCTGCCTTTTAGAGAAAGGGAAGCTTCGTCCAGTGATTTATCCAACTGCCCCAAACCGGCGATTGCTGCACGCATACCTATCGGCAGATCGCGCATTACCATGGAAATAATGATGATGATTCCCGTACCCGTGATATACATAGGTGCGCTGTTAAAAGCCAGAATATAGGACACCCCGGCTACGGTACCCGGAACGGCGAAGCAGAGCATGGTTAGGAATTCAAGGGTTTTCTTACCGCGGAAATCTTTACGCACCACAATATAGGCTATCAGTAAACCGAATAATGCGGTTAAAGGCGCGGCGATACCGGCATATAGCATGGTATTCAGTAGCGATGGCCATGCGCCGTCGCTTAGTCCTTGTCCGAACAGCATACTGTAGTTTTTCAGAGTAAGTGTGTAATCCACGCCCCAGTTGACGGTGAAGCTGCCGTAGAAAATACTGCCGTATAAAGCTAGGTTGAAGATAATCCAAGCGCCCAACATAAAGACGATGCTGTATTTTAATCCGCCCGGCAGATCCTGAACGTCGCCGCGGTAGGATTTTCCCGATACGGTAACGTAAGAACGGTTGCCAATCCAGAGATACTGGACAATAAAGATGGCAAGAGAAAAGATTAATAACATGGAACCTAGGGTACTGGCTGAAGCGTAATCCAGCTGCGAACCGGCAATATAGAAATAGATTTGGGTTGCGATTACGTCAAAGCTGCCGCCGAGAACCAGGGGGTTACTGAAGTCCGCCAGGGATTGAATAAAAACAATCAGAAAGGAGTTAGCCAAAGCGGGACGCAGTAAGGGGAAGATTATGTTATAGAAGGTCTGATAACGATTTGCCCGTAAGGTATAAGAAGCCTCTTCAATAGAGGGATGAATGGACTTCAGCGCACCGTCCAGAATCATAAAGGAAATGGGCGCGAAAGCCAGAATCTGAGCAATGGCGATACCGTTAAAACCGTACAGCCAGTTATGATCGCTGAAGCCGAAGTAAGTATCCAGAAATTCGGTTACATAACCGGAACGGCCGAGCATTAGGGTTACGCCTAAACCAACGACGAACGGCGGCGTAACAATCGGTAGAATGGAGAAGATTTTACCGATAAAGGCGGTTCTTCTGGCAATGCGGGTGGTGTAAAGGGCAAAAGCCAGGCCGAACACCGTGGATACCAGACCGACAAAGCCGGACAATAGCAGCGAGTTGGCGATTACGCGGACAATATAATTTTGCCCTAAAATACGAATTACCTGTTCCGGTGCAAAGGTTTCACCGTCGTAAAACATGGAAATAAAGATGGCGACGGTAGGATAAACGATAAAGAAGAAAATGAGCAGGATAATACTGAGCAGGGAAGCGATAATAAATTTATCCCCCTGCATCACTTTCAGTCTGGCCAAGGCCAGGGTGGCGATGGCGCTCAGGCTGAGGATCAATACAATGACCGAATAACCCATGCTGACTTTATACAAACTGGCACTGATAAAACTGAAAAGCAGAATAAAGGCGACTAACGCCAGCTCCGCTTTTGCCCGCGCAACTACGGACAGTTTCAGACCGGGGAGAATAATAAAGGCCGCCAAAGGCAAAAACCATAAGATACTGAGATTGAGGGAAGACCAACCCATAGCTGCCAGAAATTCATCGCCGGTACTTTCCCATAATCCATAGTCCAGCGCCTGAGAGGGAAAAATGAAAAAGGCAATAACAGAGAGTATTACCCAGAAATTGACAGAATCTGTAATGTTAAATTTGTTTGCGTTCATACGACTCTCGCACGGAAAAATAACGGATAGATAAAAGGGTACGGATAACGATTTATCCGTACCTATGAACGGCCCGCAGGCTATTTATTCAATTTTATGTCGTCAACCCATTTACTGATTAAGCGTTTGCGTAAATCGCTTGAACCGTATTTATCAAAATCATAGTTAATTAGGTTGATCCCTTTGAAATCCAGCGCATAAGGTGATTGCTGCGCCGTAGTATTGGTCAGAATGGAATGGGCTTCGCCTTTTTGCCAAGCCAGCTCCTGAGCTTCTTTGGAAAGAACCCAGTCTACGAACAGTTTGGCATTCTCCGCATTTCTGGCACCCTTAATAATACTGACGCCGCCGATTTCATAACCCGTACCCTCACAAGGAACTATTAGCTCGACCGGTGCGCCTTTGGCTTTTTCCAGCGAATGTTCGTGTAAAAAACCGATACCGATAGAGGCTTCGCCGCGCGCTGTATTGCGGGTGGCGGTATTACCGGATTTGGTGTATTGGGAAACGTTTTTATTCAGCTCTTTCAGATAGGCGAAGGCTTTATCTTCGCCCCACAGTTGAATAAAGGTGGCCAGTGCGGTATAGGCGGTGCCGGAACTCTGAGGATCGGCGCTTTGAATTTCATTTTTATAGCGCGGATCGGTCAAATCTTTCCAGCATTTAGGAACGGGCAGATTCAGTTTCTGCAGACGTTCGGTATTTACCCCAAAGCCCAGTACGCCGAGATAAATGGCGGAGGTGTAGTTCCCTTTTACTTTAGCGGGATCTCTGAATTGTTCGACAATAAGTTCAAGATTCGGCGATTTGTAAGGGCTTAATAATCCCATTTCACCCGCCTGAGAATGAGGATCCAGGGTGCCGCCGTACCAGACATCTCCTTGCGGATTGGTTTTCTCCGCATCAATTTTAGCCAGTATGCTACCGGTACCGCCGCGGATAAAACTGGTCTTAATATTATATTTTTTTTCAAAGGCGAGGGTTTCCTGTTCGCACATGGTATTTTGTGCGCTGCAGTAAACCACTAAACGCCCGGCTGCGGCTGCGTTGCCCGCAGATAGAATACCGGCCAGTACAAGTGCGGATGCGGCGGCGGTCAATTTCAGTTTTTTCATTGTAGTCTCCTTGCCTGTTATTTGGCTAATTTTACTTCTTGCACCCATTTTTCGATCAGACGTTTACGTTCGTCGGCGGAGCCGTATTTTTCGAAATCGTAGTTAATCAGTTCTAATTGAGTAGGATCAAAAGCGGTTGGCGATTGTTGAGCGGTGGTATTGGTCAGTGTTTGCTGAGATTCGCCTTTTTGCCAGATCACTTCCTGCCCTTCTTTAGATAGTACGTAGTCTACAAAGAGTTTGGCATTTTCCTGGTTGCGTGCGCCTTTGAGGATACTCAGACCGCCAAGTTCATACCCGGTACCTTCACAGGGTACAATCATCTCAATAGGTGCGCCATTTTTCTTTTCCACCGCATAATCATGCAGGAAGCCGATCCCTATGGTCGCTTCGCCGCGAGCGGTGCTACGTGATGGGGTGATTCCCGATTTGGTGTACTGAGAAATATTCGGATGCAGCTGTTTGAAATAGTTGTAGGCGTTATCCTCTCCCCACAACTGGACGAAGGTAGCGATGGCGGTATAGGCGGTCCCCGAACTCTGCGGATCCGCAATTTGGATTTCGCCTTTTAAGCGCGGATCGGTCAGATCTTTCCAGCACTTCGGTACTTCATTGATACCTAATTTTTTTAACCGTTCGGTATTTACGCCGAAGCCGAGAATCCCCATATAGACGGCGGATACATAGTTACCTTTGACTTTGGCAGGATCACGGAATTTTTCTACAATCTGATCGATATTCGGTGAGCGGTAAGCTTCCAGCAGACCCAGTTCGGCAGCCTGAGCCTGCGGGTCGAAGGTGCCGCCGTACCAAACGTCGGCCTGAGGATTATTTTTTTCGGCTTCCACTTTAGCAAAGGTACTGCCGGAACCGTTACGGATAAAAGCGGTTTTTACATCGAACTTTTTACCGAACGCCTGAGTAACTGCTTCGCACATTTGATTGGTCGCGCTGCAATAAACGACCAGACGACCTTTGGCATTGGCGGCCGTGCTCAGCATTAACCCCACGCCTAAAAGAGCGGTTGAAACGGCAAGAGAAATTTTTTTTATTTTCATAATAACCTCGTCTAAATTTTCAGTCTTTGCACGGTCAGTTCGATTGAACGGCCGGATCACTAGAGTTTAACGCAACGGAAAAAATAATAACGTGAGTTGCCTCACAGAATAAGGAGCGCAGCCGGCGTTCGCACGATTTGTCAACAGGGGCGGTTTTTCTTTATAATGACAGGGTTTTTCTTCATCAGGTGAGTACTTATGTCGACGCTATCCCCTATGCCTTGTATTATTATTGCCGTGGCCGGCGCTTCCGCTTCCGGTAAGAGTTTGATTGCTTCCACCGTTCATCGCGAGCTTTGCGACGAATTAGGTTGCGAAGAAATCGGGATTATTTCGGAAGACTGCTATTACAAGGATCAGAGCCATCTGGATTTTGCCACCCGGGTGCAAACTAATTATGATCATCCTAATTCTATGGATCGGGATTTACTGATTCGCCATTTGAAGGCGTTGAAAGCCGGTCAAGCGGTGGATATTCCGAAATACAGCTATGTGGAACATACCCGTATGCAGGAAGTAACTCATTTTGAACCGAAGAAAGTGATTATTCTGGAAGGTATCCTGCTATTGACGGATGAACGGGTACGCAATGAAATTAGCCTGTCCCTGTTTGTGGACGCGCCGCTGGATATTTGTTTTATCCGCCGTTTGAAACGGGATATGCAGGAGCGCGGCCGTTCTATGGAATCGGTAATCGAACAATATCGTAAAACCGTGCGGCCGATGTTTTTGCAATTTATCGAGCCTTCGAAACAATATGCGGATATTATTATTCCGCGCGGCGGCAAAAACCGTATTGCAATTAATATGCTGAAAGCACAGATTTTGCATCTGTTGGGTAAAAAATAAGGAGCAGGGTATGAGATTATGCGATCGCGATATCGAAAGATATCTGGATGAGGGGCTGATTCAGTTAACGCCGCGTCCGGATAATGACAAAATCAACGGGGCGACGATAGATGTGCGCTTGGGTAATTCCTTTCGCGTTTTTCGCGAGCATTCCGCACCCTATATTGATTTGAGCGGGCCGCGCGAAGAAGTGAGCGCTCAGCTCGAACGGGTAATGAGCGAAGAAATTATTCTGGCTGATGACGAGCCTTTTTTCCTGCATCCCGGTATGCTGGCGCTGGCCACCACATTGGAAGTGGTTAAGTTGCCGGCGGATATTATCGGGTGGCTGGACGGCCGTTCTTCGCTGGCGCGTTTGGGGCTGATGGTTCATGTTACCGCCCATCGTATCGATCCGGGCTGGGAGGGTAAAATAGTACTGGAATTTTTCAATTCCGGGCGTCTGCCCTTGGCATTACGCCCGAATATGGTTATCGGTGCGCTGAGCTTCGAAGTGCTCAGCGGTGCGGCCTTAAGGCCTTATAATTGTCGTAGGGATGCGAAATATAAGAATCAGCAAAGTGCGGTTGCCAGCCGCATTAATCAGGATTAACAATAATTATCTAAGGACGGATGATGGGCAAAAAAATAGGGATAGGGTTAGTAGGTGCAGCGGTTTTTGTACTGTTTTTGTTTTTCCTACAAACAGGAAAAATTGAAGAGCGCCTTAAATCGGTGTTTGCCGAACAGGGGCTTGAAGTGCGAGAATTGCATTTTAACCTTTTGCCCTCGCCCGTTTTTATTGCCGAAGAAGTGAAATATCTTTTTCCCGCCGGCAGCGATGCTAAAGGGGGAAAGGCGTCTTTTGCTCGCTTTGAAATAAAATTTGATTTCCTCTCATTGCTCGGCGCCCGTCCGAGAATTAATGCCGTGCAGCTGCAGGAAGGCGAAATTTATCTTTCTTTCCGGACTTATCCGGATTTTCATGCGATAAATCTGCTGTTAAAACCAACCGCACTTTATGCCGAGGATCTTCCGATGCTGGCATATTGGCTGAAAACCGGACTAAGGGAACCGCGAACAGCGCCTCTGAGTTTTACTTTTTTGCTAAGTGCTAAAAATGCCGGACTGGAGCGGCTGAATTTATCCGGCAATATGGGGCTGATTACAGCGGGTATTGAAGCCGAGGAATTAAAGGTGGAAATCACCTCTCCCCGTGCCACCTATGCAGCGAATAAATCCTTCTATGCGGAAATTGAGCAGGGCTATTTGCATCGAACCGATGGTGGGGATTATGAATTGAAAGCGCAAAAGCTGAAAATTAACCGTTGGGGGGTAGCGGGTGTCGAGGCTACCTTGGCGCTGCCGAATGAGCTGCGTAATTCTTATGCCCTGAACTTCGGGGCAACGGAATGCGGGCGTTGCCGACTGAAGGCGGAAATTCGCGAAAGCGCGCCGGCACATTATAACTTCAGCCTGAATGCACAATCCTTTCCTTTGCAACCTTTGCTTGAGGTTATGCGTTTGCCCGCACCGGTTAGCGGTAGGAGTGATATTTCCGCCGAAGGAATCATTGAGCGCGGTCGCCCGTCGGCGGGAAGAATGCACCTAAGCGTATCGGACGGAAGGTTGGATGGGATTAATCTGCTGCGTATGGTGCGCGATTATCTGCCGTTGCACTATAACGAAAGCGGCTTTAACACGGAAAATACCCAAACCGCCTTCCAACATCTTTCGTCGGCCTTGTCTTGGCAGGGGAGTTCCGTGGCGGTTGAATATCTTTTATTGCTGACCGATAAGATCCGAGTTGAAGGAAACGGCAATATGTCGCTTACGGATATGCAATGCGAGGCGAAAATTCAGATTGGTATCAATAAAAAAGAATATAGCGCGCTCGCATTACCGGTGCGTTTTTTCGGCGATTGTGGTTCTCCGCAGTATAAACTGGAACTGAATAAAAGTTTCCGTGAACAAGTGAAAAAATTGATTAAAGAGAAATTAAGATAATGATGTCATTGTCCCGGGCGGCTCAGCGCATCGCCTATTTACGAGTGGTTTGCATGGCTTTTGCGGCCTTTATTTTTAATACTACCGAATTTATTCCGGTGGCGCTTTTAACCGATATTGCCGCCGGTTTTTCTTTGCCGGAATCAGAAGTGGGCTGGATGATTACCCTGTATGCCTGGATTGTTTCTCTGATGTCGTTGCCCTTTATGCTGTTAACTGCGAAACAGGAACGGCGTAGCTTGCTGATTAAACTTTTTATTCTGTTTATCGGCAGCCATATTTTATCGGTATTTGCCTGGAATTATTGGATCTTACTGTTATCTCGCGTTGGGGTGGCTTTATCCCATGCGGTTTTTTGGTCGATTACCGCCTCTCTTACCGTGCGTATCGCTCCTAAGGGGAAACAAACCCAGGCCTTGGGGCTGCTGGCGATGGGAACCGCATTGGCAATGGTGCTGGGTTTACCCTTGGGACGTATTATCGGGCAGTGGTTGGGGTGGCGTGCGACTTTTGCGATTATCGCCATTATCGCCTGTGCGGTATTAATATTATTGGCCCGCTTGCTGCCTTATTTACCGAGCAAAAATGCCGGGTCGCTGGCCAGTGTCCCTCTGTTATTTAAGCGACCGTTGCTGGTGGGACTATATGTGTTGACCATTATTATTGTTTCGGCGCATTTTACCGCCTATAGTTATATTGAACCCTTTATGTTGAAAATCGGTAATATTGATGCCGGTATGGCCACCGCGATTCTATTGGTTTTCGGTTTATCGGGAATTGTAGCCAGTTTGCTATTTAATCGTTTTCACCGTTTCGGCCCGGCAAAATTTTTATTGGTAGCCATGGCTATTCTGGTGGGGGCGCTACTGCTGTTGTTACCATTGAGCGATAATGAATACTTTATGTTTGCCTTGGTATTTATTTGGGGGATAGGTATTTCCGGAGTGGGATTAAGCCTGCAGATTCGAGTATTGCAGCTTGCGCCCGATGCGACGGATGTAGCAATGGCGATTTATTCGGGAATCTATAATATAGGTATCGGCGGCGGCGCCCTGATCGGTAATCAGGTAATGCGGCATATGGGGCTGGCGGATATCGGTTTTGTCGGCTCGAGCCTGGCATTAGTGGCGATGATTCTGTTTATTAAGGTTCATCTGAAATATCGTCATTTACCGATTAAAGCCTTGAAATAGTAAAGCTCGATTCAAGAGCAATGGCGACAAAGAGCGGTATTTTTCTGCCTCTTTTTATATCGGCTAATTCTAAATGCCTTGTCTGAACCAAGTTTGAATTTCGGTGATAAAATAAGGGCGCATTATAATCTGCGCCCTTAATATTTTATTCCGTAAATTACTTTTTCCGAGGGAATACCGCTTTAGTATTCTTTCCGGGTTATAATCTCTTACCCTATTCATAGGGCTTAAAAAAGTCGCCGGATTTTGACCGCACTTTGATCGCCTAGCGTTTCGCCTTTTTAATAAATTTCATCAGACGCTTACGCTTGCGCAGCTGATTCGGCGTTAGGGTATTGCGTTTGCCGGCAAAAGGGTTATCTCCTTCTTGGAACAGCAGGCGAATCGGTGAGCCGATAATTTTCAGGCTGCGGCGATAATAATTGGATAGGTAGCGTTTATAGCTGTCTGGCAGTTTATCCGCCTGATTGCCGTGAATCACAATAATCGGCGGATTGTAACCGCCCGGGTGAGCATATTTTAATTTTATGCGACGCCCGCTGATCATCGGAGGCTGATGCTCATCGGTAGCCATCTGTAAAATTCGGGTAAGCAGAGAGGTGGTGATCTTTTGTGTGGCGCAGGCATAGGCTTCTTGCACCGATTCAAACAAATTCCCCACGCCGCTGCCATGTAGTGCGGAAATAAAATGCACCCGCGCAAAATCAATAAAATCCAGACGGCGGTCGAGTTCGGATTTTACCCTGTCCTTGATTTCCTGATCCAGCCCGTCCCATTTATTGACCACGATCACTAACGCCCGTCCGGCATTCAGAATAAAGCCGAGCAGGGATAAATCCTGATCGGAAATGCCTTCGCGTGCATCAATGGTGAGCAATACTACGTTGGCATCTTGAATCGCCTGTAGGGTTTTGATTACGGAAAATTTCTCTACGATTAAACGAACTTTGCCGCGCTTGCGTACCCCGGCGGTATCAATGATGGTGTAGTGTTGAGCGTCCCGTTCCATGGGAATATAGATACTGTCCCGAGTAGTGCCGGGCATATCGTAAACCACCACTCGATCTTCACCTAAAATACGGTTGGTTAAGGTGGATTTACCCACATTCGGGCGGCCGACAATGGCGATTTTTATATTGTTTTCTTCCTCCGTTGCCAGCTCTTCGGCAAGGGCTTCGTCCAGAAGTTCAGCGTCCTGTTCATCGGCGAAATCAAAACTATTCTCCCATTCATCGGATTCCTCATCCTGTACATTTTCGGCGCTATCCTCCGCTGTAACAGGTTCGGCGAGGGGAGCCAGTACGCTTTCCATCAGTTGAGTAACGCCCCGCCCTTGTGAGGCTGCAATTTGTGAGATTTCTCCCAAACCCAGTTGATAAAATTCGGCACAATGGGAATCGGCATCAATACCGTCGGTTTTATTGGCAACTAACACTGTCGTTTTATGGCTACGCTGGCGCAGATAATCGGCAATACCTATATCGGCGGGCATCAGTCCGGCACGGGCATCGACCAGAAACAAAACCACATCGGCTTCTTCAATGGCAAGCAGCGACTGTTCCGCCATTTTTTCTTCCACCCCTTGCTCCGAGCCGTCGATCCCGCCGGTGTCTATTACAATGAAATCATAGCCGGCAATATTCGCCTGGCCGTATTTTCGATCTCGGGTTAGCCCCGGAAAATCCGCCACCAGTGCATCACGGGTACGGGTCAGGCGGTTAAATAGTGTGGATTTTCCCACATTCGGGCGTCCCACTAATGCAACTACCGGCGTTGTCATACAAACCTCTTTTAAGTTATCCGATACCCTGAATGGGAATCTGGTATATATGGAATAAAAATCGCGGGCATTATAGCTTATTTTGCTTAAAAATGTGAAGAAGATAGCATTCAACTATATGATTTCAGATTATTTTTCATTTATGTTAAAAAAAAGTTTACTTGTTATGGGGATTTAAATAGAATGTCAAAATTTCTTAAATCCTTAACTCAGTAATTAGATAAATATTTAAGGTAGTTATAAGATAATTTTTCAGAATGGATGCTGAAAATCATATTTTTAACAAGATATTAGCGAGAATATATTGTAATTATGGTTAGCACCGTTACACTGACAAGCAAGCAAGCAAGCAAGCAAGCAAGCAAGCAAGCAAGCAAGCAAGCAAGCAAGCAAGCAAGCAAGCAAGCAAGAGGGACAGCATCGACTTATCCCTCGCGGGGCTGTCTTTGAATAAAAAAGGAGAGCATACGGTTTATTAGTTAAACCGTATGCTCTCCTTTTTTATTTTTTGTATTTATCAATGCAAGATTTTACCCATTTTATCCGCCATTACTTTTATTCGGCGGTGAGCAGTAGTTATTTAATAATATCAGGAGCCAATTTTTATGGAACATATCCTATTGCGGGGGAAGGTAACTGATCCCGACATCTATATTGATCCTTATCGGAATGCGGCAGCTAGCGGTATAACAACCGCTTTAGCTGTATGCGCCGGTTATCTGCACGATAACCACGGGCGCTGATAAGCCTAATCTTTGATGCTCAAAAATAATTTTTTGTAAATAGCTTGCTATAACTTAAATCAGTTAAAGGGCTGTTTTGGGAACCTTTGCCGTAAATCTATGGATTAGGGCATTAGGTGTCCATTGTTTAAATTTTTTAAATCTATATCTAAATTAAGGAACTTTACCAGTATGAATAAGGTATTTAAAGTTATCTATAACCATTCTCTAAGAGTATGGGTTGCCGTTTCCGAGTTAGCGAAGGGCTATGTGAAGTCGAGTTCTAGTTCGACTAAAAAACAGAAGAATAAGAAAAAAGGGTTGCTCAATCTTACTTCCGGTTCGTTGTTAACCGCAGCAACTATCTTAGGTACCTCTTCAATTGCATATGCATGGACGCCAAATACTCAGGGGGGTAATAATGACTATATTTGGTCTGGAGCAGGGATTGCAATTGGTGAAGGACCAAATAATGAGGGTAGCACAGCTCTAAATAAAAATGCGGAAGTTAGGGGAAGACATGGTATTGCTATCGGGGGAGATAGCCGTGCTAATTCAACCAACAGTGTAGCAATCGGATATGGTTCGAGAGCTGAGTCGGTACATTATGGTTCTGAGACACAAAAACTTACAATTGGCAATTATACTTCGAATATTACTTATGCAGGTGCGCCAAATGCCAGTACACCGGTATTTTCTATTGGTAATTCTACTTCTCCTCGCCAACTCCAATATGTTGCAGCAGGTCGAGTGAGTGAGAACTCTACTGATGCTGTTAATGGTTCTCAGTTATTTGCGGCTATTGAAGCTTTAAAAGATCAAAACGGCTTATCCGGTGTAATGTTTAATTTAACTACATCTAAATCCGGTACCGGTAATGTAACGAATAATACAACCCACGGCGTAGAAAAGGGGCAGCTTGTTACTATTGATGCCGGGGATAATATTAATATTACCCAAGCAGGCGGAAAAGTAACCATTGCAACTTCTGCAACACCGAATTTTACCAGTGTTAATACCGGCGGTTTAACAGTTCGTCCAAATAGTGTTGTTAATTTTGGCGGTAATGTTTTAGCTAATGTGGGCACGCCAACAAATAACACTGATGCGGCAAATAAAAAATATGTAGATGACCGCACTTTTGGTTTAACCACGCAAAACGGTAATGTTTCTAGCAAATTGGATAAAAGTATTGGCGTTGAAGGCGGTAATACTAATATCAATACTTCCGTAGTCGATGGTAAGGTTAAGATTAACTTAAATAATACCTTGGATCTCGGCACATCAGGCAGCGTTAAAGTAGGGGACAGCACCTTAAATAATGCCGGTTTGACTATTGCTGGCGGACCAAGCGTAACCAAAAAAGATGGTATCAATGCCGGTAATAAGAAAATTACTAATGTATCTAATGGTACCAATGCTACAGATGCGGTTAACTTTTCACAGTTAAATGCCACTAATCAGAATGTTACCAACCTAACTACAGAAGTTGCCAAAGGCTGGAATATCAATACCAGCAATTCTAGCGGCGGTAACGTATCAGGTAATTCTTTAACCAATATCAAAATGGGTGATACGGTTTTTATTGATGCAGGTCAAAATATCAATATTACTCAGAGCGGTCAGAAAATCAGTATTGCTACCTCCTCTACGCCGATTTTTGAGACTGTTACAGCCAATAGTTCCTTTAAGGTGGGCAGAACTAATGTTACTAATGGTGCAGTAAGTGGAATTGATGATAATTTACCTTCCATATTAAATTATGAGTATCGTCTTCCAGGGCAAGAGGGTTTTCCAAAAGCAAATGTTAATGTTACTAATGCTGCTAATGTTAATGATGTGCTAAATGCCGGTTGGAATTTAAGAAGTAATGATAAAAACGTAGATTTTGTTAAAACTTATGATACCGTAGACCTTAGCGATGGTGATGGTACTAAGGTAAATTTTGAACGTAACTCTAGTGCTAACAGTTCAGTTATAAAAGTAAATGTGCAGTATGATAATAGTACTATCGTTAAAAATGCTAATGGCAAATTAGCAGTTAATACAAGCAATATTATTAAAGGTGATAATACTACTACTCAGATTACCAATAATACTATTGCGGTAAAAACAGGTAATGTTAGTGTTAATCCAAATGGTACTGCGGTAGCAAATACTACTAATGGTTCTATTGCAACCGTAACGGATGTCGCTAGTGCTATCAATGATTCATATCATACTGTTAATACTGTAAAAAATAATAATCAAGTTATTGCTGGAGCGAATGCTACAGGTACGCAAGTAAAAGCTGGTAGCACCATAACTTATGGTGCGGGCAAAAATTTAGAAATTGCCCAGAACGGTAATAACATCACTTATGGCTTATCAAAAGATATTGATGTTACTAATGTTACTGCAACTAACGTTAAAACAGGCAATACCACATTAAATGATGCAGGTCTGACTATTGCTAACGGACCAAGTGTAACCAAAGACGGCATCAATGCCGGTGATAAAAAAATTACTAATGTGCTGGACGGTACCGATCCATTAGATGCGGTAAACCTGTCTCAGTTAAATGCCAGCAAATCCGTTGTGGAAGCGGGGAATAATATCAAGGTTACTCCTAATCCCACTGCTAACGGTACGGTTTATACCGTGGAGGCCAATACCGGTAGCGCTACTTTCACAAATGGTAATGCTTCAACACCTGACGGTTCGGCTTTAGCGACTACCGGCGACTTGGTAAATGTTACCAATAATGCCAGCCAATACCTGACTGATAAGGGCTTAAATTTTGCCGGTAACAAAGGCGGTAATATTCATAAGAATTTAGGTGAAACCCTCACTATCAAAGGTACCCTTGCCGATGGTAAAGACGCTTCTTCTGAAAATCTTCGTGTAGACAGTAACGGCAATGAATTAGTTGTACAGATGGCCAAAGATTTGGCGAACCTCACTTCCGTTACTACAACCGGCGATAACGGCACAACTAAAGTGAGCGGCGACGGTATCGTTATCGATCCTAAGGTTGCCGGTAAAGATAATGTTAGTCTGACGACTAACGGGTTAAATAATGGTAATAATAAAATTGTTAATGTAGCGAACGGCACCGATCCATTAGATGCGGTTAACTTTTCACAGTTAAATGCTACCAATCAGAATGTTACCAATCTAAATAACGAAATTGCCAAAGGCTGGAATATCAATACCAGCAGTTCTACCGGCGGTAATGTAACAGGTAATACTGCAACTAATATCAAAATGGGTGATACCGTTGTTGTTGATGCGGGTAAAAATATCAATATTACTCAAACCGGTCAGAAAATCAGCATTGCGACATCTTCTACCCCGACTTTTGACAGTGTAGATACCGGCAATCTAACCGTTAGAGCCAACGGTTCGGTGAATTTTAATAATGTTACTTTGAAAAATGTAGGTGCACCGACCCAGGATGGTGATGCGGCCAATAAAAAATATGTAGATGATCGCACTTTCGGTTTAACTACACAAAACGGTAATGTTTCTAGCAAATTGGATAAAAGTATTGGCGTTGAAGGCGGTAATACTAATATCAATACTTCTGTAGCAGATGGTAAGGTTAAGATTAACTTAAATAATACATTGAATCTCGGCACATCAGGCAGCGTTACAGTAGGGGACAGCACCTTAAATAATGCCGGTTTGACAATTGCCGGCGGACCAAGTGTAACCAAAGACGGCATCAATGCCGGTGATAAAAAAATTACTAATGTGCTGGACGGTACCGATCCATTAGATGCGGTAAATCTGTCACAGTTAAATGCCAGCAAATCCGTTGTGGAAGCGGGGAATAATATCAAGGTTACTCCTACTCCTTCTGCTAACGGTACGGTTTATACCGTGGAGGCCAATACCGGTAGCGCTACTTTCACAAACGGTAATGCTTCAACACCTGACGGTTCGGCTTTAGCGACTACCGGCGACTTGGTAAATGTTACCAATAATGCCAGCCAATACCTGACTGATAAGGGCTTAAATTTTGCCGGTAACAAAGGCGGTAATATTCATAAGAATTTAGGTGAAACCCTCACTATCAAAGGTACCCTTGCCGATGGTAAAGACGCTTCTTCTGAAAATCTTCGTGTAGACAGTAACGGCAATGAATTAGTTGTACAGATGGCCAAAGATTTGGCGAACCTCACTTCCGTTACTACAACCGGCGATAACGGCACAACTAAAGTGGATGGGGATGGCATTACTATTAGCCCAACAGCACCGGGTGAAGGTAAAGGCAATGTTAGCCTGACCGGTAACGG
>NZ_SNYQ01000002.1:0-187401 GCF_004363295.1 Mesocricetibacter intestinalis
TAAAACGTTATATGGATGTCTTATTTACATATGAAAAATATGCCCAATTGAAGATAGAGAAGACGACAAATCGCATAGAAGGATTATTCAAAGAATTAAAATTGAAATTACACGTTCATAATGGGCTGAGCAGAAAGCATAAGATTATGTTTATAAAAGATTTTTTAAACAAAAAGAGTGGGTAAAACCCACACTTTTGTCTATTAAACTAGGGATATGTGGAAAATCAATGAAAATCCCCACACTTTTGTCCATTATGCCAAAAACTTTCGATTTTTTAACCGCACTTTTCGGGGTTACTCCTGCTATCGGTATTCGCTCCTTGCAAAAACTTTCGGTTTTTTAACCGCACTTTTCAGGGATAATTCTGCCGGTGGTATTTGCTCCTTGAAAAAAACTTTCGGTTTTTTTAACCGCACTTTTCAGGGTTACTCCTGCTATCGGTATTCGCTCCTCGCAAAAACTTTCGATTTTTTAACCGCACTTGGGGGGTAATTCTGCTGTAGGTATTCGGTTGTCAGAAATATTAAGCCGATTAAATAATTAAGCCCGGTATACCGGGCTTAATTTTATCTTTATGGTGAATTTGGTATTGCTCCCGAAGTCCATTGTTTTGCCTGTTCCGGGCGTTTGATTTGCAGCAGGAAGCGTTGATGAGGTTTCGCCTGCGGCTGAACAATGGTTGCGTCGGGAGTCGAGAAGGAAATACCGCCTTTCAACAGTTGTTGTACGCTACCCGTATTTACCGCCAGTCCGGACCAACCTAATTCCGCACTATAACCGGAAGAAACCCAGAATTCCGAATTATTACGTACCAAATGCTGATATTTGGTGGCGATTAGAATGCGGATCAACACACGATCTCCCAGTTTGTTCAACCCTATATCATGGATTTTGCCCACTTCTACGCCGCGATACAGTATCGGCGCGCCGATACTGAGATTGGAGGCGTCATTTGTTTCCAGGATTAGCGGGAAGCCTTTATGATATTTGTTATTTTCCGGCATATTATTATCGGATAAATGGAATTGATTTCTGAATTTTCCCGTACCCGCACTAATATCAATATAGGGTTGTAACAGGCTGCCCAGATTTTCGATACCTCCGGCGGAGATTTGTGGCGAAATGACGCTGAAGGTACTGCCTTCTTTAGCTAGCAGCTGCATATAGGCCGGATTCATCAGTGCGGTGGCGATAATCTTATTATTAGTCTGATCCAAGCGAATATTATCGATTTCGCCCACATCAAGACCCATATAGCGCAATGCCATACCCTTGCTCAGATTGGTGGCGTTTTCTGCTCTCAGCGTTATGATCTGGCCGGCGGATTTCGCCCGCAGTTCATTGGCGTACAAGGTTTTATTATTGCCGCCGCCGCTGTTATCGAAGCTGATGGCGCCTTTCAGAGAACGCCCGATAGGCGTGGCCTGAATACTAATCCCTTTCGGTGAAATATCGATTTGCGCCGCACTTTCTACCCAGAACAGGCTTTTGTCGCTGAGTAAATGGCGGTATTTAGGATAAATCGCCACATCTATTTCAAACTTGCTCTGGGTCGGTCGTACTTCCAGAATTTTACCCACTTCATACTGGCGGTAAAGCACTAGGGAACCTTTACTGATACTCGGCAGATTCTGTGCGGTTAGCGTAAGGGTAGGGCGCAGACGGTTATCGGTAATACCGGCTTCCGCACTGGAAAGATCTTTATACAGAGGATAGCTTGATAGAGCTTTACCCTGATTTTTATTTTCAATAACCCTTATTCCGCCCTGTAGCCATTTTTCCGGTGTTGCCGCTTCAAAACGCAGCCCCTCCGCATTGAGATTGATTTCTAAATTGGCTGCGGCGACAAACTGGGTGTCGGCATAGATCAGATGGCGATATTTTGCCGCAATTGCCGCTTTAAAGTTCACGCCTTCGATATCAATATGTTGTCCGACTAATTCGCCGATAAGAATATTGTTGTAATAAATGGGTTGACCTTCGCTCAAACCGTAGGTTTCCGCGGCTTTCAGCTCCAATACCAAGGTATCCGGCTGTTGCAATAGCAGTTCGTTTTCTTTCAGCACCTGGAAACTGTCGCTTGCTTCGCCCTCACCGGGAATAATTTCCAGATATTCGCCGCGAAATACCCGCGGCAGATCCGCCAGATTGGCTAAGTTGACTTTAGGTTTACGCAGAACGATTTTAGTGCCTGTTGTGAGTAAATCGGCAATATTGGGGTTGAGTAATAATTTGCCGGAAACCTGATTTTCCTTAATGTCTTCGCCCTGCAACAATTGCGATAGGGTACCGACTTCAATATTCTGATAATACACCGCAGTTTTATTCGCCTGCAGACCGGCGCTGTTCGGCACGCTGATATTTACCTGAATGCCGCGTTTAGCCGCCGCCAGGCTGGTGTATAGCTGGTAATCCTGATTTTCCGTTGCCGCCGGGCTGTTTTCCGGCGAGTCAAAGGCGATGGCCCCCTGTACCACGGCATTTAAACTGTCCATATTGACATGAACTCCGGAAGGGCCGACGGTGGCGTTAATTCCGCTAATATTCCAGAAACGGGAATCTTTTTTAACCAGATTCACATAGGGCTTTTCGATGACCACCTGAATTTCCACTTTTTTCTGATCCTTGGTGAAACGGTAATCATAAACCTTACCTACAGGTAATTTTTTAAAGTAAACCGAGGCGCCGGCGGAAATGGAACCCAAATCATCGGCCAGCAGCCGAATCAGCAGATCTCCGTCGTCCACCTGAGCTATAGGCCCTTCGCTTTCCGCCTTGAACTCATAGCTGTACTCGCCGTCGCCCGGCTGTAGCGTGATGTAATTACCGGAAATCAGCGTATCCAACCCGGAAATCCCCGCCAAAGAGGCGCTGGGTTGTACCAGCCAAAAACGGGTGTTTTTACGCAATACGGTTTTTGCTTCGGGATAAATATTGGCTTCCACTTCGACTTTTTTTAAGTCATCGGTAAAGTTAACTTTTTTAACCACACCTATTTGTAATCCCTGGTAACGGATCTGGGTTTTATTCGCAACCAAGCCGTCGCCGTTGGCAAAGGTAATTTTGACCGTATAACCCTGCTCTTTGATGATCTGAAAAAACAGCAGAGCACAGATACAAAATGCAATCAGCGGCAACAGCCAGAAAGGAGAAATCCGTTTCAGCCGGCTGATTTCGGCACTTTTCAGTGTCGACGAATCATCGTTGCGGGGGAGGTTATTTTGCTTGTTGTCTGTCATAAATATTCCAAAGTAAACGACTGTCAAAAAACGAGGTTGCAATCATCGTGAGAAAAACGGCGGCACCGAAATAAAAAGCGGCGGGACCCACGGAAAAATTAATGATTTGTCCGCGCGTTACCAATGACATCATCAGTGCCAGCACGAATAAATCCAGCATGGACCAGCGTCCGACAAAATGCACGATATGCAACAGACGCATCTGCCATTTTATTGAATGGCGCCAGTTAAAGTGAATACAACACAGCAAATAAAGCATAATGATAATTTTGCTGATAGGTACGAAGATACTGGCCACAAACACGATAAAGGCGACGAAATAGCTGCCCATGCCGATAAAGGTAATTACCCCGGAAAACAGGGTGTCGCCGTTACCGATATTATTCATATAGGTATAGGAAATGGGAAAAATATTGGCGGGAAACAGCATGATTATCCCGGCAATTAAGGCGGCCCAAGTTTGCTGCAGCGTCATTGCCGGCGTTTTATTCAGCAGGCTGTGGCAACGCGGACAGCGGGTTCGCAGTTTGAGATCCCGCATCGGTTGCATAAAGGTATAGCGGCAGTTCGGACAAAAGTGCGGCGAATGTGTCGCTGAAATATTGCTCGGATGGGTATGCTGCGGATAGAAATCATTCCATAATTCGTTGGGATTGATTTTGATAAATAATAAGGTGGTCAGAATTGCGGTCAGAATAAAAGCGATCGCGTAAATATCGATGCTGATAGCCGCATAATCCCTGACCTTAAAGGCACTAACCCCTAAAGCGACCAAATAAACATCGAACATAACCCAGGGCTTGATATAACCCAAGGCAAGTAACAGATTACGGGGTTTTTTGTTCAGTAAACGAGCGAACTGCAACAGAATAACCAAAACGGCAAAGGAAATCGGCATAAAAATGGCACAAATAAATACCAGAAAGGCGGTATAAGGGTAGCCTTCCGTCGCCATTTTCCATACGCCGCCCCAGACCGAGGCGTCGATTTTGGTTCCGAGCAGTTCCACACTGAGCAGAGGATAATTTAATGCAAAGGGGATAAGCAGCAGGATGGAAAAAGCGATAATCGAGCAACGTTTCAGGCTCCAACGATCTTTATTACGCAATACCCCGTGGCAGCGCGGACATTGGGCCAGTTCGCCTTTCTTCAGCGGCGGTAAGGATAGCAGCGCATTACAGTCGCCGCAGCGGGCGACTGTATTTTCCTGTGCTGTTAAGGTTTCTTGCATATGCTCGTCTATATTCTTTTGTTAATTGTCGGTTGCGATGAGTAAAATTCAGATTGCCAATTTTATACTTTAATCGCCGAAGTTTAAAATAAAAAACGTCCTTATATGCGCTTTAGCGGAAATAGGTCGTAATCGGGGGAGAGCCATTGGGGCGAGCCGAAACAGGTCTGATCTGTCCGATACGGTACTTAGCCGCTACAAGACCCGAGGAGCGCCCGCATCTGCCATTGTTCGCCGGCCTGTTACTGCGGGGCGGAGACAAAGGAATGCTATCCTGAGTTTAAGTTATCTGAAAATAGATTTTCCCCCTCCGCGACATTGATTAGAGATTGTCATTATTGAATAAAATACGCTAAAATACGGGCATTTTTATCTTTAAGACCTATAGGCAGGAAAATTAGTAATGACAGAAGTCCAATCAGAAGTTCAACCGGTAGCGCAGGAAACGCAGAAATTAGCAAATAATAAGGAAATTATTGCCTATCTGGCTGAAAAATTTCCCCTTTGCTTTTCTCTGGAAGGCGAAGCGAAACCGTTGAAAATCGGCCTTTTTCAGGATTTGGCGGAAGCCCTGAAAGATGACGAGCGCGTAAGTAAAACTCAGTTACGTCAGGCGTTACGGCAATATACTTCTAACTGGCGCTATCTGCATGGCTGTCGTGCCGGCGCAGAGCGTGTGGATTTACAAGGAAATTCTGCCGGTTTGTTGGAAGAGGAGCATGTTTTGCACGCTCAGCAACAGCTGGCCGAGGCAAAAGCGAAACTGGCTCAGCAGCGTGCCGCACAACGCGCGGAGCGTGCGGAAAAAGCTAAAAATAATAAAAAACGTTATATGCGCAAAAATAAGGGCGCTCAGGCCGGTGCAGGCGTTGAAAAAAATACGGCGCTGAAAAAAGAGGCAAAATCGGAAGCGCCTTTACAAGCGGCGGATTTAGCTTCTTTGCATAAAGAGGCTCGGGTTAAAGTTAAAATCTCCGATACGGTGAAAGGTGCGGTGGTTTTGGATATTGTTAAAGACGGCGCCCGTGTTCAGCTTGATAACGGTTTGGTCATTAACGTTTCGGCAGAAAGCCTGTTCTTAGGCTGAAAAGACTGCGCCGCCCCGTTTTGCGGCCTGCGCAGCCCTTCGCCACATCGGTAGGCAGACGCCCGGGCGATGTTTTTGTTTTATTGGGAAAGTTTAACTAATGAAGTCGAATAAATCTAAATCCTCTCTGGCGCTGTTGCTGGCGGGAATATTGTTCAGCACGACGGTAAGCGCCGTGCAACCGGCCTTGAAAGCAAGTGAAATTCAGATTCCGCAGCCGACGGAAGAAAACGCATTGGCCGCTAAAAGGGTAACGACCCGGCTGACCCAATATCATTATCGTAAATTTCAGCTCGATGACGAGTTTTCTCGTAAGATTTTCGATCGTTATCTGGATTTATTGGATTTTACCCATAGTCTGTTCCTGCAGTCCGATGTAGATGAAATGCGCAGCCAATACGCCGATTTGCTGGATAACCAGTTAAACGAAGGTAAACTGGTCGCCGCCTTTGATATGTACGAACGTATGGCGAAACGGCGCTATGAACGCTATGCCTATGCCTTATCCTTGCTGAATAAAGCGCCGGATTTATCCGATGATGATCAGATCGAGATCGATCGTAAAAAAGCCCCTTGGCCGAAAACAACGGAAGATGCCAATAAGCTCTGGGAACAACGGGTTAAGAACGATATTATCGATTTAAAACTGAAAGATAAAAAATGGCCGGAAATTAAGAAAACCCTAACCAAACGTTATAATTTGGCCATTCGTCGTTTAACTCAGATAAAAGCCGATGATATTACTCAGCTTTTCTTAAATTCCTTTGCGCGCGAAATCGATCCTCATACCAGTTATCTTGCGCCGCGCGCGGCCAAAAGTTTTAATGAAAGTATGAATCTGTCTTTGGAAGGCATAGGGGCGACCTTGCAGCAGGAAGACGACGAAACCATTATTAAATCCTTGGTTCCCGGCGCACCTGCGGAACGAAGCCGAAAAATTAAGGCCGGAGATAAAATCGTTGGTGTAGGCCAGGGCGCTAAAGGAGAAATCGAAGAGGTGGTCGGCTGGCGTCTGGAAGACGTGGTTGACAAAATCAAAGGGAAAAAAGGCTCTAAGGTTCGTTTAGAAATTGAGCCGGCAAAGGGCGGCAAAACCAAAGTGATTACTTTAATACGCGATAAAGTGCGTATTGAAGACAGTGCGGCAAAGCTGACTGTGGAGAAAGTGAACGGCGAGAATGTGGCCGTAATTAAAATTTCCACCTTTTATATCGGACTGACGGCTGATGTGCGTAAATTGCTGACCCAGATGAAAGAGAAAAAAGCCACTTCTCTGATTATTGATTTACGCGAAAATGGCGGCGGCGCACTGACCGAAGCGGTGGAACTAAGCGGGCTCTTTATTAGCGACGGGCCTATTGTTCAGGTACGAGATCCTTATAATCGTATTCGGGTAAATGAAGATCCGGATAATGCGCAGGTGTATTCCGGGCCTTTAATCGTATTGATTAACCGCTTCAGCGCCTCCGCATCGGAAATTTTTGCTGCGGCGATGCAGGATTATAACCGCGGGGTTGTTATCGGGCAGAATACTTTCGGTAAAGGCACCGTACAACAGAGCCGTTCTTTAAACTTTGTTTATGATTTGGATCAGGAACCTCTAGGCTTTATTCAATATACGATCCAGAAATTTTATCGGATTAACGGCGGCAGTACCCAGCTGAAAGGGGTCGCTCCGGATATTCAATTGGCCTCTTCCATCGATGCCAAAGAATACGGTGAAGAAAAAGAAGATAACGCCTTGCCTTGGGATAAAATTCCCGCCGCCAACTATGCTCAGGCGGGAGAGGCAAAAGCCGTTATTGAAGAGCTGGCGGAAAAACATCATGCACGTATAGCGAAAAATCCGGAATTTATTTCTCTTAACGAAGAGATAAAAATTCGGGACGAGCGTAGCGAACGAAAATTCTTAACCTTGAATTATGCGAAACGGAAAGCGGAAAACGATAAAGACGATGCCAGACATCTGAAAGATCTGAATGCGCGTTTTGCCCGAGAGGGAAAGAAACCGTTAAAAGATATTGACGATTTGCCTAAAGATTATGAAGCGCCTGATTTTCTGCTGAAAGAGGTGCGTAATATCGCTGCCGATTATGTAAAATATGAGGCGAAGAAAGGCAAAACCATGGAGAAAAATGCAAAGGATAGCACCCGTTCGGTAACTTCTCAGAAGACAGAGAATAAAACCGAAATCAAATAAATTCGAACACCGGGAAATTTTCTCGGTGTTTGCCCTTTAGCACAGGATTTTATACAGATTCTCGGGAACCTTATGCACAAAAAATCTATTTTAAAACCGATCCAATTGGCATTGCTTATTGCCGGATTATGCAGCAGTTGCGCATTTAGCGGACAACCCGCCGCCAATATGGCGAAAGGTGCGCTTGAAACGCAAATTACCGTGATGGATATGGCTCGGGAAATGCAGGCGGAAGCTAAATTAGAGGAGATACTTGCCGGTCGACCGTTGCGCTTTAAGGCGGTTATCAGCAAGATTTACGGTGCTAACGATTTTGCGCTTTTATGGACGGAAGAGGAGGCTCGACGCCACTTTTTGCATGAATATGCGGCAATGGCCGCCAGTGGTATTTCTGCCGATGCGATAAAATCCTTACGTCAGATTGATGAAGCCGAGTCGGCACAGCAGCCTTTATTGCAAGATATATTATTGACCGACGCTTTTTTAGATTATAGCTATTATGTAAAAAATCTGTCTCTTTATGCCCAGCGTTGGTTATATTCGGCCAATAAATACAAAGCCAAACAACCGGAAGAAAGCGCCGTTGAGCAATGGTTGAGCGCTCTGAATAACGGAAAGGGTACGGAGTATATTCAAAACCTGGCTTCACAAAATCCGATCTATCGTCAGACCATTGAACGGGTTGGCGAGATTTTACATGCTCAGGGCGGTCATCCGGGGGAATTGTATAAATTAGCGCTTAATGCTCAGCGTTTACGTTTAATTCCGGATTTTAACAATGGTATATTCGTTAATATTCCGACTTACCAGCTAAATTATTACCGCGATGGCAAATTGGTATTAAATTCCAAAGTTATTGTGGGTAAAAATAAGCGCCGTACCCCGGTGATGTACAGTAAATTAAGTAATGTTGTCGTTAATCCGCCGTGGAATGCACCCGTACGTTTGATTAATGAAGATATTATTCCGAAGGTAAAACAGGATCCGGGCTATTTAAGCCGCAACGGTTACAGCATTATTGATCGTAATGGCAATACCATTGATCCTTATAGCATCGACTGGGCTTCGGTGGGTTCCCGTTTCCCTTATCATTTGCGTCAGGCGGCGGGAGATCACAGCGCCTTGGGTCGTTATAAGTTTAATATGCCGAGTTCCGATGCGATTTACCTGCATGATACGCCGTCCCGTCATCTGTTTAAGAAGAAAGACAGGGCTTTAAGTTCCGGTTGTGTGCGGGTTGAAAAATCCGATCAGCTGGCGGGAATGTTATTGCAGGAAGCGGGTTGGTCAACGGATAAAAAACAAAAAGTGTTGAACAGTCGTAAAACCACTTCGGCCACCGTCCGTTCGGATAATCCGGTATATTTGTATTATGTAACCGCCTGGATGGAAAACGGTAAATTACATACGGCGCCGGATATTTATGGTTACGATGCCGGGCAGGTACCAAATTATATCGACTGGAACCTGATCGGAAAATATTTGTAAAAACTTTTGTTTTTTCGACCGCACTTTTTTCGGCCGGAGAAGGAATTAAAAACAATTCTATTTGTCTGTAGTTAGGGACAATTTAAATTTAACAGGGAATGAATAAATGAGTGAAATTAACCTTACCCGGCGTAAATGGTTATCTTTAGGCGGCATTATGCTCGGTGCGACCATATTACCTAACAGCGTATTAGCTTTGGTTTCTACGCCTCAGCCGAGAATTTTGCGCCTTAGAAATATTAATACCGGGGAGCGTTTTAGTTCCGAATTCAGCGAGTCGAAAGGATTCTCCGCTGCGGCATTGCGTAAATTGGATTGGCTGCTTAGAGATAAACGTAATAATCAGGTGGCGAAAATCGATCCGCACCTGTTTTCCAAGTTATACCGTATTCAGGGCAATTTAGGTTTGCGTAATACGGAAATTCAGATTATCTGCGGATACCGCTCGCCGGCCAGTAATGCGATGATGCGTCGTCGCAGCCGCGGTGTTGCCAGCAATAGTTATCATATGCGCGGACAGGCCATTGATTTTCGTATTGACGCGGCGGCCTTATCGAAGGTGAAGCAATCGGCGGAAAGCCTGAAAAACGGCGGGGTCGGGTTTTATCCGAGAAGTAATTTTGTCCATATTGATACCGGACCTGTGCGCACATGGCGCGGCAGCTGAACCCTTAATCAAGTTTGAAACCATATGAATATTGAAATTATTCCGGTAACCTCTTTTCAGCAAAACTGCTCTTTAATCTGGGACGATAATAAGAATGCGGCGATTATTGATCCCGGTGGCGAAGCTCCTAAGCTGATTAAGCGGATCGAAGCCTTGGAACTGAATCTACAGGCGATTTTGCTGACGCACGGCCACTTGGATCATGTGGGCGCTGCGGCTAAACTTAAAGCCCGCTTCGACGTGCCTATCAGCGGCCCGCATTGTGCCGACGAATTTTTATTCGACAGCCTGCCGCAACAATCCCGTCAGTTCGGATTATTTGAAGTTGAGCGCTTTTTACCGGACCAATGGTTGAATAAGGAAGGGGAAAAGCTGAATATCGGTGCTTTTGAATTTGAAATTCTGCATTTGCCGGGGCATACGCCGGGGCATATCGGCTTTATTGAACATAAGTTCAAAATCGCTTTTAGCGGCGATGTATTATTTCACGGCAGTATCGGCAGAACGGATTTTCCGCAGGGGAATCATCAGGATTTACTCGATTCCATCCGTAATAAACTGTTCCCCCTACAGGACGATATGGTGGTAATCGCCGGTCATGGTCCCTATACCACTATCGGTCGAGAGAAACAAAGCAACCCTTATTTGAGTTAAATGATGCCCCAAGGGAACAAAGCACTAAGGGAATAGAAGCAAGGGAAATGGGAAAAGCTTTTTCTTCCCGCACATAAAAAGTATTTTTATGTGCTTTTACCGGGTAAAAGAAATAACAAAGGGGCTAATCTTTGTTATAAAGATTAGCCCCTTTGTTATGGGCGAGATTCGGTTACATCCAAGCGTTATTGCGAATAATACCGACGGCAATCCCCTCGATTTCAAAATGCGGCTGCTCATTTAAATTGACGACGATAGGCTCAAATTCTTCGTTTTCGGCATGCAGATAAATGATATGACCTTTACGTTCCAATCGTTTTACCGTAACCTCGTCTTCAATTCTGGCGACAATTACCTGACCGTTGCGTACGTCTTTGGTGCTGTGTACCGCCAGCAGATCGCCGTCCAGAATACCGATATTTTTCATCGACTGGCCGGATACCTTCAGTAAAAAGTCCGCCTGAGGTTTAAACATATTGGCATCGATTTTGTAGCTGCCTTCGATATGCTGCTCGGCCAGAATAGGCTCGCCGGCGGCTACCCGACCTATAAGGGGCAAGCCTTCCTCTTCCTGTTCTTCCTCGTTATCTACTAATAAGCGGATACCGCGGGAGGTACCCGACAGAATTTCAATCACGCCTTTACGTGCCAGGGCTTTTAAATGTTCTTCTGCGGCATTCGGGGAGCGGAAACCGAGTTCTCTGGAAATTTCCGCACGGGTAGGCGGCATACCTGTTGTTTCAATGTGATGTTTGAGAAAGTCGAATACTTCCTGCTGGCGGGCGGTTAATGCTTTGACTGGTTTCATATTATCCCCTGTTTTTTTATACAGAATTTTTGCCATTATATACAGTCTGACAAAAGTTGCAATAGCTTTGTCCGCTTTATAATATGGCTTGCGGAATATTAATCATCTGATTTTTTTACTAAAATCTCCAGGGGCAGAGGACTTGCTTTTTCTATTCGCTCGAAATAATATTTGGCGCTCCGCTTTTTTGTATAGTTAATTCTCTCGCACCCTTAGGGCAGATGTAAAAACTGTGATATTCGTTCGGTAATAGGCGTAGAGTTTTATGCTAAAATACGCGGGTTTATTTAACGATATGGAAATGTATTATGTCCGGTTTTTTAAATTTATACCGAAAAGTGCTTGAATTGCCTTTATCTTTCTTAGTTAAGAATAATCCTATTCCGCATAATCCCATTGAAGAGCTGAAATTGGATATTTCTCAGCCGGTGGTTTATGTGTTGCCCTACACTTCTCAAACGGATCTGGTGATTTTCCGTAAAAACTGTATAAGCTTGGGATTGCCGGATCCGGTCGTTGCCAATAATATTCATGGAAAAAAACTGCCGCGCTTTGTGTTTCTAGACGAAGGACGCCAGATTTTTAAATCCAAAGGGGCAAAAAAAGAAACGGAAAACGTTTTTTATAATTATCTGGAATTGCATCGGGTATATCCGGATTTAGACGTACAGGTTATTCCGGTTTCCGTGCTGTGGGGCCGCTCTCCGGGACATGAAGATAAGGGTAAGCTGCCTAAATTACGTTTACTGAACGGGATTCAGAAAACCGCAGCGGCCATTTGGTTCGGGCGTGATACTTTCGTACGTTTCTCTCAGGCGGTATCTTTGCGCTATATGGTGAATGAACATGGTGCGGATAAATCCATTGCGCAAAAACTGGCGCGCGTAGCCAAAATCCACTTTTCTAAGCAACGTATTTCGGCTACCGGTCCGCGCCTGCCTAATCGTCAGGCGATGTTTAATAAGCTGTTGCAGTCGCCGACTATTCTGAACGCCATAGCGGACGAAGCGAAAAGTAAAAATATCAGCGAACAGAAGGCGCGCCAAGAAGCGGAGAAAATTTTAGATGAAATCGCCGCCAATGTGAGCTATGAGGGTTTGAGGGTTGCGGATCGTTTTTTACGCTGGTTATGGAATAAGCTTTATCAGGGAATTGAAGTACAGAACGCGGATAGAGTGAGAAAGCTGGCGCTGGACGGACATGAAATAGTCTATGTGCCTTGTCATCGCAGCCATATCGATTATCTGCTGCTTTCCTACGTGCTCTATCATCAGGGCTTGGTAACGCCTCATATTGCAGCGGGGATTAATCTGAATTTCTGGCCGGTAGGCGCCATGTTCCGGCGTGGCGGGGCCTTTTTTATCCGCCGTACCTTTAAGGGGAATCGCCTTTATTCTACGATTTTCCGCGAGTATCTGGCGGAACTCTTTCACCGCGGTTATTCGGTGGAATATTTTATTGAGGGCGGACGTTCCCGTACCGGTCGTTTGTTGGCGCCGAAAACAGGTATGATGTCTATGACGCTACAGGCTCTACAGCAGCGCCAGACTCGTCCGATTACGGTGGTTCCGGTGTATGTGGGCTATGAACACGTACTGGAAGTGGATACCTATGCAAAAGAATTACGCGGTGCGGCAAAAGAGAAAGAGAATGCGGGACTGGTCTTAAGGGTGATCAAAAAATTACGTAATTTAGGCAAGGGGTATGTGAATTTTGCCGAGCCGATTACATTGAGCAACTATTTGAATCAGCATTATCCGGAATGGAAGGAAAACCCTGATGAAGAACGCCCGCTTTGGTTCAATAAAGCCGTGGACGGAATTTCCAATCAGGTCATGATCAATATTAATAATTCCGCCGCCGTTAATGCCATGAATCTGACCGGTACGGCGCTGCTATCTTCTCGTCAGCGGGCATTGACCCGCGAGCAGTTGCTGGAGCAATTGGAAAGTTATCTGCAGTATTTACGCAATGTGCCTTATTCGCCGGATGTTATCCTGCCTTCCGATTCCGCTCAGGAAATGCTTAAACATGTTTTAAACCTGGATCGCGTGGGTATATTGGTCGAGAAAGATAATTTCGGCGAGATCATCCGACTGGAACGTAATTCGGCAGTATTGATGACTTATTACCGTAATAATATTCAGCATCTGTTTGTATTGCCGTCGCTGGTGGCGAGTATCGTGCTGCACTATGAAGCGATCCAGAAAAATCTGGTTCTGGACGCGGTAAGTAAGCTTTATCCTTTCCTGAAAAAAGAACTGTTTTTACATGTTGCCGTTGAGGATTTATCCGTACGGGTCGAAGCCATTATTAACGAGTTGCATCGTCAGCAATTGATTAAATTTAATGAAAACGTACTCAGTATTAACCGTAGTCGGGTGCGTATTCTGCAACTCTGGTCGGCGGGTGTGCGCGAAATCTTACAGCGCTATGCGATTACGGCGGCTATTTTACAGAATACGCCGGATATGCCGAAAAATGCGTTGGAAAAGGAAAGTCAGTCCGTGGCTCAGCGTTTATCCGTACTGCATGGAATTAATGCGCCGGAATTTTTTGATAAAGCGGTCTTTGCCGCCTTTATCGTCAGTTTGAAAGAAAACGGTTACTTTAATCAAGAGGGTAACGCAGATACGGAAAAACTGGATAGCTTAATGGGAATCCTAAATCATATGATTTCGGCGGAAGTGAATTTGACCATTAAAAGTGCGGTAGAAAAAGGAGAAGAATAATTCTTGCCTAAACCATGAAAGATACGGGGTTAATCGAGCTTTTTCTGAGTGATCTGTGGCTGGAAAAGGGGCTTTCGGAAAATACCATTCAGTCTTATCGTCTGGACTTGTCTGCATTGTGCCGCTGGCTGGAGAAAGAATCGAAGGGGTTGTTGGTTGCGGACAGCATTGATTTGCAGCAATTTCTGGGCGAACGGGTCGCTTCCGGCTATAAGGCCAGCAGTACGGCCCGTATGCTGAGCGCCATGCGTAAATTATTTCAATACCTGTATCGGGAGAAGTACCGCACCGATAATCCCTGTTCTGTATTAAGTTCGCCGAAGTTGCCAGGGCGTTTGCCTAAATATCTGAGCGAGCAACAGGTGGGCGAATTATTGCAGGCGCCAAGCCCGGAGATTCCCCTCGAACTGCGTGATAAAGCGATGTTGGAACTGCTGTATGCTACGGGGCTGCGCGTTAGCGAACTGGTTTCCCTGAGTACGGATAATATTAATATCGAGCAAGGGGTGGTACGGGTTATAGGTAAGGGAAATAAAGAACGCATTGTACCTATGGGGGAAGAAGCGGCCTATTGGATCGGACAGTTTTTCAGTTACGGCCGTCCTTTTTTACTGAACGGGCAAAGTTCCGATGTGGTTTTTCCGAGTAAAAGGGCGCTGCAGATGACTCGCCAGACGTTCTGGCATCGTATCAAACATTATGCGATTTTGGCCGAAATAGATACGGACAGTCTGTCGCCCCATGTACTGCGCCATGCTTTCGCCACGCATTTGGTGAATCATGGTGCGGATTTACGTGTAGTACAGATGCTGTTAGGCCATAGCGATTTATCCACTACGCAGATTTATACCCATGTGGCAAAGGAACGTCTGAAACGTTTACATGAAAAATATCACCCGCGCGGCTAGCTGTCGCTCTTTGGCTATGCGCTGAAGTGCGGTCTGTTTTTTCCCACTTTTTAATATTTTATGTTAGGAATTTTATATAACATATGGCAATCAAAGAATTTTTTGCAACCACCGCACGCGGCTTTGAAGAGTTATTAAAGAACGAGCTGGAGGAGTTAGGCGCCGGCGAGTGCAGAGTCGCTCAGGGCGGTGTGCATTTTTCGGCTCAGGACGAAACGCTGTATCGTACTTTACTCTGGTCGCGTCTGAGCTCAAGAATTTTATTACCCCTCGTTAGTACTAAAATCTACAGTGATTCCGATCTTTATGCCGCGGTAATAGGCCTGAACTGGGCGGAATATTTCGATTATCGCACCCGTTTTATGGTGGATTTCAACGGTACTAACCGCGATATTCGACATACCCAGTTCGGAGCCATGCGGGTGAAAGACGGTATTGTCGATTATTTTGAGCGCAAGGGTAATCCTCGCCCGGACGTGGATCGGGAAAATCCGGATATTCGTATTCATGCCTATTTAAACCGGGAAACGCTGGTTATTTCACTGGATCTTAGCGGAGAGGCGCTGCATATACGCGGTTATCGTGAAGAGAGCGGGCAAGCGCCTTTACGCGAAACCTTAGCCGCCGCAATTATTTTGCGCTCCGGCTGGCGCGCGGGAACGCCGTTGTTGGATCCAATGTGCGGTTCGGGAACCTTATTAATTGAAGCAGCTCAAATGGAAGCTCGAATTGCACCGCGTCTGCATCGCCTGCACTGGGGATTTGATTATTGGTTGGGGCATAATCGGGCGGCTTGGGAGCAAGTGAAGGAAGAAGCGCTGAAGCAGGCGGAAGAGAGCGTTAAGCTTAATCCCCAACCGCATTTCTTCGGTTTTGATTTAGACGCACGAGTATTACGCAAAGCGGCTAAAAATGCGCAATATGCCGGTGTTGCCCATTTAATCCGCTGGAAGCAGGCGGATATCGCCGAATTAACTAATCCGTTGCCGAGTATTAAGGGAACTGTGGTTTGTAATCCTCCTTATGGCGAACGTTTAGGGACGACTCCGGCTTTGATCGCGCTATATTCCGTATTCGGGCAGCGTCTAAAACAGGAATTCGGCGGTTGGAACGCGTCGGTTTTCAGCTCTGAAGCCGGTTTGCTGGATTGTTTGCGAATGCGTTCCTACCGTCAGTTTAAAGCTAAAAATGGCCCTTTGGAATGCTTACAGAAAAACTATCAAATCAGTGAACGGCCGCAAAATGAGCAGGTTATCCGCGAATATAGCAACGGGCAGGAGGCGAATATGCCTCTTGTCGCCGCAGATTTTGCCAACCGCCTGCAGAAAAATATAAAAAAACTGGATAAGTGGGCAGGGCAGCAAAAATTGGATGCTTATCGTTTATATGATGCGGATTTGCCCGACTACAACCTGGCCGTAGATCGCTATGGAGAGCATGTCGTTATACAGGAATATGCAGCACCGAAAAATATTGACGAAAATAAGGCAAGACAGCGTTTACTGGATGCGGTTAGTGCCACCTTGGCCGTTACCGGGGTTGAAACTAATAAGTTGATTCTAAAAGTTCGCCGCAAACAGAAAGGCAGCAATCAATATGAAAAGCTTGCCGATAAGGGCGAATATTTCTATGTGCATGAATATGGCGCGAAATTATGGGTTAACCTGACCGATTATCTGGATACCGGGCTTTTTTTGGATCATCGCCTTACCCGAAAAATGCTCGCAGAAATGGCGAAAGGAAAAGATTTTCTTAACTTGTTCGCCTATACGGGTTCCGCTACGGTTCATGCCGCACTGGGCGGCGCAAAGTCTACCACCAGCGTGGATATGTCGAATACTTATTTGAACTGGGCGGAACAAAATCTGTTGCTAAACGATATTGAAGGCGAACAGCATAAGCTGATTCAGGCGGATTGCCTGCAATGGCTGTCTTGTTGCGACAGAAGTTTTGATCTGATTTTTGTGGATCCTCCGACTTTCTCCAACTCGAAACGAATGGAAAGCAGCTGGGACGTACAGCGCGATCATATTATGCTGATAAGCGGGCTGAAACGTATTTTACGTTCTCAGGGCTGCATTGTTTTTTCCAATAATAAGCGCGGGTTTAAAATGGATTTCGCCGCATTGGAAGAACTGGGGTTAACCGCAACGGAAATTTCCTCGCGGACTCTACCTTTGGATTTCGAACGTAATAAGCAGATTCATAACTGCTGGATTATCCGTTTGAATTAAGATTAGGTTATCGGGGCGAAAAACCGATAAGAAATAGGTAAGAAAAAAGATGAGCGGAATCAAAGCTCATCTTTTTTTATCTTCTATGGGATGGTTTCCCTTAAGGATTAGAATACTTTTTTAAAGGGTTTAACCACAACTTCGGCATATACGCCGGCGCTAACATAGGGATCCTGCTGCGCCCAGTGTTCAGCTTCCTGCAGAGAATTGAAACGGGCAATAAGGGTGGAACCGGTAAAGCCCGCATCTCCGGGATTTTCATCGTCCACGGCGGGATTCGGGCCGGCGGTTAGCAAGCGTCCTTCCGCTTGTAGCTGCTCTAATCTTGCCAGATGTTGGGAACGAACGGATAAGCGTTGAGCCAGCGTACCGGGTTTATCCTGTGCAAAAATAACATAGTACATCATTGTTTTTTCCTCCAATATTAATCGGATTGCTGCTGAAGTTGGGCAATAGAAGCTAGGGCTTTTTCCAGTTCCGGATTATTTTCCCGCGGAATTGTGCGCGATTTTCCCTCTTTATCCACAGCAACAAAGGTAAATACCGCTTCCGTAACGCAATAACGCTCGCCGATAGGCTCGCTGGCGACTTTTTTCACCCAGACTTCCATTTTTATCTGTACAGAAGAACGCCCGACTTTTAAACATTGTCCGTAGCAACATACCACATCGCCGACGGCAATGGGGCGGATAAAAGTCATACTTTCTACCGCAACGGTTACGACTCGCCCATGTGCGATTTCTTTGGCCAGAATGGCACCGCCCATATCCATCTGCGACATAATCCAGCCGCCGAAGATATCTCCGTTGGCATTGGTATCCGAAGGCATGGCCAGGGTTCTGAGTAAAGGTGAACCTTGAGACTGGCGTCCGTGTTTATCTATAAAGTTTGATGTCATAGTTAATCCTTATCATTTGTCGTATCTTTTGCCAGATAACGATAAATGTAGATCCCGGTGATAAGTGTAGCAGCTAAGGTTAGTCCGATAGTACCGAAGGATTTAAAATCCACCCAAGCGGCTTCGGACAGATAACGGCTGATATAGATATTAATCAGCATACATAAAATAAAAAAGCAGGCCCAGCCGAAGTTCAGTCTGTTCCATACTTGATCGGGCAGTTGAATTTCTTTGCCCAGCAGTTTACGCATTAGCGGCGCCTTAAAAATAAACTGGCTGATAAGTAAAATCAGCGCGAATAAGGCATATACGATGGTAACTTTCCATTGCAAATATTCCACTTGATTGAAATAGGCGGTCATGCTGCCGAATATAACCACCGCAGCACTGATGATCAGCTGTTGCTTTTCGACTTTACGATATTTTATCGCCATAAACAATGTCTGCAGTAGCGTTGCGATGATTAAGGCAATTGCCGCTTCACGGATCCCCGAGAGCTTATAAACAATGAAAAATAAGATTAAAGGAATAAAATCAAGCAGTTGTTTCATATTAAGGGTTCTGAATAAATAAAGTGTAAAAGCGATAGGTAATCACCAGTGTAAACAGGTTGATAAAGGATATCGCCAGTATGGAAATAATTTCCAGCAGAATATTCATTTGGCCCAGAAAAGAAAACTGCATACTGACAAAAGGTAGAAAGAATTGCACAATCAAGCAATAGATTAATAGGGTACCTGTTCTTTTGTTACCGATACGCCAGAAATAAGGGATAGCCTGCATGATTGGCTTATTGCCGATAAAGTAGCTGAGCGGAGCCAGACATAATCTGACATAAATAAATATGCCGAGGATAACGGCAATCAATGCGATAGATACTGCCCCCGAACCGCTTAGCATGAGGGGGAGCAAATTGGCCATCGCTGCCAGCATCGGCAACATAATCAGCACATTTAATATAACAATACCGGCAAGTTTGCTTAATACGACGGCAAAGCTGCCGATAAGGTTCGGCGTATTTCTTTGACTGATACGATGAATATGAATAATTCCCCAACTGGAAACCAACAGTACCAAGAATTGATTAAATAAATAACTTAGCGCACCTTTACTCTGTTGGCCTTGCTGTAGGAGCGACTCCAACTCGCTATTATCGGCCTGGCTTATTTTGTCCATTACCGGCGCTAGAAATTCCCGAGTCAGATGATTTACCAACAATAGGGTAAGGGCGAAAATAACAAGGAAACTCAGGGTAAATTGCTTCTCGTTCCTGACGAAATTCCAACTGTTGTGAAATATCTGGGTAAAGTTTATTGGCATATTTCAACAAATTCCTATCTGTTTCTATAATGGGTTTTATTATACCGTTTTTATTTTCAAATTCATAAAAAAGGATGAAATTGATGTAGATCAAAATCCATTAAATCAAATAAGCGGTAATTTTTAAAACCGTGCAAAATTAAAATTAATCTAGTTTTTAAAATTTTGACTCAGATCACAAACAAATTAGCTACAAAGTGGTATATTCCCTCTAGCCAAAAATAGGCTTAATCTTTTTAAGGGTTTTATTTAAGGAAGTTCATTATGAAAAAATTAGCATTAGCAGTGGGTATCTCAGCCGCCCTATTAAGCGGAGCTGTCAGCGCGCATCAGGCAGGGGATGTTATCGTTCGTGCCGGCGGCGCATTGGTTATTGCAAACTCTCAATCAAAAACAACAACCGATACCAAAGTTAATTTAGAGGTGAATAATAACGCTCAGTTAGGTTTAACCGGTACCTATATGTTTACCGATAACCTCGGGGTGGAATTATTGGCCGCCACACCTTTTTCACATAAAATCAGTGCAACTATTCCTGCATTGAAAGATCATCCTCAATTAGGCGGGTTTTATGATTTAGGTAATGTAGTAAAACTAAAACAATTACCTCCAAGCTTGTATGTTCAGTACTATTTCTTAGATAAAGATGCGGGCTCCCGTCCTTATATCGGTGCGGGTTTAAACTATACGCGCTTCTTTGATGCCGAATCAACCAATCCGGCAATCACTAACTTAAAAGTGAAGAAACATTCTTTCGGTCCGGTAGTGAATGCGGGTATTGATATTAAATTAACCGACAATTTATACTTCAACACCGCAATGTGGTATACCCATATTCGTACTAAAGCACAATTCAGCGCACTGAATGCCGATCACGAAGTTAAAATTAAATTAGATCCGATTGTATTCTTTACCGGTTTAGCTTATCGCTTCTAATTTTATTTTTTATTAAATTTATCAGGAACCAATTAATAGAAGACTTAGCTTTCGGCTAAGTCTTTTTTGTTGCGAGCGGATAACAGCTAGGCAGATGATTAGGCAGAAATACTTCTGCTCATTTATTTGAGGATAGGGCAAAATCCGCCTAATCGCTTTTGCCGGCAGAGAGAATAGCAAAAAACCGATCCGCCTTATCTATCGATTGCTTGATCGGTTTATTGAATCTAATGGATTATGTATTGATTAGGCTACCGCAGCCAATAATTCCCGAGCATTGGCAAGGGCGGAATCCGTTATTTTGCTACCGCCGAGCAGCCCGGCTAATGCTTTGACTCGCTGTGTAGAAGAAAGTGCGGTCATTTTTGTTTCGGTTTTTCCATCAATCAGGGATTTTTCAACCCTGAAGTGATGATGCCCCTGACAGGCTACCTGAGGTAAGTGGGTTACGCAGATTACCTGACATTTTTCCCCCAGTTTACGCAGCAGTTTACCGACAACACTTGCCGTTGCGCCGCTGATCCCCACATCAATTTCATCGAAAATCAGGGTCGGCACGGCACTTTTATCGCTGGTTAAACTTTGCAGTGCCAGAGCAATACGGGACAATTCGCCGCCCGATGCGGTTTTATTAAGGGGCTGAGGGGATTGCCCCGGGTTACTCTGCAGATAAAACACAATACTGTCCGCCCCTTTTGCACCGACTTTATCCGGGGCATGGTTGACTTCAATAAAAAATTCCGCATTTTCCATAGCAAGTTGTTTGATTAGGCCGGTTACCCTAGAGGAAAGTTTTTCCGCACCGGCACGACGGCTTTCATTGAGCTGGGTCGCAGCTTGCAACATTGTGTTATGGGCCTGGCTTTCCTGCGCCAATAATTCTTCCTCATTGGCGGAAAACTCGGTGAGGTTCGCCAATTCCTGTTTTAGGGTTTGATGCAAGGCATAGAGTTGATCCGGTTTTATATTATGTTTTCTGGCAAGTTGCAAGGCTTGTCCCATACGCTGTTCGACTTCCTGTAACTGCAAGGGATCCTGCTCAATATTTCCGGCAAGGTGTTCTATTTCGCTTTTGGCTTCCTGAACCTGAATCAGCGCATCCTGTAGCAAATTCTGGATATTGGCGTAACGGGGATCCAGTTCGTTCAATTCATCAATATATTTTGTACTGCGGTACAGCAGACTTTCCGCATTAACGGTTTCGTTATCGCTTAGTATCTGTAGGGCCGATTGCGACAACATTGTCAGCTGTTCGCAATTGGAAAGACGGTGCTGGATTTCTTCCAGTTCCTCGTATTCCGTCGCTTGTAGATTGAATTCGTCCAGTTCATCCACTTGGTATTGCAGTAATTGTTTTCTGGCTTCGTTTTCTTCACATTGCTGATGGAAAGCCTTAACCTGCTGTTGCAATGTTTTCCAGTTTCGGTAGGCGGATTGCATACGGCGAGATAAATCGGAATTAAGGCAGAAGCTATCCAGCAACTGCAACTGAAATTCGTTTTTTAACAGTAATTGGGAAGAATGCTGCCCACTAACCTGAATTAGATTCTGCCCAAGTTCTTTTAATTGGGCGGCGGAAACCGGCGTACCGTTAATAAAGGCTTTTGAACGTCCGTCATTGTTAATGATTCGGCGCAGGATACATTCTGTCGGCGCATCGGCGTCTTGTAATTCCTGCTGTTGCAGCCAGATTGCCGCCGGGCTGCCGGCTTCAAGGGTAAAGGTGGCGCAGATATCGGCACGTTCCTGACCTTCCCGTAACATACCGGCTTCCGAACGCTGACCCAGACAAAGCCCCAGGGCATCTATGGCAATGGATTTTCCTGCGCCCGTTTCTCCGGTAATAACGGACATTCCCTGCGCTAATTCGATATTCAGCTGTTTAACAATGGCAAAATTATTGATAGTCAGTTGGCTCAGCATAATAAACCCCTCGATAACTGTATGCAAATCAGTATATATATGATTTTATATACAGTAAAGAGGTTTTTGAGAAGAAATTAGAATAATTTTTTCAGCCAGCCTAATTTTGAACTTAATACATTGTAATAATTGTAATTTTGCAAATGCAGCAAGCGTAGCTTATAAGGGCTTTTGGCCACTCTAACAATATCGTCGCTGGAAAAGCTTAAAGGGAGCTGGCTGTCGCAATTTACCTCCAGTTGCGGCGTATTATATTCGGCGAAGCTCAGCGATATGCTGCTGTTGCCGTCAATAACCAGCGGACGCGAAGATAGAGTATGAGGAAACATAGGAACCAATGAAATCGCATTGAGTTGCGGGGTAAGAATAGGTCCGCCGGCAGAGAGCGAATAAGCGGTGGAGCCGGTCGGGGTAGCGATAATTAAACCGTCGGAACGCTGTGAAAAGGCGAATTTACCGTCAATATGCACATGAAAATCGATCATATGAGCGATTTTAGAGGGGTGTATTACCGCTTCGTTAATGGCATTGCCGCTAGCAATAATTTTACCGTTACGCTCGATACTGGCTTGCAGCAGAAAACGTTCTTCAACAAAGAATTCGCCGTTTAGGCAAGCCTGTAACTGGGCATAGGCGTTTTTCGGATCTATATCGGTCAGAAAGCCCAGATTACCGCGGTTGATGCCGATTAACGGAATATCGTATTTGCACAGTACCCGCGCGTGTCCGAGCATATTACCGTCGCCGCCGATAACTATCGCCAGTTGCGCCAGTTTGCCGATTTGATCCAGATTAGCCAAATGGGAAACGGAAAGGTTAAGCGCTCGGCCGATTTCTTCTTCCACCAGTACCTGATAACCGCGCTCAAGTAACCAGTGGAAAATATTTTTATGCATCTGCAAGGTAATATCGGCACGGGGGCGACCTACCAGCCCGATGGTTTTAAAGGAGGCATGTAAGGCTTTTTCAATGTCCTTTGGGGTTTGCATAATAATGACTTGAATAAAAAAATTTATCCCTTATATTACACAGAAAAGCGAATATAGCAACATTAACATTGTCGCCCGGCTTTGCTACAATGGCCCGGTTTATATTATTTTTTATCATGGAGAAAACGATGTCGGAACAAATGCAGAATCAAGAACAGGAAAAAAAGGAAAACATCGGGGATAGCGTACAGGCTGAAGAGGTACAGACTGAGAATCTACAGGCGGAAGCGGAAGGGGAAACTCCGGCAGCCGAAAGCGACGCTTTGGAAGAAGCGATAGCCCGTGTTCAGGAGCTGGAAGAACAGTTGGCCGAAACCGCAAAAAAAGAGCAGGATATTTTGCTTCGTTCCCGTGCGGAAATGGACAATATCCGACGTCGCGCCGAACAGGATGTGGAGAAGGCTCATAAGTTCGCTTTGGAGAAATTTTCAAAGGATCTTTTAAATACTATCGATAACCTTGAACGCGCCTTGGCGACGCCGGCGGATAAAGAGAACGAAAGTATTAAAGCCTTATTCGACGGTGTGGAGTTAACCCTTAAAGAGTTACTGGCGACAGTGGAGCGTTTCGGTGTGAAAGCGGTAGGCGAAGTCGGCGAAACCTTTAATCCGGATCTGCACCAGGCCATTTCCATGCAACCGACGGAAGGTTTTGACACCAATCAGATTACGGTGGTTTTACAGAAAGGTTATCTGTTAAATGATCGTGTGATTCGACCGGCCATGGTTATGGTGGCTGCCTAATATGTTATCCCGCTCAAGGGTAGGCGAATAAATATTCGCTAATCTGTGCCGAACCCGAGGATAACAATAGGAACAAACAGGCATAATAGCGGCATTATGTAGCAGTTGCACAAAACTCATTTTAAAGTAAGGCGACCTTTCCGTCGCCTTTATTTTTGTGGCTAATTCTGTCATTTTATTAGTGGCGATTATTCCATTTTTGGTAATAAATCTCAACGCTATCTAAGCAGTAAACTAATATTCTGTCAACAATCACCTCGCTTTCCCACTGCATTAAACCTTCAATTTCATTTAGCCTTTTTTGTGCTTGGTATTGGGTGTAGGCTTTTGAGTAGCGAGGTTCGACCGGCTCTATTTTTGCAGGGAATTTGGTTTCCAATAAATCGAAAAATTTGTTGATATTACGCCGCTCATTCCATCTTACCGTATGGCGTTTTATATCATCCAAAATGGAATGGTCGCCCCATCTACAAATGTCAAAATCCTCACTAGATTCAAAATAGATCCGCATATCATAATGTAGCTTCATTTTTGCTCCTTATTAGGTCGTTTGTAATGAATGGATGCCAAATCGGGCTTCGGGCATTTTATTGCCTTGCCAAAACAACGGGATAAGTAGTATGTAGCAAGTTAGATCGCTAATCACCCAGAATTGTCTTCTATTATCATTCTTTACAACATATTTTGCAGGTTGTTTACGAATATCAGTCAAATTTAACACTAGCTTCATTCGCTTTTCTTTAGTAACAGTTTCCCAAAATAAAAAAGCAACTCTTTGATGAGTTGCTTCAGACCGCTGACAAACCACTAGATAAATGTCCAGAGGTTTGTCAGGGGTCTGTAAAATAGATATTTTTTAGTGCCTCTCTCTTGTTTCACTACCCCTAATCTATTTCAAAAAATAGCCAATTGTTGGTACAATAAAACTAATATTTAATGTAAAAATGAATTTTTGTTATGTACCAATACTTTGACTTAGATGACTCTCGTTTTGAAAATCTTGTTATAGCCATTTGTAAAGAAATTCTTGGGCAGGGTGTTCAAGGTTTTTCTGTTGGGCGTGATGATGGAAGGGATGGGGAATTTGACGGTAAAGCTAACCTTTATCCAAGCCAACAACAGGCTTGGGACGGAAAGGTTATTATTCAGGCTAAATGGACATCGGGAATAAATAAGCATTACACAGACTCTGACTTTTATAGTGAAGAAGGCAAGAGTAATCTTCTTGCAAAAGAATTAATAAAAGTTAAAAGTAAAGTTGAGAATGGGGAACTTAACTATTATATGTTGTTTGCTAATCGTAGTTTAACAGGTGGAGCAAAACCAATAATTATTAATTACATTTCAGAGAAAACAGGATTAAATCCTGAAAATATTGCGATATTTGGTAATGATGATTTAGATTATTATTTGAGTCGCTACCCCTATATCGTAAATATGGAAAATATTAATTTAGAACCACTAAATATAGCCCCAACTTTGAATCTTAATAGTTTATCAGAGGTAATTGGTCATTTATCAAAAGTGTTTGATGATAAAAACATAGGTAAAAATTTATCCCCAATCATTAGGACGAGTTATGAGAAGAAAAACAAACTCAATAACTTGACTGATGAAATGGCAAAACAGCTTAAAAAGTACTATATGAAGTATGTTTTTAATATTAAAGATTTTTTAAATGACCCACAAAATACTGAGTTATTAAATCATTATCAAAATACAGTTGAAGAATTTCAATTTAATTATATTCTACCAATGCAATCAAAGTTGGAGTATTTTGATGAGATATTTAATGATTTAGTAAAATATCTGACAAATAGAGACTATATTTTGGCTACCAATACTAGGCTAACAAGAATGATGGTCTTTTATATGTATTGGAATTGTGATATAGGAAAATCAAATGATGATTCGTCCGAGTAAGCACAATGACCCTGATAAAACTTTGATTTACGCCAGTTTCTTGATATTAAAACGGCTAAAAAAATCAAAGATCGTATCTTATGAAGAATTATTGGGCTTTATTAAAAAAGAAATTACGAGCGGAGAATATTTATTTTTACCCGCTCTTAATTTCTTATTTTTACTTGGTTTGATAAATTATCAAGCTAAAAATGATATGATTGAATATGTTGAGCAAAAGAAATGAAACTATCTAAATTGTACAGTAATTTACCAGATAAATTTAGTCCTATCATATTTAACAAGGGGCTAAATTTTATTTATGGTGAGATTAGACATCCTGAAAATAAGACTAAAGATACACATAATCTTGGAAAAACTACCCTTGCTCGTCTTTTAGATTTTATGTTTTTAGCAAAAAGACATAAAGAGCAATTCTTATTCAAAAATCAAGAAATATTTAATAATTTTATTTTCTTTTTAGAAATTCAGTTATCAGTAAATGAGTATCTAACCATTAAACGTAGTGTTGAAAATAACACCAAAATTGGTTTCTACTTACACAATTCATCAAATCAAGATTATAGATCATTGCCCGAAGATTCTTGGTATGAATTAACTTCTTTTGATAATGCAAAAATTTATCTTGATAGTAAATTAAACTTTACAGCTATTAAAAGCTGGCAATATCGCCAACTTATTGGCTATCTCATTAGAATGCAAGATGATTTTTATCAAGTATTTCAATTGCAAAAATATCGTGGTAAAGATGCGGATTGGAAACCCTATATGGCTGACTTATTGGGATTCAATGGCGAGCTTGCCAAACAACGGTATCAACTTGGCAAGCAAGTTAATGACCTAGAATTAAAAATCAAAGAACAAAATATTTCCGATGACAAAAAAGCTTTAGAAGAATTAAGTAAAGTTGATGGTCGTTTAGTGATTAGAAAAAATGAACTTTCTAAACTAAAAGAATTTGTTGAAAATTTTAATTTTCGTGAAGTAGATAGACAAACTGTTGAAGATTTAGTGTCAGAAATTGATAATCAAATTATTACTTTAAATATGAAGGAATACTCTTTAAAAAATAGTATTTATCATATTGAGCAATCCGTTTCGGAAAATAAAATAAAATTCAATACAAACGAAGTTAAAGAATTATTTGATGAGGTTAATATTTTATTTCCAGAACAAATTCAAAAAGATTTTGAACAATTGATTACATTTAATCAAGCAATTACCCAAGAAAGAAATACTTATTTAAAACAAGAGTTGAAAGAAAGTCAAATAGAATTATCCAGCATTCAAAACCAACTTATGCAGCTTAATGAGCAACGAGCCAGCCAACTTGATTTTTTAAAAGAAAGTGAATTGGTTGTTAAATTTAGAGAAGCAAATCAAGAAATCTCTTTAATTCAAGCGGAAATATTGGATTTTGAAAGACAGAAAGAAAATATTCAAAAAGTCTTAGAATTAAAAAAAGAACAAAGGGATTTGCAGTTATCATTAAATGATATTCGCAATAAAATGGAAGATGACTTGGCTAATATTAACGATAGTGAAGATAGCTTATTTTCGAAAATTCGCATTTATTTTAATGAGATTATTAATAAAGTTTTAAATAAAGAAGGGGTTTTATTTGTTACATTAAACGATAGTGGTAATTTTGAGTTTAGAGCAGAATATCAAGAGTCTGGAAAAAACACCAATGAAAGCCAAGGAAATACATATAGGAAATTCTTATGTATTGCCTTTGATTTAGCTATTACAAGAGTGTATTTTGATAAAAATTTCCCTAAATTTATTTATATTGATGGTGTATTTGATGGCTTGGATAATCGTAAAAAAGATTTATTATTAGAAGTTTTGCGAGAGTATAGCAATTTGGGTATTCAGATTATTGCAACAACAATCAATTCAGAAGTTCAGGGGTTAACGATACCACTTACCAAACAAGAGATTGTTTTAATTTTGCACGACGATGGGCAAAATGGTCGTTTATTTAAAATGCCTGTTTGGTAGTGTATTGAAGTAGGCGTAGTAGACAAAATGGTTGCTAAAAGTATTATTTAAATATTTTTAGCAACTCTTTTTATCTCATGAATTCTCAAACCAAGTGCAACGATTCTTTAAAATAGCATTCAAAATGCTGTTTTCCATGCTACGTATTTTCGTGGTCTCAAATTCAACTTATCCACCACAGACCGGATATAATCATTGTTACACTGAAGAATAAAGCACTACACCATTAACAGTATAGCTGTTTATTAATTACATTACCATCAGTTAAAAAAATAATGAATCTTCATATTCTTTATATTCAATCATAAAAATCCATTCTTTTTGTTTTTCATCAATGATGCATAATCTATTATGTAGGAAAATCTCTACTCTTGCCACCTTGTGTAGATAAAGCATTTTTTAATGCGCAGTTAATGCTTGGGTTAATTGGTGTTTGTTTAGGATATTGAGAAATATTTAACAATGAAAGCCAATCATTTCCTAATTACTCAATTAAAGGTTCAACACTTTTTTTCTTTAATTTAGCCGTTGAAACCTACAAAATATTGAATGTATCAATGTCTGAGGTATTATCTAGGCTTGCAGGCTCATTTTGCGTCCTTAATGCAAAGTAAAAGGTTGCCATCATACGTTTTCTATCACATCAGGTACAATCTTTGCCAATCGTAAGCTGTCAATTCAAACTTATTTATTGGCTATTGCATTGTTTGTTAATGCAGTCAAAGGTATTCCCGCCTTACAACTTTCCCGTGATTTAGGTGTGCAATACAAAACCGCCTATGTGTTAGCCCAAAAACTGCGTAAAGCACTTCTTGAACAACGGGAAATTCGTCAGTTTTCGGGTTTAGTCGAAATGGACGGCACTTACGTTCACCCTGCACCACGCAAGGCAAATAAGAAATCAGACCGCATTGATTATCGCTTAAAAGAAAATCAAAATCCCGATAAACGTTGTGTAATGGTAGCGCGTGAGCATTATTCTGAACAGGAAAAATCGGAAAATCACTTGTATCATGGTGCAAAACGTTCTTATGTTTTCGTTACCTACTCCGAAACCCAATCTACCGTTAAACAGTTTGCCGACAAGTTTATCGAACGTGGCACGCGTATTCATACGGATGAAAGCAATGCTTATTCTGTTTTAATGCCATTCTACAACCTTTATTCCGTAAATCACCAACTGGAATATCGCAACGATGAAGGCATCACCAATAATCAGGCTGAAAGTTACTTTTCACGCTTCAAACGAATGTACTACGGACAAATGCATAAAATGAGCAATCTCTATTTATTGGGCTATGCCAATGAGGCGGCATACCGTGAAGATAATCGTAGAAAATCGAATAATTGGCAGTTCAAAGATGTACTAAGCAAATACCTAAATACCACCAACGAAAACAACGAATGGTGCGGGTACTGGCAACGTAAAATTATTCCCCAAGAAATAATTTGGCAGTAGAGAAACGGATGGCTTATAAACTAGACCAAAAACTTAAAGACCTTGAATTTGAGCGAAAACAGGTATTGGAACATCTCACTTTATTAGACGTTAAAATTACCACCGTTCAAAAAGCCATTGCATTAATGAAAGCCGAAGAAGATATTGCCCGTTATAACACGGAAAACTTTACCTACCGCCAAAAACGTAAGCTATTCAAAGGCAAAATCCGCAAATACCTTGTTCAAATCCTACGCAATGAACCCAACAAAGGCTTTACCATCGCCGACCTCACCCAACGGATTTTTGAGATTGAACAAAATCAAGCGACACCTACCGAAAAACATCTAGATTCCGTCCGTAAACAACTCAATGAGTTTTACCAAAGGAATTGGCTCACCCGAACACAAATCAGCCGTAGAGAGATGCTTTGGCAATGGAGAACAAAATAGCGGTATTGCACCGCTATTTATCATTTAGGTTTAAGTGATTTTAACCGCCAATGAATACCACCACACTGAACCAATCCTTTCTTTGCTAACCGTCGCAGCATTCTTTTTACAATCTTATAATGCTTATCGCCCACATCAACAAATTGTGGCTGACCTTGTAATTTCAGCACGGCTTCTGCGATTTCCCCGCACATCATCCAATCGCCATATTCCCTCAAAACCTTTGCCACTAACGGCATAGTAAACAGAGGTGGATCTTTAGGTGGCTTAGGCATAAAAGGCAAAGTCAGTTCGTCAATTTCTTGCGTTAAGGTATCAACCTGTTTAGCAAGTAATGCTTGCTTTTCCTTCAGTAGCAGCAACCTTTCGACCAGCTCGTGCTTTGACAGCTTTTGCGCCATAATTAAAAATCCCCATTGAGTTAAAATTTCAATGAGGATTTTAAGACTTTTAATCGGCTAAATCTTTGTGCAACTGCTACATAATACCGAGATTTTCCCGCGTATCAGGCGCCTTTTTTGATCAATAACGCAGCATGGGCTTTATTCTGTTCTTTCATTCTCGCTTTGATTTCGCGACGCTGCTTAGAGAGTTCGGCATTTTTAATCATATAATCATCAACTCGGCCTTCGTAATCGTCGTGCATATTTTCGATAATGGCACGGATATCGGCGACGCTCATATCGTCAGTAATATACTGATTTAAATTATCCAGTAGCAGCACGCGTTTCTGATTGTCGCGGATTTTACGATCATTATCGCCGATTTCGCGCAGCAATTTATTTCTCAGACGATATAAACGCACATATTCTAAAACGTCTTGAAATGATTGTTTGTTTACGTTTTCCATGTTTTTCTCTCTATTGATTAAGTTAAAAAGTTTCACACAATGTAGCCGTTTTTCATCTGCTCGTCAAAGCGTTAAGCGCTTTTTTCCGGTGCGGAGCAAATTTTTTCAGCGAAATGAAGGAAATTCATTGCTTAGCCCGAAGCAAGGTGATAAAACTTAAAACATCGTTTTTCAGAAACGGCGGATAGCGGCGGCGCATAATCCCGATTATTCGCAATTCATTATTATAATATAGGAAGCAAAAGCATGACTCAGATATTTAATTTCAGTGCGGGGCCGGCAATGATCGCACCGGCGGTATTGGCACAGGCGCAGGCAGAATTGTTAAACTGGCAAAATCAAGGCACTTCGGTAATGGAAGTCAGCCACCGCGGTAAGTATTTCGTTGAATTGGCGGCTCAGGCGGATAAAGATTTGCGCAATCTGTACCATATTCCGGATAACTATAAAATTTTATTTTTACAGGGCGGCGCACGCGGTCAGTTTGCCGCTATTCCGATGAATTTAATAGGCAGCAAAGGAAAGGCTCTGTATTTGAACAGCGGACATTGGTCGGCTACGGCGGCGAAGGAAGCCCGTAATTTTTGTCAGATTGATGAAATCAATATCCTGCAGGAAAAGGAAGGAAAGCTGAGTATCGCACGAACCGATTTCAGCGATATCGCCGAACAATATGATTATGTACATTATTGCAGTAACGAAACCATCAGCGGGGTTGAAATTTTTGAGGTGCCTAATGTTGGTAACGGCGTGCTGGTGGCGGATATGTCCTCGGATATTCTGTCGCGAAAAATCGATATCAGCAAGTTCGGGCTGATTTATGCCGGTGCGCAAAAAAATTTAGGCCCGGCGGGGATAACCATTGTTATCGTGCGCGAGGATCTTATCGGCCATGCGCGTAAAGAAACGCCTTCTATCTGGAATTACGAGGTGCAGGCCAAAGCCGACTCCATGATTAATACGCCGCCGACATTCGCTTGGTATTTGTGTTCGCTGGTATTTAAGGACTTACTGGCTCAGGGCGGCTTAGAGGCGGTGTCCCAACGCAATGCCCATAAGGCGAAACTCTTATACGACTATTTGGCACAAACGAATTTCTATCATAATCAGGTAGCTCCGCAAAATCGTTCCCTGATGAACGTAACCTTTAGCACCGGTGATGATGGGCTAAATGCAAAATTCGTAGCGGAAGCAACGGCCGCCGGTTTGCAGGCGCTCAAAGGGCATAAGGTGCTGGGCGGTATGCGCGCTTCTATCTATAATGCAATGCCGCCGGAAGGGGTGGAAAAACTGGTTGAATTTATGCGCCTATTCGAACGGGAAAATTCCTGAGCGAAAATAACAAAGCGCGCCCTTTGAGGTAGCCTTATTGCATAACAGATTAAAAGAGCGGTTAAAATATGAAATATTCCGATATCGCCAATAAAGGCGTACAGTCGCTTTCCCCTTATCAGGCGGGAAAGCCCATTGAAGAATTGGCAAGGGAACTGGGTATCGATAATGTTGGCGACATTGTCAAACTGGCTTCCAATGAAAACCCTTTCGGTTTCCCTGAAAGTGCCAAACAAGCGATTCTGATGCAGTTGGAACAGCTGACCCGTTACCCCGATTCGAACGGTTTTGAGTTAAAAGCCGCTCTGGCGCAGAAGTTCGGATTAACGGCAGAGCAAATTACTCTGGGGAACGGTTCTAATGACTTAATCGAACTTATTGCACATACCTTTGCGGCGGAAGGCGATGAAATTATTTTTTCGCAATATGCTTTTATCGTTTATCCGTTGATTAGCAAAGCTATTAACGCAGTAGCCCGAGAAATACCGGCGCAAGACTGGGGGCATGATTTGGCGGGATTCCTGGCCGCGATTAACCAAAAGACCAAATTGATCTATATTGCCAATCCGAATAACCCGACCGGAAATTTCCTGAGCCATGCCCAGCTGGAAGAGTTTCTGGCACAGGTGCCGCCGCATATTATCGTAGTGTTGGACGAAGCTTACACGGAATTTACTGCAGCCCGGGAACGGGTGGATTCTTTTGCTCTGCTAAAATCCTATCCGAATCTTATTCTTTCCCGCACCTTCTCCAAGGCCTACGGACTGGCCGGATTACGTATCGGCTATGCGGTATCCGCAGAAGAAATCGCATCTTTACTGAATCGCGTACGCCAACCTTTCAACTGTAACAGCCTTGCTCTGGCTGCGGCGCAGGCGGTTTTGCAGGACGATGCTTTTGTGGAAAAAGCGGCGCACAATAACCGAGTTGAAATGCAGCGCTACCAAGAGTTCTGTCATGAGCACGGGCTGGAATATATCCCTTCTAAGGGCAATTTTATTACCATTGATTTTAAACGGCCTGCCGCCCCTATTTATCAGGCGCTACTGCGTGAAGGCGTGATTGTGCGCCCGCTGGCCGGATACGGCATGCCGGAGCATTTGCGTATTAGTATCGGCCTGCCCGAAGAAAATACGCGTTTTTTCACCGCACTTAGCAAAGTGCTGAGTTTAGCTTAACGGAATTAAGGAGAATTTATGAGCCAGATCACTTTAGCCGGCAACCCTGTTGAGGTCGCAGGCAATTTCCCGCAAATCGGCACGCTTGTTGCAGATATCGCTTTTACTACAACGGATCTCAGTGATATTTCTTTACAGGCCTTTGCGGCTAAGCGTAAAGTCCTGAATATTTTTCCGAGTATTGATACTGGGGTATGCGCCATGTCGGTACGTACTTTCAATCAGCGCGCAGCCGCATTGGATAATGCTGTCGTACTCTGTATTTCCGCCGATCTGCCTTTTGCCCAGAGCCGTTTTTGCGGTGCCGAAGGCATTGAAAACGTACAAACGCTGTCCACCTTCCGCCATAAGGATACGCATCAGGCTTTAGGTGTAGATATGCTTGAGGGGCCTTTGGCCGGACTGACCGCTCGGGCGGTGATCGTACTGGATGAAAATAACCGGGTGCTGCATAGCGAACTGGTGAGCGAAATTAAAAACGAACCCGATTATGATGCGGCATTAGCGGTATTATAAGTTTTAACGACGGCTAAGAATGGTGGCGTACTATGCCGCCGTTTTTATGCCCTTTGATCCGAATTCGCTGAATACCGGCGCCGGAGCAATAGATTGAAAACTGCGGTCGGATTTTTTTACTATACTCGGAAAGGAGCAGGCATGACACAAACCGATTCAATTACCCTAGAACCTATCGCCCGTGTGGAGGGCTGCATTAATCTGCCCGGTTCCAAGAGTCTCTCGAACCGAGCCTTATTGCTGGCGGCACTGGCGGAAGGAAACACCACCTTAACCAATTTACTCGATAGCGATGATGTGCGCCATATGCTGAATGCGCTACGACAGTTGGGGGTAAATTACCAACTGTCCGAAGATAAAACCCGTTGCGAGCTACAGGGATTGGGCGGTGCATTCAAATGGGAAAGTGGCCTTAGCCTGTTTCTGGGCAATGCGGGTACGGCAATGCGCCCTTTAGCTGCGGCGCTTTGTCTTAGCGCTCCCGAGGCTCAGGCGAGCGAAATAGTACTGACCGGCGAACCGAGAATGAAAGAACGTCCTATTCGCCATTTGGTGGAGGCTTTGCGTCAAGCCGGTGCGGAGATTGAATATCTGGAACAGGAAGGTTACCCGCCGTTGGCGATTCGGAACTGCGGTTTACGCGGCGGTCGGATTCTTATTGATGGTTCGGTTTCTTCGCAGTTTCTGACCGCTTTTTTAATGGCGGCACCGATGGCGACGGCGGATACGGAAATTGAAATTAGCGGCGAACTGGTCTCCAAACCCTATATTGATATTACCCTGAATATGATGAAAACCTTCGGCGTTGAAGTGGAAAATCATGATTATCACCGCTTTTATGTACGGGGAAACCAGCGTTACCGTTCGCCACAGCAATTTTTAGTGGAAGGGGACGCATCTTCCGCTTCGTATTTTTTAGCCGCAGGGGCGATTAAAGGTAAAGTGCGAGTAAAGGGCGTGGGGAAAAACAGTATTCAAGGGGATCGCTTGTTCGCCGAAGTATTGGAAAAAATGGGGGCGAAAATTCATTGGGGCGAAGATTATATTGAAGCCGAACAGGGCGGACTGCAAGGGATTGATATGGATATGAACCATATTCCCGACGCCGCCATGACCATTGCCACCACCGCTTTATTTGCCGAGGGAGAAACCCTTATTCGTAATATTTACAACTGGCGGGTAAAAGAAACGGATCGCCTGGCGGCCATGGCGACGGAATTACGTAAAGTGGGCGCAACGGTGGAGGAGGGCGAGGATTTTATCCGTATTCAGCCGCCGGCAAGGGAGCAATTCCGGCATGCCCAAATTGAAACCTATAATGATCACCGTATGGCAATGTGCTTCGCCCTAATCGCCTTATCGGATACGGCGGTTACGATTCTGGATCCGCAATGTACCGCAAAAACCTTTCCGACCTTTTTTGCGGAATTTGCGCGCATTGCCGCTCCCGCTGCCGAATAAGCTGCTGTCGGCAGGAAAAGAGCGGTCAAAAAATTAAAAGTTTTTTATTTATCCGCATCTTAATTAAATTGTCTGAATTTAGGGAAGCAGTACATGGCCCTGAATTTTTTACATAAAAAATGCCGCCTTAAAGGGCGGCATTTTCGTATCAGAGCTACTACAGATATCCGAACATTGTGGTGAACAGATAACCGAAGACACATGAAGTAATTACCCCGATTAACCCCGGAATAATAAAGCTGTGGTTAATTACGAATTTACCGATATGAGTGGTACCTGAGCGGTCGAACTGAATGGCTGCAAGGTCGCTCGGATAAGTCGGTAAAATATAATAACCGTAGCAGGCGGCGGAGAAGGCCAGAATAATCGCAGGATCCACGCCTATACCCAAGGCTAGCGGTACGAAGGCTACCAGTGCCGCAGCCTGTGAGTTAACGAATTTGGAAATCAGCAGTAACATTACCGCATAGGTCCAAGGATGAGCTTTCACCACATCACCGAGAGCGGCTTTCATCATTGGGGTATGTACCGCAAACATGGTTTCCGCCATCCAAGAAATCCCGAATACGGCGACTAACGCAATCATACCGGAACGGAAAATTTCGTTTTTACTGATTTTACTGGCGTCGGTTTTGGTAAAGATAACGATCAGCGCGCCCGCCAGTAACATAAAGATCTGAATAACATGAACCATACTTAAGGATACTTTTTTATTGGCTTTATCCTTCAACAGAATACTGGCGTTCTGTATGGTTTCGGTTTTATCGCCGTTACTGATGGTAACCTGATTATCCTGCAGGCTAAGAGTTTGGATAAGCTTGCCGGAACCGTCATAAATTTCCAGACCCTCATAAGCGGTTTTGGTTTTAGCTTTATTATCTTTAATATCCAGAGATACTTTGCCTTCTTTGGCTAAGGCGACGATTTTCCCTTCTTTAACATTAAAGCTTTTCACCGCTTTATCGCCGGATAAAACTTCGACCACCTGAGCAGGCGCACTTTTTTCAAAGGACGGGCGCAGCTCCTTAAAATAACCTAATAAGGCGACGACGAAAATCGCACCGAAGAAGATCCACATGGCATTCCAACTGGATTGCGGCAGTTTCTTATCTAACAGAGAAGCGGTATCGCCGTAAACGTATTTTTTGAATTCAGGATCTTTAATTTTTTCCTGGAAGACAGGGTCTTTATCCAAATCTTTACCGCGGAACCAGCTAAAGATACCTATTGCCAACACCCCACAAAGAGTGGAAGGAACGGATATTTTTAATAAATCAAGATAACCGTCGAAACCGGCAATCGGATGCTGAGCGCTAATCAGGAAAGTGGTTAAGGTAACCACGGCAACGGAAACCGGAGAAGCGATAATCCCCATTTGAGAGGCGATGGAACTTGCCGCCATCGGACGTTCCGGACGGATATTATTCTTAATCGCAATATCGTAAATAATCGGCAACATGGTATAAACCACATGTCCGGTACCGCACAGAATGGTTAGGAAGCAGGTAACGAAAGGGGCGAGAATACTGACGTATTTAGGATTTTTACGTAATAATTTCTCGGCGATTTGCAGCATGACGTCAAGCCCGCCACTGGCTTGTAGGGTGGCGGAGGTTACCACCACGGCCAGAATGGTCAGCATTACGTCAATGGCAGGTTTGCCCGGTTCGATGCCGAAGCCGAAAACCAAAACGATAAGGCCGACACCGCCCAGCATACCCAGTGCGATACCGCCTTTTTTGGCACCGTAAAATAAACAGATAAGCACGATGACCAGCTGAATAATAAACTGCGTGCTTTCACTCAGATTAGTTAAAAACTCCATAGATACTCCGAAATTATATTGTTTTAAAATTGTTCGCAGTCTAGCATAAAGTTTATTTTGGCATGAGCGCTAATTTCGCAATATTTGTTTTAAGTCAAAATATGCTAATCAGAATGGGGTAGTTCGGGGCCGAGCCTACAGCCCCGATAAGGATTAATTCTTATTTTCCAACTGGAAAGGAAGAAATAAGCTAAGCGGGCGCTGACGAATAATCTGGCATATACATTTAATAATATTACACCAACTGTCCACTTCGGTACCTAAAGAACGTAGTGCGATCCATAAGGTAAGAGAGAAGCTGACAATTAAATTTACTGCGCCGATCAGCAGAACGTAGCCCATATTCAGGAAAAATACTTCGGTCGAGAGATTCCCGCTGACGGTGGCATAGCCCAGGTTGGCGGAAGAGAAGGCCACATGGCGGATATCCAGCGGTAAATCGATTAAATAGCCGAAAACCGCAGTTAAACCGAGCAACATACCGAAGCATAGATTCCCCATAATGGAACCGTAGTTTTTATGCACATAATTCGAAAACCAGGCCCGGAATTTAGAGCTGGCCACCCGTTTCAGACAAGGGTGATAATGTAAGCGCATTCTTAAGTTCAGGTAGTTACTGCGGTTATCAAAAAAACCGCTGATGATGCCCGAACAGAACAGCCATAATCCGGCAATAGCGGCAAACCACAGGGTTCCCTGAGTAGGATCAATGGAATGCAGCTGATATTCGATATCCGCTTCGCTTAACAGGGCCGTACCGGTATAACGGGCATAGCCGTAAGCGATAGCGCCGGAAAGACTGGCGGCCACAATGACGTTACCCAGCACGGCGATACTTTGCGAGCGTACCACATCCACCAATAATTGTGCCAGTTGCATATTTACGCTACGCCCCTGTTTGCGTCCCACCGCTTCGGCAAAACGGGCGGCCGTCATTGCCGGCTGCTTGGTGGCCACGGTAAAATGCAACATAAAGATAATGACAAAGCCGATGCCGTAATTGAGTCCCGAGGCGATTCCCATCCAGACCTTATCACTGATAATACTGCCCAGATAAATTTTCAGTAATGCCATACAAGCGATAATAATGCCAGCTCCCGCGGCTGAGAAAAACATACCGAAATATTCTTTTTTATCCCGGGTAATATAATGTTCGCCGTGATCACTGGTATGTTGAGTAATAGTACGCGAAACCATTCCCAGACTGTTTTTCCAGAGATCGGTAATACTATGCTGTTCCGCAGAGGCAACGGCGAGTTTGCCGGTCAGTAACAAAATTTCATTACTCGGCAGACGTGGCAGGGTAAAAATCTGCAGCAAGAGTTCCAGCCGGGTCAGGGTTTGTTTCAACCGCTCCAGCAAATGAGCTACATGGAGGGAAGAGCCGGCGATTGCTCCGCGTTTTTGCAGACGTTCCACCTGTTCGCATGATTGCTGATACATTACCTGTAAATGCGCATCGTCAAATTCCTTGCCCTTATGCTGGGCTTCAATCAGTTTCATAATTTCCTGATTCAGCGCCACAAAAGGCGAATCTGCATTAAGAATGGTCGGTTCCAGTCGGATTAATTCCGGTTCGAGATCTTCGGCAGCAAGCCAGATAGACAGCATTTTAACCGCTAACAGACCTTCTTCCTGTAAATGTCGGTATACCCGCTGTTTATCTTCTTCAGTGGCATAGCTGCGCAGCAAATCCAACAATTTTACCCATAATTTGAGCGGCGTGTTTTCCAACCAACGGCGATCACCACGCTCACGGAACAGTAGGAAAAACACATCGCGCAGATCATTGGTATCTTTAAATTCGGGATTAAACTTTTCATACAGGCGTTGGCGAATTTCGCGTCCGAAGCCTTCGCGCCCAAAAATCCCGTTGCTGATAAACAAAGGGTAAAGACGTAAGCCGCAAAGCCAGCGACAGAGTTGGGCGGTTAGATTTTTAGCCAACTCCTCGTCCAGTTGCAACTCATTAATCAGTGAATTGATCTTTTGGCTCAGATCATCGGATTTACTCTGACGCAACCATTTGCATAATTCATTCAGTAAATCGAAAATATTACCGTTTTCTGCCTGTTGCAGTAAAAACGGCCTTAGTTTAATTTTATTTATTTTGCTCATATGTGCGAAATTAAGATTAAAGTTTTGATAAACTGTTTCCGTACGCTGTTACATTGGTGGCAGAGAAAAAGACAGCTTGCTCTGGGCGCCGAAAACGGCAGGCAGTGTAAAGAAAAAGATTGAAAAAATCTAGAGTTTGTTAATAATTAATCAACTTATAATCAATAAAAATCTAGGTTTATCGCAGATTTATTCTGTTTAGGGCGTCCGAATTTTATATCCGGATGTTGTTTGTTTTTTTCAGGGATAAAAAATATAAAGCGGCTTTTTCCTGCGCACTTTTAGCTTGTTTGCACTGGTCTATTGGGCGTATAAGATATAGAATAAAGCTATTTTTTATCATCAACATAGGTAAGTATTATGATTGACCCGAATTTACTCCGTAATAATCTCACGGAAATTGCCGAAACATTAAGATTAAAACGTAATTTTGAATTAGACGTTGAAAAATTAACCCAACTGGAGGAAGCGCGTAAATCCTTGCAGGTAAAAACCGAAAGCTTGCAGGCTGAACGTAATAGTCGTTCGAAAGCGGTTGGGGCGGCTAAGGCCCGCGGGGAAGATATCAGCCCTTTACTGGCCGAAGTGGATAATATGGCGATTGAGCTGAATCAGGCGAAAGCGCAGTTGGAGGAAGTGCTGGAGGAAATTAACCGAATTGCATTGAGCATACCGAATTTACCTGCGGACGAAGTTCCTCTGGGTAAAGATGATTCCGAAAATAAAGAAATTATGCGTTGGGGCGAACCGCGTCGCTTTGATTTCGAGATTAAGGATCATGTCAGTCTAGGCGAAGACATGCAGGGCGGTTTAGACTTTGCCGCCGGTGCGAAGCTGAGCGGGGCCAGATTTGCCGTAATGAAAGGACAAATTGCCAAAATGCACCGCGCATTGGCTCAGTTTATGTTGGATTTGCATACGCAACAGCACGGCTATCTCGAAACCTATGTGCCTTATTTAGTTAATCATGCAACCCTGTACGGTACCGGACAATTACCGAAATTCGGAGAGGATTTATTCCATACTAAGCCGTTGGAAGGGGAAGTACCCTACGCACTGATTCCGACGGCGGAAGTGCCGGTAACCAACCTGGTGCGCAGTGAAATCTTAGAGGCGGAGCAGCTGCCGTTGAAAATGACGGCCCATACTCCTTGTTTCCGTTCCGAAGCAGGTTCTTACGGACGTGATACGCGCGGGCTGATTCGAATGCATCAGTTTGATAAAGTGGAACTGGTGCAGATTGTCGAACCGGAAAAATCTATGCAGGCATTGGAAGAATTAACCGCCCATGCGGAAAAGGTATTGCGCCTGCTGAATCTACCTTATCGTAAGGTGTTGCTCTGTACCGGTGATATGGGATTCGGTTCTTGTAAAACCTATGATTTGGAAGTTTGGGTACCTGCACAGAATACCTATCGCGAGATTTCTTCATGTTCCAATATGTGGGATTTCCAGGCTCGTCGTATGCAGGCTCGGTATCGTGCCAAGGGAGATAAAAAACCGCGTCTGCTGCACACCTTAAACGGCTCCGGACTGGCGGTAGGCAGAACTCTGGTGGCGGTATTGGAAAACTACCAGAATGCGGACGGTTCCGTAACCGTGCCGGAGGTACTGCGTCCTTATATGGGCGGCACGGAAGTGATTGGAAAATAATGCTCGCTGAACAATGTGAAAAGACCTTGTAAAGTAGAAAATACATAGAAAAGCCATAAAGTGCGGTCGTTTTTAGCAGAGTTTTTTTAGTCTTATAAAGTTCGCACAACTTATTTTAAACCGGGTTTTATACCCGGTTTTTTTGCGCTTATAGGCGGAAAAAAGGGAGAAAAAAACCGTACTGTTAAGTACGGTTTGTGTATGGGTATTATGTTTATTTCGCCGCTTTCAGCTCTTGATAATATTTTTCGTACAGTTCGATAGCTTCGCCCACATCGTCCTGCCAGTAGCTGTTTTTCAGCACTTCCGCATTTGGATAAATGGCCTCGTCAGCGGTAATTTCCGTCGGAAGATGTTTTTTCGCTTCCAGGTTAGAGGTCGGATAGCCAATTTCCAGGGTCAATTTTTCAGCGGTTTTCGCACCTAACAGATAGTTAATCAGCTTATGTGCGCCCTCAGGGTTTTTAGAGGTGGCAGGAATTGCTAAGGTATCAACCCATAAAACTGGTCCCTCTTTCGGGAATACCATATCGATAACGCCCGGTTGTTCTTTTTTAGCGATACGAACCGAACCGTTCCATAGCTGACCGAGTTCCACTTCACCGGAAATAAAGGAATTGGCCGGATTGTCGGAGTTAAAGGACAATACGTTCGGACGCAGTTTCAGTAACTCTTCGTATGCCGCTTTTATTTCGGCGGGATCCGTAGTATTCGGATTTTTGCCCAGTTTTAATAAGGCGATATTAAAGACTTCGCGCGCATCGTCAAGTAACTGTACTTTACCCGCATATTCAGGTTTCCATAAATCGCCCCAGGCAGTGAAGTCGGAGCCTTTGTAGCTCTGGGTATTAAATGCAATACCCGGCGCGCCCAGCAGTTGCGGCAAGGAGTATTTATTGCCTTTATCATAAGGTTTATCCAGCCAGTCGGGATCCAATTCTTTGATAACCGGTAATTTGCTGTGATCCAACTCTTTCAACATGCCTTCGCGTGCCATTTTGGAAACGAAGTAGTTGGACGGTGCAATAACGTCATAACCGCCGTCGGCACCTTGGGTTTTTAGTTTCGCATACATGGTTTCGTTAGATTCCAGGCTGGAAACAATAACCTTAATTCCGGTTTCTTTGGTAAATTCATCTAATAGCCCGTCCGGTACGTATTCCGTCCAGGTATAAAGATACACAGTATCGTTCGCCGGTGCAGTCGCAGCTTCCGGGGATTTTGTTTCAGCTGTTTTGCTTTCTTTGTCGTTACAGCCGGCTACAGCGACGGTAATAAGACTTGCAGCGAAAAGACCTGCTAATTTTTTCATTGAGATCATCTCCTGTTGATGAATAAAAGATATCCGCCCGTATCATATCCGGGCTTAGAAAAACGCCTGACTTCGGCCATTGGCTAGCTTTGGGTCAGGCGTATTTTATGAGTAAATACTATATTTGTGAAGCGATTATTTAGCTTTTATCCTTTTTGGATATTAGCAGTCCCAGGGATACCAATGCCAGTGAGAACAGGATCATAATTGTCGCTAGTGCATTTACTTCCGGCGTAACCCCGGTTTTTACCAATGAGAAAATCTTCAGAGGTAAAATTTCATAGCTGACGCCGCTCACAAAGGAGGATACCACCACATCATCAAGAGAAATGGTAAAGCTCAGCAACCAGCCCGAAATCACTGCCGGCAGGGCCAATGGGAAAATAATTTTGCGCAAAATGGTAACCTCTCCGGCACCCAGATCACGCGCCGCTTCCAGCATTCTGACGTCAAATCCCTTCAGGCGCGAGAATACGCTGACCACCACATAAGGTAGACAGAAGGTTACATGCGCTAACAATAACGACCAGAAGCCGAGGGAAATACCGACAATCATAAACAGCGCCAAGAGGGAAACCGCCATCACGATATCCGGAGACATCATAACGATAAACAGCATACCGCTCACCGCCTGTTTGCCGCGGAAGCGATAGCGATAGAGCGCAATTGCGGTAAGACTACCGATTAGGGTCGCCAGTGTCGCCGCGAAGAAGGCTATGGTTACCGAATGAATGGCCGCTTGAATTAAAGTATCGTTATTGGATAAACGTTCGTACCATCCCCAGCTGAACCCTTTCCAGCTTAGACCGTAGCGATCGGCGTTAAAAGAGTTACCGACCAGAATGATAATCGGGATGTACAAATAAGCGTACACCACCAGCATAAACAGATTACGTAGTACACGGCTCATTATTCCAGCTCCACTTTCTTATTCAACAGTTTATTCGCTTTATAGTAAACGAAAATTAACAGGGCCATTAAAATGGTTAAGCCGATACTGATTGCCGAGCCGAACGGCCAGTTACGGGAAATCAGGAATTCGCTCTTAATCACGTTACCCACTAACAATACTTTGGCGCCGCCTAATAAATCGGCCACATAGAACATTCCCATGGCCGGAAGTAAAACCAGCAGACAACCGGAAACGATGCCGGGCATGGTGAGCGGAATAATAATTCGGGTAAAACGATGGAATCCGTTGGCACCTAAATCTTTGGCCGCTTCAAGCAGGCGCAGATCCAGTTTTTCAATGGCCGAATAAAGCGGAAGAATCATAAAAGGCAATAGCAGGTAAACCAAACCGATGATTACCGCCGCTTCCGTATTTAAAATTCGAATGGGTTCATTGATAATTCCAAGGAACAGCAGACATTCGTTCAGAATGCCTTTTACACCGAGAAATACCTTCATCCCATAAATACGGATCAGGGAGTTAGTCCAGAAGGGCAGGACCAACAGAAACAGCAGGATCGGCCGGTATTTCGGATTAATCTTGGCCATGATAAAGGCAAAAGGATAGCCCACCACCAGACAGATAACGGTCGCAATACAGGACATATACAATGAATTCCATACCACCGTACCATATAAGGGTTCGAATAGTCTGGTATAGTTTTCAAAGGTGAAAGGCAAAGCATAAAAGTTGCTGCTGTCTTTGCTTAGAAAACTAACGATCAGCACCAGAAGATTCGGTGCCAATACGAAAAAGATTAACCAAGCGAAGATGACAGTAACGGTCGTATTTTGAAATTTACGCGTCGTCATTTTCATCGTTCAGTACCACTTCCCATTTTTCAATCCAAGTTACGGCCACTTTTTGATCTAACGAGTGATCAATATTAGGATCATCTTCGTTGAAGAACTCGCTGACCAGTACCATTTTGCCGTTATGTTCCAGCTCTACGGTGGATTCCAATGTCATACCCTTATAGTTACGTTCGCGGATATGACCGATAATCGCACTGGATTGTTCGTTTTCATCCAGTTCTTCCAGCAGGATATCTTCAGGGCGGAGCAGAACCTTCAGCTTCTGTCCTTCTTGTACTTCCTGTTCAACATAAATATCACAAACCCGTCCCTCTACATTTGCGCGTACGCGCTGTTGATCGATACGGGAGAGAACGGTGGCGTCGAAAATATTAATTTCGCCGATAAATTTCGCCACGAACAGGTTACGCGGCTCTTCATAGATTTCACGCGGCGAACCGTCTTGCTGAATATTTCCTTTACGTAACACGATGATACGATCGGACATGGTCAGCGCTTCTTCCTGATCATGGGTAACGAAAATAAAGGTAATGCCCAACTGACGCTGTAAGGATTTCAGTTCGTTCTGCATTTGTTTGCGCAGTTTATAATCCAGCGCAGACAATGATTCGTCCAGCAATAATACCTTAGGTTTATTTACCACTGCTCGGGCGATGGCGATACGTTGCTGCTGACCGCCGGAAAGTTGAGCCGGTTTACGATCCGCCATTTCTTCCAGCTGAACCATACGCAGCGCTTCCAGCACGCGCGGTTTAATTTCTTCGTTCGGCACTTTTTGCATACGTAAACCGAAAGCCACGTTTTCGAAAATCGTCATATGCGGGAACAGCGCATAGCTTTGGAACACGGTGTTTACAGGACGCTGTTCCGCCGGCAGATTGGTGATATCCTCGCCGTCGAGAATTATTTGCCCGCCGTTAGCCTCTTCGAAACCCGCAATTAAACGTAATACCGTGGTTTTTCCGCAGCCGGAAGGGCCCAGAATGGTTAAAAATTCCCCGTTGTTAATTGTTAAATTGAAATTTTCGATAACCGTATTATTGTTATACGATTTTTTCAGAGAACGCAGCTCGATAATCGCCTTGCTTTGAACAGAAGTACTTTCCACTATCTTTGGTTTTCCCTTAATGTGCTAAAGACTGACTTTAGCGTTGAGGTGAAACAGAACGCCTGCAATATGAAATTGCCGACACCGAATATTTAAGGCTGAATATCTTTCATTTTGTTGTTATGTAAATTTACACTACAATTTTGCAATAAAAGACAGTCAGCCCAACCCTAGATTAAGCGCTAATGATATAGCGATCGGGCGATAATTTAAAGCCATTTATTGTTTTTTGCCGAAAAAAGTATGGCTAAATGTTAAAAAAACCAATAATTATAAAATTTGATAGGAATATTTGTTATATATCAATAAAATAATCGGTGAAATGAGTAGACTTGAAAAGAACTTGGGTTTATCCCTTGCAGGTATTATCAATAAGTCCTGAAGAATAAGAAAAATATTATGCAATACACAGATCAGCTTTTAGAGCGTTTTTTGAATTATGTGGCATTTGATACGCAATCTAAGCCTAAAGCCAAAACATCGCCGAGTACACAGGGACAGTTAAAGCTTGCCAAGTATCTGGAGCAGGAACTCCGTACCCTTGGTTTACAAGATATTGAACTGACAAAGCATGGTATCCTGACCGCATTTTTGCCGGCGAATATTGAAAATGCGCCGACTATCGGATTGATCGCCCATTTGGATACTTCTCCGCAATGTAGCGGTAAGAACGTCCGACCGGAAGTTATTCGGGCTTATCGCGGCGGCGATATTGCCCTGGGAATCGGCGATGAATACCTTAGCCCGGTATTTTATCCCTTTATGCACCAGTTGGTGGGTAAGACCTTAATAGTTACCGATGGCAATACTCTGTTGGGCGCAGATAATAAAGCGGGAATTGCGGAAATTATGACCGCACTTTCTTTGCTTATGGCCAATGATATTCCCCATTGCAACGTTCGGGTCGCCTTTACGCCCGATGAGGAAATCGGGTTGGGTATGCAGTTTTTCCCGTTGGAGCGTTTTCCCTGCGATTGGGCCTATACCATCGACGGCGGTGAGGTCGGCGAATTGGAATATGAAAATTTTAATGCCGCAAGTGCAACTGTTACCTTTTACGGAAAAAGTATGCACACAGGTTCGGCGAAAGGCCGTATGCTGAACGCATTAACCATAGCTTGCGCATTTCAGCAATGTTTCCCTAGCGATGAAGTGCCGGAAAAAACGGAAAATAAACAAGGTTTCTTTCATTTAAGCAGTTTTCACGGCGATATAGAAAAAACGGAACTTTGTTATTTAATCCGTGATTTTGACTATGCAGGATTTACCCGGCGCAAAGCCTTTATTGAGGAGCTGGTTGAATCCTTTAATCGCAAAGAAAATCTGATTCGACCGATCAAATTGGAAATCAGCGACAGCTACCTGAATATGTATGATACGGTGAAAAAAGTACCGGAATCCGTGCAACTGGCGGATCGAGCCATGCAACAATGCGGTATTACGCCCTTGCATAAACCTATCCGCGGCGGTACGGACGGTGCCTGGCTGGCCGCTAAAGGATTGGCCTGTCCGAATATTTTTACCGGCGGATATAATTTCCATAGCAAGCATGAACTGATTTGTTTGGAGAATATGCAAAGTGCGGTGGAAGTGATCACCACAATGATGCGTATGGCTGCAGAATAATTTTACTGCGGGGAATCTTTACGATTTCGAATCGGAAGTAGAACCGGCGGGGCGGTGGATACAAAGTTCACCGCCCCGATTGTTATTGTAGATCTTGGATTAATATTTTCGAGCGGCGTTGATAATTGTAATGGGCGCGTTTCTCCTGAGGAAGATCTTCCACTGCGGCTAAATGGAACCCCCGTTCCTGAAACCAGTGAACGGTTCTGGTGGTTAAAACGAACAGCTTCTCAATACCGGCCGACTGGGCCCGTTTTTGGATAGCTTCAAGTAAAATATCGCCGCGCGAAGAATTGCGATAATCAGGATGAACGGCAACACATGCCATTTCCGCCATTTTTTCATCGGCATAAATATTCAGTGCGGCACAGGCGATAATCACGCCGTCGCGATCAATAATCGTATAATTGGCAATATTCATTTCCAGCTGTTCACGCGAGCGTTTAACCAGAATACCCTGCTGTTCCAGCGGGTGAATAAGTTCAAGCAGACCGGGAATATCTTTTTCGGTGGCAATACGAATATCTTCGGAATTTTGCATGGATAGCTGAGTACCGACACCATCACGGGTAAAGAGTTCCTGTAGCAGCGAGCCGTCTTCATCATAACTAATCAAATGGGCGCGCTTGACGCCGGTTCGACAGACTTCGATGGCGGCCTGTAAAAATCTGGCTTGCGGGCTGTGATAAAGCTCGTTTTTAATCAGCCCCGCCAAGATCTTTTCAGCCTCCTGCGGGCCGAGATCGGAAATTGTACAATGATTTTCATCCAGAATACCTTGGGGAGCGGCAAAGCCGATCAGTTTTTCCGCCTGCAGTTTAACCGCCACTTGGGCGGCGATATCTTCAAAGGGCAAATTGAAGGTTTCGCCCGTTACCGACGGGGCGATAGGGCCCATTAGCACAATACTGTTATTATCCAGATGCTGCTTTATATTTTCGACCTCAATACGCCGTATTTTTCCGCTTAGCATATAATCGACACCCTCATCGACACCGATAGGCTGCGCTAAAACAAAATTACTGCTGACCACATTCAGAATCGGAGAATGGGGCAGGCGGACGGAAAGACGGGCGGTGATCTCATAGTTAAGCTGTCCCACCGCCTGTTTGGCCAGTTCCAAGGTTTGCATATCGGTGATGCGAATATTTTTATGATAGGTGGAACGGATATTGTGCTGAGCCAATAGTTGATCAATCTGTACCCTGGCGCCGAAAACGATAATCAATCTGATGCCAAGGCTATGTAACAGGCTGATATCGCTAATGATATTAATAAAATTAGGGCTTGCGATGGCATCGCCGTCCAGCATGATGACAAAAGTCTTGCCGCGATGCATATTGACATAGGGGGTGGATTGTCTGAACCATTGAACTAATTCCGTACTGCGCATAGGTTTCACCTTGTATAATTATTCACACATAATGAATTTATATTCGTTTTAGGCAATGTGCAAGTAAAATCGGCAACAAAAAAGCGGTAACTAAATTACCGCTTTATCTATTTATCAGGCCACTACGTTAAATTGCGCTTTCATCAGGGCTTCAAAATCCGTACAACCGCCAATCGGTTTTTCATCAATAAAGATCTGAGGTACGGTTTCTACCGGTTTACCGACGGATTTGGATAAGTCCGCTTTACTGATTCCTTCGGCAATAATATCCACATAGCGATAATCGAAATCCGCTACTGTTGTTTTAAGTTTTTCCGCAAGATTTTTGGCGCGTACGCAATAAGGGCAGCCCGGGCGACCGAAAATAACGACAAACATAGTTTTCTCCTTATAATTTAATAAAAACCTCTGTATTCTACCCGATGGACTAAGGGGGAATAAACTGTTTTTCAGCATTATTGCGATTGGTATAATGTATCAACCCTTGGGAGTTGTGGGAATCTAAATCAGTTAGGACCGGAATCATGAAATTTTTAATGCTATGCCGCGAGCCGCGCCTTTACAGCTGCCGCAGATTGCTGGATACCGCACGTCATTGCGGGCATCAAATGGATATTTTAGATCCCAATCGCTGCTTATTAAAACTTAGCCAAAATCCACCGCACTTTGAGGTTTATTACCAAACGGAAAGAGGGCGCTCTCCTTATTTGTTGTCCGGATATGACGCCCTTATTCCGCGTTTTGGCAGCGCAAGCACCTATACCGGCTGTGCGCTGCTACGCCATTTTGCTGCTCAGGGAAGCCTTTGTTTAAATGATGAAACGGCTTTTCTTAATGCAAGGGACAAATGGCGGAGTCTGCAACTATTGGCACAGGCGGGGCTGCCGGTTCCCTCCAGCTTATTTGCCGGATCCGAATATGAATCGAAAGTCGCAGTACGGCAAACGAAATCGCCTCTGGTGCTAAAAACCTTAAAGGGTTCGCAGGGAATCGGCGTTATCTTGGCGGAAAAGCCGCAAAGCGCGGTCAGTATGTTGGAAACCTTGGGGCAGGCGAATGTACCTGTATTGTTGCAGGAGTTTATTGCGGAGGCGGGTAGCGCCGATTTGCGCTGCTTTGTTATAGGAGATCGGGTTGTGGCGGCAATGCGGCGTCAAGGGGGAGAAGAAGAGTTTCGGGCAAATTGCCATCGCGGCGGCAGAGGGGAAAAAGTTTTACTCAATGAACAGCAAACCCGGATCGCCGTTGCGGCTAGCAGAGCGCTGGGGCTGGATGTGGCTGGCGTCGATTTGATTTTATCCGCGAATGGCCCCCTCGTACTGGAAGTCAATGCCAGCCCGGGGCTGGAGATGATAGAAAAAACCAGTGGTATTGATATTGCTTTGCAGATGATTGTTTATTTGGAAAAAAAGATTGCCGCTTCAGTAAAAATGACTTAATGAAGATTTTCTTTCATCATAAACTCATTTAAGATACATAAGCACAGGGTAAATAAAGGAGTGATGTTATGATTATTTATTTACATGGATTTTCATCAAGTCGTGCGGATGATCACGAGAATCTGATCCAATTGAAATTTATTGACGAGGATATTCGCTTTATTAACTACAGTACCTTATATCCGCGTTATGATATGCAGTATATTTTAACTGAAGTACATAAATTAATTTCGGAAACTAAGGATTCCTCGCCCCTAATCTGCGGCATCGGACTCGGCGGTTATTGGGCGGAACGGGTAGGCTTTTTATGTGGAATTAAGCAGGCGATTTTTAATCCCAATCTGTTCCCCGATGAAAATATGCAGGGCAGAATAGAGCGTCCGGAAGAATATGAGGATATCGCCACCAAATGCGTTTCTCAGTTTCGCTTAAAAAATCAGGGCAATTGCCTGGTTTTTCTTTCTCGACATGATGAGGTGGTAGATCCGACGCGCACCGCACAAACGCTCTCCCCTTATTATGAAATAATCTGGGATGATCGCGAAACTCACGAGTTTAAGAAAATTGCCCACCACCTGCAGCGTTTGCAATTATTTAAGCAGGAAGCAAACAATAACCGTACGGAAATATAAAGACGAGTGTAAGGGCGGCGTCTGATGCGCCGGCCCTATGCACATAGCTTAGGCGGTTACCCGAGCCGGGTTTTCTAATGGATAATGAGGCGGCAATTGCGGGTTGGCTTCTTCTTCGTTAAAGGGAATCGCTTCAGGGGCTTTCGGTCGGGTTTCGGTGGCCGGGCCTTTTTCTTTTCCGCTCAACTGCTTTTGTATTCCTTCGAAGCTGCTTTTCCCCGACAGCCAGATAGAAATAAACGCCTGATTAAAATCCGGTTCGAATTCATGGCTAAGTACCTGGTTATTTAAAATAAAATAGCCCCGGTCGGCCAGCGCAATATAACTCAGACGATCATTGGGAACAAAATCCGGTAGGGTCTGTTGTAATTCCTTTACCCATTGAGCATTTTTTTCTTTATCCACGCCCATATTCTGCATTTCTTTCATTATCGTAATGGCAAAATTTTTGCCTTCGACCGGTTTGGCATAATCGAAAGAAATCATCAACGGCACCTGATGTGCCTGATAGTCGCCATTTTCGCTCTCTACTGATATGGTATATACCAGAAAGGGACCCCAATTATAATCAGCCCGGCCGACAGTTTGCCATTGAGCCGAAACGGCGCCGGAGAATAAACTCACCAGCAGCAAAAAAAGCGATTGAATTCTCATAAATAGTCCATAACTCAGGTTAATGGCGCTGATTATAGGGACTGTTTATGCCCTATTCAAGCACAAGTTCCCCTCTCGGTTAAAATAGGCGCAATAAAAAGGGCGAATTCATATCGCCCTTGAATTTCACTTAGTTTATTTTAAGCTGCCGACCATATCTTCAGGACGAACCCATTGATCGAACTGCTCGGCGCTTACCAGTCCTAAGTTGATGGCTTCTTCTTTTAGGGTGGTACCGTTTTTATGTGCGGTTTTAGCAATTTTCGCCGCATTTTCATAACCGATATGGGTATTAAGTGCGGTAACCAGCATTAAAGAATTTTCCAGCTGTTGTTTGATCCGCGGATAGTTAGGTTCAATACCGGCGGCACAGTGTTCATCGAAAGAAACACAGGCATCGGCCAGTAATTGTGCGGATTGCAGGAAGTTGGCCGCCATTACCGGTTTAAATACATTTAATTGGAAATGCCCCTGTGAACCGGCAAATGAAATGGTGGTATCATTACCCAACACCTGGGCGCATACCATGGTCAATGCTTCGCACTGGGTAGGGTTTACTTTACCCGGCATAATGGAGGAGCCCGGCTCATTTTCCGGAATAAGAATTTCACCGATACCGGAACGCGGGCCGGATGCCAGTAAGCGGATATCGTTAGCGATTTTGAATAAAGACATGGCCAACTGTTTTAATGCGCCGTGGGTTTCAACAATCGCATCATGGGTCGCCAGCGCTTCAAATTTATTTTCGGCGGTGATAAAAGGCAAACCGGTAAATTTAGCGATATATTCCGCCACTTTCACATCATAGCCTTTAGGCGTGTTTAAACCAGTACCCACAGCGGTTCCGCCCAGGGCTAACTGACGCAGATGCGGTAAGGTGTTTTTCAGAGCAATCAGACCGAAATGTAACTGCGCCGCATAAGCGGAGAATTCCTGTCCCAATGTTAGCGGGGTGGCGTCCATTAAGTGAGTACGGCCGATTTTGACCACATCTTTAAAGGCTTCGGATTTTTGGGCAAAGGTTTTTTGTAAACGCTCAACCGCCGGAATGGTAACCTCGACTACTTTTTTATAAGCGGCGATGTGCATAGCTGTCGGATAGGTATCGTTGGAAGACTGGGATTTATTTACATCGTCATTCGGATGGATCACTGATTTTTCACCCAATTTACCGCCATTCAGCACATGGGCGCGGTTTGCAATCACTTCGTTCAGATTCATGTTGGATTGTGTGCCGGAGCCGGTCTGCCAAATAACCAACGGGAACTGATCATTTAATTTTGCCGCCAGAATTTCATCGCAGACTTGCGCGATTAAATCCCGTTTCGGCGCAGGCAATACGCCTAAATCCGTGTTGGCGAAAGCCGCCGCTTTTTTCAGATAGCCGAAAGCCTCGATAATTTCATGAGGCATTGAGGCTTCCGGCCCGATTTTAAAATTATTGCGGGAACGCTCGGTTTGCGCCGCCCAGTATTTATCGGCAGGAACCTGAACTTCACCCATGGTATCTTTTTCAATACGAAATGTCATAGTTAATTACCTCATTGATAAGTAGAAATTTGGGGCGATTCTACCACCTGTAGGGTATGAATGGAATGCGGCCGGCGGCGGAAAAGCGTTTTTTGTGATTTAGATCATAGAGGGATAGCGGTGAGTGCGGATTTCATCACAAGTGCCGCTTTTACAAAGCGCAGCGGCTTATTTATAATTCCGCTGGATATTAATATTTCTCGGTAACCTATAAGGAAGCAGCGAAAATGAATCAAAAACGTTTTTTCGAAGCGAAGGGGCAGCAGGAGCAAGATAAGAGGGAAAATCCGCATTTTACCCCCAGACGGGAATTTAACCCCGAGAGCGGTATACCGGATCCTGAGGCTGATAGCGGCAATCCCATCGAAGGGGAAGGGGTACTGGAAGAGGCCGTACAAATTATTAACCCGCCGAAACGCTGGCGGATGCGATTACTGATGGGGACAATATTGTTGTTTTTATTCGCTACTGTTGCCCAGTCCGTGCAATGGCTGTTGGACAGCTGGAATAATCATCAGTGGATTTATTTCGCCTTTGCCGTCGTCGCTTTTATTTTCGTGTTACTCGGGGTCACATCGATCCTTCGCGAATGGCGTCGTTTAAGCAGGTTGCGCAAAAGAATGATCTTGCAGCGTCGGAGTGCGGCCGTAGTACCTGCGGGTGGCAGTGCGCTTGATTTCGGCACCGATTTATCCTTTGAACAGAGTAAAAGCCTCTGTTTATCCGTTGCCGAAAATATGCAAATCCCTAGCAAGCATCCGCTGTTGACTGCCTGGCAAAAACAAATAAATGAAACCCATAGCGGTGCCGAGGTAGCCTATTTGTTCAGCCGCACGGTTTTACATAGTTTCGATCGTAAGGCTTTAGGGCTTATCAGTAAAAATGCACTGGAGGCGGGGGCGATTGTTGCCGTTAGCCCGTTGGCGGTGGTGGATATGTTTTTTATTGCCTGGCGTAATATCCGCTTGGTTAACCGGCTGAGTGCGATTTACGGTGTCGAATTGGGCTATATTAGCCGTTTACGTTTAATGCGTTTGGTATTTTTGAATATTGCCTTTGCCGGTGCCAGCGAACTGGTGCAGGATATAGGTATGGACTGGCTATCGCAGGATATGGCGGCCAAGCTTTCGGCACGGGCGGCGCAGGGCATAGGCGTGGGCTTATTAACCGCGCGTTTGGGCATTAAAACCATGGAAGCCTGCCGTCCGCTTTTATTCCGGCCGGAGGAAAAACCGAGTTTGAAAGCGATTCACCGCGAATTACTGAGCAGCTTCAAAAGTACCCTATTGACCCCGGAAAAACTAAAGCGGAAACTGGAGTTGTAAATAAATATTTCCGCCCGGCTTTTAATCTTTACATTGACGGGCTATGATTAGGAAGTTGTAACACAGGGAGAGCTTATGAAAAATGCGAATTTAAGTCGGACTCAATACAATGAATTCGATAATATCGTGGCACTTAGCCCGGCTATGCGAAGTCTGACGGAAAAAGCGAAGAAATTCGCTTTACAGGATGCGCCCTTATTGATCCAGGGAGAAACCGGAACAGGTAAGGATCTTATTGCTAAAGCCTGTCATGTGCTGAGCCGCAGGAAAGACAACAAATTTATTGCGGTGAACTGTGCCGGATTGCCGACGGAAGATGCGGAAAGCGAAATGTTCGGTCGTGCCGGCACGGACAATAGCAGTCTGGGTTTTTTTGAATACGCCGGTGGCGGCACGGTGTTACTGGATGCTGTTGCCGAACTTTCCTTGGGGTTGCAGGCGAAATTACTGCGTTTTCTAAATGACGGAACCTTTCGTCGGGTAGGGGAAGAGCAGGAACATTACGCCGATGTGAGAGTAATCTGCACCTCTCAGATCCCCTTGCATCATTATGTGGAGGAGGGGCGAGTGCGTAGCGATCTGTTTCACCGGCTTAACGTCTTAACCCTGAATATTCCGCCCCTACGCGAACGAACGGAAGATATGGCCGCACTGACCCAATGTTTCGTGCGTCAAATCAGCGATAAACTTGCTATAAAAGAACCGCATTTTGATGAGGCTTTTATTCGCCATCTTAAAGAATATCAATGGCCGGGTAATGTGCGTGAACTCTATAACGCCCTGTACCGTGCCTGTACCCTGGCGGAGGAGGGGCGATTGAGCATTGCCGGATTAAGCCTGAATGAAAAGGAAACACAACCGCTGAGCTTGGAACAATTCGGTAACGAGAGTTTAGAGCAAATTATGAATAGCTATGAGGCGGCGGTATTGCGTAAATTCTATCAGGAATATCCGAGTACCAGGAAGCTGGCAAGCCGGCTCGGCGTTTCGCACACGGCGATTGCGAATAAATTAAAGCAGTACGGCATTACCAAATCCTGATATTCCGGCGAAAATATAGGGCTATTTTAGGATTAAAGTGCGGTGAAAAAACACAAAGTTTTTTAGCGGATTCTTGTTCTGACAAGGATTGAATATGGAAAACAATAGATAAAAACGATGCTCGCCTTGTTTTCAGTCTTGTTCGTCGGGAATCCCTGTTTCGTCTTCATTTTTCCGCACCGCTTGTTGCAGGCAATGGGGAAAACGTTTTAACAGTTTTTGCCATTGGATTTTATCTATTTGCAACTCAAGTAAAAATTCTCCCTGCTCACCTATGGCTTCACTGCGTATGGCATTCAGAGAATACAGCTCATGGCGGATTTTACCTTGTTGCGGCATTAGCCTGATATGTAAATGATAAATTTGGTTTTTCAGGCGCAAACGGACAGCTTCAAGTAAAAGTTCCATTCCTTCGCCGCTATGTGCCGATAAATAGACCGCAACAGGGTTGTTATGCTCATCGAATTCAATATGGGGCTGCATATTTTCCAGACGGTCGATTTTGTTATAAACCATAAGACAGGGGATATCCTCGGCATTGATTTCGGCCAACACCCGATTAACCGCATCGATATTTTCCATACGACGTCCGTAGGCACAATCCACCACATGGAGCAGCAAGGTCGCCTCGCTGGTTTCCTGCAGCGTGGATTTAAATGCGGATACCAAATCATGGGGCAGATCACGAACAAAACCGACGGTATCGGCCAGAATCGCAGTACCCAGATCGCGGATTTGCAGGCGGCGCAGGGTGGGATCCAAGGTGGCGAACAGCTGATCCGCCGCATAAACTTCCGCCTGAGTCAGGCGATTAAATAAGGTTGATTTGCCCGCATTGGTATAGCCCACCAGAGAGATGGTCGGAATATCCGCTTTGCGCCGAGTGTGTCGGTTTTGGTTACGCTGTTTAGCAACCTTTTCCAGACGATTCTGAAGTTGTGCAATCCGTACTTTAATTAAACGGCGATCGGTTTCCAGCTGGGTTTCTCCGGGGCCGCGCAAACCGACGGCGCCTTTTTGTTGATCCAGCCCTGTTTTACGCCGCACCAAACGGCTGGAAAGATGTTTCAGCTGCGCCAGTTCCACCTGCAATTTTCCCTCGTAAGAACGGGCTCGCTGAGCGAAAATATCCAGAATCAATGCGGTACGATCCACTACTCGACATTGACACAGGCTTTCCAGATTGCGGGTTTGAGCCGGCGTCAGACTATGATTGAAGAGTAGGATATCCGCATTATGCAGGCGTACCGCATCGGCGATTTCCTGCGCTTTACCCTGGCCGATAAAATACTTGGCCTGAGGAACGCTGCGCACCGTGCTAATTACCTGTAGAATATGAACATTGGCGGAAGCGGCCAACAGACGAAATTCATTCAGATCATCCGGAGTGCGGTTTTGCTCGAAGAAAACATGAACAACGACGGCGGTGTCGTGGTTAACGGGGGAAGATGATAAGGAAAGTGCGGTTGAATTTTGTTTATCAACCGCACTTGGCTGTTCGAACGGCGGGAAACTTTGCAAAGTTATTCCGTTGCTGATTCGACCGAGGTTTCTGTTACTTGCGCCTGTGCAGCGGCTTGCTGTTGCTGCTGGGCGTTATTATTATGGTGAGAAACCGTACGCGCGGGAACAACGGTGGAAATTGCATGTTTGTAAACCATCTGATTAACGGTATTTTTCAGTAAAATTACAAATTGATCGAAAGATTCGATCTGACCTTGTAATTTGATTCCGTTTACCAGATAAATAGAAACCGGAATGCGTTCGCGACGTAATGCATTTAAATAAGGATCTTGTAAAGACTGCCCTTTTGCCATTTTTGTTTTCCTTCTTATATTTATAGTGAGTAAAACTGAATAGAGGAATACGAATGTCTCCCGTGGCTCAATATAGCAAGTTTTATTGATTTTGCATAGCTAAATCAACCGCTTGTTCGATAGTTTGTGCGCCTTCTTCGCTTTTCTGACTGTCCAAGCGGCATAGGGGCGCCTTCCAACCGCGTAGCCAAGTAATTTGCCGTTTAGCCAGCTGCCTTGTAGCACAGATTGCACGAAAAATCATTTCTTCACGGGAATAATCGCCGCGCAGATATTCCCACATCTGACGATAACCTACGCAACGAATCGAGGGCAAATCCGGATGCAGATCCGAACGTTGATAAAGTTTTTCCACTTCCTGCTGGAATCCCAGTTCAAGCATTGTATAAAATCGTTGTTCGATTCTCTGGTGCAGCAGACTACGTTGCTGCGGCTCGATGGAAAATTGCAAAATATGATAGGGCGGGGTTTCCCTTTTTTGTTTTATCAGTTCGGTCAAGGATTTACCGCTTAGGTAAAATACCTCCAAGGCACGGTTGATGCGCTGGCTGTCATTGGGATTGATACGCTGCGCTGAAATCGGATCAATTTCGCTTAATTCTCGGTGTAATGCCGGCCAGCCGTAGCGTTGTGCTTTGTCTTCGATTTGCCGGCGCAGCTTTTCGTCCGCCTGAGGCAAAGGCGAGATACCTTCGGCCAGCGCTTTGTAATACAGCATGGTTCCGCCCACTAACAGAGGAATTTTCCCCTGTGCGCTGATTTGAGCCATTTCCCGCAGGGCATCGCTGCGGAAATTCGCCGCTGAATAGCTATGAGCGGGATCAATAATGTCGATTAAGCGATGGGGCGCCAGCGCAAGCTCGGCTTTACTCGGCTTAGCCGTACCTATATCCATGTCCTTATAAATCAGTGCCGAATCCACACTGATAATTTCAACCGGTAGGTTACGACGCAGACGCATTGCCAAATCGGTTTTTCCCGATGCGGTCGGCCCCATTAAAAAAATTGCGATAGGATTTTTGTTTTGCATTTATGTATTTAAAAATCGGTTAAAGTCGACCGGGATCAAGAGTGATTCCAGTTCCTGAGTTTGTACGCCCAGTTGTTCCACTTCGGTTAAAAGATTGACGGCATCGGCATAAACCTGTATTGCAGCGAGTTCCGCCCGTTCGCAAAGTGCGGTCAAAAATTGCGAAGTTTTTTCAATCTGTATCTGTAGCAATGAAATAATCAGGTTTTGTAGGTTTTGGCGGCGCAAACAGTTAGGGACAAGGTTTAAGGTGATATGCGAATGCCCGCTATGTTCGGCGAATTCAAATCCGGCGTCGGCAAAAAAACTTTTCAATCTCTGCCACTGCTTGTATTGGTTCTGATCCAGACGAAATACAATCGGAATTAATAAAGGCTGGGTGGGGATATGCGCTTGAGCAAGACTAAGCCGCAGCTTTAAGCGTTGCAGAGGTTCCAACGGCAATAGATAGAAACATTGCTTGCGCTGTAGTAATAAGGCTTTATCTTCGATCAGCGCCAGGCTGCGCAAATAGATGTCCGGAGCCGATGCCTCCTGGTGCGGCGGTTGATTATGCTCGGTTTCGGAATTTGCTAATACTCGAGTTTTGAGCGCTTCGGCCTGCAATTCTTCAGCGGGCGATTGTTTTGCAGCGCCTGCCGCCTTTTGCGGCAAGGTTGTCATTAGCTGGCGGTAGGCTTGTCGCTCGGCTTTGCTCGGAATATTAGATTCGGGCAAAAAGTGCGGTCGAAAATCCGTATTTTTTTGCGGAATCCGCGCTGAAGTTTCGGGGGCTGTAAATTTGTTTTGACCTGCTGCCGCCCGGTTGGGTTTCGGCTCCGTGCCGCTAACCAGCCAAGGCGCCCGGGTTTCTTCAATATGCTGAGTTCTGTCCCTTAGCATCGGCTGCTCCGAGGCTAAATCCGACTGCAAGGCATTACTGACCCCCTGACTGACAAAGTCGTGAATCAGTCTGGACTGATGGAAGCGCACTTCATGTTTAGTGGGGTGGACATTGACATCCACTTCATGGGGATTTAAATCCAGAAAGAGCACGAAAGCGGGGTATTGCTCGTTACTCAGATATTCGGCATAGGCCTGACGAATAGCATGGGTAATGACCTTATCCCGGATCATACGCCCGTTAATATAACAATAGGCCAAATCGTTCTGCAGGCGATAAAAGCGAGGTAGACCCACCCAACCGTAGAGATGATAATCCTCGTGCTTCCAATCGATTTGCAGGGCATTTTGTACGAATTCTTGCCCGCAAATAGCGGCAACGCGTTTTAAGCGCTGTTCGTTGTTCGTCGCGCTTTTATACTGACGCAGGGTTTTGCCGTTATGAGTTAGCACAAAGGTAACCTGAGGTTTAGCCAGAGCGATGCGACGGATAACTTCGTCAATATGAGCGAATTCGGTTTTATCCGTACGCAAAAATTTGCGCCGCGCCGGGGTATTAAAAAATAAATTAGCCACTTCTACCGTAGTTCCAACCGGATGTGAAGCGGGCGTTAGCGTCGTTTCCATATCCCGCCCCTGCGCATATACCTGCCAGGCTTCATTTTGCTCTTGAGTGCGGGAAGTGAGCGTCAGTCGAGAAACCGAACTGATGCTGGCCAGGGCTTCGCCGCGAAAACCCAGGCTCAAAATAGCATCTAGATCTTCCAGAGAAGCGATTTTACTGGTGGCGTGGCGTGCCAATGCCAGCGCCAGTTCCTGCTTAGGGATACCTATTCCGTTATCACGGATACGGATCAAGCCGGCACCGCCTTTTTCAATATCAATCCGGATATGCGAGGCGCCTGCATCCAGACTGTTTTCCACCAATTCTTTTACCACCGAAGCCGGACGTTCGACCACTTCGCCTGCGGCAATCTGGTTGGCAAGTTGTGCGGACAGAATCTGAATCGGCATATCTTACTTCCTATTCTCTGAGTTTTACTTTTTGACCTACCAGGATTTTGCCGTCTTTCAGTTTCGGATTTAATTTTATCAGGCTGTCGACGGAAATCCCGTATTCTCTGGATATGGCATATAGAGTTTGATTCGCTTCTACCTGATGATATTGCGGAATTTGTTTGCCTTTATCCTTGGTGCTTTTTTTATTTTTTTCCGTAGCGGAGCTATTATCCACCGTTTGAGCCTTAGGTTTGACCGGAATTTTTAGCTGCTGACCGATGCGCAGTTCGCGCCGTTTCAGATTGTTAAGACTGACAATATCCTGCACGGACACCTGATATTTTTTAGCAATCTGGTCTAAGCGTTCGCCGGATTTTACCTGATGGCGGGTACCACTGTCCTTTGGCTGAGCGGTGGATGCGCTGTCTTTATTCTCATTTTTGGCTGCCGCCTGTTTTTGTACGGACTGCGGAATTTTAAGGGACTGACCGATCAGCAGTTCGCGCCGTTTTAGATTGTTAAGGCTGACAATATCCTGCACGGACACCTGATATTTTTTAGCAATATGGTCTAAGCGTTCGCCGGATTTTACCTGATGGCGGGTACCACTGTCCTTTGGCTGGACGGTGGGTGCGCTGTCTTTATTCTCATTTTTGGCTGCCGCCTGTTTTTGTGCGGACTGCGGAATTTTAAGGGACTGACCGATCAGCAGTTCGCGCCGTTTCAAACTGTTAAGGCTGACAATATCCTGCACGGACACCTGATATTTTTTAGCAATCTGGTCTAAGCGTTCGCCGGATTTTACTTGGTGGCGAGTGCCGCTATCCGTAATATCCGAAGCTTTGTCGGCGATGGTCGCTTTACGGGAGGTATTGGTTTCCTCCCGCAGGTTACGCTTACGGTATTCCACGATACCCTGATAAATAATATAAGCGATACGTCGGCGATAGGCCGGACTGCTTAGTTTGGCTTCTTCATCGGCGTTGGATAAAAAACCGGTTTCCACTAGGACGGAAGGAATATCCGGTGAACGTAATACGCCCAAGCTGGCATGTTGTGGGGTACTACGACTTAAAGGGGTTATTTTGGCAAAATTATTTAAGATAGTCCGCCCCAATTCATAACCTACCAGTTGGCTGTGTCCGAATTGCAAATCCAGTACGGTCTGGTTCAGATAGCGTTCATTATGGGTAGCCAGTACGCTGCCGGCTCCACCGAGCAATTCCGACTGTTTCTCATGATCTTCCAGCCATTGTCCCATTTCACTGTTGGCACGGCGGTTGGAAAGTACCCAGACCGAAGCTCCGCGCAGGGAAGGATTTTCCGAAGAATCGGCGTGAATGGAGATCAGATAATTGGCTTTGTTGCGGCGGGCGATTTCGGAACGATCCGGCACGGAAATATAGTAATCGCCTTTACGGGTGAGTACGGAACGAAAATTAGGATCCTTATCTAACAAGGCTTTTAATTCACGGGCAATGGAAAGAGTTACATTTTTCTCATAAATTCTCAGATTACGGCTGATGGCGCCGGGATCTTTTCCGCCGTGCCCCGGGTCGATGGCAATTGTCCAGACTTCGGCCCGCAAGGGTGCCATCAAGGAAATAAAAATTAAAAAAAATGAAAAAATAGCTTTCATGTTATACCGATAATATCAATATTCGTTATTTAACAGGCTAACCGGTTAAGAATATTTTCGCCCTGTGCGCTACAAGCGGTAAGCGCAATATTACGTGCCGAATCGCAATAGTCTATTTGAAGGATAAGATCCGGCGGCGGCAATATTCCTCGACCTTTTTCCGCCCATTCAATCAGGACAATACAATCGCGCTTAAAATATTCGCGGATTCCCATAAACTCCAATTCTTCCGGATCCGCCAGGCGATACAGATCGAAATGGTAAATACGCTTGTTTTGCAGCTGATATTCCTCCACCAGCGTATAAGTGGGACTCTTTACCTTACCCTGATATCCCAACCCTTGAATCATACCGCGGCTGATGGTGGTTTTTCCGGCGCCCAGATCGCCGTTCAAATGAATCACGACTTCTTTGGTACTGTCAAGCCGGCAAATGGCCCGGATTAATTGCCCGCCAAAATCACACATGGCGTTTTCGTCGGGAATAAATTTGTTGTAAGGTGAAAAGGTTGTCATGCTTTTTATCAGTCCGCTTTAATCCGAAATAGTTCCGGATTGTACCGCACTTTTATAAATTTATGTAGCGATTTAAGGTTTGGGGCGCCGGTCTTTTCCAAGCAAATAAAGATATGAATAAGCCAAAAAATATTAAAGTTAAGCTAATAATAGAAAGAAACGAATTAAGAATATAAATGATATGAAATAAATTGGAGCGGGAAACGAGGCTCGAACTCGCGACCCCAACCTTGGCAAGGTTGTGCTCTACCAACTGAGCTATTCCCGCGTCCTTTGAAGTGAGTGCCATTATACGAATATTTTTAGGGGACGCAAGCACAAAATTGGGAAAAATGTTGCGCTTGCTTGGTTTTTGCTCAATCCAGACGGATAAAGTGGGTACGATAATAGGCGAGTTCGGCAATGCTTTCTTTTATATCGTCTAGCGCCAGATGCGTGTTTTTCTTTGCAAAACCTTGCAGTAATTCGGGTTTCCAACGTGCGGCCAGCTCTTTCAGGGTGCTGACATCCAGATAACGGTAATAAAAATAATCGGCCAATTCGGGCATATATTTAACTAAAAAACGTTTATCTTGGGCAACGCTGTTACCGCAAATGGGTGAAACGCCTTTCGGAACCCAGCGTTTTAGAAAATCCAAGGTTTGCAGTTCGGCTGCCCGTTCATTTAGCGAGCTCTGTTTTACTCGCGCCACCAAACCGTTCTGATTATGGGTTTTGACACACCAGTCGCTCATATTATTCAGCAGTTGTTCGCTTTGATGAATCGCCAAAACCGGTCCTTCGGCCAGAATATTCAGATTTTTATCCGTTACTATGGTAGCGATTTCGATAATACGTTCTTTTTCCGGATCAAGCCCGGTCATTTCCAGATCGATCCAAATCAGATTTTGTTTATCTAATTGCATAATTTCAGGTATCCTATAGCATTAATTAATCGCCATATTCTATCTGAAAAACCAGCGTACTTTAAGGATTTCCTTTGGCCAAACGTAAATTAACCCAAAATCAGAAAAGACGAATCGCCTCAAATAATGTTAAAGCCCTAGAACGCCATCGCCGCAAACCGCAGCAGGATATTGACTGGCAGGAAAATATGCTGGGAGATACCCAAGAAGGCTTGGTGGTTACACGCTATTCCATGCATGCGGATGTTGAAGACGGGCAGGGCTGTATTTATCGTTGTAACCTGCGTCGTACCTTGTCCGGTGTAGTGGTGGGCGATCGGGTTCTCTGGCGGCGCGGACATGAAAAGTTACAGGGCATCAGCGGTGTAATTGAAGCTATACGGCCGCGCCGTAATGAACTTTCCCGTCCGGATTATTATGACGGTATGAAGGTGATGGCTTCAAATATCGATCGTATTATTATCGTTTCGTCCGTTTTGCCCGCCTTGTCGCTGAATATTATCGACCGCTACCTGGTAATTTGCGAAACGGCGGGTATTCCGGCAATTATCGTGCTGAATAAAGCGGATTTGCTTAGCCCGGCACAGCGCAGTCAAGCGGAGGAACAGCTGGGTATCTACCGTGATATAGGTTATCAAACCCTGATACTTTCTGCCGAAAGCGGAGAAAATATGGAAAAACTGACCGCACTTTTAGCTCAGGGAACCTCGATTTTCGTAGGGCAGTCCGGGGTCGGAAAATCCAGCCTGATTCAGCATCTGTTACCGGAGCAGGAAGTAAAAACCGGCGATATTAGTGAAAATTCGGGGTTGGGGCAGCATACGACCACGGCTTCGCGCCTTTATCATTTAGCCTGCGGCGGAGATTTAATCGATTCGCCGGGTATACGTGAGTTCGGTTTATGGCATCTGGAAGAAAGCCAAATTACCCAAGGTTACCTTGAGTTTCATGCTTTTCTTGGGGGCTGTAAATTCCGCGATTGTAAGCATCTGGACGACCCCCAATGCGCACTGAGAGCGGCGGTGGAAGAGGGAAAAATTCATCCGCAGCGGTTTGAGAATTATCATCGGTTAATTAACGCCAGAACGGAAAACAGATCAAAACGTCATTTTATAGAAAATACGGACTAAGCCCATAAATAAGGAAACTGTTACGTTTCAGCAAAGGAATATTTGCTGGTTAAATATTGTTCGTTTTCGCTGTTTTTTTGTGATCGACTTCAAATTTTTTCGAGGGGCGGCTTGATTCTTCGGGCATAATATTGATACTTAGCGCCAGATTTATTTTGAACTCCTTGGGGAAATGGGTTAAAGTGCCTCAGCGATCAAGCCGGCTATGATAAATTAACATCATAGGGCTGCCCGATAACGGATAACAGAATAAAACTCATATTTTAAACATTACTTCAGAGGTAACTATTATGTACGCAAAAGACGTTGAAATTACAGCACCTAACGGTTTACATACCCGCCCGGCAGCACAATTCGTAAAAGAAGCGAAAGCTTTCGCCAGCGATGTAACCGTAACCTCCGGCGGTAAAAGTGCAAGTGCGAAAAGCCTGTTTAAATTACAAACCTTGGGTCTTACTCAGGGAACGGTAATCACCATTTCCGCCGAAGGAGAAGACGAACAGCAAGCGGTGGAACATCTGGTCGCTTTAATCCCTACATTAGAATAATTTCTCGTTGTAGCCATAAAATCCGAATATTTATTAGGCATGGGTTTTATGGCTATATTCCATCTGGCAGTTTTATTTCATTATTATCGGAAGGTTACATATGATTTCTGGAATTCCGGCTTCCCCGGGCATTGTATTCGGCAAGGCCATCGTACTTAAAGAAGAAAAGATTGTACTTGATACGCAAAAAATCACAGAAGAACAAATTGAATCCGAAATAGCGCGTTTTTATCAGGGACGCAGCAATGCGATTGAACAGCTTAGTTCCATTAGAGATCGGGCCTTAAAATCATTAGGGGAAGAAAAAGCCGCAATTTTTGACGGCCATCTGATGATTCTGGAAGATGAAGAGCTGGAAGAAGAAATTATCGATTACCTGCGTTCTCATAAGGTTAATGCCGGTGTGGCGGCCAGTAAAATTATTGATCAGCAGGTCGATATGCTTTCCGAGATCGATGATGAATATTTGAGAGAGCGTGCCGGCGATATTCGCGACATAGGTAATCGTTTAATTAAAAATATTCTGGGCATGAAAATTGTCGATTTAGGCGATATCAATGAAGAAGCCATTTTAGTTGCCTATGATTTGACTCCTTCCGAAACCGCCCAGCTGAATTTAGAAAAGGTATTGGGATTTATTACCGATATCGGCGGCAGAACCTCGCATACCTCGATTATGGCCCGTTCTTTGGAATTGCCGGCTATTGTGGGGACCAATAACGTAACTCAGCTTGTTAACAGCGGCGATTATCTGATTCTTGATGCCGTTAATAATAGCGTATATGTTAATCCGGCTCAGGAAGACATAGAGCGTCTGAAGGCGCTGGAAAAGCAGCTGGCGGAAGAAAAAGCCGAATTAGCCAAATTGAAGGATTTACCTGCGTTGACCCTAGACGGCCATCGCGTGGATGTGGTTGCCAATATCGGTACCATTCGTGATTGCGAAGGCGCAGATCGTAACGGTGCGGAAGGTGTGGGCTTGTATCGTACCGAATTCCTGTTTATGGATCGCGATCAGTTGCCAAGTGAAGAAGAGCAGTTCGTTGCCTATAAAGAAGTGGTAGAGGCCATGAACGGACGCTTGGTGGTATTGCGTACCATGGATATCGGCGGCGATAAAGAATTACCTTACCTGAATTTGCCGAAAGAAATGAATCCCTTCCTGGGCTGGCGTGCCATTCGTATTGCCTTGGATCGCCGCGAAATTTTGCATGCTCAGTTAAGAGCGGTATTGCGTGCTTCCGCTTTCGGCAAATTGGCGGTAATGTTCCCGATGATTATCTCCGTTGAAGAGATCCGTGAATTGAAAGGGGTGATTGAAACCCTAAAACAGGAACTGCGCAACGAAGGTAAAGCCTTTGATGAAAATATTCAGATCGGCGTAATGGTGGAAACCCCTTCCGCTGCGGTAAATGCCCGTTTCCTAGCGAAAGAAGTGGATTTCTTCAGTATAGGTACCAATGATTTAACCCAATATACTCTGGCGGTGGATCGGGGGAACGAATTAATTTCTCATCTGTATAACCCAATGACCCCTTCTGTGCTGAGCCTGATTAAACAGGTGATTGATGCTTCCCATCAGGAAGGCAAATGGACAGGTATGTGCGGCGAGTTAGCGGGAGATGAAAAGGCTACCCTGTTGCTACTCGGTATGGGACTGGATGAATTCAGCATGAGTTCGATTTCCGTTCCGCGGATTAAAAAATTAATTCGTAACGTCAACTATGCAGATGCTAAAGCCCTGGCGGATAAAGCCCTGTTGTTACCAACCGCTGCGGAAATCGAAAAACTGGTTGCCGATTTTTTGGCGGAAAAAGCATTAAATTAGATACAATTTGATGTTTTTCAGGTAGAATAATCGCCGAATCTTAAGTTTAGGAGATAAAAAATGGGCTTATTTGATAAATTATTCGGTTCAAAAAGCAATAAAGCGACGGAAGTTGAAATCTATGCGCCGCTTTCCGGCGAGATTGTCAATATTGAAGATGTTCCGGATGTGGTATTTTCGGAGAAAATCGTCGGCGACGGTATCGCTATTCGTCCGAACGGTAATACCATAGTGGCACCTGTTGACGGTGTGGTCGGAAAAATCTTTGAAACCAATCACGCTTTTTCTATCGAATCCAAAGAAGGGGTCGAATTATTCGTTCACTTCGGTATCGATACCGTTGAACTGAAAGGTGAAGGTTTTACCCGCATCGCTCAGGAAGGTCAGGCCGTCAGCCGCGGCGATACTATTATCGAATTTGATTTAGCATTGCTGGAGCAAAAGGCAAAATCGGTACTGACTCCGGTGGTTATTTCCAATATGGACGAAATCAGCCATATTGAGAAAAGAACAGGTGAAGTGGTTGCCGGTGAGTCCGTTGTTTTAATTTTGAAAAAATAGGCACAGATTCATTTTTTTATCTTTGATTGGAGTTCGCTTGTTTCATTAAGCGAACTTTTTATTTAATCTTGCGGGCAGCGAGCTGCCCCTTATTACACATCGGGTGGAAAAACTATGTTTGGAAAAGGCGGCTTAGGCAACCTTATGAAGCAGGCGCAGCAAATGCAGGAGCGCATGCAGAAGATGCAGGAAGAAATCGCACAACTGGAAGTCTGCGGCGAATCCGGTGCGGGATTGGTGAAGGTAACCATTAACGGCGCCCATAATTGCCGTCGTATTGAGATCGATCCTTCGCTGATGGAAGATGACAAAGAAATGCTGGAGGATTTAATTGCCGCTGCATTTAATGATGCGGTACGCCGTGCGGAAGAACTGCAAAAAGAAAAAATGGCTTCGGTTACTGCGGGTATGCCGTTACCTCCGGGCTTCAAAATGCCGTTCTGATAAAAAATTGGTAAATTCCGACCGCACTTTAGGTGCGGTTTATTTTTGCTTTATTCGAGAGTTATTATGCAAACCAGCCCCCTTTTAGAAAATCTAGTGGAAAATTTACGTTGCCTGCCCGGCGTGGGGCCGAAATCCGCACAGCGTATGGCTTATCATCTATTGCAACGCAACCGCGGCGGCGGTATGGAACTGGCGCGCGCCCTGACCGAAGCAATGTCGAAAATAGGTCATTGTCAGCATTGTCGAACCTTTACCGAGCAGGATACCTGTACCATCTGCAATAACCCGCGCCGTCAGAATAGCGGTTTGCTCTGCATAGTGGAAATGCCGGCGGATATTCAGGCCATTGAGCAGACAGGACAGTATGCAGGGCGCTATTTTGTGCTTATGGGGCATCTGTCGCCCTTGGACGGTATCGGGCCGCGTGAAATAGGTTTGGACATATTACAGCGTCGTTTACAGCAGGAATGTTTTGCCGAAGTGATTCTGGCGACCAATCCCACCGTAGAGGGAGATGCTACCGCAAATTATATCGCCGAATTATGTATGCAGCAGCATATTAAGGTAAGCCGTATTGCACATGGTATTCCCGTCGGCGGCGAATTGGAGGCGGTGGACGGCACGACCCTGAGCCATTCTTTCCTAGGCCGACGTCCAATGCTTTAGTGGAAATCCGGGGACTAAAAAAATATCGGTATGCGCAGATACCGATATTTCGAGAGCCTTGATTCCGGCCGATTTTATTGCTCGCTCAGATTTATCAGATACTGCACCAATAAGGATACCGGACGTCCGGTAGCGCCTTTTTCTGCGCCTTGCAGCCAAGCGGTACCGGCGATATCCAGATGAGCCCAAGGATAAGCCCCGCTGAAGTTAGACAAAAAGGCCGCAGCGGTGATCGCTCCGCCCCAACGGCCGCCGATATTGGCTAAGTCGGCGAAATTAGACTTCAACTGTTCCTGATATTCTTCACTGAGCGGTAAGCGCCAGGCCTTATCATCGGCTTGTTGCGCCGCATTCTCGATGGCATGGGCAAGCTGATCATTATCGGATAGCAAGCCGCTGTTATGCTGCCCGAGAGCGACGACACAGGCGCCGGTTAGGGTCGCAATATCAATGACCGCCCGCGGATTGAAGGATTCGGCGTAGGTTAGGGTATCGCATAACACCAGACGCCCCTCCGCATCGGTATTCAGCACTTCGACAGTTAATCCCTTCATCGTCGTCAGAATATCGCCGGGGCGATAGGCGTTACCGTCCGGCAGATTTTCGCAACCGGCCAGCATACCTATCACATTGAGCGGTAGGTTCAGGGCGGCAATGGCGTTCATTACGCCGAAAACAGCAGCGGCACCGCACATATCGTATTTCATTTCATCCATATCTGTGGCCGGTTTAAGAGAAATGCCGCCGGCATCAAAGGTTAGCCCTTTACCGATGAGGACAATGGGCTGCGCCTGGGGATCAGGGTGATTTTTGTATTCGATCACAGATAATTTCGCTTCATTGGCCGAACCGCGCGATACGGCTAAATAGGCATTCATCTTCAGCTCCGCCATTTCCTGTTCGCCGAGGATTCGGGTATGGATTCGGGCCTCCCGTTCCGCTAATGCCAAGGCCTGCTCTGCCAGATAGGCGGGATTACACAGATTCGGCGGGCAATTGGCGATATCTCTGGCCTGTTTAATTCCGGAAGCAATTGCCGTTCCGTGTAATATGGCTTGCTGAGCTGAGTTCGCTTCTTTATCCGCAACGGAAAAAATCATTTCTTTCGGTGCTTTAGCTTCATCTTTTTGACGGGTTTTAAACCGGTGGAAAGCATAGAAGGCCTGTTCCGTGGTTTCGATGGCAAAGCGGATATTCCAGTACAGATCACGCCCGGGCAGGGCAACTTCGGTTAATTCGTTCAATACGCTGTCGGCGGCAATCTCTTTTAATAGGGGAACGACTTTTCGACAGAGCTGTTTATAGCGGCGTTCGTTGATTTCTTCAGCCTTACCACAGCCGACCAAGATAATACGGCGTTCGCCTTTATGTAACAGCAGGGTTTGCCCGAAATTACCGCGCAGATCACCGAGCCGGATCAGTTTGCTGATTTCCCCTTGGAGTTGCTTGTCCGCGCTTTCCGCTGCCGGGCTGAGCTTGCCTCCTTCAAAAATCGCCAGAATAACGGCCTGGATATGATCTGCATCAAGTGCGGTGTTTTTGATTGAATATTTCATTGTATTTTTCCTAATTCTCAAACAATGCGAATGTAAGCCGAATTTACCCGAATTAGCGCCAATGATCAACAGAGCCGCCTTCTCCTTAAGATATGCTCGTATTATTTACCCCCGTCCGATTGCTATTGCTATTTTTCGAATAGGCTTTTTAAACAATAAGTTGCCCTTAGAGCAGAGGCTGAAAACGGCTCTTAGGGAGAGTAAAAGCGCCGCGAGGAATTACTGATAAACTCTATTTTACGCCGGCAAAATAAGGTATGATATGGCCCCTGAATAAAATGCGTTTGATTTGAATTGCAAGAAAAAATAGGCGATATTGTGATTTTAACAAGATATTTAACCCGTGAAGTTTTCAGAAGCCAGATAGCGATTTTATTTATTCTGCTGCTGATTTTCTTCTGCCAGCAACTGGTGCGTGTTCTGGGCTCCGCGGCAAGCGGCAAAGTGCCGGCAGATTTGGTTCTGTCGTTGCTCGGGCTGGGTATGCCGACCATGGCGCAACTGATGTTGCCGCTTTGTTTGTTTATCGCCATCTTATTGACCTTCGGCCGCTTATATGCGGAGAGTGAAATTACGGTAATGCGAGCCTGTGGGGTGGGACAGCGCAAACTGGTTTATGTCGCCTTGCTATTGTCTTTATTTACCGCAGGGCTGGCGGCTTATAATGCGCTCTGGGTTTCACCTTGGGCAATTCAGAAGCAAACTGAAATCGTAGAAGATGCTAAGGCTAATCCCCGTATGTCCGCCTTATCCGCCGGACAGTTTATGGGGGCTGAGAATAATGATTTTGTCCTCTTCATCAGTGATATTCGCGATAATCGTTTGCAGGATATTTATTTGTTTCAGACCAAAGAAAAAGGCAATACCAAGCCTGCGGTAATTGTTGCGGAAAACGGCGAGCTTTCTTCTTTGCCGAACGGCGATCAGATTTTGAAACTGCAAAATAGCGAACGAATCGAGGGTTCCGCCGCATTGCCGGATTTTCGTATCACCCGTTTTGACGAATACCAAGCCTACCTTGGCTATCATAGTGCGGATAGCGATACGAATGAAACGGAAATGCTGAACCTGAAGCAATTACTGAGCAGCGGCAGCCCGGCGGCTACGGCAGAATTACAATGGCGGATTACCCTGATTTTGGCGGTACCTATTATGGCCATGCTGGCGGTGCCGCTGAGCCGGGTTAATCCGCGTCAGGGGCGGTTTGCCAAGATGCTGCCGGCTTTATTATTGTATTTAATTTATTTTCTGTTGCAGAGTTCGCTTAAATCCGCCGGAGCGGCAGGTAAATTAGAGGCGGGCATTCTGATGCCGCTGGTAAATTTACTGTTTTTGATTATTGCCCTCCTGCTTAACGGCTGGCATAGCGCATTTATGTATAGAGTTCGCCATTTCTTCGGCGGCAGAGCGGTATAAGGTAGCCCGGATTATGATGAATACATTGGATCGTTATATAGGTAAGAGTATTTTAGGCGCGATTTTCGCCACATTGCTTACCCTGGTCGGTTTATCCGCCATTATTAAATTTGTGGAACAGTTCCGTAGCGTGGGCAAGGGAAGCTACGATATTATGCAGGCGGTTCTGTATACGGTACTGACCATGCCGAAAGATGTCGAAACCTTTTTTCCGATGGCGGCTTTACTCGGCGCCTTAATTGCTCTGGGCAATCTGGCCGCTCGCAGCGAACTGGTGGTGATGCAAGCCTCCGGTTTTTCCCGTCTAAAAATCGGTATGGCGGTAATGAAAACCGCATTGCCGCTGGTACTTATTACTATGGCGATCGGGGAATGGGGGATTCCGCAAACGGAGCAGTTCGCACGGGATATGCGTTCGAAAGCCATTTCCGGCGGTTCCATGCTTTCGGTGAAAAACGGCGTATGGGCAAAAGACGGTAATGATTTTATTTATGTACAGCAGGTAACCAACGATAGCTTACTGAGCAACGTATATATTTATCATTTCAATGATAATCGTCAGTTGCTGCGCGTCAGTCATGCGGATCAGGCGCGGTTTGAAGAAGGAAAATGGACGCTGTTGCAAGTGAATGAATCGCAAATAGGCCAAGAGGAAATCACCACCCTGAATTTTCTGAATAGGGACTGGAAAACCAGCCTTACCCCGGATAAACTCGGGATCGTGTCTTTGCGTCCCACCTCCTTATCGGTTTCCGGGCTTTCCGATTATATTGCCTTTTTAAAACAAACCGGACAGGACAGTAAAAAATTCGAGCTAACCTATTGGCGGAAATTATTCCAGCCGATTTCCGTAGGCGTGATGATGTTATTGGCGCTCTCCTTTATTTTCGGCCCCTTGCGCAGCGTTACCCCCGGGGCGCGTATCGTTACCGGTATTTGCTTCGGTTTTCTGTTCTATGTGGTGAATGAAATTTTCGGGCCGCTCAGCCTGGTGTATAACGTTGCACCCTTGGCGGGAGCGCTGATGCCGAGCATTCTGTTTTTAATTATTACCTGGTGGCTGTTAAGCCGGAAGCGGGATTAATAGGTAACGGATTGCCGCGCTCACAAAAAACGTTGTCTTTTTTCACCGCACTTTTGACATAGCCGGTAAGAGCGGGGGATTAAAGGAAGCCGAACCGCCGAATTTTTCGGGGCTGTAAAAGCCGTATTTTTAACTATTAACCCGAATTACATAAATGAAACCGATTTTCCTTGAACTCAGACATTTAAAGACCCTGATCGCCCTGAAAGAAACGGGCAGCGTTTCCATGGCGGCAAAACGCGTATATCTGACTCAATCCGCCCTTTCTCATCAGATAAAATTACTGGAAGAACAGTACGGCTTAGCCTTGTTTGAACGTAAAACTCAGCCTTTACATTTCACTGCGGCAGGGGAGCGTCTGATTAAATTGGCACAGGATATTTTGCCGAAAGTCATTGAAGCGGAGCGGGATCTGGCTCGGGTTAAGCAGGGCGAAGCGGGCGAACTGAGAATAGCGGTGGAATGCCATACCTGTTTTGACTGGCTGATGCCGGCTATGGATAGTTTCCGTCGCCACTGGCCGTTGGTGGAGCTGGATATTGTTTCCGGATTCCATACGGATACGGTGGGCTTGTTGTTAAGCCATCGCGCCGATTGGGCGGTGGTTTCTGAAATCGAAGTTACCCCGGGGATTATTCATAAGCCCTTGTTCTCTTACGAAATGGTCGGTTTATGCGCCAAGGATCACCCTTTGGCAGCCAAAGCCGTATGGGAAGCGGAAGATTTTATCGATCAGACCTGGATAACCTATCCTGTCCCCGATGATATGCTTGATTTACTGCGTCAGGTATTGAAACCGGCGGGGGTTGATCCGGTGCGACGTACCAGTGAACTAACTATCGCCATTATTCAGCTGGTGGCCAGTAAAAGAGGGGTGGCGGCCCTGCCTTTTTGGGCGGCGAAGCCCTATTTGGATCGCGGTTATGTGGTGGCGAAAAAAATAACCTCGCAGGGACTGTACAGCAATCTGTATGCCGCCTACCGAGAAGCCGATGCGGATAGCGCCTATATTGATGATTTTTATGAAACCGTGAAGGCGCAGAGTTTTTCCACCTTACCGGGCTTGTCGGTGTTAGAATAATTGCATTCCGAGCCTAATCCTAAATTTATGTCTGAACCAAGATTATCTATTCAACACCCTGTTAAAGCGGCCGCCAAAGCGGCTTTTCCTTATTCCGCGCCGATGATCGCCGGGTTTTTATTCCTTGGGATCGCATACGGAGTATATATGAAAGCCCTCGGCTTCGGCGCCTGGTTTCCTTTCTTTATGGCCTTGCTGATTTATGCAGGTTCCGTAGAGTTTATCGTTGCGGCCGCCTTAATCGCTCCTTTCTCCCCGCTCAGCGTTTTACTTATCTGCCTCATGGTGAGCGGTCGCCAGATTTTTTATGCCATTTCTATGTTGGAAAAATATGGCGCACATATAGGGAAAAAACGCTGGTATCTGATTTCCACCCTGGTAGATGAAGCCTTTTCCTTAAATTATATGGCGAAAATTCCCGCTCATTTGGATAAGGGCTGGTATATGTTTTTTGTCAGTTTGTATCTGCAAATTTATTGGGTAACGGGGGCGGTACTCGGAAACCTGTTCGGTGCATTGATCCCCATTGATCTAAAGGGCGTGGAATTTGCCATGACCGCACTCTTTATAGTGATTTTTGCGGAAAACTGGGCGAAAGAAAAATCTCATGAAAGTTCGCTGATCGGGTTGGGCATCGCATTGGGTTGTTTGCTTCTGGTGGGCAAGGATAACTTTTTGATTCCGACTTTGCTGGGAATTTGGGTGATATTAACCCTGCGGCGTCCTAATCTGAGCCGAAAATTGAAAAAATCGGAGCAAGCATGACATTAAACGAACAAATTATTACCATTGCCATGGGGGTTGTCGGCGTACAGTTTTGCCGCTTATTGCCCTTTTGGCTGTTTCCTGCCAATCGTCCCATTCCCGCATATATCCGTTATTTGGGCAAGGTATTGCCGGCCGCCATGTTCGGTATGCTGGTGGTGTACTGCTATAAAAATATCGACCTGTTGTCTCAGTATCACGGCTTACCGGATATTCTCGCCGGTAGCGTTACCCTGATTCTGCATCTGTGGAAGCGGAATCTGTTTCTTTCCATGGCGGTGGGTACGCTCCTGTATATGCTGCTGGTACAGAAGATTTTCGTTTAGGAACGCAGCTTTCGTTGCGCTTCATTGCATAAGTATTGCCATTGTTTTAGAATCTACTGAGTTTTTCGAAATTTCACGGAAGGGATTTCGATAATTTTTGGCTGATAAGAAAAAACGTTTCAGCTTTGTTTCTAACTACTTGGATCGGAGCAAATTATGGCAAATAACGAAAATACAGTCCCACAATCCGGGAGCGGGCCTTCCGTACCTACGCCGAAGCCTAGCCGTCCCGCAATTGAAGTGAAATTAGGTTTTAACCTCTCGGGGTTAATCATTGCACTAATCGTCGGATTAGGAATTTGGTTTATCCCGACACCGCAAGGATTAACTCCTCGCGCTTGGGGAATGTTCGCTTTATTTGTAGCGACTATTGTCGCAATTATTGCGAAAGCCATGCCTATGGGGGCGGCGACCTTGGTGGCATTGGTTATCAGCGGTTTAACCGGATTAACGCCTATTAAAGCGGGTAAGGAAGAAGTGGCCATGCTGTCCGGATTTTCCAACGCAACTATCTGGCTGATCGGTATCGCAATGTTCCTTTCACGGGCGGTGATTAAAACCGGGTTGGGGCATCGTATCGCCCTTTATTTTATTTCTAAATTCGGTAACCGCATGATGGGCGTAGCTTATGGGATCGCATTGGCGGATACCATAATCGCCCCCGGAATACCTTCCGCTTCGGCGCGCGGAGGCGGCATTATGTATCCGATTATGCAATCTATTGCGGATACTTATGATTCCAAACCGGGGCCTACGGCCAGAAGAGCGGGCGCCTTTTTAGCCATTGCGGTGTCGCAGATCGATACCATTGTCTGTACCATGTTTTTAACCGCCATGGCAGGTAACCCGCTGGTGGCTGAACTGGCGAAAAGCCAAGGGGTGGAAATCACTTGGATTACCTGGTTTTTAGGCGCTATAGTTCCCGGTATTGTCAGCTTGATTCTATTACCTTATTTCGTCTATCTGATTTATCCGCCGGAGTTAAAGAAAACGCCTAAAATGGCGCAAATGGCGAAGGAAGAACTGGAACGTATGGGGAAAATGAGTAAAGCGGAATGGATTCTGGCCATTGACTTTATTCTGTTATTGTTGCTGTGGACGGTAGGGGACTTGCTGTTCGGCATTCCGGCAACGGTATCGGCCTTTATCGGACTGGTGATTCTGCTATTGTCCAATATAATGACCTGGAAAAACATTGTGGCGGAAACCACCGCCTGGGATACCATGTTCTGGTTTGCGGTATTGGTGATGATGGCGACGGCATTAAATAAATACGGCGTTATCGCTTGGATTTCCGGTTTGATATCTTCTTCCATCGGAAGCCTAAGCTGGCCTCTTGCTTTTAGCGTGCTGGTATTGGTGTATTTTTATACTCGCTATTTCTTCGCTTCGGCCATGGCGCATATTTCGGCTATGTATCTGGCCTTTCTGGCTGCGGCTATTGCTGTAGGTACTCCGCCGATGTTGGCGGCTGTCGGCTTAGGTTACACTTCCACCTTATCCATGAGTCTGACCCAATATGCGGGCGGGCCGGGGCCTGCGTTGTTCGGTTCGGGCTATAACAGTACCGGGCAATGGTGGGGGATCAGCTTCCTGGTTTCTATTCCTTCCCTGCTGATTTGGTTTATTATCGGCGGAATTTGGATGAAACTGCTCGGCTGGTGGTAATCTCCGTTATTTGAAGCGGCATGCTATCCGCATTCGAACGGCTGAAGAAAATTTCCGCCGCTTCGGATGCGGATTTTTTATGGGCGATGAGGAATAAAAAATGACGCTGATAAATTTTACCTCTTATTAGGCTAGCAATTTGACTTGTTCTACAAGTTTGTTTTGTATGATATATCAATCAAAACTTGCTAAAAAGGCGTGATTATGAATGATATATCTATCAAAAATAGAAAATTAACCTTGCAGACCTATGTTGATAATATGTGGCGAGATATGGCGGAGCGTTATTTTAATACGCATTATGAATTAGAGAGCATGGAATATCTGCCGTTGATTTTTTTGAGCAAGCCAATGCAAGAGCCATATCCATTAATTATCCTGTAAATGTGTTTATTGATCGTAGCGATAAGTTGATGGCAGTTTTTGTCGATATTATTCCTGCCGGGGCAAGTCGGCGTTATTGGCTGGAGGCTCTTGATATCAAACAGTTGCCTATTCCTCAGCAAAATTACTTATTACTGAAAAATGGGGCAATATCTCCCATAAGCAATGTTCGTATTAAAGAGGCCGTGCCGGAAATAAAAAGCAAACGTTATTTCCAGCTACATGTTGTACACAACAGACAGAGTGATTTTTTAGAATACGCAAATCAAACCGGCGCTATAGTCGGCGGGGCAACCGGTGCGGGAGGTGAAGCGCCGAAGCTATTACTCAAGCGTCAGGATAAACAAGTTTGGGTTGATAATTTACAATTGGGGTCAGATTGGGACAGGGCCTATTTAGTGAAATATCCTCGCGGCAATTACTCGGATTTGGATTGTGATATTTTAAGGGCGGAATATCATTATTATCATGAACTGCATGCATTGGGATTTTCGACTATAGATATTGAGTTTATGAAATTAGAAGAGGGCGAACGTTATCCCTCTTTATGGTTGCCTAGATTCGATATGAAGTTCGAGGATGGAAAATGGGAGCGCTATGCCATGGAATCGGTGTATTCCATGCTGCAAAGATACGGCGGAAATCTTGAACATGAACAGACTATTCGTGATTTACTCAAAGTCATTTCAACTTCTCAATTTTCCAGCCGTTTTGATCGCCGACAATTCGTTATTGAATGGGTAAAGCGAGATTTACTCAATATTGCTTTCGGAAATAGTGATAATCATGGCAGAAATACAGCATTTTTACGTGATGATAATTGTATTTGGCTATCTCCCATCTATGATTTTGCCCCTATGCGGGCAGATCCGGAGGGGATTATTAGAACTATCACCTGGTCTAAACAGGGAGAAAATCCTCAAGAATTAGCCGGAGAATATCGTTTTGATAAAATAGCGGATAGTTTATCCGATCTTGTTGAACCGGATAACTTATTAAGGGAGCTAAGAATGCTTGCAGCACAACTTGTAGATTTAAAATTTCGGCTTACGAAGCGAGGAGTGCCGAGGAGTATTTCAGATTTCCCTGCAATTGGTTTTGATTATTTACCGGAGAAGTTACGGCATTGGGGGTTAGTATGATTATGCAACGTAAAAACGCCTCGCCCAAACGTCCTAAAATAGATGGTATTGAACGACAATTGATTCGTGAAAATATTATCTTACAACTTTTAACAGGTGAGATTAGCCAAGGGCAGGCACTACGTCGATTACGGGTGGAGGCTCTGGGGATAAATCAGCAAGATTATCTAAAATTAACTAAGGTTTCTCGGCAAACCCTTTCTAATATTGAAAATGATAAGGGAAACTATAGCATAGATACGATTAATCAGGTTTTTAAACCTATGGGTTTAAAGTTAGGCCTTATGCCTATTTCAAAAGAATTAATGGCTTCTTTTCTTAAATAATCGCGAAATTAAAATTAGCGCGTAAGTTTGAACCTCTGTTCAGCCTATCGATTGACATCGAAAACTTAAGCACTCCAGCAATTTTTGGGGCGCCGGGCTAAGGTTTTCCACGGCGGTGCTTTAATACGGAGGCGACAGAATGGTAATAAGGCAGCGTCGCTAAAAAAGTCGGCTGAAAAGCACCGCACTTTTGTCCCTTATGCCTTAAATTTTCCGGAAAAATTTTAATTTAAACCCGTTGTAGGGACGCCGTGCGGGCGTCCCTATGTTTTTTATTTTGTTCTCTCCAGTACCAATAAAACTCGAATCTGTTCCGCTTTGAAGCTATAGCCTTTGCCCTCGATATATTCCAACGGGAAATTATGCAACAGAATCAGATGGTTTTCCTGTTCGACCCTGAGCAGGGCATGATCGACTTTAGCCAGTTGCTGCGACGGATAAGGACGACGATAATCCATCGCATATTTTTCAAATGCTTGCTCAAGATGAGCCTGCATATCCAACCGAATCCGTTTTTCCGCAGGGCTTGAAGATAAGTTAAGGTAACTAACCTCATACAATCCCTTTACCTTATCGATTTCAATCAGAGCGCTGCGGCTATTATCGTTTTTAAATAAATAGGCGAATTCCTTCAGCTCGTAACCGATAGCCTGTTCATCGGCATGGGCATTATGGTAAACGGCGGTTTTGGCATTTTCTCGAGCCTGTTCCGCCAACTGTTTGTTGTAATGATTTTGCGCCAACAATTCCGCTTGTTCGATAAGGCGGCGAATCATTTCCTCACCGTAGCGGCGGTTAATTTCCCTATCGGCGTCGGTAAACTTGTGCCTATAGGCAGTCCCCTGTAAATAATGGGCGGCCGCAGCGGCGCTGCGCAACCGGGAGTGATTTTGAGCGCTGTCGGCCAGCGTAAGAAAATCGCTATCCGGTTTTATTTTTCCTTCGCCGTCCAGTATATCCAGTTGTTGCAGGCTCTGTTGCAGACGGTTGATTTGTGCCAGATAAGCGGTTTTTTGCGGTTCGAAGGGCCAGGCTAACAGAAACAGCAGAATCAGTGCGGCAGCGCTTAAATAGCGGTAACGCATCAGCGGAGGATACAGATTAAATAAATAATGAAGGCAGATAAAACCGAGCAGGCTGCAAATAATAATTCGATCCGGCGTTAATCCGTAGGCTTCGATACGAATATATAGGCTATAGCAGGCTAGTGCGAGGGGGAGAAATACCAGGTAGCGATAAATTCTTAGAAAGGTTGCCGAGGCGGGGGGTAGCCGATCCAGCGCCAGACAGATAATTCCGCCGATTAAATAAGGGAGGGTCAGCGGCAGGAGCATATTGGAGGGCAATTGCTTTTCCAACAGAAGCAAGGCCGCATAAGCATAGAGAATCAGACTGTAAACCAATAAGCCGGGCTGCAGAATATAGCGCAGAATAAAGCTCAGAAAATCATGGGATTTGTGCCGCTCCCTGCCGCGATATTCAAAATACAGAAAGGCGAGGGGGCAGAGAATAAAAGCTAAAAAAGAACATAGGCGCAGGCTAAGTTCCGGCAGCGGAAGGCTAAACAGTAGGTTGTCAATGCCGAGCAGGATAATCCAGCACAGCAAAGCGCCCAGTATGGCGGCGAAAATTGCAAGGATAAGGCGACTCAGAATAGTGAATGCCCGGCGCATAAACAGCGAATTATCATAGGCCCAGTTTGAGCTCAGCAATATAATAAAAGCACTCAAGACGGCACAATAAAAGGGGGCTGACAACAGCAGTTCCTCTGTGCCGATGGAAAAATAGTAAAGTATCAAACAGCCTGCGAGGGGCAACAGTAGGGAAAGAAAATAGCCTTTCCGTTTAAGCGAACGCAGGCGGTAAATGGCAACGAAATAAATCGGGGCCAGCAGCCAGAAAGCGGTTAAGGTGGTATGGAGTTCGCTGTTTTCCACCGCTATCAGCAAGCGGGGAAAAGAAAAAAGCGCGATAAAAGTTAATTCGATAGGGTAGGTGTAAATAAATTCCTTGATTTTATCGGCGGGCCGATAATTCTGTTGCATACATCGTCCTTATATAATTATTCCAATCCATTGATTATTTTTTCGATTTGCTTCAGTCCGTTCAGGCGTGTGTTACTTAAACGCTGGGCGATACCCAGTGAAGAAAAATAATCGCTAATACTGAAATGGCGTAACTGCAGCCTATCCTTGTGGTTCACTTCCTGTAATATAAGCCATAACAGCCCGTTAATAATACGTGATTCGCTGTAGGCGCGAAAGACAAAAGTACGGTTATTTTCTTCCCTGTACCAAGCAAACCATACTGCAGCTTCGCAACCGGCGATTTTCTCCATAGCGGCGAGTTCTCGCTCTTCCGGCACGGGCAGGTTTTTTCCTGCCCGAATAATCAGGCGATAGCGCTGTTCCCAGCTTTCGGCCTCGGTTAATTGTTGTAGGATATCCATGGTTATTCCCTTAGCAAGGCAAGGCTGCTGTCTAAAGCCACAAAGAAGTTTTCCACATCTTGTTGCAGATTATAAGGCGCAAAGGATAAACGCAAGGTCGCGCTCCGACCTAAGCGGGCCAGATAAGGCTGGGCGCAATGAACGCCGCTGCGCAGAGCGATATGCTGCTCCGCCATTAAGGTCGCTAAATCGGCGCAGTGAATATGCTCGAACAGAAAGCAAACTACCGAACTTGGCTGCGGCGAATCGAATAGGCGGCATTGCGCATAAGTCTTTAATCGGTTTTTTACCTGTTGCGCCAGGGCGACGGCATGTTGTTCCATTTGCGCAATATCATATTGTTGCAACCATTCCAGTACCGCATTAAAACCTATAACTCCGGCAATATTCGGGGTACCGGCCTCCAGCCGATAGGGTAATTCCGCAAAGCTGATGGCGGTTTTATCGACTCGCGCCACCATTTTTCCGCCAAAATTCAGCGGCTCCAACATTTCCAACGCCTTGAGTTTGCCGCTGAGTACGCCGATACCATTCGGCCCGTAAAGTTTATGGGCGGAAAAAGCAATAAAATCCGCATCGATTTTTTGCACATCAATGGCAAGATGGCTAATCGCCTGTGCCGCATCTACCAGCACCAGCGCCTGACTGTGGCGACGAATGAGGGTGATCAGCTCTTCAATCGGTTGCTGCGTACCTGTTACGTTAGAAACAAAATTCAGCGCCACCACCTTGGTTTTGGGGTTTAAACGGGCAAGCAGTGCGGACTTATCTATTAACCAGTCGTCGCCGATAGGTAAAATATGTAATTTGGCACCGCACTTTTTCGCCGTTTCCGTCCAAGTAACGAAATTTGCATGGTGATCGGCCTCGCTGATAATGATTTCATCTCCCGCCTTAATATGCGCCAGCAAACCATTAGCCACGGTATTAATCGCTTGTGTAGTGCCGGAAGTCCAGATCACGGCATTATCGCTTTCGGCATTGAGCAAGGTTCTCACCCGATGGCGCGCCTGTTCGTAAAGTGCGGTTTGTTTTTCATCATATTGACTGCGATGTACGGAACCGGAGGATTGATAGAAATCAAGGGTCGCATCAATCAGTGCTTGCGGTTTTAATGCGGTGGCCGCACTGTCTAAATAGGTAACGGCTTGTGTATCCCGGAAATAGGGGAACTGCAGCCGGAATTGCTGGGGATTGAACATAGTATTTCTCTGTTAATAAGCTTGCCGGCGGAACTGGCTCGGCGGTATGGGATTCCGTTGGCGCCAAAGCCCGAGTTTTTGTCGTTGCGCCTGTTGCTGTGCCTGTAGATAAGCGGGATCTTTAACATAAGGGGGATAAGCCCATGCCATGCCAAGACGTACCATCTGCAGATTAATATTTTGCCGCCGTCCATTATACAGGGTGGCCAGCAGCCGACCATAGCGATCATAGCCGGAAATCCATAGGCTGACATATTGTTTATACACCAACATACTCAGGGTACGGCGTGATTTATTGCCGAAGGGCTGCCCCCTTTCCGGCGCATCAATTTCCTGTAAACGAACTTTTAGCGCCTTGCCTTTATCAGGCCGACAGGTCAGCGTATCCCCGTCGGTAATTTTTATTACCCGGCAGATCAGCATTCTGTGCGTTTTAACCGAATTTTTTGCTGCAACGGGCTGACAGGCGAGAAGCAGCGCTGCAAAGCATAGCAATATAGATTTCGGCATTGCCCTTACTAAGGATATTCGGGATAAAAAGTCGCCTGATTTTTTTGACATTCTTTGGCCTGAATCAATAAGACAGACCTGTATTCTACCTAAAATAAATAACAAATTGGTAAAAATGAGAGTAAAATTATTTAGCAACTTTTATAAAAAAAGTTGAGGAACCGATACAGGATAAATTATGGGCTTAAAATTTTTTCATTTTGTGCGATCTTTCGCTATTTTATATTTAATGTTATTTCTCGGAGATTGGATTGTTCGCTTAGTACCAGTGGGTATTCCGGGCAGTATTTGCGGGCTGTTGCTCCTGTTTTTCGGCCTGACGACCCATATTATTAGGGTGGAATGGATTTTTCTTAGCGCCAATTTACTGATTCGTTATATGGCGGTACTGTTTGTCCCCGTCAGCGTCGGTATTATTAAATATTCCGATTTACTGATTTCTCAGGCCAATGCGTTGCTGATTCCGAATATTATCAGTACCTGTCTGACCTTGGTGCTAATCGGTTTTCTGGCCGATTACCTCTTTTCCTTGAATTCCTTTGCTCGTTTGCGCAGAAAAATTATCAAGAAACGCAACGCACTGAATAAAGGAGATATGGCATGATTTATTTCTATTCGTTACTGACTATTTTCGGGTTCTGGCTGGCGTTACAAATCAGCAAACGGCTGAAATCCGTATTGCTTAACAGCTTTGTACTGACCGTATTAATTCTGATTGGGATTTTGCTAAGTGCTAACATTCCTTATGACGATTATATGGCGGGTAATGCGCCGCTGAATAACCTGCTGGGACTGAGTGTCGTAGCGCTGGCATTGCCCCTATACGAGCAACTGCACCAGATTGCGGCGCGTTGGAAAATTATTCTGCTGATTGTAACCCTAGCCTCTCTGTTTTCAATGTTAAGCGGTGCGGTATTGGCGTTATTGCTGGGGGCCAGCCCGGAAATCGTGGCGACCATTTTACCGAAATCCATTACCACCCCGATTGCCATGTCGGTGGCGCAAAGTATCGGCGGCGTTCCGGCGGTTGCGGCGGTGGGGGTTGTGGTGGCGGGTCTGCAAGGCTCCGTATTCGGCTATCTGCTGTTGAAAAAACTAAAACTGAAAAATGCCGAAGCTATCGGACTGTCGGTGGGGGCTGTATCCCATGCACTGGGTACGGTTAGTTGTATGGAGGCAGATGCTAAAGCCGGAAGTTACAGTTCAATCGCATTGGTATTATGTGGTATTATCAGTTCGATTTTAGCCCCCTTCGTATTTAAATTACTTTATTTTATCGTTAGTTAGGAAAAAATATTGATCAATCGGATTAATCCCGCCTGGCAACAGCGTTTTATGCCGGACGAACCGCGCGAAAAGGATCAGCGTCCGCCGTTTCGGCGGGATCGCGCCAGAATTCTGCACAGCGCCGCTTTTCGTTGCTTACAGGCCAAAACTCAGATTCATGCCGTCGGTGAAAACGACTTTTACCGCACCCGCCTGACCCACTCGTTGGAAGTGGCGCAAATCGGCAGCAGTCTGGTTTCTCAGCTTAGATTCGACGCAGCCTTTGCCGATTATACGGACAAGGCGGAGGTTCAGAGCAGTTTAAAAAGCCTGCTGCCTTCCAATGATCTGATCGAAAGCCTCTGCTTCGCACATGATATAGGTCATCCTCCCTTCGGCCACGGAGGAGAAATCGCCTTAAATTATATGATGCGGCGGCACGGCGGCTTTGAAGGCAACGGGCAAACCTTTCGCTTACTCACTAAGCTGGAACCTTATACGCCGAATGCCGGTATGAACCTAACCCGACGCACCATACTCGGCGTGCTGAAATACCCGACGCTGTTGGATCTGTCTTCCCCCCAGTATCAGCAATTGGCGGAAAAGGAAAAGCATGAGGAACAATATGTACGGATTCATGACTGGCGCCCGGGCAAAGGGGTTTTCCGCGATGACGGCGATATGCTGGACTGGCTGTTGCAACCTTTGTCCGCTAAGGATCGGCTTTTGTTCGGCAGCTATCAGCATGAACGTACGGCGCCGCAGCAAATTTTAAAAACTCGGTATAAATCTCTGGATTGCAGTATTATGGAGTTGGCGGACGATATTGCCTACGGCGTACATGATCTGGAAGATGCCATTGTGGTCGGGGTGGTTAATCAACAGCAATGGCAGGAAGCTTACGAGGAATTAAAGCAAAGCGATTCGGACTGGGTGCGTAATAATATCGAACAAATCAGCAAAAACCTGTTTTCCGAATATCATTATCAGCGCAAAAACGCCATAGGCGCACTGGTTAATTATTTTATCACTCATGTTCGCTGGACAAGAAGGGCGGAGTTTGAAGAACCGCTGTTAGGCTATAATGCGGAGCTGCCGCCGGAAGTGATTGCAGTACTCAACGTATTTAAAGGTTTTGTGTGGAAATATGTGATTCGGGATGTGGAAACGCAACGCATCGAATACAAAGGACAGCGTATGTTAACGGAAATGTTCGCTATTTTTGAAAGTGATCCGGAACGCCTGCTGCCGCGTAATACCGCAAACCGCTGGAGGAATGCGGAGGAAGCGGGGAAAAAACGTATTATCTGCGATTATATTGCCGGTATGTCCGACGCCTATGCACTGAAAGTGTATCAACAATTATAAGCTTTCCTTCTTTTCTGAACGGCATATATTTGCCGGGAAAACAAGAGAATAATATAAAGGAAATTAAAATTGTAAGGACGCCGATATGGCGTCCTTATTTATGGACTTACCTAATTTTGGAAAAACTTTGCTTTTTTTAACCGCACTTTTATGTCTTTTATGCCGCTTTTCACCTCCCGCTTATTTAAGCGCCGCTTCCAATCCCTTATGCAAATGCGTGAATTTAAAGCGAAAGCCCTGTTGCAGTAATTTAGCCGGGATAATCCGCTGACTATCCAGAAGAATTCTAGCTCGTTCACCGAAAGCGATACTCAAAATACAACCTGGCACATTCGCAAAGTGCGGTCTATTCAGCAATCGACCCAGGGTGCGATTAAATTCCGCCTGGGGAACGGGGCAGGGGGAAACCAGATTAAAGGCGCCGCTGCATTGATTATGCTCAAGTAAAAATAAAATAGCCTCAACCATATCCTGCAGGGCTATCCAGGCCCAGAATTGTCGGCCGCCGCCGAGTTTGGCACCCAGACCGAGGCGATACAAGGGTAGCATCTGTGCCAGTGCGCCGCCCGCCGCCGACAGTACGATACCGGTACGCAGCAGACAGACGCGACAATTGGCCGCTAATGCGGCTTTTTCCCAATTAAGACAAAGATTAGCGATAAAATTATCGGCGGCCGGAGTGTTTTCATCGGTCAGATTATCGCCGCAATCACCGTAGTAACCGCAGGCGGAACCGGAAATAAAGGTGTGCGGCGGCGTGCTGCCGTTATTAATTAAGTAGGCAAGGCGCTCGGTTAGCTCGATACGGCTGTTTTCCAAGCGGGCTTTTTGGCGCCGATTCCAGCGTTTGGCGAAAATCGGCTCGCCGGCAAGGTTAATTACCGCATCAAATTGATCCAGATCGGTCAGGTTTTCTATTGAATCAATCGCCTCGACCCCGTTGGTAAATCGCGCTTTGCTTTTGGCTATAGATCGGGTTAACAAAGTAACTTTATCACCGCGGGCAAGAAGGCGCTCGATCAGTGCCGAACCGATTAAACCGGTGGCGCCGCTAATAAATATATGCATAGTTATAAAGAATTCTCGAATAATTGCTCGATATTTGCTTTTAACTTATGGATATCGGTTGCGACGGTAGGGGTAATAAAAATGGTATCATCACCGGCAATGGTACCTAATATGCCGTCGCTTTTGCCTAGGGAATCAAGCAAACGGGCAATTAGCTGCGCCGCGCCGGGGCTGGTTTTCACCACAATTAAAAAACCGTTCTGATCGATATCCGTTACCAGATTTTTCAACGGGCTGCTGGTATTGGGAACGCTGAGTTCGCCCGGCAGGCAATATACCATATCCATTCGGGTATTGCGGGTTCGCACCGCACCGAATTTGGTCAGCATACGGGAAACCTTGGATTGGTTAATATTATGAAACCCCTGAGCCTGTAAGGCGGCAACGATTTCGCTTTGTGAACCGAATTTTTCCTGGGCCAGCAATTCTTTAAATGCCGTTGATAAGTTATCCGTTTTTTCCATAAAAACCTACCTTTTCAAGGGAAATGAGTTGCTCAGAGTTTGCATAAAAATGCAGGATTAATCAATAAAAAATTACATTTGAGTAAAAAAGACAAATAATGAAAACCTGTGCCAGATCTCAAATTTGGATTTCTTCATTTGAATTCGCTTATTTTTAATTTTAAACTAGTCGACGTTTCAAAGCCTTATTCGTTCTCATTATTCAAAGCACATAGATAAAGGAGTGGAAAATGAAAGTAGCAGTTTTAGGTGCCGCAGGCGGAATCGGTCAGGCATTGGCGCTTTTATTAAAATTACAGTTACCGGCCGGTTCGGAGCTGTCTCTGTATGATATCGCGCCGGTAACTCCGGGCGTGGCGAAAGACGTCAGCCATATTCCGACAGCGGTAAAAGCTCAGGGATTTGCCGGTGAAGATCCTTCTCCTGCGCTACAGGGTGCGGACATCGTGCTGATTTCCGCCGGGGTTGCGCGTAAACCCGGAATGGATCGCTCGGATTTATTTAATATCAACGCTGGTATCGTACGCAATCTGATTGAAAAAGTGGCGCAAGTTTGCCCGAAAGCCTGTGTCGGCATTATTACCAACCCGGTTAATACCACCGTGGCTATTGCGGCGGAAGTGCTGAAAAAAGCCGGCGTTTATGATAAACGCAAATTATTCGGCGTAACTACATTGGATACCCTGCGTTCCGAAACCTTTGTGGCCGAATTAAAAGGTCTGAATGTAGATAAGGTGAATGTGCCCGTTATCGGCGGTCATTCCGGCGTAACCATTCTGCCGTTGCTTTCACAGGTGCATTATGCGCAGTGGAATGATGAGGAAATCGCACCTTTAACCAAACGCATTCAGAATGCGGGTACCGAAGTGGTGGAAGCCAAAGCCGGCGGCGGATCCGCCACTCTTTCCATGGCTCAGGCGGCGGCTCGTTTCTGTACTTCTTTGGTTAAAGCTTTAAACGGCGAAACCGTCGTAGAATGTACCTATGTGGAGGGCGACGGCCGCTATGCTCGTTTCTTCGCTCAGCCGGTACGTTTGGGTAAAGAGGGGGTAGAAGCGTTATTACCTTTAGGGCCGTTAAGCCAATTTGAACAAGAGGCTTTGGAAGCGATGCTGCCGACCCTGCGTGCGGATATCGAATTGGGTGAGAAATTCGTCAATCCTTAATCCGACGTTATTAACGGAATAAAAAAACCGGCTAAGATACAAAAGAGCCGGTTTTTTATCGCTTATTTTTTAGCTTTCCGCTTCCGGTCGGCCGGAGTTTTATTATAGCTCCGGGCGGCAAGGGAAAACTTACTTTAAGGCGCTAATTATTTTCCATCCCAAGCTTTCAAGGTAGCCTTTCTGATTTCCAGTTTGTTTTTAGCTCCGCCTTTGTAATAGTCTTTGTGCAGACCGCCTTCCCAATCGCCGTAGTTCGGATTCGGTAACAGGATAAATTTGCTACCGAAGCGGGTACGGTTGGCGGCGACGAAATCACGGCGTTCACGGTTGGATTTACGATAGGTGGCTTCGCCGAAATCATTCAGATTATCGCCCACATATACGACGATATCATAGCCCTGTGCGGTGATTTGCTTGAAACGCTCCGCTTTATTTGAGGTTTGCTTTTTCAACAACAGGGTTTTGTCATTGACCTTAGGAAAACCGAGTTTCTGCATATCTTCAATGGTCGCACTGCGTTCTACATCATCACGGCGATTGGAAACGTAAAATACCGTTCCTCCCTTGGCATTTACCCGATTGGCAAATTCCACCGCCCCCGGAATGGCTAATGTCTGGCGAGCATTGACCCATTGCGTCCAAGTTTCCGCTTCGAAGGGCATATTATTTTTTACCTGCCAGGCGGCGTACGGGCTGTTATCCATCATGGTTTCGTCCAGATCCACCACCACCGCTTTCTTTTTCCCTTTCGCCGCTTTGCTGCGTTCGAATTCGGACAGAGCGGCATTAAAGGCCTGATAAGCCAAGGCCTGATATTCGCCGGACTGTTGCATCCAGAGGATACCTAGTGCGGCCTGGTTTTGCACGACCGCTTCTTCATGTTTTGCGCTATGCTGTGCGCTACAGCCGCTAAGTACGGCGGCAAGACCTAAGGCGATAAATGTGAATTTTGCTGTTTTCATGGGTTTTCCTTTTTTTATTTATTCGCGCCCGATAATTTAGCATATAATAGTCGGGGTAAAAATTAACAGAATTATCACAATGTGATCCTGATCGTATTTTATTAGGAATTATGAAGAAACCGATTAATAAAACTCAATTCAGCCCGCTGCAAAAATCCCTTTCCGCTCAATTAGATTCAATGATGATCCTTGACCGTCGTCGCCTGTACGCACGGATTAAAGCTATGGGCGAAGTTAAAGGGGAAGAAAGACAGCAGCAAGCGGCGACTGAAATTCAACAGCAGATTCAGGCGGCTCAGGCGCGTTTTCAGGCCCGCCAAAGTGCGCTCGGAATTATCGAATTTCCGTCCAATTTGCCGGTCAGCCAGCGTAAGGCGGAAATTCAGAAATTGATTTCCGCTCACCAGGTTGTCGTTATCGCCGGTGAAACCGGTTCCGGTAAAACCACCCAGCTGCCGAAAATGTGCCTTGAATTGGGACTGGGGCTGAAGGGCATGATCGGTCATACTCAGCCGCGCAGAATCGCTGCCCGTTCGGTGGCTTCCCGTATCGCACAGGAATTGGATACGGAACTCGGGGCTATTGTGGGTTATAAAGTGCGTTTTAATGATCAGGTGGGGGAAAATACCCGGGTCAAGCTAATGACCGACGGTATTCTATTAGCGGAAATTCAACAGGATCGCTATCTGAATCAATATGATACGCTGATTATCGATGAAGCGCACGAGCGCAGTCTGAATAATGATTTTATTTTAGGCTATCTGAAACAGCTATTACCGCGCCGACCGGATCTGAAGGTGATCATCACTTCCGCCACTATTGACGTTGAGCGCTTTTCCAAACATTTCGATAATGCGCCGATAATTGAGGTTTCCGGCCGTACTTTCCCAGTGGAAGTCCGCTATCGTCCGGTGGAAGAAAATGAAGAACAGGATCAGCTGCAAGGTATCCTGAATGCGGTGGACGAATTACAGGCCGAAGGGCGCGGCGATATTCTGATTTTTCTGAACGGCGAGCGCGAAATTCGCGATACGGCGGAGGCGCTGCACAAGCAGGAATTGGTTCATACGGAAATTCTCCCCTTATATGCGCGTTTATCGGCGCAGGAACAGAATAAAATCTTTCACCCCGGCGCATTAAACCGCATCGTATTGGCCACCAATGTGGCGGAAACCTCTCTGACCGTACCAGGTATTAAATATGTTATCGATCCCGGTACGGCAAGAATTTCCCGTTACAGCTATCGTACCAAGGTACAGCGTTTGCCCATCGAACCTATTTCCCAGGCATCCGCCAATCAGCGTAAGGGGCGTTGCGGGCGCGTATCGGAAGGGATTTGCATTCGCCTTTATTCGGAACAGGATTTTAATAACCGCCCGGAATTTACCGATCCGGAAATTCTGCGTACCAATTTGGCTTCGGTTATTTTGCAAATGACCGCCTTAGGGCTGGACGATATCGAGGCTTTTCCTTTTGTGGACGCACCGGACAAACGTCATATTCAGGACGGATTTAAGCTGTTGGAAGAGTTACAGGCCTTTGAGCGGGTGCAGACCCGCTATGGCGAAAAGCGCCGCCTGACCCGTAGCGGCAGACAATTAGCTCGTTTGCCGCTGGATCCGCGCCTGGCCAAAATGCTACTGAGTGCGGCGGATTTCGGTTGCGTATATGAGCTGATGATTATAGCTTCCGCTTTATCCATTCAGGATCCGCGTGAACGCCCGCAGGAAAAACAGCAATCGGCGGACGATAAGCATCGCCGCTTTGCCGATACTAAATCGGATTTTATTGCCTTTTTGAATTTATGGCGTTATTTGCAGGAACAACAAAAGGCGCTGAGTAAAAACCAATTCCGCCGTTTATGCCAAAAAGATTACCTGAATTATCTGCGTATCCGCGAATGGCAGGATATTTATCATCAGATTCGCCTGAGCGTGCGGGAAATCGGTCTGCCGATTAATTCCGAGCCGGCGCCTTATGAGCAGATTCATAGAGCGCTTTTAGCCGGTTTACTTTCCCATATCGGTATGAAAGAAGCGGAAAAAATGCAATACCTCGGGGCAAGAAACGCCCATTTTGCTATTTTCCCGAATTCCGTACTGTTTAAAAAACAGCCGAAATGGTGTATGGCGGCGGAACTGGTGGAAACCTCCCGACTATGGGGACGTATGGCGGCACAGATCGAACCGGACTGGATCGAACCGCTGGCGGGGCATTTGATTAAAAAATCCTATGCCGAACCGCGCTGGGCAAAATCTCAGGGCGCGGTCGTGGCGGACGAAAAGGTCAGTTTGTACGGCGTACCTATTGTGGCGGCGCGTACGGTGAACTACGGCTCCATAGATCCCGTGCTTTGCCGCGAAATCTTTATTCAATCCGCCCTGGTGGAAGGCAACTGGAATACCCGTCATCCCTTTTTCTTTGCCAACCGGAAATTAATCCGAGAAATTGAAGATTTGGAGCATAAGTCGCGCCGGCGCGATATTCTGGTGGACGAAGCCACCCTGTTCGAATTTTACGATCAGCGCATCGGCAGCGAAGTGGTATCGCAGAAACATTTCGACAGCTGGTGGAAGAAGGCGCAGAAGCAGGATCCGGAGTTGCTTAACTTTGAGAAATCCTTCCTGATCAAAGATTCCGCCGAACCGGTCAGTCGTTTGGATTTTCCCAACTATTGGCAACAGGGGAACCTGAAACTGAAATTAAGCTATCAGTTCGAACCCGGCACCGAAGCGGACGGAGTAACCGTACATATTCCCTTACCCTTACTGAATCAGGTGGAAATGAAGGGGTTCGACTGGCAGATTCCGGGCCTGCGTAAAGAACTGGTTATCGCCCTGATAAAATCGCTGCCGAAAGCATTACGTCGTAATTTCGTACCTGCGCCGAACTATGCGGAGGCTTTCTTGGCACGGATTACGGATTTTGACAAACCTCTGCTGCAAAGCCTGAGCGACGAGCTGCGCCGTATGACCGGGGTTATGGTGGAGCCGCAGGAATGGAAAAGGGAACAGATTGCCGCCCATCTGAATATGACCTTCCGAGTGATTGACGATAAAGGCAAAAAAATTGCGGAAAGTATGGATTTGGACGGCCTTAAATTCCAACTTAAGGATCGGGTGCAGGAAAGCCTTGCCGCCGTTGCCGAGGACGGTATCGAACAACATGGAATCCATGTCTGGAATTTTGCCCGCTTACCGCAATGCTACGAACAGAAAAAGCAGGGCTTCAGCCTTAAGGCCTATCCTGCCATTGTGGACGAAAAAGATGCGGTCGGGATCCGCCTGTTTGAAACCGAATACGAACAAGCGGTTGCCATGGCGCAGGGACTCCGCCGTTTATTACTGCTGAACGTACCTTCGCCGATTAAATATCTGCACGAAAAGCTGCCGAATAAATCCAAACTGGGGCTATATTTTGCCCCTTTCGGTAAGGTTACCGAGTTGATCGACGACTGTATCGCCTGTGCGGCGGATAAACTGATTGAAGATTTCGGCGGGCCGGTCTGGAATGAAGAGGATTTCGAACGGCTGCGGGAATTTGTGCACGCCAATTTAAATGAAATCACCGTGGATATCGCTTTACAGGTGGAACGTTTGTTGATCCTGAGTTTCGAACTGAATAAACGCCTGAAAGGAAAAATGGATTTCACCTTGGCATTTGCCTTATCGGATATTAAAACTCAGCTCGCCGCCCTGATTTCCCCCGGTTTTGTGGCAAAAACCGGTTATGCGCGCCTGCCGGATATTCTGCGCTATTTGCAGGCTATCGATAAGCGTATCGACAAGCTGGCGCAGGACATTAACCGCGATCGCGCCGCCATGTTACGGGTCGAACAGGTTAGCGCCGCCTATCGTCAGCTATTGGCTAAGTTACCTAAATCAAAACCTATTCCGGCGCAGGCGCAGGAAATTCCTTATATGATTGAAGAATTGCGGGTTAGCCTGTTTGCCCAGCAGCTGGGTACCAAATATCCGATTTCGGATAAACGAATAATAAATGCTATTCAGGCCATTGATTAATCTTCGGCTTTTGAGCTTAAGCATAATTCGAGCGGATAGGGCATAAGCTAACGAAAAGTGCGGTTGATTTTCGCCGTTTTTTTATTCGGCGCAGAAAAAACCTAGAGTTTAGGAGGGCGCCGAAAGATTAGATATAGGGACGCTAAGGCAGCGTCCCTTTCTTTATGCCGATAATCTTTATCTAAAAATAACCGCACTTTTGCGCATAAAAGGGGCGAATGGCGGTTATTCTCCTTTAAACATCGGCAAATAACCGAACATGGCTAAGAAATGGAAGATGGCGGTACAGATACCGAACAGCATAATTAACGCCAACACGCCATTGCCGCCGCCGACGATAAACCCTTGTTTACCTTTTTCCATACTACGTGATTTTTTAGCCAGAAAGACCGGAATAATACAGGTCCAAATGGTGGCTACTGCACCGGCATAGCCGATGGCTTTTAAAAATCCGAGGGGGAAGATAACGGATAGAATTAACGGTGGCAGGAATGTAACCGCCCAGGATTTAGTGCGCCCCAGCTTACTGTTATCGAATTTGAACAGATCCGCCAGATAATCGAATACCCCCAAGCCGACTCCGATAAAAGAAGACAGAATTGCGGCGATGGAAAAAGCGTTCACCGCCTGTTTCACCGTGCCGGATTCAATAACACCGTCCAGCGTAGTGAGCAGGACTTCCACATTACCGTCGCTGGCAATGACCGGGCCGAATTGTTCACGGGGCAGATTGCCGAAAATACTTACCATCCACAGAATATAGAGTACCAGTGCGATAAGGGTACCGCCGAGAATGGCGTATTTTGCTTTCCGTTCTTCCCCGTAATAGGCTCGCATGGTACATACGGAATGATGGTAACCGAAGGAGGTCAGGGCTACGGGCAACATCACCATGGCATATTTGGCGTAATCGCCGTTGGCATTATGGCTGTCGAACAGGGTCGGCAGGTTAATATTCAGCACCAATCCGGAAGTCGTCAGGGCAAAGGTTAATGCCATAAAAATAATTAAAATAACGGAAATGCGGTCGACCAAACGGGTGGAGTGCCAGACAAAGACGGAGAACACCAGCACGAAAATCACCGCCCAGATTCTGGCCCCGAATTCGCCGAAATTAACCAAATCCCGGGTCAGCCCTTCCAAAATACCGCCTGATGCGGTGATGTAAGCATAAAGTAAGATACCGCCGACAAAATACACGGCGAGGTTATTGATAATATTGGCATGGCTACCCAACATATCCTTGGTAACCGTGCTAAATGACGCTCGCAGATCATAATGCTTATAGGCTTCTAACAGCAGCCAGCCCGACAGGGTGAGCATAATCATGGTGAAAGCGATAATAAGTACCGACCAAATGGTCCAGGCGCCGGCACCGGAGGCGGGCAACCCCAGCATACCCGCACCTACGCAGACACCGGCAATAATACAGGCGCCGCCAAAAACGGAAGGTGATTTTTGCATAATCCAATCCTTATCCATTGTAAAAAAATGACCGCACTCGGTACGGTCATGGCTAGAGGTTATTCCGTTTCTTTCAAACGGGCGGTGAAGTGGCGCAATACCTTCGGCTCGTAAATAAAGGTTAGCCCTTTGATATTGGCGGCGTTCTCCTTAACATGTTTAAAGGCCTCGATAATAAAGTCCATATGGGTCTGGGTATAGGTCGCACGCGGTACGGTCAAACGCAGTAATTCCGCCGGGCAAGGCAGTTGTTTGCCGGTTTTCGGATCTCTGCCGAGCAGGAACGAACCTATTTCCACCGCTCTGATTCCGGCCACTTTATAGAGTTCGCAGGCTAAAGCCTGAGCCGGGAACTGTTCGGCAGGAATATGCGGCAGCAGTTTACCCGCATCTACAAAGGCCGCATGTCCGCCCGGTTGCTGACAGACCACACCGATTTCTTCCAGACCGTTAACCAAATATTCGATTTGATTAATCCGATAAGCCAGCCAGTCCTCACGCATACCGTCTTTCAAACCGACCGCCAAACGTTCCATCGCACCGCCTTCCAAACCGCCGTAAGTCGGGAAACCTTCCTGTACTACACATAGGGTACGGCATTCGTGATACACATCTTCCATGCTGCTATCCTTAAAGCAGAGCAGGCCGCCCATAGGTACCATAGCGTCTTTTTTCGCCGACATCGCCAGACCATCGGCATATTTGTAGCATTCGTAAGTGATTTTCTCGATGCTCCAATCTTTACATTCCGCTTCGCGTTGTTGGATAAAATAAGCGTTTTCCGCAAAGCGGGCGGAGTCCATAATCACCGGAATCTCGTATTTTTGCGCAATGGCGTACATCGCACGTAGATTGGCTAAAGAAACGGGCTGACCGCCGGCGGAGTTACAGGTAATGGTACAAACGATATAAGGCACGTTATTCGGGCCGACTTCCTGAATGCCTTTTTCCAGTTTTTCCAGATCGAAATTGCCTTTAAAGTCGTGTTTTACTCCGGTATCAAAGGCCTGATTAATATAAACATTACGTACTGTGGCACCGTTAAGCTGCGAATGGCCCTGAGTGGTATCAAAGAAATAGTTGGAGAAAACCACCATTTTATTGCGATCCAACCCCTTTTCCTGCTCGCGTTTTTTGATTAATACCGGAATATAAATCTGCTCGGCACCGCGCCCCTGGTGGGTCGGAATGGTATATTGATAGCCGAAAATATCTTTTACCGCTTGTGCCAGCGCATAGTAGCTGCGGCTGCCGCTATAAGCCTCATCACCGCGCAGCATCGCCGCCTGCATATCCTGAGTAACGGCGCCGGTGCCGCTGTCGGTCAGCAGATCGATAAAAATATCTTCACTATCCAATAAAAACGGGTTCATTCCCGCTTTCAGAATGGCCTGCTCGCGATATTCTCTGGTGGTGCGTTTTACCGGTTCGATCACACGGATACGGAAAGGTTCAGGTAAATGTTTAAAGTTTTCCATAATAAAATCCTTACAAAAAGTGATAAGAAAGCGGAATAGAAATTGAAAAAATCTATTCGAAGCGATTAATGAAATTAAACAAGAAAAGCCAGGCGAAAGCCTGAAAAATCAGCAGGAAATGATTATGGGAAAGAAACAGGTAAGGCGGTGATCTATTAATACCCAAGTCTGGTTCGGTGAAAGTACAGCAGGCATAAGATTTCTCCTATATAGAGTTGAAAACTACTGCAACGGACGGATACGACTGAGCCGGAATTACTATATATGAAGGAGAAGTGAGCGTCATTGATTAAATAACGGAGTTGTGATGAGGCTCACAAAATAAGCCTAAAGAATAAAAGAGCGGTTGTTTTTTAGCGGATTTTTCCGCAGAGGGCGGTAAATAAAAAGACTGGGGATACAGCGCGGTATTATCTGGTTATTCTACAATAATGCCAATAATATCAATGGGGTGGATATAAACCTATAAGGCACCCGGCGATGGGATTAAATTCAACCGGGCGCCTACATCAGATGGCGGGTTTTTCCTAGTGCAGCTTACCTGAACGCTCGGAGAGCGGCGAATCTATACGTCGTAGCTTCCGGTCAGGCTGGCCTGCGCCAGAATATGCCCCTGCATGGCAAAGTGCAGATCATTAAATCTAAAGCCCCGGCTCAGCGCTAATTCGCAATCCAGCGCATAAACAATGAGTTCATAGCGATGCTTACAGTTGGGCGGTGCCATGCCGCCGTAAGCGGAAGCTTCGTCAATATCCAGCTGACCGAGTACGCTGGCCCAAGAATTGGCGCCCTGTACATAATCCGTCGCTCTTTGGCTTTCGTTTTCCGCCACCGAGGTGCGTTTTAAATTGGCGATTAGCCAATGGATCCAGACAAAACCGCTGGCGGTAATGGCGTCTTTATCTTCCAAAACCACGACAAAGCTTTTGGTTCCCGGCGGAGCCTCGCTAATTTCAAAGGGAATGGAATAGGTCGGCATACCGTTCGGACTAAACTGGTTGCCGCGTTTTCCGTATTTATCGGCAAAAACGCCCTGTTGTACGGCGGAACTGGTTACTTGCATAAATCCTCCTTTTATAATCCTTAAGCGGATAAGGCTATCATATCGTAAACGGAAGATAAATTTGCTAAAATATTCCGCACTTTTGATATTTATCGGCCGCCGATAACGGGGCTGCTCTTTTTATTAAGGAGAAAGGCTTATGCACTGCCCATTTTGCTCTACGGAAGAAACAAAGGTTATCGATAGCCGGCTGGTATCGGAAGGCTATCAGGTTCGCCGTCGGCGTGAATGCACCAAATGCCACGAACGCTTCACCACCTTTGAAACGGCGGAGTTGGTAATGCCGAAGATTATCAAAAATAACGGCACCAGAGAGCCTTTCAACGAAGATAAACTGCGGCGCGGCATTCAGCACGCCTTGGAAAAACGCCCGGTCAGTTCCGATGATGTGGAAAAAGCCATTAGTCATATTATGTATCAACTGCGCGCAACCGGTGAGCGAGAAGTACCGAGCAAACTGGTCGGCACCCTAGTGATGGAACAGCTAAAAACCCTAGATAAAGTAGCTTATATCCGCTTCGCTTCCGTTTATTTAAGCTTTGAAGATATTAATGAATTTAGTAAGGAAATTGAAAAGCTTAAGGATAGTTAGTTTTTATTGCAACTGATATTGACGCTAAAATTACCGGAGTTTGATGCAATACTAAATCCGACATAGTTTCAGCTATCAGCTAAGAGATAGTAATAAAAATTTTAAGCTCAGCGAATGCCAAGTTTTTTTATGGATAAAATATGATATTTGAGTATTAAATTCGCTCTCAATTTAAATTTAACTATCTATTGGCTAATACGATAAAACCGCCTACAAAGTAGGCCTTATACTCTTAGTGGAAAAGCTGGAATGATTGAGTCTTAATAGGGATTAAGATTCTCTGCTTAGATATTTTCTTTAAAGTAGTTTAAAACTAATTCAGATACGGATTTGTGAAAATAACAACCACAATATAAGGGTGCTGAAGTGCTTCGTCTTTTTATGCAAGATAGGGCTTGCAATAATTCTGGCAACCTTATAGGGAAATGGATCGGATTGCAGTAAACAACTGAGTGGATCTTTATGCGGATTTAGTCATCTAAGGAGTAATTTCGTTAAAAATTGTGAATATTAAAAATAATTCTGTTAGATACCGTATAAGATTATTTTTATTATGATCGTTTAAATTTCGAAAGAGTCAGTGTAATGGGAAATTATTGTAAATACCTATATCTATTTGTTCTTAGAATTATTATCTGGAATTTAGATATAAATATTTGATAGAATTTGGGAAATTTCACTATTTTATAAGGGATACCATGAGCAAAGAACAAGAGCATGCAGAATTGCATAAAACAATTTGGGCAATCGCTGAAGAATTACGAGGTAATGTAGACGGTTAGGATTTTAAATCCTATGTGCTGGGAATACTGTTTTACCGTTTTATTTCCGAGAATTTGAATCAACCAAGAAGAACATCATGCAGGCAATATAGATTTTGATTATACCAAGCTGGACAATGCCACAGCTGAATTGGGTCGGGAAGATACGGTAAAAGCCAAAGGTTTCTACATCTTACCAAGTGATTTATTCGTCAATGTGCAGCAGAATGTGTCAATCACACAGGAAAATCTGAATGAAATTTTGAGCTGAGTATTTAAAAATATTGAAAATTCAGCGTTGGGTGAAGAGAGTGAGGAGGATTTCAAAGGGTTATTTGCCGATATTGATGTGAATAGCAATAAGCTCGGCTCAAGTGTGCTGAAGCGTAATGAACGGCTGACCAAAATTCTCAATGCAGTCGCTTCATTAAAATTGGGAGATTATCAGGACAATAACAATGATTTATTTGGTGATGCCTATGGATATCTAATGAAAATGTATGCCAGTAAATCGGGCGGTGAGTTTTTCACGCCACAAGAAGTGTCCAGAGTTGCTGGCAAAAATTGTGATTGGCGACAAAACCCATATTAATAAAGTGTATGTCTCCACTTGCGAGTTTCGTATCGTAATAATGACACAGGTAAATAGTCAAGTAAATACAAGAATTTTAGAGCTTCTACCAAAGTTTAAAATCAAAAAAATGAATAGTTGGTGTGCTTTTTAGAGCAGTTATTATGAAAATAAATTTTGTAAACAGTACATCAGCATAAAGAAGGAACGCAAATGACTAAGGTGAAAAAAGACACGATTGAAGCAAAAGGATTTGCTATTTTATCTAAGAATTTGATTTTTACAAAGTGATTGGGATTGATAATAAAAAGAGAACTCAACTCAAAGTTACAATTTGATAGGAACATTGAATAGACAAGGTAAAAAGCGTAAAAGAAGCGTTGAATTGCCAATATCAACACTTCCAATAAGAATTGTTAGCTTAGAATATAAACTGGGCAGTAAGAATACGTTGGAACTATACCTTGATGTGATGGTGGGTGGTAATTTAGTTTCAGAATTCATAATGCTTCAACTAAGGTTGAATCAAGTTTGAAGTTTGATATACAAATCATAGGTATGCCAACAACTATCATTTCGATAAATTGCAGACGGTCAGGAGATATGTAGTATGAAAAGTTATTTTGAACCCACAGGTAGACTGATAATGTCAATTGGCAAAGATTTAATTAAAGATCTTCCAGCGGCTATAGTAGAACTTGTGAAAAATTCGTATGATGCAGATGCAAGTTATGTAAAAATTACATATATAAAAAATGGAGATGAATTAAATATTATTGTTGAAGATGATGGACATGGAATGAGTCAAGATATAGTTTTAAATGCTTGGATGGTGCCATCAACAGATTATAAACTTAAAAATAAAACTAGTCCAAAAGGCAGAATTTATCAAGGAAGAAAAGGTATTGGTAGGTATGCTGTTTCTTTACTTGGTAACAAATTAGAATTAATTACAATAAAAGATGGTTTTAAAACTACGGCTTGTTTTGATTGGGATGAATTCAATTCTGGGAAGAAGTTGAGAGAAATCCCAATTATTATTAAAACATCTGAAACCATGGATAATACAGGGACTAAACTTGTCATTACAAACGATAAGTCAAACGATAAGTCGGCTGATCAAATGAGTAAAATTGATGCGCAAAAGGTTGAAAAGGAATTATCGAAACTATTATCAAATGTAAATGATTTTAAGATAATAATTAGCTATAAAAATTTTTATGATGATCATGAAAAGAACATTTGCAAGGAAATTTCGCAGTTAGAATTTAATGAAGCTTGGCATTATAAATTATCAGGTAAGATTGATAGGGATTTTAATTATGAATTAAAATATTCGAACTTTTACACCAAGGAAGAAAAAGAATTTAAGGGTAGTTTTAAAGAGGAATTACCTGATTATGTCTCATGTGGTGGAATTATCATTGATTACAGAGTTTATGATAAAGACCCATCGGGAATAGAAGTAATAATGAATTTTATAAATGGGAATCAAAATACGAATCTTTCTAAGGCAGAAATAAAAAATATGCTAATTGACAAATCTGGCATTAGTATTTTTAGAAATGATTTTAGAATAAGACCGTATGGAGATAAGGGATTTGATTGGTTAAATTTGGACTCTAAGCGTGTGCAAAACCCTAGTATGGCAATAGGTTCGGAACAGATAAATGGTAAAATAAGTATAGAATCCGAAGAGGACTCTGGGCTAAAAGAAAAAAGTGCGAGAGACGGATTATATGAAAATTCTAATTTTGATACATTACAACAAATAGCTGATTTGAGTCTTAACTTATTAGAAAAAGAAAGATTTAAATATAGACAAAAAGCAACAAAAAAGAAACCTGAAGCAATAGATAAACTTTTTGATTTTAGCCATGTTAGTCAAAATATGGTAAAAGCAATAGATAAGGCTTATAAAAAGTTAAAAAAGTCTCCTGAGAATACAGATGAACATATAGAAGCTTTAAACCAAGAAATCAGTAAAGAAATAAGAAATTTAGAAAAAGAAAAAGAAACTGAGTTTCTAGAGGTTAAAGAAACTATTGCAATATATCAAAAGCACACTACATTGGGTAATGTTATAAGTGTTGTGCTGCATGAGGGGAGAAAACCTCTTTCTTGGTATACTAATAAAATCCCTACAATTAAAGAGTACTTAGATAATTTATATAAGTGTAAAGAACTTAGTGAAGTTAGTTACAATAAATTGTCAAATCAAATAAATAAACTGAGTGATGAAGCTATGAGAATGAGTAGTTTTTTTAAACGTTTAGATCCATTAGCCTCTAACAAAAGAGGGGGGGGCAAAAAAACAAGTGTTGCGAAACAAGTAAATGGTATTGTTGAAATGTTTGAAGAAATTGCTAAGGATAAAGGGATTGAAATCAAGTATGATAATGTAGAGGAGCTGTATACAAATATTATAGAAGAAGATTTATACATGGCATTGACGAATATTATTGAAAATGCAATGTTTTGGGTCGAATTTTCATCGGAACCAATAAAATCAATTGAGATAATATCTTATGGAGTTGATGATAAAGTTTATATAGAAGTTTTGGATAATGGTCTAGGTATATCTGATGATGATTTGGAAGATGATATTCTTTTTACTCCTGGATATTCTGGTAAAAAAAGGGTGTCAAATGATAATGGCACAGGTTTGGGATTAGCCATAGCAGGTGAGGCTATTCAAAGAAATAATGGAAAGCTAGAAGCTATAGAGGCTACTAAAGGAGCTTGTTTTAGAATAACTTTATTAAGGAGTTAATTGTATGAGTGAATTTAAAATTTTATTGATAGATGATGAGCTTGAGCAAGAACAACAATTAAAAGAAGCAATTGATAATTTTAATAAAAAAGATTTCATAAATAAAGCCGTTACAATACTTGGAATTATTGAAGAAAATAAGATTGCAAGGTTATCTATGTTAGATAATAAAGAAGAAGTTTATGGTAAGTTAAAAGAGGATGGTAACTTAAATAGTGAGATTGATGAATTATTTAATTCCTCTGTAGTATATAAAGCTGTTAAGACACCAGAGGAAGCAATGGTCTTATTATATAAAGAGAACTTTCATGCTTTAATTGTAGATTTAAAATTAGAAAGTGAAGATGAACGCAAAGACGATGAAAATTATTCTGGAAATATTTTATTGCAAAACATTATTCATAAGGAAATTTTACCTATAATTGTTAGAACTGGTTTTCCTAATAAGATGACTAAAAAGATAAATAAAAACATTATTAAGTGTTACTCTAAAGAGACTCCTGCGTTAGAAGAAATTGTTAAAGAATTAATAGATTACTATAAGACTTCTATGTTTAGTATATTTGGGTCAAGAGGAAAAGTAGATGAATATATTAAAGATTTTTTTTGGAATATATTACCGGCGTGCTTTATAGATAAGAAAGAAGAACTTAATGGCTTAGATAAAGAAATTCAAGAAAAAGTTATAATACGTTATGTATCAAGTTGGTTTAATAATAAATATATGTTCGATAAAAAATATATAGATGCAGAGCCAATAGAAATGTATATGTTTCCGAATTCGATAGAACAAGTATGTAACTGCGATATATATGAGAGAAAGTATAAGGAAAGCTGTGATTATTATATTGTGTTGACACCATCATGTGATCTTGCAAATAAAAAGATAGATGAAGTTATATTATGTAAAATAAAGAAATATAATGAGGTACCACAATTTATAGAAAGTCTAACTAAATATAATACAGAGCCTTCAAAAACATCAAAAAACGCAAAAAAAGCAAAAGAGTCTTTAACGAGATGGTTTAGAAATGCCCATACAGGTTCAATTAGATATCATTTTTTACCGAAGTTTAGCAAATTTTCAGGTGGATTTATAGATTTTCGTTCTATAATTTCTCTTAAATATGATAGTAAAACAGGAAAGATTAAGAACAGATATTACAAAAAGATTGGGGTAATAACTGAGAGTTTTAAACGAGATATTGTAGCTCGATTTAGTTCTTATTATCATAGGCAAGGGCAGCCAGAGTTTAACAGTGATAGTGTTTTGAGTAATCTTAAATAAGGAGGCATTAAGAAAGGAGGTGTAGTTATGCTGAATATAGTAGATGTGTTTTCCGGATCAGGTGGATTAACCGAAGGATTTAGGTATAAAGACTATTACAATTTTATTTGCCATATAGAAATGGACAAAGATGCTTGCTCTTCTTTAGAATTAAGAAACATATATTATTATTTAAAAAAAGAGAATAACCTATCTCCATATTTTGAATATATTCAAGGTAAAATCTCAAGAGATTATTTGTATTCAATTATACCAAGAAATCTAACTAAAGATATATTGAATAAGGAAATCAGTAAAGATACCATACCTTCGATTTTTGAATATATTGATCAAAGATTAGGAAATAATGAGTTAGATGGTATTATTGGCGGACCACCATGTCAGGCATATTCTACAATCGGTAGAGCAAATAATAAGGCTAAAAAATCTACTGATAAAAGAATTTATCTGTATAAACATTACCTGGATTTTTTGGAAAAATATAAACCAAAGTTCTTTGTTTTTGAAAATGTTAAAGGATTACTTTCTTTCAAAGATTTATCAGGAGAATTACTCTTACCAAAGATAATTTGTGAATTTGATAAGTGTGGATACAAAGCTAATTATCAAATAGTAGATGCAAGCAATTATGGTGTAGTACAAAAAAGAGAGCGTTTAATTCTTGTTGGATACAGAAAAGATTTATTGTTCAATAATTCATTTTTTGATTGCTTAGCTGAGTATAAGGAGATTGCTCCAACCATAAAAGAATTATTTGAGGATTTGCCGTGTATAAAATCTGGAGAAAGCTCTCATAAATATCGCTGTGATGTCTCAAGTCAATTTGTTGGAAAATATATTAGAAATAAAGATGATATTTTAACTCAGCATACTGCAAGACCTCATAACAAAAATGATTTGAAGATATATAAGTTGGTATTAAAGGCTAAGAAAAAAGGTAAGAATTTAAGTTACATCAATATACCAGAAGAATTACAAACACATTCTAATACAACATCTTTCTTAGATAGATATAAAGCTCTGGATTATGACTCGGTCAGTCATACTGTTGTTGCTCATATTGCAAAGGATGGACATTACTATATTCATCCAGATTTAAGACAAAATCGTTCAATTACAGTAAGAGAAGCAGCTAGAATACAAGGATTTCCAGATGATTTTTATTTTGAACATTCACGAACAGCTGCATTTAAACAAATAGGCAATGCTGTTCCGCCAATTCTATCTAAGAAAATTGCAATGGCCATTGTAGATTTTTTGAGAGAACAAAAAGGAGAATGAACTACCTTTCAATCTTCTTACCCATATATTTTTCATAATTTTTCCTGATTTGATACGGTTCTTTCATATCGGATTTTGCAGAAGAATACTCTTGCATAAGGGTATTCTTTTTTCATTCAATGAATCAAGCTCTTTCAGAATATCCTTGGAATTTGGAAACTTTGAGTAAGATTTTTTAAGGTCAGAAAGGGCATTTTGATACAGTGTTATTTCTGATTTATGCTCTTCAAAAAAAGCCTTATCTAGTGAACCTTTCTTATATTCCAGATAGATTTGACGATGCAATTTTACGGTATGGACTTGTTCCATGGTATTTGATAGAGCCGAAATTTTGTTATCTATGACTTTGATTTTATCCTGTGTATTTTGTCTTTTCAATGCACTTTTCTTAATAACTTCATTAAGTTGGGATATAGACTTAAATCCTTTTTCACGCATCAAAAGAACACGGCTGCAGTTTTCAAATTATGTTTTGTAGCCCAATACTCATAGCCTTTGTTTGATTTTACCTTTTTATTATTTGCAACATCTATTATTTTTCCTACCCGCTTTTTTAACAGTATAGGTTCTTTGAGTAGCATTATCTAAGATATGCTCTTGCGCTTTGGAAACATTGTTTGTTTTCGCAATTTAGAGCAAGCAACCAATGAGAGTATTGCTTTATTTGGCGATAAAGAAGCAGGTGGCTTGGTGTTAATGAAATCTTTCCAAGATTATTATGACGGCTATGAAGAAAAAGGCAAAAAGCAGCGTGGATATAGGGAAATAGTTAGCGAATTATTAGAAAAATATCCTGTTGGAGAACGAGTTGATAGTGAACAAAGCCAAAAGGAATTTATTAAATTATACGGTGCATTTTTAAGATTACGGAATATTCTCTCTGTTTTTGATCAATTTAGCGGACAGGAAATTTTAAGCGAACGGGATGTACAGGATTATCATTCTTTGTATATTGACCTCTATGAAAATTTCCGTAAAACCAAGCAAGATGATCCGGAAAATATTAATGATGATATTGTATTTGAAATGGAATTGATCAAACAGGTGGATATTAATATTGATTATATTCTGATGCTGATTCGACAATATCACGAGAAAAACGGAGAAGATAAAGAATTGCTGGTCAATATCGAAAAAGCAGTGGATTCCAGTTTGGAATTACGCAATAAAAAGGATTTAATTCAATCTTTTATTGCTTCCTTAACCCCTCAATCTGATATTGACGAAGATTGGAAAAGCCATATTGAGCAGGCGAAACAAAGCGAGTTAAGCAAAATTATTGCCGATGAAAATTTAAATCAGGAAGCTACTCAATATTTTATCAGAACCACTTTTGAAAACAGGGCATTCAGTGAGGCCGGCACATTGGTCGATAAAATCCTGCCACCGATGTCCCGATTTACGCCGGATAATCAACGCAGTCAAAAACGCCAAACAGTATTGGAAAAATTAAAAGCCTTTTTTGAGCGATTCTTTGCTATTTAATTTACTCAAGGCATACAAACAAGAAATAATCATATTTTTGCTAGCTATGCCTTGTTTTATTATTTATTCAAACTCATGGCGGTATTCGAGTAGCTGTTGTTTGCTTAGAGCAAATACGCCGACGCCGCCGTTGCTTAATTCGACCCAGTTAAAGGGGACGTCCGGATATTGGCGGATAAGATGCACCATACTATTACCCACCTCGCAAACCAGCACACCTTCTTCGCTCAGATAATCGGCGGCGCTCGCCAGGATTTTTCGGGTGATGTCCAGTCCGTCAAATCCGGAGCCTAACGCCATTTCCGGTTCGTGGAAAAATTCCTGCGGCATATCGCTCAGATCTTCCTGATCCACATAAGGGGGGTTGGTAACAATCAGATCATATTGATCCGGCGGCAGGCGGCTGAATAAATCCGATTGCAGTGGGAATACGCGGTGCGATAAATTGTAGCGTTCGATATTGATTTCAGCCACATTTAAGGCGTCCACGGAGAGATCCACTGCATCCACTTCCGCCTGCGGGAATTTTTCCGCACAGGCGATGGCGATACAGCCGCTGCCGGTACACATATCCAGAATGCGTTTCGGCGCACGCTCGATTAAGTCCCGAAAGCCGTTTTGAATTAATGCGCTGATAGGGGAGCGGGGAATAATCACCCGTTCGTCCACATAGAACTCCAGTCCGCAGAACCAGGCGGAGTTGGTCAGGTATGCCACCGGCAAACGTTTTTCAAGACGCATACTTACCAGATTAAGCAGGGTTTGTTTTTCCGACAGGGTTAGGCGGGTATCATATAATTCCTGCGGTGCGTCCAAGGGCAGATCCAGACCGGTCAGAATAAGCTGCAGGGCTTCGTCCCAGCTGTTGTCCTGGCCGTGGCCGTAATACAGATCGGCGCGGTTGAAAATACTGTATGTCCAGCGCAGATAATCTTTGATGGTGTGCAGCTGATTCGGAACGTCGTCAAGGTGAATAACCTCAAGCAGCTCTTGATTGAAACTCTGTGATGTCATAACAATACCTGTTTAAATTAAGGCGGGATTTTTAGCAACGACCGCCAAAGTGGAAATCGGGCTTATTATATGCCATAACGGCGCAAAAGTATTTAGTCGCTAGGAATTAACCAGGGACGGAAATGGGATTTCCGCCGATAGGGAAATCTCCTTATGCTTAAATCCGCTGGATTATGTGCTATGATGGGCCGCTTTCCAAAACGGGTGTAATAATGTTAACTGATGAAGATAAAAAATTATTCCGAGAAAATATTAAGGGTGCCAAAAGGCTAAAACAGGATGTTTTTATGCCGGAGCAGCGCTTGCCTGCGCGCAAAAAATCCGCACGGCGCGAGCTTCGGGAAAGGGAGAACAGCCTATTTTATTTTTCCGACGAATACGAACCCTTACTAAATGAAGAAAGTGCGGTCAGATATTTGCGCGCCGGAGAGGATAGCTATTTACTGAAACAGCTGCGGCGGGGCGATTTCTCCCCGGAGTTGTTTTTGGATCTGCACGGTTTAACCAAAGCCCAGGCCAAACTGGAACTGGCTGCTCTATTGCAGGCCTGTATCGATGAACATATTCACTGCGCCAGTATTATGACGGGATACGGCACCCATACCCTGAAACGCCAGATACCGCGCTGGTTGGTGCAGCATCCGCGAGTCAGGGCTTTGCATCAGGCACCGAAAGAATGGGGCGGCGATGCGGCGATTTTGATCCTAGTGGCTTTATAACCCTTCAGCTTAGATTTTCAGCCCTGGCGTTAAAGGCATTTTTTACAACGAGGCTATTCGTATAGGCTCGGATCCGATTCCTGAGGACGGGTTTTAAAGCGGCGGTGCAGCCACATATATTGTTCCGCAGCACGCATAATTTCTCTTTCCACCAGCTTATTCATTGCAATGGCAATACTTTCTTCATCGCTGAAATGGGTAAAATCCACCGGCGGAGAGATGCTGACCGTATAGCCCGAATTATCGGTGTTACGCAGCGGCGCAAAGGGAATCACCTTGCAGCCGGGAGCGGATTTTAATAAATAATAGCTCCCCGTGGTGGTGGCCGCCTGATTTACCGCAAAGAAAGGAACAAAGACCGCATTTTTTCTGCCGTAATCATGATCCGGCGCGTACCAAATGGTTTCTCCGCCGCGTAACGCCCGAATCATGGCGCGCAGATCTTTACGATCCAACAACGCTTTATTGGAACGGATACGGCCGCGAAATTGCAGCCAGTCAAAGGCGGGATTATCGTTCGGACGATAAACGCCGATACCCGGGTGATGCAGCCCGACGATGCGCGCGCCCAGTTCAAGGGTTAGAAAATGGACGCCGACAAAAATAATCCCCTGCGGGGCATTTTGTTGCAAATGTTCCAACCCTTCGATTTTCGACCATTTTTTTATGCGCTTATCCGGCCAAAACCAAGCCATGCCGGTTTCAATAATGGCCATACCGACGGAACGCAAATTCTGCTGTAGGATATATTCGATTTTATCCGCCGGATAATCGGGAAAGCAAAGTTCCAGATTGCGACGCACGATTTTCATTCGCCGTTTGCCGACCTTTAAGCGAGAGAACAGCAACCCCAGTGCGCCACCGATTTTGCATAACAGCGGGTAGGGCAGCAGCAACAACAAACGCCAGATGCCGATGCCTAACCAAAATCCCCAGTAACGGGGTGCTAAAAATTCACGCCGAAAGTGCGGTTGTTTTTCTTTTTTCATAATAGGTTCTACAGGTTATTTTGCTTCGGCGGCGCTTAGGATTTGCTTTTGTTTGCAGAAACGCATCGACCGAAGGCTTATATAGGCGCTAGTTTAGCGGAAATTTAATAAAATTTTAAGTACAGCAAAGCGTTGCTGTGATAAAATCGGCACAGTTTTTCCCTGAAGGGAAACAAAAATTTTGTGGGCAAGAGCCTGATTTGCAACAGAAAGAGAGAAAAAAATGGCGCAATATTCAGCTTGGTTTAAATATGCAAAAGTATTAGTTTTAGGCGATGTAATGCTCGATCGCTATTGGTTCGGCGGCACCAATCGGATTTCCCCGGAAGCGCCGGTGCCGGTAGTTCGGGTTCAGGAGCAAGAAGAACGGGCCGGCGGCGCCGCTAACGTGGCGATGAATATCGCCGCATTGGGCGTACCTGTTACCTTATTGGGGCTGACCGGCCGTGATGAAGCGGCTGCGGCGCTTACCGCGCTGTTGAATAAAAATCGTATCCAATGTGATTTCGTCAGTTTGGATACCCATCCGACCATTACTAAATTGCGTGTATTGTCCCGCCATCAGCAATTATTACGTTTGGATTTTGAAGAAAATTTCAATAATGCCTCCGGGACGGAACTGCTCGCAAAATTGGAAAATGCGGTTAAAGATTTCGGCGCTTTAGTGCTGTCGGATTACGGCAAAGGCACCTTAAACGAAGTGCAACAGATGATTCGCCTCGCCCGCAAGGCAAATTTACCGGTACTGATCGATCCGAAAGGAACGGACTTTGAACGCTACCGCGGCGCCACTCTATTAACCCCGAATATGTCGGAATTTGAAGCGGTGGTCGGCCCTTGCCGCAGCGAAGAGGATATTATTGAAAAAGGCCTGCAACTGATTGCCGATATCGAACTCAGCGCATTGTTGGTTACCCGTTCCGAAAAAGGCATGACCCTGTTGCGCCCGGGTCAACCTGCCTATCATTTGCCGACCGTAGCCAAAGAGGTCTTTGACGTTACCGGTGCGGGCGATACGGTAATCAGCGTACTGGCCACGGCGCTGGCGGACGGTCGTTCCTTGGAAGAAGCCTGCTACCTATCCAATGTGGCGGCGGGTATCGTTGTGGGTAAACTGGGAACTTCAACGGTTTCCACCGTAGAGCTGGAAAATGCCATTCACGGCCGTAGTGCCACAGGTTTCGGCATTATGAGCGAAGAAGCGCTGAAAGAGGCGGTGAAACAGGCTAAAGATCGCGGTGAAAAAATCGTAATGACCAATGGTTGCTTCGATATTTTGCACCCGGGCCATGTTTCTTATTTGGAAAATGCACGGAAATTAGGGGATCGCCTGATTGTGGCGGTAAATTCCGATCAATCGGTAAAACGTCTGAAAGGTGAAAATCGTCCGATTAACGGCCTGGCGGAACGTATGGCGGTACTGGCGGGGCTTTCTTCGGTGGATTGGTTGGTGGCCTTTGAGGAGGATACGCCGCAGCGTTTGATTGGTGAAATCCTGCCCGATTTGTTGGTAAAAGGGGGCGATTATCAGCCCGAAGAAATCGCCGGCAGTAAAGAAGTTTGGGCTAACGGCGGCGAAGTCCGGGTGCTGAATTTTGAAAACGGCTGTTCCACCAGCAATATTATTCAGCGTATTCAGCAGTTAAAATAAGCTGCCGGATAAAGCCAGGAAAAAGGAAGAATAATAATCTGCACCCCAAAAGTCGGACTAATCCCCAACCCGCTAAGGTGCAGATTTTTTATGCTTATTTTATTTTAGTGATGAACTTATGCGTACTTCGCTTTGTCTTAGCCTGCGTCGTAGTTCTACGATATGCGTGGCGGCCATAAGTCGAGCGCAATAATATTTCTGTTTAGAAGGATTCATTTAATGAAAGCATTAAAACATATTTTAGCTTTAAGTCTGGGGCTGATGGTTTCCAATTCTCTACTGGCGGCGGATAACCCGGCCGATAAGCCTAATTCGGCGCAGGAAAAGGCCAAAACCAGCTTGACGCAAAAAAGCACAACATTGCAACAGCAGAGTAAAGATAAGCTGAGTGCGGCAAAAACTTCAACTGAAAAAGCTGCCAATGTAAGCAAGGAAAAACTGGAAAAAACTAAAAAAACTTTGACAGATAAAGGGGATAAGGCAAAGGATTCCGCCCGCAAACAGGTAAGCGAGTTGCAACAGAAGGGCGAAAGTGCTAAAAAAACGGTTAGCGCTAAAGCGGCGACTAAAGTAAATATCAATACTGCGGATGCGCAAACATTGCAGAGCCTGAACGGTATAGGCGAGGCTAAAGCCAAAGCGATTATCGAGTATCGCAAAAAAGCGGGAAAAATTAAAAATGCACAGGATCTGTCCGCCATTCCGGGAATAGGTTCCGCTACTATTGAGAAAATTTCCCCTTATTTAAGCTATTGATCCGCCTCTGAAAAAAAAAGTGGTGAAAAAAACACCGCACTTTTATGCGTAAAGCGGCTGTAAACCGGGCTTAAAGCGCAAAGTGCGGTATTTTTTGATTGGATTTATGGGGATTTTACTTTTTCCACCCGTCCGAGCTTGCCGTCCCACTCAATCTGTACCAAGGTTGCGGTATTAAATCCTACCGGATTGTTGCCGCACAGCTCAGCCACAATTTCCCCCACCAGCGGCAAATGGGAAACCAACAGCAGACATTGATGATTATTTTCCTGTGCCAGCAGCGCCAGATAATCCCGAATCGGTGCGGCGTTACCATAGGGAGTCAGGGCGTCCCAGTTTTCACTTTTCGCTGCCAGCTCTCCCGCAAAGCAGCGGTTAATTTGCGCCAGCGTTTCTTGAGCGCGAACATAAGGGCTGACCAATACTTTGTCGAAACGAATCTCCTGCTCGCGTAACCATTGTCCCTGCGCATAGGCCTGCCGTTCACCCCGTTCGGTTAAATGCCGTTCGCTGTCAGTGGCGGCAAGCAATTGTGCTTCACCGTGGCGCATAATAAAAATTTTCATCTTCCCTCCCTTAAGATATAGATTCCCTTATTGCGCAAAGGCCGTAAGAGGCATATAAGCATATTGCAAGTTATCTCCGCTATTGTTATTGAAAGTTATGCTGATTGCAATCTCGCCGCAGAAACAAATTTATTCTCCGCCCAAGATTTTCTAATGGCGGCGAAAGGAAAATTTTATCCGGCGAATACTCGATCTACGCGGATTTTCAGCGTATAATGCCCACCAGTTTTTGGCCTTTGTCAGTTTATATTTTAAGCTTTCAAAACGAAAGATAATTTTAAAATCACTTATTTAAGTAAATTACGGAGTAATGAATGTCTAGACGATTAAGAAGAACCAAGATTGTATGTACGATGGGCCCTGCTACCGATAAAGGCAATAATTTGGAAAAAATTATTGCGGCGGGTGCTAACGTTGTTCGTATGAACTTCTCTCACGGTTCGCCGGAAGATCATATTCAGCGTGCGGAGAAAGTGCGTGAAATCGCGAAAAAATTAGGTAAACACGTGGCTATTCTCGGCGATCTGCAAGGACCTAAAATCCGTGTTTCTACCTTTAAAGAAGGCAAAATTTTCTTAAGTGTCGGCGATAAATTCGTTCTGGACGCAGAATTACCAAAAGGTGAAGGTAACCAAGAAGCTGTGGGTCTGGACTATAAAACTTTACCTAAAGATGTGGTGCCGGGCGATATTCTGTTATTGGACGACGGTCGCGTACAGTTAAAAGTGTTGTCCACCGAAGGGGCGAAAGTCTTTACCGAGGTTACCGTGGGCGGGCCTTTATCCAATAATAAAGGGATCAATAAACTGGGCGGCGGTTTATCCGCAGATGCGCTGACGGAAAAAGATAAAGCGGACATTATTACCGCAGCCCGTATCGGCGTTGATTATCTGGCGGTTTCTTTCCCGCGTTCCGGTGCGGATCTGAACTATGCGCGCGAACTGGCGGAACAGGCCGGTTTGAAAGCAAAAATCGTGGCGAAAGTGGAACGTGCCGAAGCGGTTGCCAGCGAAGAAGCGATGGACGATATTATTCTGGCTTCCGATGTGATTATGGTAGCGCGCGGCGATCTTGGGGTTGAAATCGGTGATCCTGAGTTAGTCGGCGTACAGAAAAAATTAATTCGTCGTTCTCGCCGTCTGAACCGTGTGGTAATTACCGCTACCCAGATGATGGAATCCATGATCAGCAATCCGATGCCGACCCGTGCGGAAGTTATGGACGTGGCCAATGCGGTTCTGGACGGAACCGATGCGGTAATGCTTTCCGCCGAAACGGCTGCGGGGCAGTACCCTTCCGAAACCGTTGCGGCAATGGCGAAGGTTTGTTTAGGTGCGGAAAAAATGCCTAGCGTGAACGTTTCCCGTCATCGTATGGACGTTCAGTTCGATTCCATCGAGGAATCCGTAGCTATGTCCGCAATGTATGCGGCCAACCATATGAAAGGGGTTGCGGCTATCGTTTCTCTGACCAATACCGGTCGTACCGCGCGTTTAATGTCGCGTATCAGCTCCGGATTGCCGATTTTCGCTTTATCCCGTAACGAATCCACCTTAAATCTGTGCGCTTTATATCGCGGTGTTACTCCGGTGTATTTCGAAAAAGAAAGCCGTACAGCCGAAGCGGCCAGAGTTGCAGTGCAGTTGCTGAAAGATAAAGGTTTCTTGGTTAGCGGCGATTTGGTATTGCTGACCCATGGCGATCAGCCGAGTACGGGAACCAATGTTTGCCGTACCCTGGTTGTTGAATAAGAGGGTCGGAGATAGCCTCGAATAAGCGGGCTATTTACATCTCTCCATGGATAACCTGCCGGAATTTTCCGGCAGGTTTTTTTATGTTTAATCAGGCGGAAATATCGGGTGGCGACTTGCCCATAAGGGGAAAGGCTGTAAATTAGCGTTGCCGTTGCCCTTGTAGGCGTCGGCGGAAATTACGGGGTTTTAAACCCCATTTAGCGGGATTCCGCACAAATTTCTAGCCGTTTATTATGAAATTGCTGCAAGGTACAGCGGTGGCCGATACTTAATATAATCATCTCCGGCAGCTTGGCGCGGATTTTGCTGTAAAGCAGATGCTCGGTGGACTCATCTAGTGCGGAAGTGGTTTCGTCCAAAAACACCACATCGGGTTTGGCCAGAAAGATACGGATAAAGGCTACACGCTGCAACTCGCCCGGAGATAGCAGGGTTTGCCAGTCTTTTTCCTGATCGAGTTGAGCGATATATTTACTCAGACGACATTTTTCCATATAGCTTATAAGTTCCGGATGATGGGGATCCGTATGGGGATAGCAAATGGCCTTGCGCAAGGTACCTTGGGGCATATAGGGGCGTTGCGGCAGAAAAAGAATATTGCTGCAAGGGCGTTCGCAATGGCCCGTGGTCGCAAAAGGATAGATACCGGCAATCGCTTTCAGCAAGGTGGTTTTACCCGCACCGGAAGGGCCTTGAATCAGCAGGGCATCGCCCGGGTTCAGCTCCAAGTTAATATTGCGCAGCAATATATTGCCCTTTTGATCCTTTAAGCCGAAATTTCGCAGGGCGACCCTGTGAGTACATTGGGTCGGATGATGAATTTGATTGGCGTCCAGTTCGTCAAGCGTGGAAAGAAAACCGTATAAACGGTTTAAACGAGCCTGATACAGGGTGAATTCTTCATAAAATAAACGGAAAAAGGACAGCGCCCGCATCAGGCGGTTAAAGGCCTGCACGGTTTGGTGCATATCGCCGAGGGTGGCCTGTCCGGCAAAAAAGCGCGGAGCCTGCAACATTAACGGCAGGATCATGGCGATTTGGGTAACCCCGGTATTCAGCCCGTCCAGTCCCAACATTCGGCGCACAATGGCCCAGCGGTTATCGATAATACGGCTAAATTTTCCGCTTAAATTTGAGCGCTCTTTTTGTTCGCCGTTATAAAAGGCGATACTTTCCGCATTATCCCTTATCCGCACCAATGAATAACGATAATCTCCGTTGTAGCGTTCTTTGTCATAGTTCAGTTTAATCAGCGGATAGCCGATCCAGACCGATAGGGCGGTAGCCAGTAGAATAAAGCTGTAAATAAAAAATACCGCACCTTTCGGAACGGCAATGCCGAACAGTTCCAGCAGCCCGGAAAGCATCCATAAAATCAGGGTAAATTCAATAATGGAAACAATGGCGCCGATAACGCCGTCCAGCAAATCCAAGGTACCGCTGATAAATTCTCTGGCGTCCTGCTCGATACGCTGATCGATATTATCCGGCAGCTCTTTTTTATACTTGATCCTATAGTAATTTTTATGCGCCAGCCAAGCGTCTACCATTAGGTGATTGAGTTTTTCCAACCACTTTATTTCAAATACCTGGCGCAGCAGATAATTTAAAATGGTATGGATAATTTTACACAGCACCAAGGCGGCGTTGATGGCGGCGAAAAACCAGAATGCTTCGGCTTTTTTATCCTGCAGTGCGCTGTACAGCCCGTTATAGAAAAAGGTATTCAGCACGCTGATACGCACTTCAAGCAGGATAAAAATAAGCAGCAACAGCATGAGAGCGATGCTTTTATACTTATTGCCGGCCTTAAAGCAAGGGGCGACGATGCGTATAAATTTACGTCCGAAGGGCGTATTTCTGCATAACAACGCACAAACGGACAGCACCAATATGATCCAGAATAACGAAGTTAAAAGCCAGTTGAAACTACCGTTTAATTGGGTTTGCCAGTTCATTGAGATGATTCCGCACAGGGTAAAAGGGCGCACAGGCCCTGATACCCGGTTAGCCTTGATTGATTAAAATTCAACTTTTGCATTCAGGAACACTTCGCGTCCGTACCCGAGAGAAATAGGTACGATATAGCTGTCGGCATTACCTGAAGTGGATTGGTAGTAGACTTTGTCGGACAGGTTCTTACCGTTTAACTGCAGGCTGAGTTTTTGTCCGCCGATTTTGGTGTCATAGGCTAAAAAAGCGTCATAAATTACCGCATCCGGTATTTTATAGGCGGTTTTATAATTGGAAGTATAGGCGTTCCAGCTGCCTAAATAACGTGCGCCGGCACCGAGCCGCCAGTCGCCGTGCAGGAAATGCCCCAGTTCATAGCTAAGGAACAGGGCGGCCTGATGTTCCGGCACCCCGATCAGCTGTTTACCGATAGCGGCAGGATAGGCATCGTTAGCGATATTTTTCACCTTGGTATAGGTATAGGTGGCGGACAGGCTGAGATCTCGGGTGAGATAGCCGTTAATATCCACTTCGAGCCCGCGCGAACGCTGCTTACCGGCAATATAGACATCGCCGTTGCTATCGGTTTCCGCCACATTGCGCTTATTGATATTAAATAAAGCCAGGGTGGCGTTAATGTTTTCGCTTTCGTATTTGGTTCCGATTTCAACGGATTTCCCCTGCTCCGGCGCCAGACCCGCATCTACTTTATTGGCGATACTGTACTGCGGGCGGAACGATTCCGCATAGTTCGCATAAGTTGCCCAGTTCGGGCTGAATTTATATACGCTTCCGAACTGATAGAGCAGCTTGCCGTCGTGCTGATCCGTATTCGGCACGAAGTTTTTGCCGATGGCATGGCGCCCCGCCACCTGATCGAAATATTCATAGCGCAGTCCGCCGGTAACGATCAGGCGCTCGGTAAGATATGCGGTATCCTGAATATAGAGCCCCAGGGTTTTGATATTATTAATCTGCCAGTTGTTGGCCGCCACGGTTTCTTTGGCATCGGGCGAGGTGTAAACCGGATTATCGATATTAATACTGCTCCAGCCGCCGTTATTATAAACCGGGCCGGTGGTGCGGTAGTTACGGCTGGCGTCTGCGCCGATAATAAAGCGGTTGGCAATATCGCCGAGGGAGAATTCCCCGACTAAATTGAGGGAAGCCGAATGCAGGCGCTGATCCGCCGCCTGTTTTTCTAAACGGCGTAAAGCGGTGCGCGGTGCCAGGGTTCTGCTGGTATTGCCGGATTTATAACTGAGGTTGTCGCTATGGCTGGTATTAACCGCAACCACACGGGTCTGGCGATAATTGTATTTATCCCTTGCATAGGCGTAGGCAAAATTCAATTTCCACTGATCATTTAATTTATGTTCCAGCTTCACCTGAATATTATCGGTTTTGCCCTTGGTTTGATTGTTCGGTTCGTCCAAACGGCGTGAGGCGGGAATATCGACTACCTGTCCGTTCACCAATTGCGTACCGCGGTCGAAAGGCTGGCTATAATCCAAATGTTCATAGGCCAGCAACACTTGGGTGCGCTCGTTTTGCCAAGATAGGGAAGGGGCGTAAGTGGTCGTTTGTATCTTACCGAAGTTACGCCAGTAATCCTTTTCCTGCTTGTCGTAAATAAAACGGTAGGCGAAGCCCTCGCCCAATCCGCCGGTGGAATCCAGCTGGGTTCCCCACATATTATTATTGCCGAGGCTGGCGCTGATACTGTGTTTCGCTTCCTGCTGCGGTTTTTTACTGATGACATTAATAATTCCGCCCGGATCCTGAATGCCGTACAGTACGGAAGCCGGCCCTTTCAGCACTTCCACGGTTTCGGTGGTGGCGCCGAAGTTATGGGACGGCCCCGCCTGCATACCGTTGCGCATAATCGAATTATCACGGTTGCCGCCGAAGCCGCGCTTTTGTACCGCATCGAAAATACCGCCCAGAGTATTGGCCTGGCTCACCCCGCTGACACTGGCAAGGGCGTCCACTAGATCCCTGGGTTTACGATCTTCCAGTAGTTTTGTGGTTACAACATTGACGGTGGTAGGGGTGTCGATAATAGGAACATCCACCTTAGATACCGAGGAGGTACCCAGTGCATGATAACCGATTTGCTGCAGGTAATCGGCATTGACGTCGATTTGAGCTAAAGACTCCACTGCGGTGGCGGAAAAGTCTTTATTTTCTCCGGCATATTCCGTTGTATCGGCATAGGCGCCGAAACTGAGGCTGCCGGCAAAAAGTGCGGTATAAATCAGATTAAATTTAAATGGCATAAAGGATCCTTAAGCGCGATAAAAATACCGACCTATTCAATGCATGCGAATATTTGCGCGCAGGCCGGGAAGTTATGGAAAAAAGGTTGCGCAAGTATAGCGAAAGGAAATTCTCCCTTCAATAGGAATTGTTCTCATTTTTATCCGTAAATTGCAGGGCTTTATTTTAGTCGTGCGTCCTTAGTCTAAGACAGGCTAAGGACATAAATAAGTAAAGCGGGTTTGAATCCGGTTTGGCACCAGGGGCGGACAATATCGCGAAAAACTCGGCGGAAAATGACCGCTCTTTTACCCGATTTTAGGGCGGGAACAAGGCTATTTTAATTTTTCCAACCTTGCCAGCAGAAGGCTGTCGGGCTGTTTCTGAATACGGTACAGGCGACCGGACAGCAACAGCGCGGCAACGGTCAGACTGACCACAAAGCTGATCCAAAAGCCGGAAGCGCCCAGACGCGGCACCAGAATATCCGTTCTGGCCAGCGTATAGCCGAGGGGCATACCTATCCCCCAGTAGCAGAACATCGTAATATACAAAATGGATTTCGTATCTTTATAACCGCGCAGAGCGCCGATAGAAATGGCCTGGATACTGTCGGAAAACTGATAGAGCGCCACGATCAGCAGCAGTGCGGCGGCCAATGCGATAACCTCTTTATCGGCAACAAAAACGGCGGCAATAGGTTCGCGTAGAAAAACGGTAATAAGTGCGGTTAAAACCGTTACCGCCAGACCGATGGCGAAAGCGCAATAAGCGGTTTTTTTGGCATCGGCGGGAGATTGCTCACCTAGGTGTTGACCGATCAGAATGGTTGTCGCCATACCTATAGAGGTTGGCAGCATAAACAAAAAGGAACTGGTATTCAGGGCAATCTGATGGCTGGCCACGATATTCGCCCCCAAGGGAGAGAGCAGCAGAGAAGTTAGTGCGAATAGGGTAACCTCGCTGCATAGCGCCATTGCCAAGGGAAATCCCAGGCGCAACAGTTTTTTCTGGGTATGGGCATCGGGCCGCTCGATAATTTTGGCAAAGAGGTTTAAATCGCGCAAATGGGCGGCGGATTTACTGTAGCCCAACATCATCAGACACATCAACCAGTTGACCGTTGCCGTGGCGATACCGCAACCGACCGCTCCGAAAGCGGGCATGCCCAATTTACCGTAAATAAAAATATAGTTGAGCGGAATATTCAGCAGCAGGCCGAAAAAGGTAATCAGCATCGCCGGTTTGGTTTTGCCTAAGCCGTCATTCAGACAGCGGAAATTCACCATTAATAAATAGGCGGGCAGCCCCCACAGCATGGCGTGCAGATAGCCTAGGGTGATTTCCGCCAGCCGGGGTTCCATGCCCATCGCACGGATAATCATATCACTGTGATAAATCATCAGCCCGAGGGGAATGCTGGCACCCAAAGCAATCCACACGCCTTGGCGGATCTGATGGGCAATATGCCGGCGCTGCCCGCGGCCGTTTAAATAGGCGACCGTAGGCGGTAATGCCAGCAGCAGCCCGTGCCCGAACAATACCAGCGGCAGCCAGATGGAAGCGCCGATGGAAATCGCCGCCATATCGGCGGCGCTAACCCGTCCGGCCATAATACTGTCTGCTAGCCCCATGGTATTTTGCGACAGCTGGGCAAATAAAATCGGCAAAGCCAAGGAAATCAGTTTTTTACTTTCGGCGGCATATCCGCCTTGCGGTTTTATTGGTTGCATAAAATGAATGCCTTTTCGGCGACAATGAATTCTGTTGATTAATCGGCTATAATAGCGCCCGTGTTTATATTGATAAATCGGAGAGAACATGTTTACAGGAATTGTTCAGGGAACGGCGCAAATAGATAGCCTTATCGAGAAGGCGGATTTTAAAACATACCGACTTAAAATGCCACCACAAATGCTGGAGGGGTTGGAGATCGGCGCCTCGGTGGCAAATAACGGCGTATGTTTGACCGTTACTGCCATTGAAGGAGAATTGGTCAGTTTCGATTTAATGCGCGAAACCCTGCGCCTGACCAATCTGGATAAGCTTAAAGTCGGCGATTTTGTGAATGTGGAACGGGCGATGAAAATGGGCGCTGAAATCGGTGGCCATATTTTGTCCGGCCATGTATATTGCACCGCCAGAGTTTCTCGCTTATTACCTTCGGAAAATAATTTGCAGATTTGGTTTGAACCTACGGATCCTTCGATAATGAAATATATTTTGAAAAAAGGCTTTATTGCCGTAGACGGGATCAGCTTGACCGTGGGAGAAACCGAAGAAAATCGCTTTTGCGTTAATTTGATTCCGGAAACCTTACAGCGCACCGTAATTGCGCAACGCGCCGCGGGGGACGAAGTTAATATCGAAATCGATCCCCAGACCCAGGCTATCGTCGATACGGTGGAACGTTATTTAGCCGATAAAGCAACGGAAAAATAAGGCCTCGCTGTAAGTTCGGGAAAAGCTAAAGGCAACCCGGATAAATAAACGGATAACAAGACAAACAAAAAGTGCGGTGGGATTTATATGAATTTTCCACCGCACTTATGGTTTATCGGGGGCAAGTCCTATATTAATATGCCCCGGAAGAATTAATTAATATATTTAAATACCTTCACCACTTTTTGCACGCCGGAAATATTGCGTGCGATTTCCGCCGCCGCATCTCCCTGTGCAGGCGTTACGTTGCCGAGCAGAAATACTTCGTTATTTTCGGTGATAACCTTAACGTCCGTGGCTTTAACTGCGGAATCCACCAGCATTTTGGATTTAATCTGGGTGGTGATCCAGCTGTCTTTACTCTGCTGAGTAAAGCCGATCGGTGCGCCTACGCGCATTTCGTTATACACTTCCTGTACGCCTTCCACGCCTTTCGCCAAACCGGTGGCCACCTCTTTCAGGCTTTCATTCGGTAATTCGCCGATAAGCAGGATACGATTGCTGTAGGAAACCGTAACCACTCGTCCTTCCCGTTTGATCTGTTCGTCTTTTCTGACGGCGGAGGCCACTTTCAGCTCCAAGGTTTCGTCGTCAACCTGAGTACCGACCGTACGCGGATCCGTTCCCACTTTGGTGGCGACGGCGGCACCGCCGGCCAGTGCGGCGATACATCCCTGCAGTAATAACGCTGAACCCAGTACAAGGCCGAGTTTTTTCATTGTGCTGATATTCATGTCAATTCTCCTTTTATTTTGGCGTTGACAGTGTGGTACGGCACGAATTATTTGTCAATGGCTTTGTGTAAACAGCGTATGATCAATTAATTCGCATAAGGCATTGATAATAAATAAATGGCTTTCCAAAATGCGGCTTTCTTTTATTGCCGGTACTTTGATGGCTAAATCGTTTTCACTCAGCAAACCTTGCAGATGATCGTTTTTCGCCCCTGTCAGGGCGATAATCGCCATTTCTTTATTTAGGGCGCAACTTAGCAGATTGAGTACGGCTTCTTCATCGGCAAAGGGGGAGATCACGAACAGTACGTCGCCTTGCTGGGCGAGGGCGTTAAACTGTTTCTGATAAAGGCAGGATAACTGATTATCGGATACAATGGCGGAACCCACCGCACCGTCGATATTGAGCAGAACGGAGGGGAAGCTCGGGCGTTCCAACTCGTAGCGATTAAGCAAATTGGCGACCAAAAACTGGGCATTGGCAGAAGAGCGCCCATGTCCGCAAACGATAATCTTATTGCCGCGCAACAAACAGCCGACCAACAGATTCACCGCCTGCATAAGGGTATCCGGCAGCAGTCGGGAGGCGGAAATCTGGGTTTGAATATTTTCGGTATAAAGATCTCTGATTTTATCTAACATATTATTCTATAAAATTTTTAAACCATTGAATTTGTGCGGCACTGCGACCGAAGGTAATCAGGTCGAAACGACAGTCCGTATCTTCCAGGCTGGAGTTCCGTTCGGCAAGCCAGAGTGCGGCGGCATCCACCCATTTTTGCTGTTTACGCCGATCCACGCTTTCTGCCGCCGAACCGAAGCCATCGTGGCTACGCTGGCGTACTTCAATAAAAACAATGGTGTTGCGGTCATACATAATCAGATCGATTTCACCGCATTTAAAGCTACAGTTAGCCGCAACGAATCGCAATCCCTGCGCTTCCAGAAAAAGGCGAGCCTGTTTTTCAAAGCTCGCCCCTTGCCGACGTTTTAGCGAAAGCATCATTAATTAAGCGGAAGGATATTGCCGTTCTGGTAGGTGAACCAGGTCATTTCCCGTTCGATATTGCAGTTCGGGCCGGCGCTCAGTTTACCGGTCAGACCGCTGATAGAGAAACCCGGTACCTGACGCAGTTCATTAAACTGATTAATCAGCAACCAGCTATCGGAACCCATGGCGTATAGACGCATCAGAGAATAATCGCCGGAGGTGGCGTCTTCGATTTTCTGATACTGCGCAGAATCGGTTTCTTTAAAGAACGGAATATCGCTGAACATCACCCCTTCCATGGCTAAGCGGTATTCCGCCGCATTATTGGAAGAGTTATTACGCGAATTGGCATAGATTTTCGCTTTGATATTGGCGTTATCCAGTGCGCTCTTAATGGTTAACAGGTTATCGCCGGAGGTAACCACAACATAAAGGGCCTGATCCTGAGCGCCGCTGCTTTCTAAATTATAGGCGGCGTCATTCGGATTATTGTAAAAGCGGATATCCGCATCGGTGGAAGCCAGCTGCTGCCAACGAACATTGAATGCCGAAGCGGTACGCTGTCCCAGATCGCTTTGCGGCACGATAACCACAGGTTTGCGTACGCCGTCGTTCCACATTTTATTGGCCGCCGCTTCCGCTTCGTCTTCCGGTGCCAGACCGTAATAACAGAGCTGATTAACCGCTTTACTGTTGGCGGTGGAATTTAGCGCCAGGACGTTAAGCCCTTGCACCTTGGTCGGATCATTTAAAATCACGTCCACATTATTTTTCAGTAACGGGCCGATAATCGCTTGAGCGCCGCTTTGTTTGGCTTTGGCGATAGCTTCATCGATAGGTGCTGCCATGGTATCGATCATCTCTACCTGAACGGCGGCAGAAGCGCCTTTCGCATCGTCCAGACCGGATTTAATCGTATTGCCCAGAATAGAGGCGTTACCGCTTAAAGGAAGCAATACCGCTACGCGGTTAAGCTGGGTTTGTTGGAAATTGGAAATACTTTTCAGCTCGGTCGGGAATAAGTAAGCGGCGGAATGGTTCGGATAGGAGGATTTCCACGCTTGTAACGCCTGGCTCAGTTGCGCCGGTTGGCTTAGATTCTGGTTGTAGGCGTTTGTCAGTGCCAGCCAGCCGCCGAGGGCAATATCGCCGTTCGCCGAGGTAGAAGTAATCAAACCTTTATTCGCATTGCGTAATAAAGCCCAGGTACGATCGATATTTTCCTGTTTGCGCTGAACATCGGTGATCACTTCGTCCATTTTAATCCGTGCTTTTACCGCTGCGATAATGTCGTAACGATTTTCCGCAATACGGGCGGCGACCTGATGATAACGAGCCTGCTGAGAGGCGCTTAACTGTGCCGGATCAATACTTTTTAACAGCCCATCGGCTTTATTCTGATTACGTTTGATGGCTGCAATATGGGCTTCAATCAGGGTTTTATCCAGGCGCTGTTCATCGCTCAAATCTTGAAGCTCGGCCAACAGCGCTTCCGCCTGAGGCAGTTTATTTTCGGTAACCAATACGCGGGCAGCAAGCAGTTTATACACCTGACGACCGTCTTGATCCTGGGTTTGTTCAAGTTTATTCATATAGAAATCGGAACTGGCATTGGCATCATTTTTCAACAAGCCCGAAAAATTATCACCGAGTAGGGTAGTACAGCCCGCCAGCATCAGGGGGAATAAAAAAGCGATTAGCCCTTTTTTAAATTTAGTACGTTGTAATAGAATAGTCATAGTTACTCCGGTATCTAGTAGAGATAGCTCGGATCTTACTTCGCTAATAGGTTAAAAGCAAACAAAGAATGAGTGAAATGAATAATTTATCCGGCGTCTTATATATTGTCGCCACGCCTATCGGTAATTTGAAGGACATAAGCCAGCGCGCCTTGGATACCCTGGCCGCAGCGGATTTAATTGCGGCGGAAGATACCCGCCACAGCGGTTTGTTACTGAATCATTACGGAATTAAAAAGCCCTTTTTCGCCCTGCATGATCATAATGAACAGCAGAAAGCGGAATTGTTGGTGGAAAAATTGCGTCGCGGGGAAAATATCGCCCTGATTTCCGATGCGGGAACGCCGTTGATTTGCGATCCCGGCTTTCATCTGGTTAGAAAATGCCGGCAGGCGGGGCTTAGAGTGGTGCCGATTCCCGGCGCCTGTGCGGCGATTGCAGCGTTGAGCGCCTCGGGAATCGCCTCCGATCGTTTTTGTTTCGAAGGTTTTCTGCCTGCTAAAAGCAAGGCGCGCTGCGATAAACTGCAAAGCCTAGCGGAAGAAGAGCGCACCCTGATTTTTTATGAAAGTACCCATCGTATTTGCGATGCCCTACAGGATATTGAAAATGTATTGGGGCCGTCGCGCTATATGGTACTGGCTCGCGAACTGACGAAAACCTGGGAAACCCTGAGTGCCGACAGCGTAGCCAATTTACGCCGATGGCTGGCGGAAGACAGCAATCGGATTAAAGGCGAAATGGTGCTGATTATTGAAGGCAAGCCCGCAAGCGATAAAGAGGAGGAATTTTCGCCGCAAGCCGTGCGGGCGCTAAGGAGAATCGCTCAGGAACTGCCGCTAAAAAAAGCGGCGGCGATTGTCGCCGAACTATACGGTTATAAGAAAAACGCACTTTATCAGTTCGGACTGGAGCATTTTCAATAAACCCTAATAAAAGGCAACGAGGATTTAGCGCCGAAAAGCAAAAAAAACGACCGCCGATGGCAAAAGAGCGGTCGTTTTTTCAGAAGTTTTTTATTCTTCCGTTACTGTGCCATATTGCGCACGGTTTTCAAAAATCCCTGCGCACTGCTGTAAACATCGGTTTTGCCCTGTGCGGTTAAAATCATATCCGACATTTCGCGAAATGCGCCGCGGCCGCCGCGCAGTTCCAGTACGTAATCGGCACAATGCTTCACATAATCGGCGGCATCCGCTACCGTAAAGGTAACGCCGCACAGTGCGAAAGCGGGAAGATCCACGCTGTCGTCGCCGATATAAGCGGTTTGTTGCGGATTAACGCCGGCTTGTTCCATCAGTTTCAAACAGGCGCTTTCTTTTTCCAACTGACCTAAAATAAACAGGCGAATGCCGAGATCCTGAATACGCTTGCGTAGAATCGGCGAATCCCGACCGGATAAAACCGCCACCTGAATACCTTGTTCCATAAGCATACGAATCCCCAAACCGTCGCGTACATGGAAGCTTTTCAGGGCTTCGCCGTTAGCGTCGTAATGCAGTAAGCCGTCGGTCAGTACTCCGTCCACATCGGTGATAACGAGTTTTATATTTTGCAGATTTTCGTTCATAGGCTTAGCTCGAGAATTCGATCAGACCGACGACCTGATGATTGTCGTCCACAGCGACCAGGGAGTGGATTTTATGTTCTTTCATATAGCTTTCGGCTTTAGCCAGAAATTCGTTTTGATTAACGGTTTTCGGGTTGGAGGTCATTAGATCCCGTGCGCTTTGGTTCAAGGTCTGGGCGCCGTTGCGGGTCAGCGCGCGGCGGATATCGCCGTCGGTAATAATTCCTTTCAACTGATTATTTTCCATTACTAAGGCAACGCCCATACGCCCTTCGTTCATAATGCTCAGGCAATCGGTGAAAGAGGTGGAAAGTTCGGTAACAGGTAAACGGGTCTGCATCTGATCCTTGACCCGGCACAGCAAACGGCGTCCCAAACTGCCGCCCGGATGGAATTTGGCAAAATCCGCCGGTTGAAAACGGCGGGCGTTAATCAGGGCGACGGCAAGAGCATCACCCAATGCCAAGGTTACCAACGCCGAGGTGGTCGGCGCCAGATTATTCGGGCATACTTCCCGTTCAACGCTGATATCCAGTATATAATCCGCATGTCTTGCCAAGGTGGAATTAGGATTACTGGTGAGGGCGATAATTTTATTACCGAAATTTTTCAGGCTGGGGATCAGTTTATTCACATCGTCGCTTTCGCCGCTGTAGGAAATCAGCATTACGATATCTATGGGTTTGAGCATACCCAAATCACCGTGAAAGGCTTCGGTAGGGTGCAGGAAAAAACTCGGCGTTCCGGTGGAAGCGAAAGTGGCGACCATTTTTTTACCGATGAGGCCGGATTTACCGATGCCGCCGATAACCAGACGCCCCTGACAGGAGAGGATAAGGTCGATGACCGCATTGAAATTCTGATCAAGATTCCGACTCAGTTTCGCCAGTGCCTGCTGTTCCACGGCAAGGGTTTCCCGCGCGTTATGTAAATAATCCATAGGATCCTCTTTATAATTAAAAAAGTGCGGTCATTTTAACCCAAGTTTTTTTTTAACTCTATTTTATTTATGAAAATTGAGATATACTTCACGGCCTGAGTCAGTCAGGCAATCGCTGGTTCATTGAAGCCCTTAACCGTCTGTTACAGACAAACTAGCGGGACAAGTGAACGAGAGGAAAGTCCGAGCTACATAGGGCAGGGTGCCGGATAACGTCCGGGGGGCGCGAGCCTACGACAAGTGCAGCAGAGAGCAGACCGCCGATGTTCGTAAGAGCAGGTAAGGGTGAAAGGGTGCGGTAAGAGCGCACCGTATGGCCGGTAACGGTGCATAGCAGGGTAAACTCCACTCGTAGCAAGACCAAATAGGAACTCAATGGGCGGCCCGCTCAGAGTTCGGGTAGGTTGCTTGAACGGCAGAGTAATTTGCCGTCTAGATGAATGATTGTCCGCGACAGAACTCGGCTTATCGACTGACTCGCCTTTTTCACCGCCGTCCCTCGGGGCGACGGTTTATTTTTTCAGTAAGTCTTTTAATCCCGCTTTCATGGCGGACATCTGGTTTTCATACAGCACCTTACTTTCCCGCTCGTCAATCATATAGGAAATGGTTTCCGACAGGGTCATTTTCAGCTTGCGCGAATATTTGGACAGGCGCAGCCAGACCGCATATTCCAGATCAATGGATTTTTTCTTAGTCGATTGCTTTTCCCCATTGAAAAAACGTTTACGTCTGGCACGGATCGCCTGATCCATTTTTACGAACAGATTTTTTGCCATATGATCGGTAATCCATTGTTCGATTTGCTGAGGCCGATTCTGACTTTCCACCAGTAACCGAACCTTTTCGGCACAAAGGCTGCTTTCCGTATAGCGGGTGATATTTTCCCCCTCACGGTTTTTTTTAATTAAATACAGCCATTTCCAATGGGCTTCCTGATTCTCTAGCTTTTGATATTTCATTGTTTTTTCGCCTTTTGGTGACGTGGTAACCTGCTCTAATATACGCATTTTCCAAGGCTTTTACCAGCGGATTCTATTGCCGCGGCGAACAGTAGCGGATAGAAATTTTAAGACAGGGGCAAGGGAATTGTGCCATAATGCCACACCAAAATTATTTCCAGCAGAGAATTGCCGTGCATCTTACTTCATTGAGCGAACAACTTTTAGACTGGCGGGAATTATTGCCCAATTTGTCTCTTGAGACCCTTTCCGCACAAGCCACCGGTTTTTTTGATCTACAGGCGCGTGCGGCTTCCGCTTTAGAGCATTTCCGGCGTAACCCGCACCGTAATCTCTTACTCCTGAAAGCGGATGATCAGAGGGAATATGCGGAGCTGCTGATGGCGCATCTGCAAAAATATCCGGTATCGAGCGCACCGCGCGGCGTACATTATATTATCGAACAGGCGGACAGTTTTTCTTTTGCCGCCGTTTCCCTGCGCCCGGCACAATCCGCCGCCGATAATTTTGCCGCCACCGAGAATGTGGCGACGGCACTGCATTTCGATCAGGAAAAATTATTCGGTGCGCTGCGCATTCACCCCGTATCCAAAGATCTGCAACTCACGCCGGGATTGGTGCATCGTTTAAACGGCGGTGTGCTGATTTTAGGCGTCAATGCTTTATTGAGCCAACCGGAATTATGGCTAAGATTGAAACATCTGCTCGCCTCGGGTTGGTTCGACTGGTATTCCATGCACCCGTTCAAGCCTTTGCCATGCAGTATTCCCGGTTATGGACTGAAATTAAAACTTATTTTGCTCGGCAGCCGAACCGAACTGGCGGCGTTGGCGGAATTTGATGAAGAGCTGTTGCGCTTGGGAGATTATTCCGAGATTGAGAGCCATATCAGCATCGAACGGCCGGAACAGCAGCTTAAATGGGCGCAGTATGTATGCGAATTTGCCCGCAGCCTGAATTTCCCGCTGCCGACAGTGCAAGGACTGAATCGGCTCTACCAGCTACTGGTTCGGGAAAGCGAGGATCGCAGCCTTATTAATATTGCACCGACCAAACTAAAGGAATTATTCAGTAAGGCGAGCAGCGGCGCCGATGAAAATAAAACCCGGCTCGATGCGGAGGACTTTGAAAGAGTTTTTCAGCAAACGCAAATGCAGCAGAGTTTTCTGCGCGAGCAGACCTATGCGGATATTTTTCACGAGCAGGTTTATATTCCAACCGAAGGTGAAGCGGTAGGGCAGGTTAACGGTTTGTCCGTGATTGAATATCAGGGAACCCCTCTTTCCTTTGGCGAGCCTTCGCGCATTAGCTGTATTGTTCAGTTCGGCGAAGGAGAGATCGTCGATATCGATCGTAAAAACGAATTGGCGGGTAATATCCACAGTAAAGGCATGATGATTGCCGAAAGTTGTCTGGCCAATATTCTGGAACTGCCTTCCCAGTTGCCGTTTTCGGCTTCGTTGGTATTTGAGCAGTCCTACGGCGAAATCGACGGCGATAGTGCTTCTTTGGCCGAATTCTGCGTGCTGACCAGTGCCTTGTCGGATCTGCCCTTGCCTCAATCCATTGCGGTAACCGGCGCCATCGATCAGTTCGGTCTGGTACATGCGGTGGGCGGTGTAAATGATAAAATCGAGGGCTTTTTCGCTATTTGCGAGGGGCGCGGACTAAGCGGCGAACAGGGAGTGATTATTCCTTCCGCCGCCATTCATCAGCTCAGTTTGTCGGAAGCGGTGGTAAGTGCGGTTAAAAATCAGCAATTTTTTATCTGGACGGTGGAAGATGTTTATCAGGCCTGCGAAATCCTGTTTAAGCGCAGCTTAACGGAAGAAGAGGGACAAACCTATAACGAAACCAATCTGCCCGTTGCTCATTTGATTTCCCAGCGTATCGAACTGCGTTCCGAAGCGCCGAAAGGGGGATTATGGCAGCTTCTGTTCGGCCGAAAATAACTCTTAAAAAAATCAGCGCTGTTGCCGGGTTACAGACATATATCGGCGATAAAGCGGGGGGAATGGTTCCCCCCGCTTTTCTTTTGTATTGTTTGCGCTATTACCCGCTTTATTTAATCCGCCTGTTTATTTAATTCGCCTATGGCGATTTTGTATTTTTACCCCGACTTTTATTATGTCTACCGCCTTCGGTAAATACGAATAAGGGCGCTGACTGGTCAGACAACTTTAGCTTACAAGTGTTCGCTATTTTAATTAGCGCTAGGCTTTGCTACACTTCGTTTCAAATTTATATCACCAGTTAATACCTGAGTATAATTAATCATAAAGGAAGTTTAAAATGAGTAACACTTGTACCTCTAACAGAAAGCATTCATACGGTTATGAGGACTTGTTAGCCTCCGGACGCGGAGAATTATTCGGCGAAAAAGGGCCTCAGTTGCCGGCGCCGACGATGCTGATGATGGATCGTGTGGTGGAAATGAACGAAACCGGCGGCAACTTCGGTAAAGGCTATGTGGAAGCGGAACTGGATATTCACCCCGACCTCTTCTTTTTTTCCTGCCATTTTATCGGTGATCCGGTGATGCCCGGTTGTCTGGGATTAGATGCCATGTGGCAGCTGGTAGGTTTTTATCTCGGCTGGATTGGCGGCGAAGGTAAGGGACGCGCCCTTGGCGTCGGCGAAGTTAAATTTACCGGACAGGTAAGACCTAGCGCCAAGAAAGTGGTTTATCGCATTCACCTGAAGCGGGTAATTAACCGTAAACTGATTATGGGCGTAGCCGACGGCGAAGTGGAAGTGGACGGACGCCTTATCTATACCGCCACGGATTTAAAAGTCGGATTATTTCAGGATACCTCCGCCTTTTAAACGAGCAGGCGTTACGCCCATAGCCGTGCGAAAGCTTGGAAAAGGCGAAGAAAATAGCGCTCCGAAAAAATAAGAAAAACAGTTCTCGATATTGCGGCGAAATCTGTAAAGCGGGCGAATTGCTTGGGCTTGATAAATTTTTGCTGCGGTTCCCTCAATCAACGAAAAATCGTGCTAAAATAGCGCGATTTTTTTATGTACAGAATTCGTGAAAGGTTAATTGATGAAACCCAGTATTATTAATAAATTAGAGAGTCTAAACGAACGTTATGAAGAATTGGAAGCCTTGTTGGGCGAGGCTTCGGTAATCAGCGATCAGGAAAAATTCCGTGCCTATTCGAAAGAATACGCCCAGTTGGAAGAGGTGGTTAAATGCTTCTCCCGCTGGAAGCAATTGCACAACAATATGCAAGAGGCCGAATTATTGCTGGACGATCCCGATATGAAGGAAATGGCGCAGACGGAAATTGAAGAATGTCGGGCGGAAATCGAACAAAACGAACAACAGTTACAGATCTTACTGTTACCTAAGGATCCGAATGACGAATATAACTGCTATCTGGAAATCAGAGCGGGAACCGGCGGAGACGAAGCGGGTATTTTCGCCGGCGATTTATTCCGTATGTACAGCCGTTATGCGGAAAGCAAACGCTGGCGGGTGGAAACGCTGAGCGCCAATGAAAGCGAGCAGGGCGGCTATAAAGAAATTATTGTAAAAATCAGCGGAGACGCCGTTTACGGACAGTTGAAATTCGAATCGGGCGGGCATCGCGTTCAGCGCGTACCTAAAACCGAATCTCAGGGCAGAATCCATACTTCCGCCTGTACCGTGGCGGTGATGCCGGAATTGCCGGAAAGCGAACTGCCGGAAATCAACCCGTCGGATTTACGCATTGATACCTACCGCTCTTCCGGCGCCGGCGGCCAGCACGTTAATACTACGGATTCTGCGGTGCGTATCACCCATATTCCGACCGGTATCGTGGTGGAATGTCAGGACGAACGTTCTCAGCATAAAAATAAAGCCAAAGCCATGTCGGTGCTTGCTTCGCGCATTGTTCAAGCGGAACAGGAAAGACAAGCGGCGGAACAGGCGGATACAAGACGTAACCTGTTGGGCTCCGGCGATCGTTCGGATAAAATTCGCACCTATAATTATCCGCAGGGACGAGTAACCGATCACCGTATTAATCTTACGCTTTATCGTTTGGACGAAATTATGAACGGTAAAATCGATGAACTGATTCAGCCGATTATTACCGAGTATCAGGCCGATCAGTTGGCCGCATTGTCGGAACAGAATTAGGCTTCCTGTCATTTATTACCGATCGCTCGGTTTTTACCGGGCGATAGCCGATTTATCTTTTAGTATTTATGTCAGCCGAGAACTCTTATTCCAGCACTTTGAACCATGGGCTCAGCTATGGTGAATGGTTGAACCGAGCTACTGAAATATTAGCTCGGGGTTTGGCGCAGGATCCTTTTCTTAATCCGAAAGGCGACGCCATATTGTTGTTGCAATATGTGAGCGGACGGACAAAATCCGCCTTACTGGCCTTTGCGGAAACGCCGCTCGAACGGGAACAACTGGCTCGCTTGGAAGCCTTGCTGGCACGCCGCAGTCGCGGGGAGCCTATGGCTTATATTCTAGGCGAAACGGAGTTCTGGTCTTTATCCCTTGAAGTTTCTCCGGCAACTCTGATTCCGCGACCGGATACGGAGATTCTGGTGGAACAGGCGTTATCTCTGGCTAAATCCGCTATTGGCGGCCTGTCTTGCGGAGCGGAATTTGCATTGCTCGATCTCGGTACCGGCAGCGGAGCCATCGCCTTAGCCTTGGCGGCGGAACTACAAGCGCCGGCGGAACGGCAGGGCGTCAGTTTAAAGGTATGGGGCGCGGACTTTGTGCCTGAAGCGGTAGCACTGGCGCAGCGTAACGGGCGGCGTAACGGTTTGGACTGGGTAAGCTTTAAGCACAGCGATTGGTTTGCCGATATTGATTATCGCTTTGATATGATTGTCGCCAACCCGCCTTATATCGCTCCCGCAGACAGCCATCTGCACCGGGGCGACCTTCGTTTCGAACCTTTATCGGCTCTGGTTGCACCGGAACAAGGCTATGGGGATTTGCGCCATATTATCCAAAGCGCGCCCGACTACCTAAAACAAGAAGGTTGGCTGCTGCTTGAACACGGTTGGCTTCAGGGCGAAAAAGTGCGGCGGATTTTTTTACAAAATTCATGGGAACAAGTTGCAACCGTACGGGATTACGGCGACAATGACAGGGTTACAATGGGTTGCCGGAAGAAAAAATGAAGTATTATCAAAAAGCCTTATATCTGGAAATGGAAAACTTCTACCTGATTACGGGAGAAGCGGAAGTCGAAAGTTTAAAGCAAATCCGCGCTAAAATGGGCGTTCTGGTGCGTAAGGCACGCAAAGCGCTGGCTCATATTAGCGAGCCTAAGGCTCAAATTCATCAATTGCTGCAACTGATGTACGGCGATTGGGGATTTTATTGCGATTCGGCCCATTATTTCGAATCGGAGAACCTGTATCTAAACCATATTCTGAAGCGCCGTCAGGGAATGCCGGCCAGCTTGGGCGCTATTGTCCTTTATCTGGCGGAAAGCCTGTCTTTGCCCGTTTATCCGGTCAATTTCCCCACTCAGCTGATTTTACGCGCCGAAGTGGAAAATGAAGTGGCCTTTATCGATCCTTGGAACGGTCGTTATATCAGCCTTGATTATCTGCGCAAACTCTATCAGGGCGCTTACGGCTTCGGTGCCGAATTAAGTATGCAAGAACTGGATCGGGTCGAAATCGAACCCTTGGCGGAACGTTTTCGTCAGCTGGCTAAAAATGCTCTGATTCGAGAAGAGAAAAACGATGCTGCCTACAAATATATCGAACGTTTGTTGCTGCTTTCGCCGCAAGATCCCTTTGAAATCAGAGATAGGGGGCTGGTATTGGCGCAAATGGGCTGTTACCATGCGGCGGCGGAAGACCTACAATATTTTATCGAACATTGTCCGCAGGATCCCACCGCTTTTTTACTCACTGCGCAAATGGCGGAATTGAAGCAGGAATTTTACGATATTCATTAAACGAGGAATGACCTATGCAAAATAAAATTGTGCCTATCGGCAATATTGAAGTGGCGAATCATAAACCCTTTGTCCTGTTCGGCGGCATGAATGTACTTGAAAGCCGTGATATGGCCATGCGGGTGTGCGAACATTATGTACGGGTTACCGAAAAAGCGGGCGTACCCTATGTATTTAAAGCCTCCTTTGATAAAGCCAACCGTTCCTCCATTCATTCCTACCGCGGGCCGGGTATGGACGCGGGGCTGAAAATTTTTCAGGAGTTGAAACAAACTTTCGGGGTTAAGCTGATTACCGACGTACATGAAATTTACCAGTGTAAACCGGTGGCGGAGGTTGTGGATGTGATCCAATTGCCGGCTTTTTTGGCCCGTCAAACGGATTTAGTGGAAGCGATGGCGCGTACCGGTGCGGTAATTAATGTAAAAAAACCGCAGTTTTTAAGCCCGGGTCAAATGGGGAATATCGTCGAAAAAATTGCAGAATGCGGTAACGAAAAAGTGATCCTATGCGATCGCGGTACCAATTTCGGTTATGACAACCTAGTGGTGGATATGCTCGGTTTCGGCGTGATGAAAAAAGTATCTAAAGGCAGCCCGGTGATTTTCGACGTTACTCATTCACTGCAATGCCGCGATCCTTTCGGTGCGGCTTCCGGCGGTCGTCGCGAACAGGTTACCGAACTTGCCCGCGCCGGTATGGCGGTAGGGATCGCCGGTTTATTCCTAGAGGCGCATCCGCAGCCGGACAATGCCAAATGCGACGGCCCTTCCGCTTTACCGCTGGCGGCGCTGGAAGGCTTTGTTATGCAAATGAAAGGGATTGACGATTTAGTTAAAAGTTTCCCTGAGTTGGATACATCAAAATAATTTGAAAGTGCGGTTGTTTTTGACCGCCTTTTTTATATTGCAACGGAGGATATATGCAAATTGTTTTTCTCGATCGCTCGGCCTTGCCCGAAAACAGTCCGATTCCACGCCCGGATTTTGCACACCAATGGCGGGAATATGAATATACTTTGCCGGAACAAACCCTGGAACGGGCCCGGGAGGCGGACATTATTATTACCAGTAAAGTCGTTTTCAGCCGTGAAATTATGCAGCAGCTGCCGAAGCTGAAATTAATTGCGCTGACGGCGACGGGAACCAATAACATCGATTTGGTGGCCGCCGAAGAACTGGGCATTCGGGTCAAAAACGTAGCGGGATATTCCGCCGTTACCGTACCTGAGCATGTAATAGGGTTTATTTTTGCCCTGAAGCACAGCCTGACCGCCTGGCATACGGATGCGTTACGCGGGCGCTGGCAAAATTGCAAACAATTCTGCTATTTTGATCATCCGTTGCGCGATGTTCGGGGTTCTACCCTGGGAATTATCGGCAAGGGCTGTATCGGGCAGGAAGTGGGACGGTTGGCACAGGCATTGGGTATGCAGGTATTATATGCGGAACATCGTACGGCTACCGATTGCCGCCCGGGTTATACCCCTTTTGAACAGGTGTTGTCTCGCGCCGATATTATCAGTCTGCATTGTCCGCTGACGGAAGATACCCGTCATCTGATTAATCGGGAAACCCTGGCGCTGCTTAAGCCCGGCGCTTTACTGATTAATACCGGTCGCGGGCCGCTAATTGATGAAGATGCCTTGTTGGAGGCGCTGCGAAGCGGGCATTTAGGCGGCGCGGCTCTGGACGTGCTAACCCAGGAACCGCCTCCACAGGATCATGCGCTAATGAATGCGGCACCCGAATTACCGAATTTGATTATTACCCCGCATATTGCCTGGGCTTCGGAAAGCGCACTGAAAACCCTAACGGAAAAAGTGCGGTTAAATTTAGAAGAGTTTGTAGCGACGGGAAAATAACGTATAATTCCTTAATCGTCAATGGACTGATTGTACCGGCGGGACGAAAATCCCGCCGTTTTTTATGCGGCGAACACCGCTTTTGTTACGGTTTGAATATCATGAATTTTCCGATTTCTCTTTATATTGCACTGCGCTACTGGCGGGCCAAAAGTGCGGATCGTTTCGGACGGTTGGTAAGCAATTTGGCCAGCGGCGGCATCGTACTGGGCGTAATGGCGCTGATTATCGTGTTGTCCGTAATGAACGGACTGGAACAGCAGCAAAAACAGCAGGTGCTGGCCGATATTCCGCAGGCGGTATTAACGCCGAAAGAGGGCGAAACTTTGCCCTTGGCGGGGCAAATACCGCAAATGCCGGGGTTTGTGCATAAAGCGGTGGCGGTAAATATCGCCAATGTGATTTTTCAGACCGAGAAAGGTTTAAGCGCCGGGCAGGTGATCGGGGTACGAGATTTTAGCGATGACAATTTACTGCGTTCCGTCGCCGCACAGCCCTTTGAACAGCTGTTACCGGAGGGCGAATTTAAATTGGTGATCGGTGAAGGGCTGGCGCAGAATCTACAGCTGGGGATTGGCGATAAGCTACGCTTGATGGTTACCGAAAACAGCCAATACACTCCCTTCGGCAGAGTGCCGGTGCAGCGCCTGTTTAGCGTTAGCGCTATTTATCAGGGCGGAAATTACGAACTTTCCGGCTATGAGGCTTTTGCCAATTTGGCGGATATCGGCCGTTTAATGCGCATTTCTCCCGAACGTATTCAGGGCTATCGCCTGTTCTTACAGGATCCCTTCCGGATTACCGAGTTACCCGCTTTTTTTAGTCCGCAGGAATGGCGACTGAATGACTGGCGCAGCCAAAAAGGCGAGTTTTTTCAGGCGGTACGCATGGAAAAAAATATGATGGGGCTGCTGGTAGGGCTGATTATTGTGGTGGCGGTGTCCAATATTATTACTTCCTTAAGCCTGATGGTGGTGGATAAGCAGGGCGAAATCGCCATTTTACAAACCCAGGGGTTGGATAAAACCCAGGTACGGCGTATTTTTATTCTGCAGGGCTGTTTGGTCGGTGTCTGCGGTACCTTGCTCGGTACCTTGCTGGGGATTGTTATCAGTCTGAATCTGGACGCCATTATCGCCCTGATTAATCCGCATGGCGTATTTTTACCCAGCCGTCCGGACATGGGGCAAATTATGATTATCGCCGCTTTTTCTTTGTTGTTATCCCTGCTATCTACCCTTTATCCCGCCTATCGTGCGGCAAAAATAGAGCCGGCGCAAGCACTGCGCTATGAATAACCGCTATTAATCGATGAGTAACAGAAATATGGACGAAATATTACTTAATTGCCGCAATCTTACCAAGTTTTACCAGGAAGGTGAGCAGCGCACGCAGGTGCTGAAGAATGTCAGCTTTTCCGTGAACAGCGGTGAAATGGTGGCGATTGTGGGCAGCTCCGGTTCCGGCAAAAGCACCTTGCTGCATAGTTTGGGCGGGTTGGATCAGCCGAGTAGCGGCGAAGTTTTGCTTCAAGGGCAATCGCTGCAGCATATCGGCGCCGACGCATTGGCGAAATTACGCAATAAGTACCTGGGCTTTGTTTATCAGTTTCATCATCTGATGGCGGATTTCAGTGCGTTGGAAAATGTCATGATGCCGATGCTGATTGGTCGATGCAATAGAACGGAAGCTAAGGATCGAGCGGAAAAAATGTTGCAAGCGGTGGGGCTGGCACATCGTATCAGTCATAAACCTTCGGCCTTATCGGGCGGAGAACGCCAGCGTGTGGCCATTGCCCGCGCATTGGTAAACCGACCTGCATTGGTACTTGCCGACGAGCCGACCGGTAATCTGGATCATAAAACCACGGAAAGTATTTTCGAACTGATTCAGCAACTGAACCGAGAGCAACAGATTGCTTTTTTACTGGTAACCCATGATCAGGCCCTGGCGCACAAGCTGGGTCGTTGTTTGGTCATGCGCGACGGTGTTTTGCATGAGGCCGCACAATGAATACTCCGTTTTTTATCGGCTGGCGTTATCAGCGCGCCAGACAGCGTAATCAGCTGGTATCGCTTATCGCTTTTTTTTCAACCCTCGGCATTGCTTTGGGTGTTGCGGTACTGATTATCGGCTTAAGTGCGATGAACGGGTTTGAGCGTGAACTGCACAAAAGGATTTTAGCTATTGTGCCTCATGTGGAAATTGGCGCCTATCAGGAGAATTCCATTTCTCAATGGAGGAATTTAGCCAATCTGGTAGAGAAAAATCCGCAGGTAACGGGCGTTTCCCCCTATGTGAGCTTTACCGCACTGGCGGAAAACGGTGCCAAACTGAAAGTAGTTCAGGTAAAAGGAGTTGAGGCGGGCGCTATGGATAAGGTTAGCGCCCTAGGAAATTTTGTGTTGGATAATGGCTGGCAACGCTTCGCCCAAGAAGGCGGGCTGGTACTGGGATACGGCATTGCCCAGGAGCTAAAGGTCAAGGCGGGGGACTGGATAACGCTGTTGATCTCCGCGCCAAGCGGTGAAGAAGGGCGTTTACAGCAACAGCGCGAACGAATCCGAGTGAGTGCGGTGTTACGTTTGGACGGGCAGCTCGATCACAGCTATGCACTAATGCCGCTGGCTCAAGCGCAGCAGTTTTTGGGCTATGCAGATTCTCAGGTCAGCGGAATTGAAATTAAAACGGCGGATCCTTTTCAGGTACAGCAAATGGATTATTCCGCCCTGGCGGATTATCCGCAGCTACTGAGGGTTGAAAACTGGATTGACAAATTCGGCTATATGTACCGTGATATTCAGTTGATCCGCACCGTTATGTATATCGCCATGGTACTGGTTATCGGCGTTGCCTGTTTTAATATTGTTTCCACCCTGATTATGGCGGTTAAGGATAAACAGGGCGATATCGCCATTATGCGTACCCTGGGGGCGAATAACAGCTTTATTAAACGTATCTTTATTTGGTACGGTTTGTTGGCGGGTATGAAAGGCTGCTTGCTCGGAATCCTGCTTGGTGTGATTGTCGCTCTGAATCTGACCGCAATTATTGGTGCCATCGAATCCCTATTGGGTAGAAAACTGTTATCCGACGGTATTTATTTTGTTGATTTTCTGCCCAGCGAACTGCAAGGGCAGGATCTACTGTTGGTTTTGGTCGCGGCCTTAACCCTAAGCCTGGCGGCAAGTATATATCCGGCGCATCGCGCGGCGAAACTACAGCCTGCACAAGTTTTGAGCAATCATTAAGAAATTTATCTTGAGTCCTCTTGAACTAGTTTACTAGTACAAAAAATAGTGCTAAATTAACCGCACTTTATCGGAATTTTGTCGGTTTGCGGCAAATATAGCGCCGACAAACCGAGCGCAACAGGGATTTTCTCCCCTAACCGAAAGCGCTATGACAATAAATAAAACAAAAATACAGAGAGTTGATTATGGCAAAATACAAAAACGAAATTCATATTGAAAATGACGATACCCGAATAGCCAAGATTGAACAGGTACTGCCGCCGGTCGCCCTGCTGGAAAAATACCCGGCCGGCGAAGTTGCGGTACAAACCGTTAAAAATGCACGTCAACGAGCTCATGATATTATTCACGCCGAAGACGACCGCCTATTAGTGATTATCGGCCCTTGCTCCATTCACGACACCAAAGCCGCACTGGAATATGCGCAGCGCATGGTCGCCATGCGGGAAAAATACCAAGACAGCCTGGAAATCATTATGCGCGTGTATTTTGAAAAACCTCGTACTACCGTGGGTTGGAAAGGGCTGATCAACGATCCTTATTTAAATGATACCTATGCCCTGAACGAGGGATTACGTATCGCCCGTAAGCTGTTATCGGATATTAATAATATGGGGCTGCCGACCGCCGGCGAATTCTTGGATATGATCACACCGCAATATGTCGCGGATTTTATGAGCTGGGGCGCCATAGGTGCGCGTACCACCGAGTCCCAGGTGCATCGCGAGCTGGCTTCCGGTCTGTCTTGTGCGGTGGGCTTTAAAAACGGCACCAACGGCGGGGTTAAAATCGCCCTAGATGCTATCGGCGCGGCGGAAGCCTCCCATCATTTTCTTTCGGTTACCAAGTTCGGCCATTCCGCCATCGTATCCACCAAAGGAAATGAAGACTGCCATATTATCCTGCGCGGCGGTGATAAAGGCCCGAATTACAGTGCTGAAGATGTCGCCGAAGTATGCGAAAGCATTCGCAAAAGCGGACGTATTCCCCATGTCATGGTGGATTTCAGCCATGCCAACAGCAGCAAACAGTTTAAGAAACAAATGAATGTCTGCGACGACGTCTGTCGTCAGATTGCCGCAGGTTCCGAACAAATCTTCGGCATTATGGCGGAAAGCCATTTGGTGGAAGGACGCCAAGATTTGATCCCCGGCCAACCTTTAACCTACGGCCAGAGCATCACCGATGCCTGCATCGGCTGGGAAGATACCGAACTTATGCTGCAACAGCTGGCCGATGCGGTTAACGCCCGCCGCCGGGTTCTTGCCGCCAAAAAATAATATAAATTTCTACCGCACTTTAGAATGCGCTATCAGCTGTTATAAAGTGCGGTTACTTTTATCTGTTTCTTTTGTCTTTTCCCCATTTATTTCTTCCAACTCTATTTATATTCGGATATAGCTTGCCGTTCTCTTGCGGTACGAATAAAATTCCAACCTAGTGTTGCCGGGCAAAGTGCAGTGCCTTGTTATGCGAGGGAATTTTCCGTTGCGCTGTAAAGCAAGATATTGTCCCTATTATTAATAATTTTATTTTCTGTGTTGCTCGCCTACGAAAGGGGGAGCTATTTTTTCCCTTAAAACCGCAACGGATTTGGTATATCATATAGCGGTTTTTCAGTTAAGCGAGACAGATTTCTTTTATGGCGAAACAACCCTCCCGAACGCAGGACGCACAAACTGCGCAGATTAATATTCCTCCTCATTCCATTGAAGCAGAACAGGCCGTTTTGGGCGGTATTATGCTAAATAACGCCCATTGGGAAAATGTGGTGGAGCATGTGATTGCCGATGATTTCTATACGGCGGCGCACCGTTATATTTTTCAGGAAATGGAGGCCTTGGCACGCAAAAATAATCCTATCGATTTAATTACTCTGGATCAGTCCTTAAGAAGCAAGGGCATCGCCGAGGAAGTGGGCGGATTCGCCTATTTGGCGGAACTGTCGAAGAATACGCCGAGTGCTGCCAATATTATCGCCTATGCGGAAATTGTGCGGGAGAAAGCGATTTTACGCGAGTTGATCGGGGTGGGGAATAATATCGCACAAATCGCCTATACCCCGAAAGGGCGCGATGTAAAAGAGATTTTAGACCAAGCGGAACGCGAGGTGTTTAAAATTGCGGAGAAGCGCAGTGCGGAAAACGAGGGGCCGAAAAACGTAATTGATGTGCTGAACCGAACCATCGATAAAATCGAATTTTTATCTAAAATGGGCAATCACGGCGGGATTACCGGAGTTACCACCGGCTTTAAGGATTTGGATAAGAAAACCGCCGGCTTGCAACCTTCGGATTTAATTATTGTAGCGGCGCGTCCTTCCATGGGGAAAACCACCTTTGCAATGAATTTGTGCGAGAATGCGGCGCTGTCCAGTGAGAAACCGGTTTTGATTTTCAGTCTGGAAATGCCGGCGGATCAGATTATGATGCGTTCTCTGGCATCGCTTTCGCGCGTGGATCAAACCAAAATCCGCACCGGGCAGATTGACGGTGATGACGAATGGGCGCGTATTTCCAGTACCATGGGAATGCTGAGCAATAAGCCGAATATGTATATTGACGATTCTGCCGGGCTAACCCCGACGGAACTGCGTTCGCGCGCTCGCCGGGTCTATCGCGAACACGGCGGTTTAAGCCTGATTATGGTGGACTATCTGCAATTAATGCGGGCGCCGGGGTTTGATAACCGTACCCTGGAGATCGCAGAAATTTCCCGCTCGCTGAAAGCGCTGGCGAAGGAGCTGGAAGTGCCGGTGGTGGCATTGTCTCAGCTGAACCGTACATTGGAAAACCGTACCGATAAACGCCCGGTGAACTCGGATTTGCGTGAATCCGGTTCCATCGAGCAGGATGCGGACCTGATTATGTTTATTTATCGCGATGAGGTTTATCACGAAACCACGGAAGAAAACCATAATGTGGCGGAAATTATTATCGGTAAGCAGCGTAACGGGCCTATCGGACGGGTGCGCCTGACCTTCCAGGGACAATATTCCCGCTTCGACAATTACGCCGGTAATTATCAGTTTGACGAAGAATACTAATATAAAAATACTAACCCTAATAAGAAGAATATCGAGAAAGAGTCCATATGAAAGCAGCAACAGTAAAAATCAGTTCGCTTGCACTGAAGCATAATATTCAAAAAATTAAACAGAAAGCACCGCACAGTAAAATTATCGCCGTGGTAAAAGCTAATGCCTACGGACACGGGCTGAAATTCGTTTCCAAAGCCTTAGAAAACGATGTGGACGCATTCGGCGTGGCGCGGCTGGAAGAGGCCTTGATCCTGCGTTCGAGCGGTATTATCAAACCCATAGTGTTGCTGGAAGGATTTTTCTCCGCCGAGGATCTGCCGGTTATTGCGGTAAATAATATTCAGACCGTGGTACATAATCGCCAGCAACTGGAAGCCTTGCAGCAATCGGTGCTGCCGAATCCGATTAGGGTATGGCTGAAAATCGATACCGGAATGCACCGTTTGGGGGTTAGTCTGGAACAAACCGATGAGTTTTATACGCAGTTGCAAGCCTGTGCTACGGTGGACAAGGAGATTGGCTTTATCAGTCATTTCAGCCGGGCGGATGAAATCGATTCCGACTATACCCTGATCCAGAACGAACGCTTTCTGCAAGCTACCGCAGGTAAAAAGGGCGAGCGCAGTATTGCCGCTTCGGGCGGTATTCTATTCTGGCCGCAATCTCATTTTGAATGGATCCGACCGGGCATTATTATGTTCGGCGTATCGCCAACGGATACCCCCAGCGATATTTACGGCTTTACCCCGGTGATGACCTTAACCTCTTCGCTGATTGCGGTTCGCTCTCATAAAAAAGGGGAGCCGGTAGGCTACGGCGGTATCTGGGTGAGCGATAAGGATACGAAGATCGGGGTGGTCGCCATCGGCTACGGCGACGGTTATCCGCGTAATATTCCGAACGGAACCCCGGTGTGGATTAACGGCCGCCGCGTACCTATCGTCGGACGGGTATCCATGGATATGGTTACCGTTGATCTGGGCGCCGATTGTCGGGAACAAGTGGGCGATGAAGTGATTCTATGGGGCAAAGAATTGCCGATTGAAGAGGTGGCTAAAATCACAGGGTTGCTCAGTTATGAGCTAATGACAAAATTAACCCCGCGGGTATTAATAGAATATATAGATTAAAACCATAATAATAATCATCTATTGCCGCATGGGGAAATAGGCTATGGTAGCAAGGGTCCGTAGCCGAATCGGTTTAAATTCAAATCTCAACAGAGGGAAAATCATTATGCAAAATATCAATCCGACCACAACCAACGCATGGAAAGCACTGGAACAGCATAAAGGGAAGATGAGTTCGCTGCGGATTCAGGATCTTTTTGCCCGGGAAAAAAATCGCTTTGCCGATTACTCATTAACCTTTAATAATGAGATTTTAGTGGATTACTCAAAAAATAATATCGACCGGGAAACCCTTGGGCTGCTGCGTCAGTTAGCCGAAGAATGCGCATTACCGCAGGCCATTGAAGCCATGTTCAGCGGTCAGAAAATTAACCGTACGGAAAATCGCGCGGTGCTGCATACCGCTTTACGTAACCGTGCCAATACGCCGGTACTGGTGGACGGTAAGGATGTTATGCCGCAGGTGAACGAAGTATTGGCGAAGATGAAATCCTTCTGTCAGCGTGTGATTTCCGGCGAATGGAAGGGATATAGCGGCAAAGCCATTACCGATGTTATCAATATCGGCATCGGCGGTTCCGATTTAGGCCCTTATATGGTAACCGAAGCGTTACGCCCTTATAAAAATCATTTAACCATGCACTTTGTTTCCAATGTGGACGGTACCCATATTGCCGAAACTTTGAAAAAAGTTAATCCGGAAACCACTTTGGTGCTGGTGGCTTCGAAAACCTTTACTACTCAGGAAACCATGACCAATGCCAATTCCGCGCGGGAATGGTTCCTGGCGGCGGCGAAAGAGGAAAAACATATTGCCAAACATTTTGCCGCCTTATCCACCAATGGAACGGAAGTGGCGAAATTCGGCATAGATACGGATAATATGTTCGGTTTTTGGGATTGGGTCGGCGGACGTTATTCCCTGTGGTCGGCAATAGGCTTGTCCATCGCTTTATCCATAGGTTTTGAAAACTTTGAGGCATTATTAAGCGGCGCCCATGAAATGGATAAACATTTCCGCCATACGCCCCTCGAGCAAAATATTCCGGTTACCCTGGCATTAGTGGGGCTGTGGAATACCAACTTCCTCGGTGCGCAGACGGAAGCCATTTTACCTTATGACCAGTATTTGCACCGCTTTGCCGCCTATTTCCAACAGGGCAATATGGAGTCAAACGGTAAATATGTGGGACGCGACGGCAAGGTTATCGATAATTATCAGACCGGGCCGATTATTTGGGGCGAACCCGGTACTAACGGTCAGCACGCCTTTTATCAGCTGATTCACCAGGGAACCACCCTGATCCCTTGTGATTTTATTGCGCCGGCGCAGACCCATAATCCTCTGGGTGATCATCATAATAAACTGTTATCTAATTTCTTTGCGCAGACCGAGGCGTTGGCCTTTGGTAAAACTAAGGAAGAAGTGGAAGCGGAATTTCTGAAAGCGGGCAAATCCTTAGATGAAGTTAAGGATATCGTGCCCTTTAAAGTTTTTCAGGGCAATAAACCGACCAATTCCATTTTATTGCAGAAGATCACCCCTTTCAGCTTAGGCGCGTTAATCGCCATGTACGAGCATAAAATCTTTGTACAGGGCGTGCTGTTTAATATTTTCAGCTTTGATCAATGGGGGGTTGAACTGGGTAAACAACTTGCCAACCGCATTCTGCCGGAACTGGCGGACAATAGCCCGATCAGCGCTCACGACAGTTCGACCAACGGCTTGATTAATCAGTTTAAAGTTTGGCGCTAAGCCGCCATGGCAGAGTTCGGCGAGGTGAATATTCGCCTCCCGAATTGCATAATATAAGGGGAGGCTTAAATAGTCTCCCCTTAATATTGGCCGGCGCTTAAACGGATTTTACCCTGTTCAATAGGAACAGGGCGATCAGCAATAATAGGGCGGCCAGATAAAATACGCTGTTGTAATGCCAAAGTTGAGCGATTAGCCCGGCCAAAGGCCCGCCGATAACCCAGCTGCTTTTGGCCGCATTACTGAACAGGGTTGTGGCCGCCCCCATCTGGCGCGGCATTAAATCCTGAAAGTAAACCATACCGATAGTAGCGACAATACCGACCAATAGGGCGTTTAGCAGCTGTAAGCCAATCAGCTGAGCGGTTCCGTGCAGAAACAGCAGCATGGTATAGAACAACAATCCCGCCGCTAAGGCAATCCGCATCAGTTGTTTTTTACTGATATATTTACTCAGATAACCGCCCAACAGCATAATCGGAATTTCCAGCCCCGCCGCCGTTCCCATTAAAATTCCCGCCAGCCGTTCCGGTAACTGTAATTCCCGGATCACATATAAGGGCATATTAATCAGATACATACTGTTACAGGTCCAGACCAGAAAACAGGCGATAAACAGGTAAAGTACGCTTTTTCTGTTGCTGCTCGGCGCCATATTGGTATCTTTGCTGCTGATAGCGGTTGTACGGCTGATTTTCGGCAGTAGGCTAATGCCGAGTAGGGCGCAGAGCAGAAAAGCCAGAGCGGCCACCAAATACATATAATCAAACCCCCAGCTTAGGGCAATACTGAAGGACAGGGGCGGGCCGACAATCCAGGCCAGCGAAATTTGGGTACGCATAATGGTGGTAAACATCAGACCTTCACGCCCCGTACTCTCAGCATATTCGCGGGCAAAGGCGAAAGATTGCGGATTGGCCGCGGAGCCCAGACCGAGCAGCACCGTGCCGAAAAAGGCCAGCATATAATAATTGCGGCTATAAGCAAAAATCAGACAGCCGACCACGGCGAACAGACAGCAAAAGAAGATGACTTGGCGACGATCCTCATGTTTATCCGAGTAACCCGCCAGTAATTGGCTGATCAAAATACCGACAATGGCATTAAGGGCGTAAAAACTGCCCACCATTAGCGGCGATACCTTGATTTCCCGAGATAGAAACAAACTCAGGGTCGGCAGTTGAAAAGCCGAGGCGATACCGGTTAAAAAGGCAATCAGCAGAAAAGCAAAAGCCACCGTATTGGTGGGTTTTTGCCCGGGCAGAGAGGAAATAGGCATAGCTTGAATAAGAGTTTTCGTTAATGAGCTAAAGGATAATAGGGACAGGCGTGCCCTGTCCCCGGATAAATGCGATTAAGTGGGGAAAGCCTGTCCCACAGTAAAAAAATCGCTTAATTTTAACCGCACTTTTGCTTAGCCCGTATTACGCATGCCGGCGGCGATACCGGTAATGGTAATCATCAGCGCTTGCTCTACGTCCGGGTTCGGATTTTCCGGCTCGGCGCGCAAACGGCGCAGTAATTCTACTTGCAACAGGTTGAGGGGATCGGTATACACATTGCGCAGGGCAATGGATTCCTGTACCCAAGGTAAATCGGACATAAGTTGATGACCTTTACCGGACAGGGAAAGAATGGTCTGAATATCAGCCTTTAACTGCTCCCGCAAAGATTCGCCCAAATACCATAATTCCTGTTTAACCAGATTTTGATCATAATGTTCGGACAGCCATTGGTCGGTTTTACTGAAGACCATTTCCAGCATACCGATCCGGGTATTAAAAAACGGCCAGTTATTGCACATTTCTTCAATGAGTTCCCGCTTGCCACTTTCTATCGCCATGCGCAGGGAAGCGCCCGCCCCCAACCATGCCGGCAGCATCAGACGGTTTTGCATCCAGGCGAAAATCCAAGGAATGGCGCGCAGGCTTTCTACGCCGCCGTTCGGATTACGTTTAGCCGGACGGGAACCTAGGGGCAGCTTGGACAATTCCTGTTCCGGCGTCGCACTGCGGAAATAAGGTACGAAGTCTTTATCGCCGCGCACCACATTACGGTAGATTTCGCAGGAGCTTGCGGAAAGTTCGTCCATCAGCGCCCGCCAGCTGTCTTTCGGATCCGGCGGCGGCAGCAAATTGGCTTCCAGGATAGCGCTGGCATAAAGATCCAAACTGGTAACGGCAACCGCCGGCAGACCCAGTTTAAAGCGGATCATTTCGCCCTGTTCGGTTACCCGCAGGCCGTTTTTCAGCGAGCGCGGCGGCTGTGAAAGCAGTGCCGCATGAGCCGGTGCGCCGCCGCGTCCGATGGTACCGCCGCGTCCGTGGAACAGGGTCAGCTCTACCCCCAGTTTTTCACAGAGGTTCACCAGGCTTTCCTGCGCTCGGTACTGCGCCCAAGAGGCCGCCATCATACCGGCGTCTTTTGCGCTGTCGGAATAGCCGATCATAATCATTTGTTTGTTATTGATAACGCCGCGATACCAGCCCACATTAAACAACTCGGTCATTACCTGTTCGGAGGCATCTAAATCGTCCAGGGTTTCAAATAAAGGAACCACCGGCAAATGGTAAGGCACCCCGCATTCTTTCAGGAGCAAATGCACCGCCAGTACGTCGGAGGCGGTACGCGCCATGGAAATAATGTAGCAGGAGATCACGCCCTGCGGCTGTTCGGCGATAACCTTACAGGTCTCTAAAATTTCTCGGGTTTCCGCTGAAGGCGCCCAGTCGAGCGGCAGTAACGGGCGGCGGGAGCTTAGTTCGCGGATTAGGAAGGATTGACGATCCGCTTCCGTCCATTGAGAATAGTCGCCCAGCCCGATATAGCGGGTAATTTCGGCAATGGCCTCCGTATGTCTGGTACTTTCCTGACGGATATCCAGACGGGATAGGGTAACCCCAAAGCAGCGGATACGGCATAGAGAGTCCAGCAGCAGGCCGTTGGCAATAATTCGCATACCGCAGGCAAGCAGCGATTGATAGCAGTCGTACAAAGGCTCCCACAGATCTTCATCACTACTGATAATATCCGCCTCGCTTATATGTGGAATGCGATGAGCCAGAATATCGTTGTAATAGCTTTGCGTATTTTTCAGTTTGGTGCGCAAGCCTTTTACCACTACGCGATAAGGCTCTCCGTTATCACCGTATTTAGCCCGGAATTGTTCGGTACATTCGGTCATGGAGAGTTCGTCGGCCAGGGCCTGAATATCGCCCAGAAATAAATCCGCCGCTTTCCAGCGCGCCAATTGCAAGACTTCGCGGGTAATATCTGCGGTTACAAAAGGATTTCCGTCCCGATCGCCGCCCATCCAGGAAGAAAAGCGCACCGGGGTTAAATTTGCCGGCAAGGTATAACCTAAATATTTCTGCGCGTTTTCATTTAATTGTCGAACAAAGGCCGGAACCGCCTCCCACAGACTGTTCTCAATAACCGCAAAGCCCCACTTGGCCTCTTCGAAAGGGGTCGGGCGCTGAGTACGGATTTCATTGGTATGCCAGGCCTGAGCAATTAATTGCAATAAGCGGCGTTCGATATTTCGGCGCTCCGTTTCGGTCAGATCGGAATGTTCCAGCTTACTCAGGCATTTATTGATTTCCACCTGCTTATGTACCAGCGTACGGCGGGTAACTTCAGTGGGGTGTGCGGTTAAAACGATTTCGATCAGTAATTTTTCGATGGTTTTAATCACTTCCTGTTGCGATGTATTCTGGGCCTGCAGGCGCTTGAACAGAGAAGCGGTGGAGCGGGCGGAAGAAACCTCGTCGTTATGATGACGGGAAATGGTCTGATATTGCTCGGCAACATTGGTTAAATTTAAAAACTGGCTGAAAGCGCGAGCCACGGGAATAATATTGTCGGTGGAAATGGTGGCCAGAGTATTGAGTAATCTGGTGCGGGCCTGATCATCTCCCTGACGCGAATTACGCGATAATACGCGAATGTTCTCGATGAGTTCGAGAATATCATCTCCCTGAGCTTCTTTTATGGTTTCACCGAGGAAATGCCCCAGCATATTAATGTTATTACGCATCATGGAATACTCTTGTATCATATGTCCTCCGAAAAAATAAAAATTCTGCCTGATAGGTTTCAGCCCATCGGATTTGCCTAGATATAAACAAAAATGCGGGCAAAGATCAAATATAATTCCCATTCAAAATAAAAATATAAATTTTTAGCCTTTAATATTTTTATTTTTTAATAAATTTGCTTTGTTTTTATATTTTATCTAATTTATTTGCTTTTATAATAAATGCCGATTAAATTCAATAAGTGCTGGAATAGCGGCTCTCAATCGGCATCTTTGTACTTGTGCCGCAGGGTAAAATGCCGTCTTAGATTAACTGTTGGTATCTATTCTTGGGTTTCATATACGGATGCTAATTGAGGTTTGAAGAAATTTGAAGAACATAGGGCGGAGTTTTGCCACCGAGTTAGCATTAGTTATGACCGAGCCGGCTGGTGCAAAAAAACTCCCTCCCTTTTGACCGCACTTTTCAGGTTATTTTCAGCCTATTTTATATAGCGGCGGGGAAGGGGATTCCCCGCCTTTGCTCGTTAGCTGTAAACATTAGGCAGCAGACCGAGCTGATTAAAGAACGGGATCATCATAATGATGATGCCGGCGATAAAGGCGATAATCAGCATCGCCTTACCGCCGATAACCCGATAAGGCAGATCCGGATGTTGTCGGCGCGCCCGCCAGGCCAGCCCTACCGGTAACAAAATACCGTAGAAAGCGAACAGTAATCCGGCATAACCCAGAGCAATCAGGAAACCGTCCGGATAGAACATGGCGAAAATCAGCGGCGGAATAAAGGTTAGTGCGGTTAAACGCCCCCGTGAGGCGGAACGTTTAAAGCGTTTAAGCAAATCGCCCACACATTCGAATAAGCCTAAAGCCACGCCTAGGAAAGAAGTAATTAAAGCCAGAGCGGAGAAGATTCGCACCATTTCGCCCAGTAGGCTGCTGCCGGTAATTTGAGAAGCGGCGGTAACCAAACCGTTGAGGGTAGGATCCTGCTTCAGAATGAGTACGAATTCGTTCTGACTGAGAACGCCGTGAGTGGCCAGCTGCCATAATAAATAAGCGACCAGCGGGATTGCGGTACCTATATAAATAGCCAGACGGATTTTGCGGATATCACCGTCAAGATAGGTATTGATACTGGCCATAATCACATGGAAGCCGAAAGAGGTAAAGAAAATCGGAACGGCGGAAACCACCAACAGGTTATTCAGGGGTATGGCGCCTAGGTTTTCCAGGCTGGCTTTCGGCAACATAAAGATTAAAACCAGGATAAAAGCGACGATTTTACCGGCGAACAGCAACCGAGTCAGACCGTCGACCCCTTTAATACCGATAACAACAAAGGAACCCAGGATAAGGGTGAACAGAAAAATGCCGATTTTTTTAGTGGTTTCTCCATCATGGATGGTAGGCATAATACCGGAAAGCAGGGAGCCGCCGCCGGTAATATAGGCCGAGAGCAGTGCGTAAAGCAAAATCAACAGGCTAAGGGTTGCAAGCACCCGACCGGTCATACCGAAGTATTGCTCCGCCAGACTGGCGACACCGAGATCTTTACGTGCCGCGGTCTGGTAAACTTCCATAAATAATAAACCCGTGTAGGCCAGTAATGCCCACAAGCCGACTAAAAGCAGCAAGGTCGCACTAAAACCTATGCCTGCCGAGGTTAGCGGCATGGCCAGCATTCCCGCACCTATAGCGGTGCCCGCGATGATCAGGGCGCTTCCGAAAATTTTGTTGTTCATGGGATCCGTCTAATATCTGGTTAAAAGAGCTTTCATTCTATCAAAAGAAAAAAACGAAAAGGAAGTAAAAAGCAAAATATTCTTGGCTTTCCGCAAGGAAAACCCCTTTATGGCAGAAAAGCGCCGGAGCAAGGGGCGGCAGGATTGAGCCAATGCCCGCTTTAGCGCCCCAATGTTTGGATAAATTCGGCCACATCCTGCATATCTTTTTCGCTCAGACGTTCTTTAACCTTATTGCCCGCGCCTTTGATTTCTCCTCTTTTACGCGCTTTAAGGGCGGTGATAATTTCATCGCTCTGTAATCGGTTAATTAGTTCGGATTGATCAACCGCCTTTTTTTCGCCTTGTTTGCCGTGGCAAGAGGCGCAGGAGAGCCGGAAAATGCGCTGCCCTTTGCTGCTATCTGCATATAGGGGCGACAGGCCAAGGCTAAAAGCGAGGCCGAGAGTAGTGATAAATCGGAAAATTTTCATATTTTATTTAGTTTCGAGTAAAAAGTTCCTGTAATGCGCTATGCGGAATCAGGCCTTCGTATTTTGCTTGTAGGATTCCTTCTTGATCCAACAGGACGGAGGTAGGGGTGCCTATGATTTGATAGCGTTCTCCGGTAATTTTCAGCTGATCCTTTACCACCGGCAGACGAATGGCATATTTTTCGACAATCCCTTGGGTATCGGCTTTTTCTCCGTCAATATTCACCGCAACAATATGCAGCTTATCGGGATAGCGCAGGCTGAGTTCCTCCAGCTGTTTCAATTCGGCGATACAGGCGCCGCAGGTTTCCGACCAGAAGTTAAGCAGGGTCGGTTTTCCTCGCCAACGGGAAAGTTCGGTTTTATTTCCCTGTAGATCAAAGGTCGCTAAGGCAGGGGCGGGACGGCCGATTTCAGCACGCTCTTCTTTACAGGAAATCAGACTGAAAATAACTGTAGTTAGGAATAGGGTTTTTAGTAACGGATTAATTTTCATTGCGCTCTTCTTTTAAAAACTTTCCATGTTGCAGGAAAATGGTACGAGCGGTAACTTTGCCCAGTTCCGGATTATGGGTAACCATAACGATAGTACGGCCTTGGCGATTGAGTTCGATCAGCAAATCCAACACCAGTTTCTCATTTTTTTCATCCAGATTACCGGTGGGTTCATCGGCAAAAATAACCGGCGGCTGATTAACTAGGGCGCGGGCGATACATACACGTTGCTGCTCGCCGCCGGAAAGCTGGCTGGGGCGATGATCCACTCGGTGTTCCAGTCCCACTTGCGCCAATACCGCACGGGCGGCGGCTTCATCTACAACGCTATGATAATGCTGTGCCAACATAACGTTTTCCAGTGCGGTCAGGTAAGGAATTAAATGAAATTGTTGAAAGATCAGACCGATTTTTTCCGCCCGAAAGCGCTGTCTGCCGGTTTCGTCCAACTGTGCGGCATCTACGCCGTCCAAGATAACCTTGCCTTCGCTGGCGGTATCCAAGCCGGTCAGAATATTCATCAATGTGGTTTTACCCGAACCGGAAGCGCCCATAATGGAAACGAATTCTCCCTGTTCGATTTGAATATTAATATCTTCAAGTGCGGTTACCTGACCGAATCTTTTGTATAAATGCTGAGTTTCAATAATTGGTTGCGACATCTTTATTCCCCTTTTAATAGATTTGCCATTTCAACGGATAAGGCGCGCCGGGTCGGCACGATAACGGCAATCAAGGTAACCAGAAGTGATAACAGTACGGTAATCGGAATAACCGGCAGGCGCATATCAATAGCGGATTTAAATACCATTAATCCTAAAACCTGGGCCAGAATATAACCGATAATCAGTCCGAAGATAATTGCCAGTACGGCGATTATCAGAATCTCGGCACCGATTTGGCGGATAATATCGCTCGGTTTGGCACCCAGTGCTTTTTGTAAGGCGAACTCTTTTGCCCGTTCTCCCACAATGGCAATCAGGGTCGTGTTAACGCATAGGGTGGCCAATACCAAAATAACTATGGATATCAGTCCCATTAGCCCTTTGATCTTATCCAGAATTTGCCCTTCGGAAGCGGATACCTTACGAATCGGGCGAATATCCAGTTCCGGATAGTCTTGGCGCAGTTGTTGAGCGAATTGTTCGACCTGTCCCTGATCATTTTTAACACTTAGCAGAGCGTTACTTGCCATTCCCGGTTTATCCAACCATTGTTGGGCAAATTCCAGATTGACGATCAGCATACTGTCCGTGGCGTCGCCGCTTTCCACAATCGCTTTTATTTTAAAGCTGTGTTTGCCGCCGCCGTTTTTACTCAGGGTAATGCTGTCGCCGATATTCAACTCCAGACGCTGCGCCAGGGTTTTTCCAATCATGGCGTTACGCTGGTCGAAGTTGACATTGATAGGCTGGCCGCTAATTTGCCAGTAGGGCGCCAAGGTGCGCATATCTTCAAACCATACCCCCATCAGTACGATTTTTTCCTGTTCGCTGCGGGCGATACCGTACAGATAAGGGCTGGCGGCATTTATCATACCTTGGGGCGCCTGTTGTAGCAGGCTGTGCAGCTGTGCTTCTTTGATTAGTCCATCGGTGCCGGAGCCTATATAAAAGTTAGCGCCGAAGGTTCGTAGTTCTCGGCTCATTTTGGTATTAATATCGAAATATACCGCCGCCATTGCCGTAACTATCGCCGCACCGACGCTTAGGGCGGCGAAAATAATCAATACCCGCTGTAAGCGCAGGCGCAGGGCTTGCAGGACGATATGCCGGAACATGGCGTTGCGACTGTTACTGACGGCCATATAACACCTCTACCGGATATAAGCGGGCGATACGATGGGCGGGAAACCAGGTACCGATAAGGGCGATAAGTACGGCCAATACCAATACGCAGGGAATCACAATCCAGGCGAAACTGAGGGGGGCTCCGAACAGGCTGTCGGCAATAAATCCGGCCAGGGCCCAGCCGGCAATACAACCCAGTATGCCGCCGAGCAGACCGCTGATAGCGGCTTCGGAATAAAACAGCAGTACGATTTGCCACTGATAGGCGCCGAGCGCCTTCATCAGACCTATTTCTTTACTGCGTTCGATAATACCTGTGGTCATGAGCGAGGCAATCCCCATGGCGGCGGCAATTAGGGCGGCAAGGGTTACGACCCCGAGCAGTAACTGAATTTTTTCGATAACCACTCCCTCGGAGGCGGCAACCTGCCAGATAGGACGAACGACGGCACCGGAAATCGCTTCCTCCAACTGGTGGGAAATAGAAGACACATAGGCGGTGCAATACCAGCGGTCGTATTCTTCCGCATCAAGCCCGTCCAGATTAGCCCGTGCTTTACGGGAAAGATCGTTTTCCGGTACTGTCAGTGCGGAAACTTTAACGGATTGCACTTTGCCGGGTAAATTCAGGAGTTTTTGCACCGCACTTAGGGGGGCGACTATCTGTTGCTCTTCAATGCCGCCGCTGCTCAGAATTCCGCTGATTTTTACCTCTAGTTTGTTTTCAGCATTTTGCTCGGAGTAGAGCAGCGTTATTTGGTCTCCGATTCGGTAGCCGGCGGTTTTAGCCAACTGAGCGCCGATCAATACGGGTACGGCAGCATGGCTGTCTTCCCTTTGAGCTTCCTCCGGCCATTGGCCTTCCACTTTCCAGTAGGGACTGATAATTTTCTGTCCGGTGTGATAGTCCTCTTCATCGGGAATGGCTACGGGTTGATCGAAAAAGGTACCCAGAATCGCGATTTTCTGTCCGCTTGCAGTATGCACTTCCGCATTCAGCAGCGGGGCAAAACCGACAATATTGTTACGCCAGAAAATATCTTTAATATTCGCCAGCTCTTTTTGTTCGATAAAATCCTGGGTGGCAAGGGAGGCATTGCTGCCGCCCATTTCCGGTAATACCGCACTGCTGGCTGGTTCAATCAGAATATTGGCGCCGTAGGATTTCAGCTCTTTCGCCATTTTATCGCCGATATCAATGGAAACGGCGAGTAGCGCCGAAACCAGTCCCGAGGCCAAGAATACGGTGATAATGGCCAGCAGTTTACGCTTTATCCCGTGTCTCCAAGACTGAAATAACATTCTAGTCAGCATGATTTTCTTCCTGTAAATAGTTTTCCGGGCTTGCTTTAAACAGCTCTAAGTTTTTTTCATCGGCAAAAAAGTAGGTTTTATCCTCATAGCTGTATTTGTATTCGGTGGTGGTGTTTTTCAGTTTCGCACCGTTTACCGGATCCCTTACTTCGATTTCAATAACGGTTGAGAATAAGTTTAACCCATCTTCAAGGCTGCTTTTGCTAATCAGAATTTCTGTTTCGGTCTGTCTCCAATCTTCTATGGGAACCGGATTACAGCCGCCCGGTTTACCGATGGAAGGTGTAAAAATGCGTACTCCGCAGCCGACGCAGACCACTTGATTGTCTTGCATCACATAGCCCTGATCGCCGCACAGCAAACAGGCGTCAAATACTACGGCCAGGCTCAGACGTTCCGGCTGACGGTTGATCACAAAGAAACGAACCGCTTTACCGTCGTCGGCAACCCATAGAAAGCGGTGTAAATTACCGTCTTTTACCTGCTCAATAGGAATATGCAGGTTCTTTTCCGTATCTAATTTTAATTGGACGGCTTCCGATAGGCGGGGCGGCTGAGAGGCGACTTTATCCCAATAAATTTGGCTGCCCGTAATAATCATTACGGCGCTCAATCCCCAACCGATAATTTTTCCCGATATATGCGCTGCGGCGATTTTTTTACGTTTCTCTATCGGATCCGTTACCCTTGCAATGGCTTTACGGCGCGTACTATGGATACGGAAGGCGAAAAACAAAATGCCGAGCATGAGTAAAAGGGCGCTGATATAGTTGAAATAATTTTTGATATTAGCGGATTTAGCGGCAAAACTTAAGCGCGCTTTGGTGAGTTCTATCAGTTGCAGCTTCATTAAACCCAGCACGATTTCACCGCAAACCGGAATCAATACCAATAGGAGCAGCAGAGCGAGAAATAGGCGTGAAAGTGCGGTGGTTTTTTGCTGTTTTTTTACCTGATTCAATAAAATAAAGATCCAACCGGCGCTGAAGATACAAAACAGCAGCCCTGCGATTAAGGCGCTTATATGCAGAATAAAATCCGTATTTACCACATCGGTGCCGGTAATTGCCGCGATGTTCGGATCTCTGGTCCATTGTACGGCGGCAATCAGAATCAGGATAAAATGCCAGAATTTATTGATTTTATAGGAATGAATGAACTGGCACAGGAAAAATAATATCAGGCTGATTAGAATAATCAGATTCAGGCTCAGGCTGATGCTTGGCGTGGCCTTTAACTGCATACCGAGCGCAACGCCGAGCAATAATCCGCCCAGGCTTAGCCGAGATAAGGTTTTTATCCCCGCATTCGAGTAGGCATGCCAGCTGCAACCGAGTAAAAGGGCACTGGGTAACAGTGCTTGTAATAGAGAAATAAAAAAATAGGTCATAAGCTATTATCGTTTGCCCATAATTTAGCTTTTATCCGCAGCCGGGGCAGGAGAATAAAGGTATCCTCTCGGAGGCAGACAAAAAGATCTGCGCAGGAAGAGATTTGAAAGGGTCGCCTGCGCAGATCAGCGGATAAAATGATTATTTTAAGCCGGTGAATTTAAATTCATAACTGACATCAAAAGGTTTCCACCATTTACCGACACCGGTTTCGCTGTCGGTATGGCGATGTAATCCCGCTTTAGACGGCGGATCGATATGATAGGTTACTTTATAGTTACCGACGCCCATCATTTTGATGTTAGCACCGTAGTGAGGGCCGTCGCCCGCAACCATCGGCATAAAGGTACCTTCCTGTTTTTCTCCGGTATCCGTATTGACTAAGGTATAGCTAATGGTGAGGTAAGGCATCCATTCGCCCTCGCCGAAGCCGTTTTTATTGCCCTTAGTGGCGTGAATATCCGCTTCCAGATGGATATCCGCTTTAGCCGCAGGTAATCCCATGCCGCGCGGTTCCATATCGATAGGCTGTAAATAAACCGCCGCAATTTCCATATCGTTCATGGTTTGCGCTTCGCCGATGGGATATTCTTTGAAAGCAAAGGCGGAAGGTGCGGTTAAAATACTTGCTAATAAAGCCGTAGCTACTAATGTTTTTTTCATAGGAGTTTCCCTGTGTAATGGTTGAAGTTTATGTCTTCGTTAGAGTTATGTCTTCGTTAGAGTTAAGCTTGTTGCGACCGTCCGGCCGAATATTTCATATAAATCAGTGCAAACAGCGCGGCGATAAGCAGCACCCCTTGCGGAATTAAGGTTTCCATATAAGGATAAATGCCGAGCCAGGAGATCTCCGGAACGCCTGCCACCAAGGTGGGTTCGAATAATTTTCCTTCGATTAGCTCCAGCACGCTCTTACCGGCAAATACAAAGGCCATGAGGTACATAAAGCAACCGGTAAACATAAAGAAAGGTTTAAGCGGTAATCTGACGACCGTATAGCGCATAATCAGATAGCAGATTGCCAGAATAATAACCCCGGCGACAAAACCGCCCAGCAAATATAAATAACTGACCGCCGTCGAAGCGTCGCCGATCAGCGCATAGTAGAAGAGTACGGTTTCGGCCCCTTCGCGATATACCGCCAAAAAGCTGGTCAGCCAGAGTCCGATAAGAGAACCGGTGGAAAGTGCGGCGGAAAGTTTGCCTTCCAGGTAGCGTTTCCAGTTTTGCGCCTCTACTTTGGACAGCAACCAGTAACTCATCATAAACAACATCACTACCGCAATTATCATCGTGAACCCTTCCAGCAGTTCGCGACTGGCGCCGGAATTGGAGAAGATTAATTGGAAGATTATTGCCGTTACCAGGCTGGCGGCCAAGGCGACATAAACGGACTGACGAATTACCGGCAGTTTATCCTGATGATTATTTTTTACCATATAGGCGATAATGGCGGCGACAATCAGTAAGGCTTCTAAGCCTTCGCGCAGAATTATCAGCAAGCTGTAGAGGAACATACTCCAGTCGCTTTGGTTTTCTTCCTGTAGCATGGTTACCGCCTGCGCCAGTCCCTGATTTAATCCCTCCGCCTGTTGCTGGAGCTTTTCTTCACCCTGATTTGCTTTGATTAAACCGACCAGCTGAGTAAAGTAACCTTCCAATTTGGTTTTAAAGGCGGCATCACGGGAGCCGATTTTATTTTCCATCCCGGAACTTTCAAATACGTCGAAATAGGTGTCCTGCACCGCCAGCATGGCTTTCTTGCCTTCTCCCTCGGTATAGAGCTTAATTGCCTGCTGAATGCGTTGATTAATTTCAGCACTGATTTTCTGCCAGTCCTGTGCCGGTTGATTTTCTGCGGCGGCAGGTTGAGCGCTCTGAACCTGTTGTTCTTCACGGGTAGTAGGCAGTTGCGGTAGTTGTTCTTCGATATCTTGCAATAATACGGTGATCTGATAACCGAGAATATTGATCTGATCCGGCTGCTCGCTGAGTTTGATCAAATCATAAAATTGCTGATTAATGGCGGCGGAAGCGCTGGCCGAACGGTTCAGGCGGATAGACATTTCCATTTCGGAGTTTTTATAGCCGTCATATTGCGCCTGCTGAATCAGCTTCTTAGCCGCAGCAAAATCCTGTTGCTGGTAAGCGCTGATGGCTTCGGCCAATAAATCGTCGATAATTTTAAAATTTTGTTGCCAGTAGGGGGCGATATCTTCATTTTCATAAGCGCCGTGTTGTCCTTCCGCAGTGAGCTGATGACCATCGCCCAAGGTCGGTAGCACTTGCTGTAAATCTGCTTTTAACTGATCGATTCTGTGCTGAACTTCGGCAAGGGGCTTCTGTTCGCCGATCATCTTACGAATTTCGCCGAAAGCGGCTTCCATCTGATAACTTTTCTGGGCGGAAAAGTTTATCCGGATCGGCCCTTCCAGGTTTTCAAATACTTCGAAATAAGCCATTTGCACTTCGGTACGGGCATCATCGATATTATTTTGTTGATAGAGAGAAGCGGTTTTATCCAGACGGTTTTCGATATCCTGAACCCAGGTTTGGTAATCATTGGCGAAAGCGGAATGGAAAAAGAAAATTGATAAAAACAGAAAAAAATAACGAGCAAGCTGCATAATTCACCAGATAAAAATAAAAGCTATTTTCATTTGGCTGATTATTATGCGCTTATTGTTTTGGAAATCAAGATTAATCATGGTGAATTCTGACCTATCTCAAATATTCAGTAGATTTATCTTAAATTCCATTAATTTACCGAGCATTATTTGGGATTAAAGGCGAAAAACTCAAAAAATTTGTGCGCTATATCACAAAACGAAAAACATCTCTTTGCGTCTTAAAAAAGATTTTATTATGCTAACCGGCAATAAGAACGAGTGCTATCTAAATAGCCTGAATATTTTGCTTTCCGAGTAGTGCCTTCATCAAGAAGGCACTTTTTTTATGTCTGTAATTTACCTGCGGAGGTTATCACCTCAATGAGAATTAACCGCAAGTTCGCAACTTGATAAGGGGAGAGGGCATAGGCCGTACAAGGCGGTTAAAACAGGCAATCTTGCCGGCGTATTCTAATTCCGGCTTATTCCGTACTTGTTAATACCAAGTGTTTTCGATAAGGCCTAATACAAGGTTTTGTCGTATAACAGCTAGGTGCCTTGTAATCTTCTCAATAACAAAAGTGAAAATCGCTATTCTTTATTGATTAAGCTTATATCGGCGCTAAAGCAGGATTTTTGTATTTTCCGTACCATTAATATCGCTTGCTTATTTTAGCTGGGGTCTGTTTAGACTTTGAAAAAGAGGAAATTAAAAAACCGCACTTTGAAGCAGAAAGTGCGGTTGTTTTTTTAGCGAGTTTTTTCGTAATGAAAAAACTTAAGCTTAGTTCTGGGTTGCCTGAATTGCGGTAAGGGCAATGGTATACACGATATCATCAACCAATGCGCCGCGGGACAGGTCGTTCACCGGTTTGCGCATACCCTGCAGCATAGGTCCGATGGAAACCAGATCGGCGGAACGCTGTACCGCTTTATAAGTGGTGTTACCCGTATTCAGATCCGGGAATACGAATACGGTAGCACGGCCGGCCACTTTGGAGTTCGGTGCTTTAGAACGAGCTACGTCTTCCATTACCGCCGCATCATATTGCAATGGACCGTCGATAAGTAAGTCAGGACGTTTTTCCTGTGCGATACGGGTCGCTTCTTTCACTTTTTCCACATCGGCGCCGGAACCTGAAGTACCGGTTGAGTAGGAAATCATGGCTACGCGCGGTTCGATACCGAAGGCTTTAGCGGAATCCGCAGATTGAATAGCGATTTCAGCCAGCTGTTCCGCATTCGGATCCGGATTCACCGCACAGTCGCCGTATACCAATACCTGATCCGGCAACAGCATAAAGAAAATGGAAGATACGATGGAGCTGCCCGGAGCGGTTTTAATAATTTGCATCGGCGGGCGAATGGTATTCGCCGTGGTATGTACCGCACCGGATACCAAACCGTCCACTTCATCGGCTTCCAGCATCATGGTACCTAATACTACGGTATCTTCCAGTTGTTCGCGTGCGGCTTTTTCCGTCATTCCTTTATTTTTACGTAATTCGACCAGACGATCGACGTAATTTTCACGGACGCTGGCAGGATCTATTACGGTGATGCCCGCACCCAAGGTAACGCCCTGAGCTTCCGCCACCAGTTTAACGTTTTTCGGATCCGCCAGTAATACGCATTCCGCAATACCGCGTTCGGCACAGAGCGCAGCGGCTTTGATGGTACGCGGCTCATCACCTTCCGGCAGAACGATACGTTTTTTCGCCTGACGCGCTAATTCGGTCAGCTGGAAGCGGAAGGCCGGCGGAGATAAACGACGGGAACGGGAAGAAGCGGCAACCAGCGAATTAATGAAGTCCGCATCAAACTGACTGCTGGTATATTGTTTAATATTTTCAATGCGCTCTTTATCATCGACCGGCACTTCAAGATTGAAGCTCTGCAGGGTCAATGCGGTTTGCCAGGTATTGCCTTCGATTCGGAAAATCGGTAAACGGGTGTTTTCGAAAATACGCTGGCAGAGTTTTTTCACCTGTCCGTCGACTTTATAACCGCCGGTTAACAGGATACCGCCGATTTCAATACCGTTTGCCGCCGCTAATGTTGCCGCTACCAATACTTCAGGACGGTCGGCGGAAACCACCAACAGGCTGCCGGTACGGAAATGTTCAAGCATATTCGGCAGGGTTCTGGCACAGAACGTAATACTGCGAATACGGCGGTTCATATCACCTTCGTTCAGAATTGCCGCACCCAGATGTTTAACGATATCTATAACACGGGTAGCGATTAATTCCGGCGACCAAGGGATACAGGCCAATACTTTAATCGGGCTTTTTTCGAACAGTTTATAAACTTCGCCGACATTATTGCGGCTGTGCTGATAGGAATCGAAAATTTCGGTCAGATCCGGACGGGTACGACCGGATTCGTCAACAGGGGCGTTAAATTTATTAACCACGACCCCGAGTAAATTCGGGTTGGCTTTGCCGCCGAAAGAGGCTGCCGCCGCTTCGATACGTTCTTTTAATTGGGCCGGAGTTTCTGTGGCAGGTGCGGATACCAAAATAATTTCCGCATCAAGCGCCTGAGCGATTTCATAGTTAATGCTGTTGGCATAAGAATTTTTACGGGTCGGGATCAGACCTTCCACCACAATAATTTCATTGTTTTTAGATAATTGCTGATGGTGTTCGACGATTTTCTCCAGTAAAACGTCGGTTTGATTCTGACCGATTAGGGTTTCCGCCACACTCAGCATAAAAGGCTCCGCCGTTTCGATGGAGGTGCTGGTACGGATAATTGAAGTGGTGCGGTCTAATTTATCTTCGCCCGAACTCGGCTGCGAAATAGGTTTCATAAAACCGATTTTTGCGCCTTTTTCTTCCAGAGAGCGGATAAGACCCAGGCTGATGCTGGTTAATCCGACGCCTGCGCTGATTGGAATAAGGATAATTGTACGTGACATAATAAACCTTAGTTAGTTGTTAATATAAAAAGAAACTGCCGAAACAGTTCGGCAGTCTGTGATGAGATTAACGGATACAAAGACGCGCGGTATCCTGGGCGATTACCAATTCTTCATTGGTCGGGATAACCATCGCGATAGGTGTATTGTCCGCCGAGATCACGCCTTCGTTACCGAAACGGGCGGCAAGGTTTTTCTCGCTGTCCAGACGATAGCCGAATAATTTCAAGTGGCCTAAAGTGATTTCGCGTACATGAGCGGAGTTTTCACCGATACCGCCGGTAAAGACGATAGCGTCCAAACGTTCGCCAATCACCGCCATATAGGAACCGATGTATTTGGCTAAACGGTAGCAGTAAACGTCTAATGCGCGTTTGGCCGGCACTTCGGTTTCGTAATTTTCTTCCGCATAGCGGCAGTCGCTGGTAACTTCGGTTAAACCTAACAGACCGGATTTTTTAGTTAAGGTGGTGTTGATTTCTTCCACTGACATACCCAGAGTATCGTGCATATAGAATACGATAGCCGGATCGATATCACCGCAACGGGTACCCATTACTAAGCCTTCCAACGGGGTTAAGCCCATTGAAGTATCGATACATTCGCCATGGCGGATTGCGGCAACGGAACCGCCGTTACCCAGGTGGCAGGTAATAACATTGATTTTATCTTCGGCAACGCCCAGACGTTTGGCCGCTTCACGGCTGACGTAATAATGGCTGGTACCGTGCGCACCGTAGCGACGGACGCCGTGTTCTTTGTATAAAGAATAAGGAAGCGCGTATAAATAAGCTTCTTCCGGCATGGTTTGATGGAACGCGGTATCGAATACCACTACGTTTTTATCTTTTAATTCCGGGAAAATACGGAAAGCTTCTTTGATCCCGATTAAATGCGCCGGGTTATGCAGAGGCGCGAATTGAATAGCTTCTTCAATACCTTTTACAACTTCATCGGTAATTACCACTGAAGAAGTGAATTTTTCTCCGCCGTGAACGATGCGATGGCCGATGGCCGCAATGGAGTTCTTGAGTTCGGTATCCAGAGATAAAATATTATTCACCATAAAGTTTAAGGCTTCAGTGTGCGCAGCACCCGCACCTAACTCCGCCTGCCCTTTTTCACCATGTAATTTCCATTTGATACGCGCTTCAGGCAGGTAAAAGGCTTCTGCCAGACCGGACAGTTTTTCTTCACCGGAAACAGGGTCCAGGATAGCGAATTTTAATGAGGAACTACCGCAGTTTAGAATAAGGACTAGTTTTTGAGACATAAATAACCTATCTTTCAGATTGAAGTTAAAAGGGCGCCCGGTTAAAAAATAAACGGACGGCTATAATTAAAGTAACGCTTGCATAGAATACACTGTTCATCACATAAAATAAATTACGCAACCGATAAAAATCTTATAATAATCAAAAAAAGTTTAATTTTTAAATATTTTTTATAAAATAACCTCTGTGCTTTGTACCCTTTGCACAATCATATTATGATGCGGGAATAAAGACGAATTTCGGATAAAGTGCAAAATAAAGGAGTGAAATGGGATTTATAAAAACCTTAAAACAGGGGCAACATTATGCGGACAGTTGGCCGCAGCAGCCCAAACTGGCGATGATTTTTCCGGAAAATAGAATAATTCGCGCTACGCGCTTTGCCTGTAAATTTATGCCTTTTATCGCAGTATTTTCCATTGTTTGGCAGCAGTTTTCCGCTAAATCGGATCCGGCGGCATTAGCCATTGCGGTACTTACTGCGCTGTTGGCGCTCTGTATTCCCCTACAGGGGCTGTACTGGTTGGGGAAACGTGCGGCAACCCCCTTACCATCGCAAAGTGCGCTGCATTTCGCTCGAATTTATCAGCGCTTGCAAAAACTTGAGGTTAGTTTGGAACCTGCACCTGAAAAGCCTACTTATCAGCAGTTGGCGGAGATGCTGAGTAAAGCGGAGCGCCATCTGCAAGCGGATTTTTGGGAAGAGTTATAATCTCGACAGGATTTTCCCAATCCCTAACCCGTTTTCCTTGGGGGAATGGTGCCGACCTATTTTGTTTGTGTAATTTATGTTACGCAAACGTTTTCATTTTGACGCAGTTTTGGGTAGAATAGTGCGGTCGAAAAATAAGATGTTTTTTATTCAGAGATTTTTTAATGATTGATTATATTATCATCGCAGTTATTGTTTTTTCCGTATTGGTAAGTTTATTACGCGGTTTTGTACGCGAAGTCATGTCTCTGGCAAGTTGGGTGGTCGCTTTTATTGTAGCCAGTCAATTCTATCCTTATCTTGCCGATTTCTTAACCCAGATTGAATCCCTGTATATTCGCAACGGTACCGCCATTGTTATTCTGTTTATTCTCAGTTTAGTGGTGGGGGCGGTAGTCAATTATGTGGTCGGTCAGCTGGTGGATAAAACCGGGCTGAGCGGTACGGATCGGGTGCTGGGCGCCTGTTTCGGTTTTTTACGCGGTGTGCTGATAGTCGCGGCATTATTATTCTTTACCGACAGCTTCACTAATTTTAGCCAGAGCGAGTTGTGGAAAGAATCGAAGTTGATCCCTCATTTCGGTTTTATCGTCGAATGGTTTTTTCAGCAACTACAGGCAAATTCCAGTTTTTTAAACTCAACCTTTAATCAATAAGAGGACAGCACCCATGTGTGGTATCGTCGGCATTGTTAGCCAAAATCCCGTTAATCAGTCAATTTATGATGCTTTGACCGTATTACAGCATCGCGGACAGGATGCCGCCGGTATCGTCACCGTGGACGACGAAAGCTGTTTCCGCCTGCGTAAAGCAAACGGGCTGGTCAGCGATGTGTTTCAGCAGGTACATATGTTGCGCCTACAGGGAAATGCCGGTATCGGTCATGTTCGCTATCCTACGGCCGGGAGTTCCAGCGTATCGGAAGCGCAGCCGTTTTATGTAAATTCTCCTTACGGTTTGGCATTGGTGCATAACGGCAATTTAACCAATTCCGAGGATTTAAAGGAAAAGTTATTCCGCTTGGCGCGCCGTCATGTTAATACCAATTCCGATTCCGAGGCCTTACTGAATATTCTGGCTTATTATCTGGATCATGTGCAGACGGAAAAACTTTCGCCGGAAGATATTTTCTATGCGATTAAAAAGACCCATAAGGATATTCGCGGCGCCTACGCCTGCGTTGCAATGATTCTCGGCCATGGCCTGGTGGCGTTCCGCGATCCGAACGGAATCCGTCCGCTGGTACTGGGACAGCGTACGGAAAACGGGCATACCGAATATATGTTCGCTTCCGAAAGCATTGCCTTTGATGTGGCCGGTTTTGAATTTGTGCGCGATATTGCGCCGGGCGAAGCGGTATATGTAACCTTTGACGGAAAACTGTATAGCGAGCAATGTGCGGAGAATCCGAAGCTCTCTCCTTGTATTTTTGAATATGTATATTTCGCTCGACCGGATTCCACCATTGACGGTGTTTCCGTTTATGCGGCGCGGGTGCATATGGGGGAGCGTCTGGGGGAAAAAATCGCCCGCGAATGGGCGGATGCGGATATTGACGTAGTGATCCCCATTCCGGAAACCTCCAATGATATCGCCTTACGTATCGCCCATGTACTGAATAAACCTTATCGTCAGGGATTTGTGAAGAACCGTTACGTAGGACGAACCTTTATTATGCCGGGGCAGACGCAGAGGGTGAGTGCGGTACGGCGCAAACTGAATACCATCGCCGCCGAATTTAAAGGAAAAAACGTATTACTGGTGGACGACTCCATTGTACGAGGTACCACTTCCGAACAAATCGTAGATATGGCCAGAGCGGCGGGAGCGAAAAAAGTCTATTTCGCTTCGGCGGCGCCGGAAATTCGCTATCCTAACGTATACGGCATTGATATGCCCACCAGCCATGAACTGATTGCCTACGGACGTAATGTGGAGGAAATCGCCGCCTTAATCGGGGTGGATAAACTGATCTTCCAAGATCTGGAAGCACTGGAAGCTGCCGTACAGCAGGAAAACCCGAATATTCAACAATTCGACGCTTCCGTCTTTACCGGGCAATATGTTACCGGCGATATTTCTCCCGCATATTTGGAGCAAATTGCCGAACAACGTAACGACAGCGCTAAGAAAAAGCGTGAAAAAGATGCTACCAATCTGGAAATTCACAACGAAAGATAGTTTTTCCGCTGTATAAAAAATACTAAAAAAACATACCGCTCTTTTCCGACGGTATGTTTTTTTATATCCGAAATTTTGCCTTCAGAAAACTAATGCCGGTGTAAATCCTGTTCCCGGAGCGGCGGTTTTGGGGGCATTCTATCCTTGTTTTGCGCCCCTAGCGGTTGGCCGTGATGAAAATGCGACGGCAGGATACAGGAATTTAAACTGAGCAGCATAGCGGCGATAAGCAAGGGGAAAAAATATTTTTTCATAGATTACTCCTGATTGGAATTTCAGAAACAGTTATAGCTCGGAAGGCTTAAGAAATGCTTAATTATCCTTTTTATCGGTAAAGGGAAAAAGTGCGGTATTTTTTGTAAAAGTTTTTATGGCATAGCAGAGGTTACATTGGTAACAGAGATAAATGGAATCAAAAACAAAAAGCGATGAGATTCTTGAATTATCATAAGGAGGGATAAGGGGGATAAGAGTGATAATAAGAATAAGGGGAGTTGCTTATACGGAAAAACAAAATTTTACCCGCAAGGCAATATCGCCTAAATCAGAAGATAAACTCAATCACCGAGGGAGGGAAAACCCGCCGATTTTGGTTGGAAAAAAGAGTAACGGAAAAGTTAGACTAATGTACACGGAATAAATATGCCAAATAAATTAAGCCCGTTAATAACGGGCTTAATATTAAGTTAAGTTTCCGCAGGAAATTGCGGAAAATCTAGAAGTTTATTTTCCTAAATTATCGAAGAATTTTTTAACGCCGTCCAAAAAACTGGAGGATTTAGGCCGCTGCTTGCTTTGACCTTCCAGACTTTGTTCCAACTGACGCAATAATTCTTTCTGCTCTTCGTTCAGTTTTACCGGTGTTTCCACGATGATTTTACAAATCAGATCGCCGGCATAACCGGTTCTTATCGCCGCAATTCCCTTGCCGCGCATACGGAACAGCTTACCGGTTTGAGTACCTTCCGGAATCTTCAGTTTTACCCGACCGTCTAAGGTCGGCACTTCAATTTCACCGCCCAAAGCCGCCATACTGAAACTGATAGGAACCTCACAATACAGATTGCTGCCGTCGCGTTCGAAAATATGATGCGGTTTAACATGGATTACCACATATAAATCACCGGCCGGTGCGCCCTGTTCGCCTGCGGCGCCTTCACCGGATAAGCGTAACTGATTACCGGTATCCACTCCGGCAGGAATTTTAACCGAAAGGTTCTTTTTCTTTTGCATCCGGCCGTCGCCATGGCATTTTTTGCAAGGATTTTCAATTTTTTTACCGCTGCCGTGGCAATTCGGACAGGTTTGTTCGGTAACGAAGAAGCCTTGCTGACGTCTGATACGACCCGAACCATGGCAGGTTTGGCAGGTTTCTGTTTTTGAGTCTTTTTCCGCACCGGAACCATGGCAGTGATCACAGGCAACCAAGGTGTTGATCTGAATATCCTTGGTGGTGCCTTTGACCGCTTCTTCCAGACTGATTTCAATATCGTAGCGCAGGTCGTCGCCGCGGACTACCCGTTGCTGACGGGAACCGCCGCCGAACATTTCGCTGAAAATATCTTCAAAGCCGCCGAACCCGCCAAAGCCGCCGAATCCGCCGCCGCCGAAACCGCCCTGCTCGAAAGCGGCATGACCGTATTGATCGTAGGCGGCGCGTTTTTCTTTATCGGTCAGAATTTCATAGGCTTCATTAACTTCTTTGAACTTTTCTTCGCTTTCTTTATCACCCTTGGTTCTGTCCGGGTGATATTTCATGGCAAGGCGTTTATAGGCGCGTTTGATTTCTTTTTCATCGGCGCCTTTTTGAATGCCCAGCACTTCATAATAGTCTTTTTTTGCCATTTGTTTTCTCTGGTTAATCGCGATATGAATTAAACAAAAATAAGTAACGAAAGCTTTCCAATGCACAGCAAAAAAAGATGAATGATGCTGCTGTTGATCAGATAAGCCAAAAGGGCGTATTGCTACGCCCCTTTAATATCTCGTTGAAGGAAGATTATTTATTATCTTTCACTTCTTCGAATTCGGCATCTACGACATCGTCATTAGCCTTGTTGGCCTGTGCCTGTTGTGCGCCCGCATCCGCCTGCGCCTGTTGCTGGCCGGCCTGGATAAGTTTTTCCGATACCTGGATTAAGGCCTGTACTTTAGCATCGATATCCGCTTTGTCTTCGCCTTTAGCCGCCGTTTCAAGTTCGCTCAGGGCTTTTTCAATCGGCGCCTTATCCTCGGCGGAAAGTTTATCGCCCGCTTCGCTCAGCTGTTTACGGGTGCTGTGAACCAAGTGATCCGCCTGGTTACGCGCCTGAACCAATTCTTCAAATTTACGGTCTGATTCGGCATTTGCTTCCGCATCCCGTACCATTTGCTGAATTTCTTCATCACTTAAGCCGGAAGAGGCTTTAATCGTAATCTGCTGTTCTTTACCCGTACCCTTATCTTTCGCGGAAACATGGATAATACCGTCCGCATCAATATCGAAAGTTACTTCGATTTGCGGCATACCGCGCGGTGCCGGGTTAATGCCTTCCAGGTTGAACTGGCCGAGGGATTTATTCGCTGAAGCCTGTTTACGTTCACCCTGTAACACATGAATGGTTACCGCACTTTGGTTATCTTCCGCCGTTGAGAATACCTGTGATTTTTTAGTCGGAATCGTAGTATTTTTCTCAATTAGGGTAGTCATTACGCCGCCCATGGTTTCGATACCTAGGGAAAGCGGGGTAACGTCTAGCAATAATACGTCGGTTACATTACCGGATAATACGCCGCCCTGTACCGCAGCACCTACGGCTACCGCTTCGTCTGGGTTTACGTCTTTACGCGGTTCTTTACCGAAGAATTCGGCAACTTTCTGCTGAACCAACGGCATACGGGTCTGACCGCCGACTAAGATTACATCGTCGATTTTGGATACGCTTAAGCCCGCATCGGATAATGCCACTTTTACCGGTTCCAACGAACGGGCGACTAAATCTTCCACCAAGGCTTCCAGTTTGGCACGGGTCAGTTTGATGTTTAAATGTTTAGGGCCGCTGTTGTCCGCCGTAATATATGGCAGGTTAACATCTGTCTGTTGGGCGGAGGAAAGCTCGATTTTGGCTTTTTCGCCGGCTTCTTTCAGACGCTGCATGGCTAGCGGATCATTACGTAAATCTACGCCCTGTTCTTTTTTGAATTCATCTACCAAGTAGTTGATAACGCGGTTATCGAAGTCTTCACCACCTAAGTGGGTATCCCCGTTGGTGGCCAATACTTCAAAGGTTTTTTCACCGCCCACTTCATCGATTTCGATAATGGATAGGTCGAAAGTACCGCCCCCTAAGTCGTATACCGCAATGGTCTGGTTGCCTTTACCTTTATCCAAACCGTAAGCCAGTGCCGCCGCCGTAGGTTCGTTAATAATACGTTTAACTTCAAGACCTGCGATACGACCGGCATCTTTAGTCGCCTGACGTTGGGCGTCGTTAAAGTAAGCAGGTACGGTGATAACCGCTTCGGTTACCGCTTCACCGAGGAAATCTTCCGCGGTTTTTTTCATTTTTTTCAACACTTCAGCGGAGATTTGCGGCGGTGCCATTTTATCGCCTTTAACCGAAACCCAAGCGTCGCCGTTGTCCGCTTTTACGATTTCAAACGGCATAATGCTTACGTCGCGCTGTACTTCCTGATCTTCGAAGCGACGACCGATTAAACGTTTAATTGCGAATAATGTATTTTTCGGGTTGGTAACCGCCTGACGTTTTGCCGGCTGGCCTACCAATACTTCATTGTCGTTGGTATAAGCGATGATTGACGGGGTGGTGCGATCGCCTTCCGCATTTTCAATAACGCGCGGTTTATCGCCGTCCATTACCGCTACGCAAGAGTTTGTCGTACCTAAGTCAATACCGATGATTTTTCCCATTTTGTTTCTCCTGTCAAATTTTTTTAATCTGTTATTTACATGTCGGTAAAATAAGGATGGATTTTTACTTTTCAAGGGATAAATAAAAATTTCCTGAAAAAGTCGTTTTATATTAGGGATTATTATTCCGAATCCTTTATATTCGATTCTTTATATATGAACCCTTATTTTCCATCCTTGTCATGCTTGGCTCAGTAAATAGGGGCGGGGAATTAAACTTCAAGGGGATAAATTAAAATTTATCGGCTTTTTTATCTCAATTTATCAATTCGACTAGGCGTAAATTTCGGATTGTGCTAATTTAGAGCGATTACATTTATTTATCCGATAATTAAGGGAATATTAAATATGAAAAAATCAACTCTGGCGTTGTCCGTTATTTTGATTCTGGGAGGCGTTTGGACCGGTGCCGCCTGGTACACAGGTAAAACGGCGGAATCCGAATATCAACAGCAGCTTGACAAGCTGAACGAACGTCTGGCGGCAAATGTGGGCTCAGGATATCGGATTAAAGCCGAAATCAGCGAATTTTCGCGCGGTTTATTCAGTTCCGAGATTGCCTATAATGTTCTAATCGATTTGCCGGACGGGAGTAAAAGCCAGAAACTCCCTTTTAGCGGAACGCTTTACCATGGTCCTTTACCACTGAACCTGATCAAACAATTGAATTTTACACCGGCGCTTTTTTCCGTGTATAGCGAACTGGTAAAAAATGAAGACAATAAGGAATTTTTTGAAAACAGTAAGGATAAAAATCCTTTAACCGATGTGATGACCCTGACTTATTCAAAGCGTCTGAAAGGTTATACCCGCCTGGCGCAAGGTAAAATGAATCTGGAAGGGGTTGAGCTTTCCTGGCAGGATTCCAGCCTGGATTATGATGCCGATTACCAGGGGGCCGGTGAATATAAGTATGAGATTAAAGGGCTTCACAGCCGCTGGCAGAATGAACTCCTGGCTAAGTTATCCGGTATAGAGCCGAAAGACTACCCGATTGAAACAATGGAAATAAATATTGATGCTCTGCAAGCCGTCAACCATATTGCACCGACGGAATATCCTTATTTGTATACCGGAAAACAGGAAGGCAAGTTGGGCAATCTACAACTGGTTTATACCTATAGCGGCGAATTAAATAAGGTATCGCCAGCCGTCCTGGAAGTTAAAGACTGGGCATTTGATTATGACATCGGTTTAAATCAAGGATTTATCAATGCCAAGCTGAATAACAATATTGCCGATCTCAGCCTGAATAAACAGTCTTTAGGTAAGGTACAGCTGGATATGCAACTGAATCATCTGGCTGCCGCCGCGCTTAATCAGATTCTGGACTATAACCGTAATCCGGAACAGTTGGACGATGATAAATTGCAAGCGCAGTTCGAAGCAATTGTGCAAAATCAGCCGCAGATAAAAATTTCATCCTTTGCCATCAGCAATTCGGGCGGCAAACTGGGTCTGGACTTTAATTTAGAACTGGCCGAGGTGGATTTCGCCAAGCTCATGCAGCAGGAAGATAAAATCTTGGATATGCTGAAGCAATTTGAGTTGAGGGTTAAAGCGGATAAAGCTGCATTTACGCAATCCTTGGCGACCTTGTTGCGGATCGGCGGTATGAACGAAGAAGAGGCGGACAAACAGGCGGCCTTACAGAGCGACGAAGCGATTCAGGCGATGCAGCATCAGAATATCGTTACCGCAGATGAGAAAAGTTTCGCCTCAAATCTGGTATTGGAAGAGGGTAAGTTGAAATTGAACGGAGAAGTGATTCCGGAAGAATATCTGGCCATGTTCCTGCTGAGTCTATTACTGCAATAATTTTGTCATTTTATCGGCGAAGCGCTCCCTGCAAAGGGAGCGTTTTTTTATCTCGGCTTTTAAGCACAGCCGCAAATAATCGAACAAGACCAAAAGTGCGGTCAAAAATTAACGAGTTTTTTGTTACGCCTTGTTCTATGCTTGAAGAACTGAAAATGGATTTGCATTCAAAAGCATAAAGCATATATCCGCAGGAATGGTAAAAGGCTTGCTTCTACGCCTTTATAGTTTCTCCTTAAAATAACCGATCCATTCTTTTAATAGCTGCATATTGGCCGCCAAAGCTCCCGCTTGCGGAATAAAGTGCATATAATTCAGACCGTAACTTGGCGGGGTAAGTCCGCTGCCGACCGCGGCCGGCAGCACCTTGAAGCCTTCCCGTTCAAACAGCATTTTAGCTCGTTGCATATGCCATTGATTGGTTACCAGAATAATATGTTTAATTTGCTCGGCGGCTAAAATTCGGCGACTGAAAGCGGCGTTTTCTTTAGTGTTGCGCGATTGTTCTTCCAACCACTTTACCGGAGTATGGAAAAAAACTTCAAATTCCCGTGCCATAATCTTAGCTTCCGAATTACCGTTTGGACTGGCGCCGCTGATCAGAATGGGTAATCGGGTTTCCTGCTGTAAATAAGCGGCGTAGCGCATTCGCTCCAAGGCAATACCGGGAACGGTTAAAGGCCCGGATAATTCCTGGCTGTCGCGTAGCCCGCCGCCTAATACTACGATTGCCTGCGCCGATTTGTAATCTTCCAGGCTCGGTTTATCTTCCCGGCTTAGGCTGTCGCTGAGTTTCTGGGCGGTGTAGGGCAGGCTGAAAATATACAACAGAATAAGGGCGAAGAAGCCGCTTAGCAGGGCGCTTTTTTTGCGGTTAATACATAACAGCAGCAGAGAAAACAACCATAAAAGCAAGATACTAAAAGGCGGAAGGATAAGGGCGGTGATAAGTTTGGTCAGTTCGAACATGAAATATCCTGTCAGACAAAGAATGGCGCTATTATTCCCATTTCCCCCTGTAAATGCAACCTAAGCGGCGGATTGATAGGGATTGAGCTAATTTTCTTGTGGGGACAAATTACAAGGTGATATTATAAGCCTCTTTCGGTGATGCGGAACGGAGAGCTTGATTAGCGCCGGGCATTATCGGATTTATATTGAGATTAAGGGTAGGGTTTAGAATTATGAATGAAGTTTTACTTTCGCTGAAGCAACAGTTAGCGCATATTGCGGCGTTGATTCCGGATAAAGAAAATGTGCTGTATTTTGATTATCCCCTGCATTTGAATGTGGGGGATTTACTGATTTATGCAGGCACCGAACAGTTTTTCCAGGATTACGGCATTCATATTCGTTTAAGACGCTGCCTACAGGCCTTTGATATTGAAGAAGCGCAAAAATATGTGAATAAAGGCACCACCATTCTCTGCCACGGCGGCGGTAATTTCGGCGATCTCTATCCGAGCATTCATCGTTTAAGAGAGGAATTGGTACGTCGTTTCCCGGAGAATAGAATTATAGTGCTGCCGCAGACCGCTTATTTTTCCGATCAGGCGGCGATGGAAAGATCCGCGGCGATTTTTGCCCGCCATCAGGATTGTCATTTATTTGCACGGGACGACAAAACCCTGCAAATCATGATGAATTTTTCCTCTAAGGTACGGCTTTCACCGGATATGGCTCATCAGCTGTACGGCTGCTTAGCACAAAAAAATAGCCAGCCGGGGCAAAGAGCGGTGGAAAAAACATTGTATTTTTTAAGAAAGGATATTGAAGCCAGTCAACTGGAAAAAGAGATACAAAGCGCCTTATCCGCAGGGGACGAGGTGAAGGACTGGCAGGATATTCTGTCCCAAGGGGATATGCGGCGGGAATTGCTATACAGCCGCTTATCCCGCTTGGCCAATAAATTCCGCCTGGCTTGGCTGAAAGATTGGATTAACAATAGCTGGTATAGCTATTCTATGGCCTTAATCGAACGTTGCCGTCAGGTTTTTGTCGCTTATGATTCTGTGGTAACCAGTCGCCTGCACGGGCATATTTTCTCCTGCTTGTTGGGGGTTCCGAATCGAGTGTGCGATAATTCATACGGTAAAAATACCGGCTATTACCGACAATGGACTAAAGATATCGATTACGTTTCCCTGTATGAAAAAGAATAATCTGATCGGGCTTATTTTCATCACCGCCCTAAGCACGGGGCTAACGATGATCAGCGCTTTTTTGCTCGCCCGTTTGTTATCTGTGGACGAACGGGGCGCTTTGCAGCTGTTTATTACCTCGGTTACCTATGGGGTTACAGTCGGTGCCGGCGGGGTGGGCTTCGCCCTTGCTTTGGGGATGCGCAACCGACAGTATTTGCACTGGAAAAAATATGTGGCGGGCTTTCTGGCTTATACGGTACTGGTGGGCTGTATTGCACTGTATTTATTTAATATCACTTCCTTCTCTTTACTTTTTGTACTGAATGTTTTACTCACCGCGGTACTGAATATCACCCTGGAAAAAAGTAAAATCGATCATCGTCTGAAAATCTATCGTGTGCTTACTCTGCAACAGCCGATACTTGCGGTTTTGTTGTACGGCGGCTGTTATCTTCTGTTCGGCGAGCGCCAGCTGAGTACCGTACTTTGGTTGCTGACCGGTTTAACCGCCATACAGGCGGCGCTTTGTTGCCTGTATTTGTATCGGATTGAACGGGAATTTCTCAGCGATAATCAAGTAACTCCGATTGAAAGCAAATTTTTCTTCCGCCATTGGGCGAAGCAAAATCTGTTACAGGTTTTCGGCGCGACCACTTCCAATCTGGATAAATTTCTCATCGTTTATTTTTTGGGAAATTATACTCTGGGCCTATATACCGTCTGTATGGCTTTTGATGCGCTGTTAACCCGTTTTATTAATGTACTGGCGGATTATTATTATTCCGGATTGCTAAATCGCCTGAACCGGATCAAAGCCGTACTGGCGGTGATTTTGTTGATGAGTGTTGCAGCGGTGGCCTTGGTTCCGTTTCTGGCGGAGCCCGTGGTGGCCTTTTTCTTCAGCCACAAATATACCGCGGTTGCCCCCCTTCTGCTTTGGTTCGTGATAAATTCTATTTTAGCCGGGCTGTCTTGGGTATTGTCTCAGAATATGCTGATTTGCGGTAAACAGGTGTTGTTATTTTCCCGTCAGCTGGTTTCGATACTGGTTTTTGTGGTTCTGTTCTACTGGTTGCGGGATTTGCAGCTGCAGGGCGTGGCCTATGCGTTGATCGGCGCCAGTTTAACCAGACTGATAATTTCAATTGTTTATTATTTTAAATTTCCGCTTGATTACAGTAGCTCCCAGCAAGGGCAAAGCTGAAAAAGTGCGGTCAAAAAATCAAAAGTTTTTTACAGCTTATGAAAAAATATTTAATTTCTTTAGCCAAAGACGAGCAGCGCCGGGCGCTGTTCTTTGCCCAGCCGGATACGGCGGATTTTATCCTGTTTAATGCCATTAATACGATGAACGAGGATCAAAATCGCTTAGCCGCCTTGTTTGATACGGAAAAGTTCGCCCGCTATTACGGCAGGGCGGTAACCAAGGGCGAAATCGGCTGCACCCTAAGCCATCTTCAGCTGTATACCGAAATCGCTGCGGATACAAGCCTCGATGCTGCGGATTACGTGTTGATCTGTGAAGACGATGCCTTGTTTGCGGCGAATTTTCAGCATCATCTCGACAGCTTGCTGGCGCAGGCTCCGAATGCGGATATAATTTTGCTCGGACAGTCTAAAATTCCCGACTTCAATCATCGAATGCTGGAAATTAACTATCCCACCACCTTTAAGCCGCTGCGCACAAAAATCGGCGATAGCGGCTATGGCTACGCCTATCCCTACCGGAATTACTTTGCCGGAACCGTCGCTTATGTGATTCGTAAATCCGCTGCGGAGAAATTTTTGTCCCCTTTAAAAGGAGGGGAGCGGCCTTTCTGGTTAGCGGACGATTATATTCTGTTCGAGCGCGACTTTGGCATAAACAGTTTGGTGGTACGCCCTTTACTGGTGATCGAAAATCCGAGCCTGAGCAGTAATCTGGAAAGTTTACGCGGTTCGCTGCAACAGAATTTATTGATGCAGTTATTTAAATATCCCTTGAAAAAATTGCTGGCAATAAAGAGAAATCTGTTATGAGCGCACTGCTAAATTTGTTTTATTTATATGATCCCTGGCTGTTTCATTTTCTGCGCATGAGTTTTGTAGCCGGGGGCATCGCCCTATGTTGGCTGGGATACAGGCTATATGCCAAAAAGTTGCCCGCAGGTATTGCGGTGCCGAAAGACAGCCTGTTGGTGCTGATCGGGTTGATTCTGCTCAGCCTGGTGCCTCTGGCGGTAAACGGTACGACGGACTTCTCCGTATTTTTAATGTATGTTAAAGCCTTGCTGTTGTTTCTGTTCGGTCTGGCCCTGTATAACCTATGCTATGCGCAAGAAGGGGGACAGCATCGTTTAATCGCAGATCTGCAAAAGGGGATTATCCTTCAGGCGCTGGTGGGACTGCTGGCCTTATGCGGTATAAGTTTTGTGATCGATTTTGCCTTATCCACCAATGTGCCGTTGCCGAGATTTTACGGTTCGGAACAGGAATATCGCCTGTACAATATTACCTCTTCGGCATTTTTTCAGCTCAGCGCCTTTTATTTAATGCTGCTGCATTTTTTGCTGGCCTATAATCAAAAACATAATAGTATTTCTTCTTTTTACCTGTTGTTGTTGCTGTTTATCGGCTTGCTCTCCGGCAGAACCTTTTTTATGTTTTCGCTCTTAAGTGTTTTGCTCTATTTTAAACTGCGCTATATTCCCGCTTTAGTCGTCTTTATGGCGCTGGTGTTGTTTATTGCCAAATGCTATCCGCACAATCCCTATGTGGCCCATGCCTTGGAACCGGTAATTAATCTATTGAACGGCGGAAAATCCGTGAGTTCTTCCACGGATACCTTAATGCAGAAACATTTATTTATCCCGACCTTGCAGCAGATGATCAGCGGCGACGGTTATTACTTTACCGCACAGAAAAGCTACTACGGCGGCACGGATTCCGGTTTTCTGCGTCAGATCCTGTACGGAGGCTTAGGCTATTGCTTCGTCTGTTTTGCATTTACCGCCTATTTTGTACGTAAAATCGCCTTAAACTGGTTTGACGGCAGCTGGAAATTCACCCTTTCCGCGCTGGGATTATTAAGCATATTAAATATTAAGGCGGATACTTACGCTTTTCCGGGAATTATGCTGATTATGCTGATGTTCCTCTCCTTATTCGGCACCGATGGTTCTCGGATGATTCTTTTTCAACAGCAACGGAATTAACTATGTTCAGTATTATCGTTCCTTCTTACGCTCGCAATGCACAGGTCGCCGCTTTATTAGACAGTTTAGCGGAGCAAAGCCTGCATAATTTTGAAGTGATTATTGTGGACGACTGCTCGCCCCAGCCCGTAACCATCGAAGGCAACTATCCTTTTAGGGTTAGCGTGCATCGTAATGAAAAAAATGCCGGGCCGGCACGGAGCCGCAATATAGGTGCGGCGCAGGCAACACAAGAATGGTTGTTGTTTTTAGATGATGATGATCGTTTTGACAAGGATAAATGCCGTATTCTGGCGCAGGAAATCCTTGCTCATACGCAGATTAATTTTATTTATCACCCGGCGCAATGCGTTATGGTTAATGAAAAATTCAGCTATCAAACCCGCCCTTATGCGGATATCGGGCAGCTAAACAAGGATAATTTGCTGCTGGCCAATAAAGTGGGCGGTATGCCGATGCTGGCGATTAAAAAAAATCTGTATTTTCAGGTAGGCGGACTCTCCGAGCAGTTGCTGGCGTTGGAAGATTACGAATTTGTGCTAAAACTTATCGCCTGCCCGGATTTGGTACCGCATTATGTTGCGCAGCCGCTGACCCGTTGTTTTTTCCATACTAAAGTGGCCAGCGTATCGAAAAACGTCGACAATACGCAAAGTGCGATTAGCCGCATCGCCGAAAAATATGTACAAACGCCGAGCCAAGCGAAAAACTTCAGAATCAACGGATTTAATATGCTGGCATACCCCTATTTGATGTCCTTATCCAGAAAAGCGGCATATTATTATTTCCGTGTTTTTCTAACCGCATTTAATCCGAAGACCTTGATTCTGGCAGGAATTACCTTAATCTCGCCGAAACTGGCGATTAATATGAAGAGATTTATTTAAACCATGAAATTCTCAGTTTTAATGTCCCTATATGCCAAAGAAAAACCGGATTTTTTACGGCAATGTTTGGAAAGCCTGGTAGGGCAAACTTACCCAGCGGATGAAATTGTTCTGGTGTTCGACGGCCCTCTGAGCGAAGCCCTTGAACAAGGGGTTGAGGAATTTAAATCCTTACTGCCGTTGCAAATCGTTGCGCTGCCGCATAATCTCGGTCTGGGAAAAGCCCTGAATGAAGGTATAAAACATTGTCGCAACGAATGGATCTTCCGTATGGATACCGACGACATCTGCTATCCCCAGCGTTTCGCTAAACAGGTGGAATATATTGAAAAGAATCCCGATGTGGTACTGTTCAGCACCCAGATTGTCGAATTTGATCATGATCCGGCACAGCCGCTAAGCATACGTCAGGTACCGGTGGATTACGCCGATATCATCAAATTCAATAAAATACGCTCGCCTTTTAATCATATGACCGTGGCTTACCGTAAATCCGTATTGGAGGAGGTGGGCGCTTATCAGCATCATCTTTTCCTAGAGGATTACAACCTGTGGAACCGAATTATCGCCACCGGTAAAAAAGTCGGCAACCTGCCCGATGTCCTGCTTTATGCCAGAACTGCAGGAAATGCAATGGTGGGCCGTCGTCGCGGTTTGATTTATGCCCAAAGCGAATGGAAACTCTATCAATTAAAACGTCGCCTAAATATTCAGGGCCCATTCAGCGGATTTATTACTTTCTTATTACGCACCATACCGCGTTTATTACCGGTTTCCCTATTAAAGGTATTGTATAAACTGATGCGTAAGTCATAACGAGGATTGCAAAATGAAATTTAAATTATCCCTACTCAGCCTCTGTTTGGTGTTGAGTGCCTGTTCTTCCGCACCTGCGGATAAAAGCCTTTCTCCGTTGGCGGAAAACGCCGCCTATAGCCACAGCAGGGATCCGGCGAACTTTAAGGATTTTGTACAGTTTTTAAAGCGTAAAGCCGCAGGGCAAGGGGTTTCCGCCGCCACTATCAATGGGCAGGACAATATTCTGTATGTTGCCAAAGCGGTCAGCCTGGATAGACAACAGGCGGGCAGAATAAAGCAACGGACGCCTAATCAGGTACCGCAGGCTAACCCGAATGGTGCCAGCAATTATCTCAAGCGCGTACTAACCGCAGCAAAACTGAATAAGGCGCAGCAAAAATATGCTGAAATTCGACCGCACTTAATGGCGGCGGCTCAGCGTTTCGGCGTTCAACCCGAATATCTGCTGGCTTTGTGGGGCATGGAAAGCAGCTTTGGCTATTATCAAGGGAATTACGACGTGCTGTCGGTGTTAGCCACCCTGGCGTTTGACGGTCGACGGGAGGCATTGTTTACAAAAGAATTTATCAATGCCATGAAAATGCTGGATCGCGATCATATTAACCGTTCCGCAATGCGCGGTTCCTGGGCGGGAGCCATGGGACAGACCCAGTTTATGCCGAGTTCCTATTTAAATTATGCGGCGGACGGCGATAATGACGGCGAAAAAAATATCTGGAACAACCCCTATGATGTATTCGCTTCCATTGCTAATTATTTGCATAAGGTGGGTTGGAATCAACACCTGCCCTGGGGTGTGGAAGTCAGCCTGAGCCAACCGCTGGATTTGGCTTTATCCGGATTGGAGCCTCATAAAGGACGCAGCCTGCGCGATTGGCAGGCAAAAGGATTGATACTAAAATATCAGACGCCGCAGCAAGTCGATAAGCTCAAGGCATTATCTTCCGCCGAATTATGGCTGGTACGCCCGGATCGCGAAGCGGGCAGAGCCTTTTTGGTTTCCGCCAATTATCGCAGCCTATATGATTGGAATCGGTCAAACTATTTTGTACTCAGTATAGGAATGTTTGCCGATCAAATTAAAGAACAGGTTATTGGAAAATAATTAACCTATCTCCTTGATATATTAATGGATTGTTACAATTAAGTTAAATTAATGGAGCGGAAGATTGAATATAAAGTTTCGCTCTGTTAATATGCTATTGCCTATAAGTTGTTTTTATAGGGCGAGTGAAGTAAATTTATTATCCATTTGTAATAAAGGAAACCCTCATGCAAAAATATCTGCTTTCTTCAATTCTCTGCCTTGCCGCATTTTCTGCAACTGCCGCTGATTTACATCCAAGTTGCCAGGAATATTTCAAAGCGGCGGAAGCCTATGCAGCAAAAGTTCCTGAAGTTAAAGCGCAGTTTGACGCAGCTAAATCGCAATATGCAACATTGCCGCAACAGGCTCAGGAAACCGCTTGTAAACAAGCTTTAGATGCATTGAAACAAATGCCTCCGGCGAAGTGATTTTAGATAACTCTATATTTTAAACGGTCGCAAAATAGCGGCCGTTTTTTAATGGGAAATGAATTGGCATTAAAAATATTTTTAAATGATTATTGAAAAATATAAAGTGCCTTGATTTATTTCTCCGATAGTAGAAATAACGATATTACTTGCGGAGAAAAATAAAAAGCAAGGGGAACATAATAAAAATTGAAAACTTTATAATTAATATCATGTTATTGCACTAAGCTAAAAATAAATTTCTATTGCCAATATTTTTTCTTTGAGGTTTTACCGATTCCCGGATTAAAACTGTTAGTAGGATCCAGAGATTGATAAAATTTGCGTAATTCGGGCTTCGCCGTATATAAATGGCCGACATTATGTTCGGCAGGGTATTGGGCACCCCGTTGTTCCAAAATCTTTAACATTTCCTCTTCCAATTTTTCAGTATTGCAGCCTTTTTTAATAATGTAATCCTGATGGAAAACATGACAGATAAAATGCCCGTAGTACAGTTTATGTATAATTTGCCCGTTGATTTCTGCCGGTAGGTTTTCAAACCAATCGGCATCATTACGGCGTAGCGCCACATCCAAAGCCACGATTTCTTCTACTTCCTCGGAATGAACGGCACGATAACGGATTGCTGCAGAAGCGACGGCAAAACGGTGCAACATTGCCGCCTGGGTTTCTCGCGCATTACATTCAAAATAGCCGCCTTTTTCGCTGTTTTTGAAATAATCCGCTAAATAATCGCGTGCTTCCTGCACCCCCGTACCGCCCATTTTCAAGATTAAATGATGCTCATAGCGATCACGATATTGCCATAAACTCCGGGGTAAATGTTCCGGCAGGAATTTAGCGAACAGCTGCATAAATTTATCGCTGAGATGAGAAGGTAAAAAAGCGAACTTTTTACTTAAGCGATCAACATTGGCTTTTAGCTTAAACAGTTTCGGCAACCGATCCGTACCGAATTTTTTTATCACCCAGAACGTATCTTTACCGTAGCGGGCGGCAATATCGAAAGCATCGCGATGAATATATTCACCGGAAATCGGCAATTGGGCAAAATTCGATAATATATGGCGGCGCAAATCGTTTAGTACCGAAGTTTGATTGGTACCTATATAAAATACCGCAGTATCCCGTTCTAACAGAAAGGTATCCAGGCGAACGGCAAATACCGCTATTTTTCCCGCACTGCCGGAAGCTTCGTAATGTCTGGCAGGATCCGCATTAAACCTTGCCGGCGAATCCTCATTTACCTGTCGAACATGATGACAATAATTGTGATCATGGCCGTTTCCGCAATTTTGCTCAATATCTTGAGGGCGATAATGATGATTCTGCAAGTTGGTTAAAATTTCTTCCGCATCATCGCCTAAATGAATACCTAAATGGTTTTTCAGTTCCAGTTCGCCATTTTCATTTAGCTGGGCGAAAAGCGCCATCTCCGTATAGGCCGGTCCTCGTTGTACCAATGCTCCGCCCGAATTATTACATATTCCGCCGATTACCGAAGCGCCGATACAGGAGGATCCGATAACGGAATGGGGTTCTCGTCCGTATGGCTTCAAGATATTTTCTAATTGGTTTAATGTGGATCCCGGAAAACACACCACTTGTTGTCCGTTATTTATCGGCTGAATATGGGTTATACGCATTGTATTTATAATGATAACCGGCCGCTCATAATCATTACCGCTCGGGGTTGAACCGCCCGTTAATCCCGTATTGGCGGCTTGATTGATAATAATCGCATCCTGCTCCACACAGGCTTTCAATACCCGCCAAAACTCCAGCAAATCCGCAGGGCGTACAACAGCCAGCGCATTTCCCGTGCCGAAACGATAACCGCTGCGGTAAGCCTCGGTTTTTTCCGGCTCGGTTATAATATGAGAGGAAGTAACTATTGCGGTTAAAGTTGAAATTAGTCGCTTTGCCTGTTGTGTACTCATTTTGTTATCCCTTTGTAAAAACAAAACAATATTGTAACAACGAAGAAAAAATATGATCTGAATAAAACTTTGAGGCTCATCGCAAAATATGAAAATTTGCTCTGTGTTATGGTAAAACCGATATTATCAACCTGTTGTTGCAGCATGAGGGTTGTTTAGTAAAGGATACCGGTTTGTTCTGGAATTGATGTTAACGGATTAATCCTCATCATTAATCTCAAGCAGGTTAAAGGATAGGCGAGTTTCAATTGTATTCCTGGCGCTGCTTACTGAAAATAACTATTTTTTCCACAATATTCAGTAATTCGTTACGTTCATTATTTTCCAAGTCTTGTAGTAAGCGCACCAGCTGTCTTGCTTGATCCATACTGCGATTACTGCTGTCGGTAACCAGATCCGCCACTTCACAATGAAAAATTTCCGAAAGTTCAATTAAACGTAGAATTGTGGGTACTGTTTTACCCCGCTCCATACGGGATACCGCATCGTTACTCATATCCAGAATTTCGGCAAGTTGTGCTTGTGTTAAACCTGAAGCCTGTCGATATTTAGCGATTGCCCGTCCTATAGTAAGCATTAATTCTTCATTCTTATTCGGCATTCTATTCTCCTTTGATAAAGGAGTAATAATAACGCTTGACTTCTTTACTTAAACTGCGTTTAATTCTTATATTAGACCTTAAAGGTCTATTTTTTTAGGTTATTGTTTCTGTCGGGCCGGGCGATAAAATTTAAAGAAAAAAAGCAAAAATTTTTTATACGACACAAGCTGACGCATCAAAATAAGAATTTTTGGTTAAATTAGCCCATATGAATAAGCATGGAGCTTAAAAATGAAGAAGAATAATGTATTAGCACAGCGTCTAGCCCAGATACTCGGTCAGCTTAACCTGGGGAAACGCCTGGATATCCACCAGGTGGCGGAACAGTTTGATGTTTCGTTACGTACCGTTCAGCGGGATATTAACCGTCTGGATTTTCTGGAATGGGAAGAAAAAGGCCCCAGATTTTATAAAATTAATCGTAAGAAATTAGGCTTTCTTACCGAAGAGGATATCCGGCGTTTTGCTCTTTTTGTCAGCGTGGCGGATCTATTTCCTAAAATCGATCAGCAGTTTTATCAAGAAAAACTCACTCAAAGCGTACAAGTCAAAGGTTTTCAATATGAAGACATCAGCGGGCGTGAAAAGGAATTTAACCAATTAAATCAAGCGATCCAAAATAAAAATCTTATCAGTTTTAAATATACTAAATTAAATACGAAAGAAGGAAAGTTTTATAAAGTCGCCCCTTATAACCTCACCAATAAAAGCGGAATCTGGTATCTCATCGCGACAGATAAGGATAAACAAAAAACCTTTTGTTTTACCCAAATTAATGGGATAGAAATATTAGATGAAACTTTTATGCCTAACGAAAAATTAATTGGAGAAATTAAAGAAAACGACAGTATTTCCCATGGTAATCAAATCGGTGAAATACTAATTAAGGTTTCAGCTTTTGCCGCCCCTTATTTTTTGCGACGAAATTTATTACCTAATCAGCGCTTAGTGCATAAATCGGAAAGCGGCGAATTAATTCTTGCCAGTCAGAATGTCAATGAATGGGAAGTGATTCCTCTTGTACAGTATTGGATTCCGCATTTAACTATTATTAGCCCGGATGGTCTACAAGAGAAAATGATCGAAAAGTTACAACATTATTTATCAAATAATAAGTAGGTAAATTATGTATCAAATTGATTTTAATTTTTATCAAGCCGAAGCTAGAAAATTAATTAATGAACGCCGTAGTTTTGAAATCTGTAATATTGCCGTTGCAGATATGTTAGCCGTAAGTCAAGATCTGGAAAATTATATGGAAAGCCAATATCTAAAATGCAGAATCTATACTAAAAATCGCATTGTTACCGGCTTATCAGGCTTTCTTAATCCGGCTTGGGGAATATTGTCTTTAGTGTCTATTGCAGCACATAACTTGGTTACTTACGATCCCGATTATGAAATTGGCAGAGATATTGCTAATAATCGTATTGAGGTGATTTGGAAAAAGTAGTTTATTCACAATAACATATAGGAGAAAAATATGTTTGTACAAAACTTAAATAGAGAGCAACAATCCGTATTACTTTATTTAGCCAGAACAGTTGCGGAAGCAGATGGTTCTTCCGATGAATTGCAAATGGGCATGGTTGATATTTTGCTGAAACAATCGGAAGAAGGTATTTCAGAACAAAATATCGCTATAAATGATTTACCTAAGATATTTAATACTGAAAGAGCAAGATGTTCATTATTGCTTGAGTTATTAGGTGTCGCCTATGCAAATGATGATTATCATATTGAAGAAAGAGATCTTATCACTTTGTATGCAAATAAATTGTCTATTTCAAATGAAAAACTAAAAAAATTAAGTGATTGGATTGAAAGACAATTTGATTTATCAAAAGAAATTGAAACTTTATTAAATTAATTTATAGGAGAAATTAATATGCCTTTACCGTTTGTTTTAGCCGGAGCTGCTGCTGCAACTGTAGGATTTGGATTTAAAAAAGCTTGTGATGGCTATGGGAAGAAATCTGAAGCTACAAAAATGGTTAAGAATGCAACCCAGCAGTTTGATTTTCAAAAAAGAGATTTCGAAAATAAAAATAAGGAAACAACTAAGCTTTTAGATTCATTGGGCAAATTACAGCTAAAAATAGGGAATGATTTTCACGAGTTTAGAAATATTGCAGATGACTTATTGGCAAAAATTGAAAAATCTGAAAATAAAGAAATTAAAGTTAATTTACCGGAATATAAGTTAAATAAAATTGCCGATTTATCTATTTCCGCTACCACCTATTTAGGACAGCTAGGGGGTGGTGCCGCGGCGGGTGCGGCAGCTGCCTATGCCGTATATGGCGGGGTGATGGCTTTTGCAGCAGCTTCAACCGGAACACCTATTGCAGCATTATCAGGTGTTGCGGCATATAATGCAACATTGGCAGCAATTGGGGGCGGTTCGTTAGCCGCAGGTGGTTTTGGAATGGCCGGTGGCGCAATGGTATTAGGGTTTACCGTTGCCGCACCTATTTTTGCAATTGCCGGATGGGGATTTGATAAATACGCAGAAAAAGCCCAGAGAGAAGCCTCTGAGTACCAGAGAGAGGTAATTGATGCTATGGATAAGATGAAAATTTCTATCAGAGCATTAAATGAAACCATTGCCTATGTAAAATATTTGTCCTCTGAGTTAGAGCGTATCTATCAAGAGTTTTATAAATATTTTGAACAAATTAAAGCGATAAGTGTTTTAATAAAAAATGGTGTGTTAAGTTTTGATTCGTTAAATGAGTATGTACTTATCACTATTGATAATGGATATCAAATGGCTGCGATATTAACTGATATTATTACTATACCATTATTTAAAGTTAAAAAAGATATATCAGGTGCAGCTATTATTAAAGATGATACTCCTGAAATGGAATTAGACCAAAACGGTCTCCAAGTATTAAATAATGAAGAAATTAATTATTATTTAAGAAAAGGAAAAACAGAAGAAATAGAAAAAGTTATTCGATAACCGTTAATCTTTAGCGAGATATTGCTATCTCGCTAATTTTTTACCCAGAGGAAACTTATGAGCATTTTAATCAATAAAGAATTTGATTGGTCTAAAGAATTAGAACAAACGGTTGTTAAGTCTTTAGCAACTACATTCGGATTGGATTTTTTATTAATAGAAGATAAGAGAGGCGGCGATGTAGATACTATTCATAATGTAAGAAATAACATTTGGGCAACTGAAAAATCGAAAGAGAACTATGATAATAGAGGAAAGTATAATAGTCATTCATATCATAGTCATCAAGATTATAAAAAAATGGGTAAGGATACTAAAGTAGAACAAAAATCAGATAATTTGGTAGATAACTACACGGGAAAGAAAATCACATCAAAAAATGATAGAGAAGTTGACCATGTTATATCGGCAAAGAAAATTCATGATGATCCGGGTAGGGTTTTATCTGGATTGGTTGGTGAGGATTTAGCTAATGATAAATCGAATTTAAATGCTACCATATGGGAAATTAATAATCCAAAGAGACATCATTCTGTAGAGGATTTTATCACTAAAATTGCACCTGAAAAAATTAAGAATTTAGAAAGATCTATAGAGGAAAATAAAAGTAAATTATTAAACAATCCATCTATGGATAGAAATAAGAAAGAGAAATTGGAAAAAACAATAAATACACATATAAAACAAAAAAAAGAATTAGAAGAACTTGTGAAAAACCCTGATAAAATGAAAGAGGTTGATGAAAAAGCTAGAGAAATATATAACAAAAAAATTAATTGGAATTATTATACAAGCTCGAGATTTTTTAGTGCTACAGCAAAAAATATGCATGGTAAAGGAATGCAGATGGGAACCAGACAGGCTTTAGGTCTCATATTGGCAGAAGTATGGTTTGAGTTAAGAGAGCAAATTCCAGAGATTTATAATAAGAATAAATTAAACTTTGAATTTAAAAGTTTTATCCATGATGTTTCAATAGCATTGAAGAATATTTGGTTTAGAGTTCAATCTAGATTTAAAGACTTATATAAGATATTTAATGATAGCTATATTGGAGGGGCATTATCTAGCTTGACTACAACTATAATTAATATCTTTTTTACAACAGAAAAGATGATTGTAAAAATGATAAGAGAATTATGGAATAGTTTAGTAGGTATTATTAAATTGATTTTCTTTAATCCTAATAGATTGGCAATGGGAGATTTACTTAGAGAAGTTATGAAATTATTAGCTTTTAGTATCTCTACATTAGTAGGTGTTTATATTAATGAGAAATTAGAAGCCGTATTAAGTAGATTTAAAGATTATGGAGAATCTATTGCGGCATTTATTAGCGCATTAGTAACCGGAATATTAAATTTAGGATTTGTTTATTTTTTAGAACATAGTGAAATCACACAAAAAATTTGGACTTTCTTGAATCAGTTTAAATCCAAATATCAATTGGAAAATCCAATAGATTATATTAGAGAGGTAAATGTTGAATTAGATCGTTATTTAGTAGAACTAACCAGAATCGAATTTAATATGAATCCTGCTGAGTTGGCGGAATTTAATATGGCTTTAGTATCAACTAATAATGAATTAGAACGTAATTTAATTTTACAAAGTGAGATTAAGCGTCGGAATATTGAATTACCTTATGTGCCAGGTAATACGGAAAGCATCAGAACTTTTTTAAAAAGCAAATTTGATAAGGTATGAATATAACGGAATTTCCCTGTACTGCTTGTGGTAAATGTTGCCGTCGAGTAAATCTTAGTGAACAAACTCTATATTTAGATCGGGGTGATGGTATATGCCGATATTTTGATGAAAAAACCAACCTATGCTCTATTTACAAAAGTAGACCTTTAGTTTGTCGGGTAGAGGAGTATTACAAAGTTTATTTATCTCATATTTATAGCTGGGATGATTTTGTTAAAATAAACTTAGAGATTTGTAATAAACTATAATATATAAGGAGAAATTATGTCTGAAGTTAAAGATATTTTATCTGAATCTGTTTTATCTAGAGATAAGTTTATCGAGAATTACCAAGATAAAACCTTTAATTCAAAAGATATTAATAATGGATTTATACGAGAATTAATTAATCACCATATTAATTTTTCTATTAAATCGTCAGATATTAGTCGTGAAGCTTTACGGGTTGAACGTATTATGGAAGATGCAGGTTATAAATGCCGTATTTATACTGAAAATAGAGCTACAGCTATGGGAGCTTCATTTTTCGGCGGTATTACCGGGGCTATAGGCGTTGTTTCAGCTATAGGTATTGCTGCTCATAACCTGGCAACCTATAACCCGGATTTTGAAATTGGGAAAAATCACTTTAATAACCAGATAAATATAACCTATAAAAAGTGATTTGTTATTTAATATAAAACTATACTAACTCAATATATCAGGCATAGATAATATTATAAAATATTTTTACTATGCCTATTTTTTAGTAAATAGAAGGGGTTGTGATGTCTAAAAATATTAATATGGAAGCATTTTATCAACTGGTGAAATGGGCAGATAAATATAAAATACCAGAGAGTATTTTTCCAAGGGATATTAATAAGTTAAGTGAAATGGAGGAATTATATTTACATTTTGGAAATTTAAAGGAGCTTCCTGAAAGTTTATCTTGTTTAAAGAATTTAAAAAAATTAAGTATTATAAATTATGGCCAATTAACTCATTTGCCGGATAGCCTAGGTAATCTATCGAATTTACAAGAGTTAATTATTCATAATTGTGAGAAATTAACTTATTTTCCGGATAGCTTAGGTAATTTATCTAATTTAAAAAAAATAATTATTTGGTATTGTGAAAAATTACCTTATTTACCGGATAGTTTAGGGGATTTATCGAATTTACAAGAATTAGATATTCGTAATTGTGATCAATTAACTTATTTTCCGGATAGCTTAGGGGATTTATTGAATTTACAAAAATTAGATATTGGTTTTTGTAATCAATTAACTCACTTACCGAATAGCTTAGGGAATTTATTGAATTTAAAAACATTAGGTATTTGGCGTTGTGAACAATTACCTTATTTACCGGATAGTTTAGGGAATTTATCGAATTTACAAGAATTAGATATTGCTTTTTGTAATCAATTAACTCACTTGCCGGATAGCTTAGGAAATTTATCGAATTTACAAGAGTTAAGTATTCATGATTGTGATCAATTAACTTATTTGCCGGATAGCTTAGGGAATTTATTAAATTTACAAAAATTAGATATTTGGCGTTGTGAAAAATTACCTTATTTACCGGATAGTTTAGGGAATTTATCGAAATTACGAAAATTATCTATTTTGATGGGAAATTTGACTATCTTACCAGATAATTTAGGGAATTTATCGAATTTACAAGAGTTAAGTATTCATGATTGTGATCAATTAACTTATTTGCCGGATAGCTTAGGGGATTTATTGAATTTAAAACAATTAATCATTTGGCATTGTGAACAGTTACCTTATTTACCGGATAGCTTAGGGAATTTATCGAATTTACAAAGATTAGATATTAATTCTTGTTGGAAATTAACCTACTTACCGTATAGTTTATGGGGTTTATACAATTTACAAAGGTTAGATATTTGTGAAAATAAATTAACTAAATTACCGGATGGTTTAGGGAATTTATCGAATTTAAAAGAATTAAATATTCGTAGTTGTGATCAATTAACGTATTTGCCAGATAGCTTAGGGAATTTATCGAATTTACAAGAATTAAATATTCGTAGTTGTGATCAATTAACGTATTTGCCGGATAGCTTAGGGAATTTATTGAATTTACAAAGATTAACGATTGAAGGTTGTAATGAGCTAGCTCACTTACCGGATAGTTTAGGAAATTTATCGAATTTACAAAGATTAGATATTGGTTATTGTAATCAATTAACTAGCTTGCCGAATAGTTTAGGGAATTTATCGAATTTACAAGGATTAGATATTGGTTATTGTAATCAATTAACTAGCTTGCCGAATAGTTTAGGGAATTTATCGAATTTACAAGGATTAGATATTGGTTATTGTAATCAATTAACTCA
>NZ_SNYQ01000002.1:187408-393597 GCF_004363295.1 Mesocricetibacter intestinalis
ATTGGTTATTGTAATCAATTAACTAGCTTGCCGAATAGTTTAGGGAATTTATCGAATTTACAAGGATTAGATATTGGTTATTGTAATCAATTAACTCATTTACCGGATAGCTTAGGGAATTTATTTAATTTACAAAAATTAATCATTCGGCATTGTGAACAATTACATTATTTTCCGGATAGCTTAGGTAATTTGTCGAATTTACAAGAATTAAATATTCATAATTGTGTTAAATTAACTTATTTACCGGATAGTTTAGAGGATTTATCCAATTTGCAAAGATTAGATGTTATTGGAAATAAATTAACTAAGTTACCGGATGGTTTAGGGAATTTATCCAATTTACAAAGATTAGATGTTAGTGAAAACAAATTAACTAAATTACCGGATGGTTTAGGGAATTTATCTAATTTAATAGGATTATATATTTATAGAAATAAATTAACTCAGTTGCCGGATGATTTATGTAATTTATCTAGTTTAGAAGAATTGAATATTTCTAAAAATCAATTGATTAAGTTGCCAGATAACTTAGGTAATCTATCTAAATTAAATTTATTATATACTTCTGGAAATAAATTAACCCAGTTGCCAGATAGTTTATGTGGTTTATCTAATTTAGAAGGATGGGATATTTCTAGAAATCAATTAACTAAATTACCGGATAGCTTAGGGGAATTGCCTAATTTAAAAGTATTGGATATTTCTAGAAATCAATTAACTAAATTACCGGATAGCTTAGGAGGAGCATCCGATTTAAGAGGATTAGATGTTTCTAAAAATAAATTAACTCATTTGCCGGGTAGTTTAGGGAATTTATATACTTTACAAGTATTAGATATTTCTAAAAATCAATTAACCAAAGATGGCTTGGTAGATTTATCTAATTTAACCAACTTAAATAAGCGTTGTAGAAATTTAATCCGATCTTTAGAAAGGAAGTTATATTAACCTACTTTCGGTGTATACGTGGAGCTAATCCATCTAAATCACAAAAAGTTTATGTTGATGATAGGCAATTAGCTCTATTTCTAAATAGCTTAGATTAATGACAACTATTTTCCAATAGTAGTATGTATGATTTATCCGTTTTCTGCTATCTATCCATTCTTATCCTTATTAAATTTAAGATGCGCTCGTAAAATAAACTTAATTTATCTTTGGATATGGGATTTATAAGTTAAGATTGTATCTTAAGTTAAACTAAAGTGGAACCCTTATGGAATTTTATTTATAACAAATGCAGCTCTTATTGCAACCTTTGCTCAGTTAGTTTCCTGCGTTTTTGCTGAAGGGCCCCAGACAGGTGGGAAATCCACATTGCTACGGTATATGGGCAGAGATTATAGATATATTACTTTTGATGATCTGACTTTGCGTTATCAGGCATTAAATGAACCTTCTTTATTTATGCCCAATAATACCGGGAAGTTGATTTTAAATAAGGTACAGTACGTACCGGAACTCTTTTCCGGCCTGAAGATTAGGATTGATTGGCAGAAATAAAACGGGCTTTTTTTGCTTTCCGGTTTGCAAGCCTTTCAGCTAATGAAAAATGTTGCCGAGACCCTTACCGGCGCATTGCCGTGCTGAATTTGCAAGGATTTTCCCTGCGTGAAAATACGGTGAAGCGTTGGATTACCATTTTAGAAGCATTGGGTATTATTTATCTGCTTAAGCCTTATGATAATAATCATCTTAAACGATGCTAAAACATCGAAGTATATGCTGGATACAGGCTTAATAGCATGGCGACTAAATGGTTGCCCCCTGAAACTATCAGTAACGGAGCAAAGAGCGGTCAATTTTTAGAAACTTTTTTGTGAGTGAAATTATTAAATCTTTCCTGAATAACGGAATGACGCCGCCCATTTATTTTTATCTTGATACCCATCAGAAAGCGATCGATCTGATTATTGAATAGGATCAACGGATTTACCCGATAGAAATAAAGAGTACTACTGTGCCGGATAAAAAATGGCAAAAGCATTTAGGATGCTAAGAGAAAGTTTAGCGGGAACCGAAGTAACAGTCGGTAACGGAGTAATTATTAATCAGTATCCGCAGAAATGATGCTTAGCGATAGATTTGGTCGCATTACGGATTTCAATGATTTAAATTCGGAAACGTTCCAATCCGACCGATATTTAATTGGGAGTATTGGGTTTATTCTTTTGCAATTTATCCGCAATAAATTTATTTATTGCCTTGAATATACAAGTATTTTGTTGTTTCGATGATTTACTTACCCCTATAAAGCTCCCCGAAACCAATTATTTTTTGAACAACTTCACAAATTTACAAAAAACAAAATTACTTAAACACAACAAAGATGTAACATATTTTAAACATCACCCGGTTGGGGGATGTGAGATTTGCTTAGATTAAGGGAGTGGGGCGTATGAGTACAGTGAAACCCGAAAAGACGGCATTTAATCGCAATGCCGTAATCTTTATCGCAGATATTCTGCTGTTTTTTATTCTTCTGGCCGTTTTGCCCTTTGAGGCGAGCGCCAGTAAAGGCCTGGCGTTATTGGCCTTTATTGCGGTGTTATGGCTGACCGAAGCCCTGCATGTTACCGTTACCGCCTTGCTTGTGCCTTTATTGGCGGTTGCATTGGGACTGTCTGCAACGGGAGCGGCGTTAAAGAACTTCGCCGATCCGACGATTTTCCTGTTCTTCGGCGGTTTTGCGCTTTCGACGGCGCTGCATATTCAGAAACTGGATTTGATGATCGCCAATAAGATTATGGCGCTGGCAAAAGGGAAATTGCTGATTGCGGTGATGTATCTGTTTGCGACTACGGCATTTTTATCCATGTGGATTAGTAATACCGCAACCGCCGCAATGATGTTGCCGTTGGCATTGGGGATTCTAAGTCAGCTGGACAGTAAACAAAACCATAGCGCCTATACCTTTGTGCTGCTCGGTATTGCCTATAGCGCCAGTATCGGCGGTATGGGGACGTTGGTCGGCAGTCCGCCGAATGCGATTGTCGCTTCTAACTTGAAATTAACCTTTTCCGACTGGTTAATCTTCGGTTTGCCGGTAATGATTATTCTGATGCCCTTAATGATTGCTTGTTTATGGGTGCTGTTAAAACCGAAACTCAATATGAGATTCGAGCAGAATTTTGAAAAAATCGAATTTAATAAGAAGCGCTATGTAACGCTGGCGATTTTTGTACTGACTGCGCTTTGTTGGATCTTCAGCAGCGTACTTAATCCGATGCTCAGTTCCATGTTGGGGTTACCGAAGAATATTGCCGGGTTTGACAGTATTGTGGCGATTTCCGCTGCGGTGGCTATTTGCGCCACCGGGGTCGCTTCTTGGCGTCAGATTCAAGATAACACGGAATGGGGCGTACTAATGCTGTTCGGCGGCGGTTTAACCCTGAGTGCGGTATTGAAAGATTCCGGCGCCAGTAAGATTTTGGCTGATGGCGTGGTATTTTTAATCAGTGATGGCCATTATTTTCTTATTGGTCTTCTGGTTTCCGCCTTTATTATTTTCCTGACCGAGTTTACCTCGAATACCGCCAGTGCCGCCTTATTGGTGCCGATTTTTATCTCCATCGCCCAGTCATTAGGTATGCCGGAACTCGGCTTGGCGCTGATTATCGGTTTAGGGGCTTCCTGTGCCTTTATGCTGCCTGTGGCAACGCCGCCGAATGCCATTGTTTTCGGCACCGGTCATGTACGGCAATCGGAAATGGTGCGGGTCGGTATTTGGTTGAATATCCTGAGTATTTTTGTTATCGCCACCTATGTTTATCTTTTCTGGTTCTAAATAAAAAGATAAATATTAGTTCTCTAAATAAGTTTGGCCGCCCTAAAGAGCGGTCAAATTTTAGCGAGTTTTTTTACATTACCCGCACAGGTTTATATTGGGGCGCAAGGTGTTGCGTCCCCGCTCCGTTCGGATTAATTTTTCAGTGGATTAATAATGTATTTGTAGGGGCGTCATACCGGCGTTCGGTTAATTTTTGGTTTTAGGTTATATTTTTATGGACGCGAGGCGTCGCGTCCCTACGATCACTTCGGATTAATTTTTTCTGGGGATTAAGTATGTATCTGTTGGCGCTATGGGGTGTCCGTATCAAAATTTAAGTCTTTGATTGGGTCGGTATTGCGCATAGATAAAAAAACGCCGGTTAATACCGGCGTTTAATATTATGCTGTGCGGGCTATTTCTGTGCGGCTAAATTGCCCACCAGTTTTTCCAACCGTTGCAGACGTTTTTCCATGGCGTCCATTTTAGCTTTCTGCACTTGGTTTTCTTTGCTCAGCTGGTTGATGCGATTTTGCATCACCTGGATAGTAGCGGCGTTGCTATACCCCTTATTGACCGAGTTATTAACATCGATCACCGGCGATTTTTTATTTCTGTCTTCGCCGAAACGGAAGCTTAAGCCCAGATTTGCCATTGCCTGAGATTTTCCTTTGCGCCCGTCGCCCAAGGATACGCCTGCAGTCATCATGACGTCTTCATTGAAATGATGTGCCAGTCCTACGGCCAGTGCGTATTTTTCTTTATAGAAGCCGACCCCGACCATCGCCTGATTCGGTCTGTCTTTATCGAACTGCAACGGATGCAGTGCCGCTAAAGAGGCGCTTAAGGCACCTATGGTACGGCTTTCGGAACGGGTATGCGCAATATCGCGACCTAAACGATTGATGCTGTCGCCGGTCTGGTGAATCTGGCGCTGTACGCTGCGCAGCTGCCCCATATTGGCCGCATCGCTGTCCGCACTGCCCGCACCTATATTGGTGAGGCGTTGGCCGCCGTTATTCAAACCGGCGGCGCTTAGGCTGACATTGCCGGTGGTAAGGCTACCCGTTGGGCTTAAATCGATATTTTTCGCCAAGCGCACGTTCAGCTGTCCGTTTTCCGCCACCACGCCGATATTGTTTCGGCTGAGGTTATTCACATCGGCACCGCCGACGATATTCAGTTGCCCGCCCAGTTTTTGACTGATGGCAACCTTATTATCACCGCCGAAGCTCATGCCTTTGTCAATAATGCCATGTAGCTGAGAGCCGTTAACGGCATCTTGCGAGGTGGCGCTGATTTCACCGGCAGCCAGTTGGGTAATTTTGGTTCCCGCCGCATCAATACCGTTTTTCTTGAGGGACGGCGCTTTCACGACTTCATTATTGGCATTACGGAATGAGAATCCGTCGCTGTCCATAACAAAGCGATCGCCCTTTGCATCTTTAACTTCGATGCCTTGTGAGCCGATCTGGCTATTGCCGGCACGCAGCGTTCCTTTATCGCCAAGATCAATATTTTGCGCCAGTTTAACCTGTAATTTACCGTCCTTGGCTACAACCCCGATATTTTTCTCGCTCAGCTTGGTAGGATCGGCGCCGCCGACGATATCTAGGGTTTCACCCATTTTTTTATTAATGCTTTCACCCGGTTTATCGCCGCCGAAGTTGATGCCCTGATCCACTTTAGTGTTCAGATCCGTGATCTTACTTTCTACCTTATCGAGTTTGCCGGCAGTGTCGGATTTAACCGTTGCGATGGCTTTATCCAGCTGGCCTTTATTTACCGCATCAAGCTCTTTTACGCCCTCGGCGATATTGCCGATAACCTTATTACCCGCATCAATACCTTGTTTGGTAACCGATGGCCCGCCACTGATTTTTAAACCATCGGAGCCTAGGGTTGAATTTCCGACACTAAGACCTTCTTGATTCAGTTTGGTGGTACCGACGCTAACTCCGTCTTTATCCACCATGGTATTGCCGGCTTTCAGGCTACCGTTTGCACCGAGATCCAAGTCTTTCGCCAGTTTGACGCTAAGGCCGTTATTGCTTACCTTCACCCCGATATTATTATCCGTCAGCTCGCCTTTGGCACCGCCGGTAACGGAGAGAGTAGCGTTATTTTTATCAAGCTTGATTTTATCCTGATTATCGGTGCTGATAGTAAGCTCTTTAAGTGCCGATCCGGCGGTAGAAGCCACATCTTTCAGCTGCTTGTAATTCACCACATCATTATCTTCGGTACCTGCTGCAACATTGGAAATTTTTCCATTGGCCATATCAATACCTTGATTACTGAGGCTAGGGCCGTCGGTGATTTTCAGCTGATTGGTATTAATACCGTCCTGGTTAATTGTGGTATTGGCGGCTTTTAAGCTACCGTCCGCACCCAGTTGGATATTTTTCGCCAACTTAAGCTGTAAGCCGTCGGAACCGTTGGCAATAACCCCGATATTATTATCCGTCAGCATATTCGCATCCGTGATCCCGCCTTTAATGTTCAGGGCATTACCTAAGGCGCGATGTACCTTAGTACCGCTGTCGCCGGTAAAATCCAAACCTGCCTGAGCAACCGCCTGTAAATCCGCCACTGTAACGGCTTTATTCAGATCCGTACCGGATTTGCTTAATAGCCCCTGGGTATTGGCGACCAGTTCGCGCGCTTTCTCTGCCGTGATGGCAGGGGTTGCCATAGTGGCGAATTTGCCGTCGATTCCGTTTGCCACATTGGTTATCTGGCGCGGGCTGGTATCGCCGGCTTTTAAGGCGACTTTATCCGCCTGATCTTTGCTTAGCGCTTCGGCTGCATTAGAAGTTCCGTCTTTTGCAATGCTTACCGGCTTGCCTTCTTTATCTAGGGTAGTACCCGCCGGATAGAAGCTATCCCCAATTTTAACGACCGGATTACCCTTATCATCTACATAGCTGATCGGGGAGGCCGCCGCATTATTTTCCAGGGTTGCCAGACGAGCCTTGGTTTTATCCGATAAATCCAGGCTGATCTTATTGCCTTCAACGGCGGTAACAATATTCTCATTGGCGTTTTTGCCGATAATATCGAAACGGGTATTATTTTTACTGATGTTAATTCCGCCGTTACCCGCCGCCGCATCAGCACCCACGGTAAAGTTTTGTAGCGCGGTGCCGCCGCTGGCGGTGGCTTCTTTAAGCTGTTTATAATTAACTACGTCATTATCATCGGTAGCGGCACTGACGTTGGAAATTTTACCCTTAGCCATATCAATACCGCTTTTATCTATTGTCGCCCCCCCGTTGACGGCAACTTTATCGGTACTGATACCATTTGGGCCAATAGTGGTTTGAGCGGCGCTTAAACTGCCGTTTTCCCCCAGCTTAATATCTTTTGCCAGTTTGATTGCCAGTTTACCATTTTCGGCAATAACTCCCAGATTATTATCGGTCAGCTTGGCTTTATCGGTGATGCCGCCGCTTACATTCAGGGTGGAATTTAATGCTTGATTAAACTGACCGCTGTCCCCGCTAAAGTTCATGCCCGCATCGGCTTTGGCAAGGGAGGCTTTAGTGGCATTATCCAGCGAGATGCTGAAGTTTTTGCTCTTGGTCGCATTATCCGTACTGGTGGTTACCTCAATACCGTTGCTACCGGTAGCGGAGATCAGACCGGTAATCACCCCTTTGCCCGCATCATCAATATTGGAGAGGTTTTTATCTGCCTTGCTGCCGAGATTTTTGATGCCGGTATCAAGATTATCAACCTTATTGCTTAAATTGCTCAGATTGCTGTTGGTGGCATTTAATTGAGCGAAATTCACGGCGTCCTTATCTGCGGTACCTGCAGTCAGATTAGTGATTTTCATATCACCGGCATCAATACCGGACAGGGTTATGGAAGGTTTGCCGTTGCCCAAACTTAGCCCGCTGCTGTTGAGCAGAGTATTACCAATAGTCAGGCTACCGTCCGAGGTTAAATTAACCTGTTTAGCCAGAGCCACGGTAAAGGATTTGGCACCGGAATCATTTGTTCCTTCCGTTACCTCGATATTGCTTCCTTTAATGACGCTTTCTTCTTTCTTCAGCTGCGCTTGAGTTTTATCGTCCAGACCCAGGGTATAGGTTAGGCTGCCGTTGGCCGCATTACTGGTATTCAGTGCTAATCCCGTACCATTGGCAACTTTTATCGCATCTTTAGATAGGTTTTTAATCTGATTTTTTCCATTATCGGACAGATTATCCAAATCCTTGGTCGCCGCATTTTCTAGCTTAGTTTTCGTATTCTGTGCCAGCTCAATATGGATTTTGCTACCGTTTACACTGGTGGTTATATCGTTAACGCCGACAATATCCACTCGGTTGCTTTCTTTGCTTAGGTTAATACCCGCTGCTTTAGCTTCCGCATCTGCGCCGAGGATAAAACTTTGCAAAGAGCTATTGGCTTTATTTAATGCCGCTTTAGCCGAGTCGCTCAGACCGATTTCAAAGGTTTTGACCTTGGTGCTATTGTCCGTATTGGTCGTAACCTTAATTTCATCAGTGCCTGTTGCCGCCACTAATCCGCTAATTACCGCTTTACCCGCATCATTAATATCGGATAAATCCTTATTGGCTTTGGTGCTGCTTAGGTTATTCAGGGTGGTATTGATACCATCTACCTTGTTACCCAGATTGGTCAGATTGCTGTTGGTCGCCTTTAATTGCGACAGATTTACCGCATCGCTATCTTGCGTGCCGGCAGCCAGGTTGGAAATGGTTTTATTCGCGGCATTAATGCCCGAAGTGGTAATGGAAGGCATATTATTGCCTAAATATAGCCCCGTCGCATTTAATACGCTGTTACCAAGGGTTACACTACCGGCGGCGGTTAAATTAATATTTTTGGCTAGGGCAACAGTAAAGGATTTTCCGCTGGAATTATTTACCCCTTCCGTTACTTCGATATTGTCCCCTTTCAGCACGGTTTCTTCTTTTTTCAGCTGATTCTGAGTGGCATTATCTAGGCTTAGGGTATAGGTTCGGTTACCATTGTCATCCTTCGTTTTTACCTCTAATCCGTTATTGCCGACCACTTTAACCGCATCTTTGGTCAGATCTTTTACTTGGGTTTTACCCGCATCGCTCAGATTGCTTAGATTTTTATCAGCGGCGTTATTAATTTTATCTTTGGCGGTTTGTGCCAGATCCACATTAATTTTATTGCCGTCGACGGAGGTTTTAACCTCGTTGATACCGACAATATCCAAACGGGCATTATCTTTGCTGATATTAATTCCGGCGGCGGTTCCTGCCGAATCAGCGCCCAGGGTAAAGCTGTGCAGCCCCTTGCCCGCATTGTCTAAAGCAGTTTTCGTGGCATTATCCAAACCGATTTGGAATTTTTTATTTTTGTTGGCGTCGGTTGTGGTGGTAACTTGAATACCGTTGCTTCCCTCGGCGGAAACTAACGAAGTAATAAATTCTTTCGCGCCGTTATCCAGGTTTGAAAAATCTTTTTTAGCATAGGTATTGCCCAGATTGCTTATGGTTGTGTTTAAGTTCTCCACATTACCGTTCAGATTTTTCAGATTGTCGCTGAGGTTGCTTACATTGGTACCAAGACCATCAACTTTGGTATTTAAGTTGGTGAGATTGTTACCAAGATTGGTTACATTGGTATTTGTCGCATTTAATTGAGAGAAATTAACCCCATCATTAGCATCTGTTCCGTTCGCTAATGCGGTAATCTTTTTATTGCCCGCATTAATTCCGGTAGTGGTAATCGAAGGGTTGCCCGCCCCTAAGCTTAAGCCGGTTTGGTTGAGCAGGGTAGTCCCGATAGTCAGGCTGCCCGTATCGGTAAGATTAAGGTTATTTGCCAGTCCCAGTTGGAATTTTTTACCCCCGCTGGCATTGGTGCCGTTTTCTTTTACCTTAATATTAGTATTTTCGGCACTGATATCCGTTTCTTTTGCCAAGGCTTTATCCACCTGTGTAGACAGGCTTTTTAACTGAGCGATATTTACCGCATCGGTATCTGCGGAACCTGCGGCAACACCGCTGATTTGGCGGGTAATATTTGCCCCGTCGCCGACGGAAACCGTCCCGGTCGTGGATTTCCATACGCCGCTGGTATTTACGGAATTCATTTTAGTAACAGGATCATAGCCGGCGGTTTTGGCTGTTTCCGCTTTAGAACCGTTACCTAGGGCAATGCCGCCCTCCACCGAGGCGGAAGCCTGGAAGCCCAGAGCAATTGCATTTAAGGCGCTGGTTTTTGAGCCTTGACCTATAGCCACACTGCCGTTTGCATTTGCTGCGGCAGAAGCGTTAAAGCCTAGTGCAATAGCACCTTCCGCATTGGTTTTTGCATAGGGACCGATGGCAATGGATTTAAGCGCTTTGGCGCCGTCATTATATCGGTTTGAAGTATTACCGCCAGCGGTTGAATTAACGGATAAATAGCTGATTTTTTCAATGGCCTGGGTCAGGGCATATAGCTGCGAACCGTTTACCGCATCGGTACTGTTAGCGGAAATATTACCCGGGGCAAGATTAATAATTTGGCGTTCTTTACCGGCACGGCCCACGGAAACAATACTGCCCGAATCATGGGTTTTGCCGGCAAAACTGTAAGTATGATTATGAATATCGTAGTTGCTGACCTGAGCCGCATTTTTATCGGTGATGGAAGCCGCCCCTAAAGCAACGGAGCCGGATTTATCCGCAATTGCACCAAAACCGATAGCGGTACTTAAATCGCTCTTTGAATCGGAATACGCTCCTAAGGCGGTGGAACCGTTTGCACTGGCATAAGACATGGCGCCGACAAATACCGCACCATGCCCGCTACTTACATTAGTAGTAATTTTTCTGGTTTTACTATCGTAGGTACCATATCCTCTCGAATTATATTTGAGCTTTGAAGGGCCATCCATACCGCTTAACTCGGTATAATATTTATCCGCTTCGGTTTTAGCAAAACCTGCCAAATCATCGCCGCCGATACCCACGGTACCTTCTCCGGCAATCTTGACGTTTGCGCCTAAAGCGACCGATTGGTTGCCGGTTACATGGGTTTCAAATCCCATAGCAATAGCTTGAGCATTATGGGCGCTGCTTTTAGAACCTAGCGCAATAGCTCCGTCTACACCGGTAGATGTTGCCTGGCCGCCGATAGCAATTCCCCAGGCATCTCCGCCCTCTGCGCTTGCCGGATAACTTTTACCGCTATATGAAGAACCTATGGCTATCCCTTTAGCCGAATTATTAGTTTGCGCTGCGGCCTCTACATTTTGGCTGATTAATAACGCTCCCGCTCCTACGGCAAGTCCGCCGCCCAGCATCGGGCTTACCGCAGGTATTGCCGCCGTTAAGACGGAGGCTAATGCCAGCGCCGTTTTTTTACTTTTAGTCTTTCCTTTGCTTTTGGTAAATTCAGAGGTAACAATGTAAGTGCCTTTGCTAAAACTCCAGATTACCTTATAGATACTGTTCATAATTATCCTTAATTAAGTTTAGTAAGATATTTAGTAAGATATACAGCGTTAATTTGTCCGAAATAAACCAAAGCTTTTTAAAGCCAAAAACAAATTGTATTTATCAAACGGACAATTTCTGCGTAAAAAGAAAGGCCGAAATCTTATTCAGAGGCGAATTTCTTTTTACGACAAAACTGAAAAGCAGCGGTTAATGCTCAGACCGCTCGGAATATAAATTAAATATTATTGAATCCATCGCAGCTAAAGAAAATCTATTTAGCCGATGTATAGATATGGATAGGGGAGAAGCTTCGCCCTTTGTAACGAGGATAAGATTAGAATATGAAGAATAAATTTCCATAAAATCAGGCGGGAATACCATTTCCCTCACTCCTTTGATAATCAACGTTTTCCAAACGAAGTACCGAATAAAAACTTTGTTATATTAACTAAGAGGTATATAACATTATTTTAACAACGGTAACAATTCATTAAATAATTTAGATAAAAATTACCCAATAAATAAATCGCTGCGGATTATATAGACTAATTTAAGATAAATCAATGCGAAAAATAGCGAAATAAAATAAAAAATCCGACTTTTTTATACCGCACTTTCCGCCCGAACAGAGCAGGCGGGGAACAAGCCAAAGAATATATCCTGTCGGAGAGCATATGCGGGTTTTGAACATCGGAGCCAAAATAAATTTCTGTGTTTTTTGTGAACAGACTTTACATAAAAAATAAACACTTTAGAATATGAGGCTTATTTGATTTCGGTTTTATTGTTCCACTGTAGTTTTATTTCTTTTTGATTATTGAGATCAAGGATGATCCTATGAAAAGATTTACCGTCTTTACGCTGGCGGTTTGTACTATGGCTTCCGGATATTGCATTGAATCAGATGATATCCGTGCGCTGAACCGGCTGGATGCCGTACAGCAGCAACTTCAACAGCAACAGGCGCAATACCGCGCGCAACGGTTTAATCCGGGAACGGAAATTAATAATGTCGTCCGCAGTGAAGACTTAGGCTTTCCGAGCGGTGAGCGCCCCTGTTATGTAATTCGGCAAATCCGTTTACAGGATTATGCGCCCGCCGCAGATCATTCGCTATTCCTTACCCCAAGTCGTTTTAGCTCCGAACTTCAGCATAGTCTGAAAGACTTCGGTATAAAGCTCCCTTATTGTTTCGGTGCCGAAGGTATCGGCGTTCTGCTTAAAGGGGTACAAAACCGGATTATTGCAGCGGGCTATATTACTACGCGCATTGTTATTCCGGAGCAGGATCTAAAGCGGGGGGAACTGCTGTTTACCCTTATTCCGGGAAAAATCGGCAATATAAAGGTGGAAGATCGCAGCCGGGTGGCGCGCTTTACCCCGCTAACTCTGCTGACGGCGACCGCTTTTAAACGCGGCGACTTGTTGAATATCCGCCATATCGAACAAAGCCTGGAGAATCTGAAACGTTTGCCTACGGCGGATGCAAATATCGAAATTTTACCGAGCGAAGGAAAAAATGCCGCCGTTGGCGAAAGTGATTTAAAAATCACTTATGCTCAGGCTTTTCCGTTTCGCCTTAATTTGGGGCTGGAGGATTCCGGTTCGAAATCGACCGGAAAATGGCAGGGAGCCATAACCCTTTTCGCCGATAATCTGTTTTCCGCCAATGATCTTTTTTATACCGCCTTTACGCATAGCATAAAGCGCCGCAGCGATGAAAAGGGCACACGCTCTGCGAAAAACCTTTCCTTTTATTATTCCGTTCCTTTCGGTTATTGGGCGCTGACCGCTTATCACAGCGACAACCGTTACCGTCAGGAAGTATTTTCTTCCCCCGGCAATAGCTATATTTATTCCGGCGCAAGCGAAACCGATAAATTGGCGCTGTCCTATTTGTTTTATCGCGACGGCAGTCGCCGAGCCAGCATTTCCGCCGCCCTGTGGTCGCGTCAATCAGCAAACTATATCGACGATTCGGAAATCGAAGTGCAACGGCGCAGAATGGCAGGTTGGGAAGCGGGGATAACATATAAAGAATACCTTGCCGATGCAACATTGGAGCTTAACCTGAGCTATAAGCGCGGAACCGGCGTGCGCGGTTCTCTGCCGGCGCCGGAAGAAATGCGTAACGAGGGTAGCTCCCGACCGAGAATTATCAGTGCGGCAGTCAGCCTGAAACAGCCGTTCTCCATCGGCGCACAGCCCTGGCAGTTTTATACCGCCTGGACGGCTCAATGGAACCTAAGTGCGCTGATTTTACAAGATCGTTTTTCTCTCGGCGGGCGTTATAGCGTTCGCGGTTTTGACGGCGAGCTAAGTTTATACGGCGAACGCGGTTGGTTGTGGCGTAATGAACTGGCGTGGAATCCGCATGGGAAATCTTCATTGTATTTTGCACTGGACGGCGGTTTGGTTCGAGGGCGCTTATCCCCCGCCGTACCGACGGGGCAACGCTATTTAATTGGTACGGCGGCGGGTGTCCGCGGCGGCTGGAAAGGGTTTTATTATGATTTTTTCATCGGTACACCGCTGAGCAAGCCCAAAGGATTTAAAACCTCTTACGGGGTAACGGGCTTTAACCTCGGCTATTCTTTCTAATTAAGGATAATTGATTAAGATTAAGGATAATAAGATGAATCGCAGATACTTTCGTGTAATTTTCAGTAAAACCAGGCAAAGCCTGATTGTGGTTTCCGAACTGGCTAAATCCGTCGCTAAGTCTGTGGCGGAAAGCGGCTCGCTTCCGGCTCCGAACAAGCAAAATATATGCACTAAGGCAAAAAGTGCGCAGCTAAACGCATTGGTTTTCAGCCTATATTGCGGTTTGGGGTTGGTTGCTTTTAGCCCCGCTTCTTCTGCGCAAGAGCTCATAATAAAAGCGGATCCTTCCGCTGGGAAAAATCAGCAACCTATTTTGCTACAAACCGCCAACGGATTACCCCAGGTAAATATTCAAACGCCTAATGATAAGGGGCTTTCGCATAATAAATACCGCCAATTCGATGTGGACAGTCGCGGCGCCATTTTAAATAACTGCCGCACGGCGGTGCGAACTCAGCTGGCTGGTATGGTACAAGCTAATCCGAATCTTGCTCACGGCGAAGCAAGGGTTATTTTAAATGAAGTAAATTCATCGGATCCGAGTATTCTGAAAGGCTATGTAGAAGTTGCAGGTAAAAAAGCGGAGGTGATTATCGCTAACCCGTCCGGATTACATTGCGAGGGCTGCGGTATTCTTAATGCGCATCGTGCGACGCTGACCACGGGGCGGCCGCAAATTGTGGACGGCAGACTGGAATCCTATGTGGTGGAAAAAGGAAAAATCTCCGTTGCCGGCAAAGGATTGGATAACAGCAGAGTGGATTACACGGACATTATCGCTAAAGAAGCTCAGATCAATGCCGGTATCTGGGGGGCTAAGCAGTTAAATCTGGTAAGCGGACAAAATCGGGTAAAACACAGTGATTCGGTGCAAGGGGTACAAATTATCCATCGGGGGGCGGAAGAGGCGGAAAAAACCGTCCAAAAAGAACCGCACTTTGCCGTTGATGTGAGCAAATTGGGCGGTATGTATGCGCAAAAAATCTATATGGTGGGAACCGAGCAGGGGCTGGGCGTGCGTAATGCCGGGCATATCGGCGCCGGCAGCGATGCGCTAATCATCGATGGACGCGGGCATATTCTCAATAAAGGAACCCTTAGCGCCGCAGGCAATATTGATCTGAACGGCGAGGGAGAGCTGGTTAACAGCGGAGATATTCAAACCTTAAAGGGCGCAGTCAAACTGAAAGCGGGGCAAAATATCCGCCATAACGGCTCGATAACCGCACGCCATAATCATATAAATTTGGATGCCGGGCAGCACATCATACAAACGGGCGAAACACTGGCAAGCGGGGATATTAATTATCGGGCGCAGCATATGGATATAAGCCATGATGCCACCATAGGCGCAGGTATTCAGTTTCGCCCGCAAGGGCAACAGGAAAGCCGCAGTCCGGCTTCCTTTAGCCATAAAGGCAATAATATCAGCTTGCAGGCAAGGGAAAGCTTGAAAGCACAGGGCAAAATTCTGGCTTCTAACCTAGTGCAGGCGAATGGTAACAGCTTGGATTTTTCCAATACCCACCTCTCGGCAAACCGAGCGCAATTGCAGGCAGCGCAGGGCAATCTTTCCCTACAGGGCGCCGCTCTGCATATAAACCAGGATTTAACGCTGCATACTCCGGCTCAACTTTCGACTCAAAAGGCGAAAATCAGTGCCGATTATCTAAAATTCAAAGCCGCACAGTTGAATAATTCCCAGGGGATGTTGCACAGCAGAAGTACAAAGGCTCTGGATTTTAATTTCAGCGAGGGCTTTATTAATAAGCAGGGGCAACTGGCAACTTCCGGAGCGTTGAACTTAACCGCCGCCGATATTGATAATTACGCGGGCAGCTTGTTTGCCGGCCATCGGTTATGGCTGCAAACCGGAGATCTGGATAACCGACAGGGGAATATTTCCGGCAAGGCTTTGCTGACGATTAATGCGAAACAAATAGATAACGGAGAAAAAGCCGTTATTTTCAGTGCGGACAACCTAAACCTAAACGCACAACGGCTAAATAACAGCGAAGGCAGCGTGCAAGCTGCAGGCGATGCTCAGATTCGGTTAGAGGAAGGGCTTAACAATAGCAAAGTATCGGAATCCGGCTCATTAATTCAGGCAGGAAATCACTTAAATGTTACGGCGCAACAAATTAATAATTCTCGAACTAAGGCAACAACTGCCGCACCGCGCCAGGGCATACTGGCTAATAGGTTGAGCCTTAATGCCGAGCGGCTGGATAACCGGGCGGGCGGCATCTACAGCGGGGCGGATATTTCCGCCGGAGTAGCCGCCGCACTGGATAACCGAGAAGGAGAAATTTTGGCGCTGGGCGCCCTCTCGTTGGCGGGTAGCAAGCTTACTGTAAAGAACGGCGAAGGTAAGCTGGAAAGTAAAGGCAATCTTGCACTGAATATCGAAGGTTTTGCCGATACAAGTCAGGGTACGCTTAAAACACAAAGTAACGCCGATATCCGATTGAGCAAAGATTTAGTCTTGAGCGGCGTTTTTCAGGCGGACGGCGTGCTGAATCTCACTACTCAAGGCAATTTCTATAATAATGCCCGCCTCTTGAGCGGAAAAGCCCTAAATATTCACAGTAATTTAGTGGAAAATGCGGAAAATGGCGTATTGAGTGCGCTTGATACAAGGGTTTCCGCCAATACAATTAATAACCGCGGGCTAATTGACGGGGCAGTTACCCTGCTCAATACCTCCGGCCTCAATAATCTGGGCGGCGGTCGTATTTATGGTGATCGCCTTGCCATTACAGCGGCACAGCTGACCAATAGTCAGGATCCAAACAAGGTGCAGGCCGCCACTATTGCCGCCAGACAACGTCTGGATTTAGGCGTAACAAGACTGAGCAATAGGGATCATGCCCTCATTTTCAGCTTGGGCGATCTCCATATAGGCGGCAAGTTGGACGCCAGCAACTATGCCGCAGGTAAGGCGGAACTCGTCGACAACGGCAGTGCTACCATCGAAGCCTTAGGGAACGCCACTATTAATACCGCAAATTTACGCAATCATGATCTGCATTTAACCTTGGCTGCTAAGGAACAAAAAGAATATATACATGAGGTAGCGACACAAACCGATTCTCAGCGTTACCGTAATCAGGTCGAAGGTAAATTCAATTGGCACGGGCGTGATGCATGGTTTGATTTTCATGATCCGAAAAAAGCCACCATCGTACGGAAAGAATGGTACGGCTGGAAATATAACCGCATTACAAATACCCCTTATATTGAACGGCAAGATCCGGGCAAAATTCTGATCGGCGGTAATTTAACTCTGGACGGCGATAATCTGCATAATCAGTACAGCAAGCTATTGATTGGCGGCACCTTACAGCTGGGAACGAAAAGTTTCGGCGCTAACGGAACTCGGCCGATTCTTAGCGACGGTATTACCAGTCTGCACAATGAAGATTTAAAACAACGGATCGAGGTTACCGACATCGGCCATAGTTATTTTCTGAAACATCAGAAAAAACACGGCAACCACGGCCATTATGAAGTGAATCAAAGCCCTTTCACTCTAACTCACCCGACTCGGGAAAAAGATTTTGGCATTGTTCAAAACCTAATCGGCGATCGCCGGGCGGTAACCGAGGCGTCGGGAGGTTATCAGCTCGATAATCTCGAACAAGCGCCGCAAACGGTGCTCACTTCCCGTAACCCGGTGCAACCGAATTCAGAGATTAAAAAAGATGCGGGAGCGGGACAAGGGATTTCCGCACCGAATTTAAGTATAAAAACCCTCAGCCCGGATATTCGCCTGCCGCAAGCAAGTTTGTATCGTATAAATAGTGATCCGGCGGGGCGTTATCTGGTCGAAACGGATCCTAGATTTATCAATAGCGCCAAATGGCTAAGTTCGGATTATATGCTAAAAGCGCTGAAATCCGATGCCCGTATGGCATTAAAACGTTTAGGCGACGGTTTTTACGAACAGCGTCTGGTAAATGAACAAATCAATCAGCTGACCGGGCGACGTTTTCTGAGCGGTTACGCTTCCGATTACGAGCAATATCTGGCGCTGATGGACAGCGGCGTACGCTATGCCCAACATTTCGGATTAATCCCCGGCGTAGCGCTGACGGCGGAACAAATGAAAGCGCTGACGGAAGATATGGTATGGCTGGTAAGCAAGGAAATTCGCTTGGCGGACGGCACAACCGGATCGGTATTGGTACCCCAGGTATATGTTGTCGGGCGTAATACGGATTCGGATAACCGAGGCGCCGTGATTTCGGCACAGCGCATTAACGCAAGGATAACAGGCGATATACATAACAGCGGCGTAATTTCCGGACGAAATCTGACCGCACTTTCCGCCCGTAATCTTCTGAATAACGGCGGAACCATCGGTGCCGAACGGCTATTGCTGAACGCAGAGGAAACCTTGCTGAATTCGGGCGGTAAACTCCGGGCGCAGAACCTGCTGGCGGCGCAAGGAAAAAATATCCGTATTGAAAGCAGCTTGGCGGAAAGCCGGGATACGGGGGATTTTTATAAGAAAGATATTAATCGGCAGGCAATCGTAGAAGTCGGTGCTAAAGAGGGGCGGCTACTATTACAGGCGCAACAAAATATCGACTTAAGGGCGGCAAGCCTGATTTCCGCCGGTGAAACGGATATTCGCGCCGGCGCTCGGTTGAATCTGGATACTCAGACAACCCGAAATAAAGAACATTACAACGCCGATGCGGATAACTACTATCGTCTGGAGCAAAGCAAAGAGATCGGCAGCGAATTAAAACTGGCGGGAAATGCAACCCTATTCGCTAAGCAAGGCATAAATATGCGTGCCGCACAACTTAGCGGCAACGGTAATCTCAATATTATATCGGCGGGCGATATTAGCCTTGCGGAAGGCCGGGAAAGGGAACAACTGTCCACCGCACGTAAATGGAACAGCCGGAATCTGACAAGCCGCACCTCCTCGATTAACCTCTATCGCCATGATTATGATTTGGCGAAGGGGACGCAGATAGAAGCAAATAATATCTTACTGCACTCGCAAGGGGGCAATATCAGCCTACGCGGCAGCGATGCGGTCGCAGAAAACAGAATGCAAATTCTCGCTAAAAATATTGATATTAATGCGGCGGAGAACCGGGTTTACGAAACAAGCTTTAATCAGGTGAAAAAATCCGGGCTGATGGGGTCGGGCGGTATCGGCTTTAGTATCGGCAGCCGTAAGCAAAGTACGGAAAGCGATCAGCACAGATCCTATACCAAAGAAAGCCGAGTCGGCAGTTTAAAGGGAACGACCGATGTTTTCACGGAGAATCGTTATCTGCAACAAGGCAGCACTCTGACTTCGGTACAGGGAGATGTCAATATTCAAGCCGGGCAGGTTACCATCAAAGCGGCGGATAACCGTTATACGACCAATTATAAATATAGCCTTGAACAGAAAGGTTTAACGGTTGCCTTTAGCGCACCGGCATTGTCTGCACTGCAGGCGGTACAAGGCGCTGTAAAAACTATCGAAAGTATCGGAGAAAGCAAACACAACAGAATTAATGCTATGGCTACGGCGAACGCCCTTTGGGACAGTGCCAGAGCGGCGGAAAAAATATTCGAAGCCATTGCACCGACTCGGATATTGGCGAATGGTGATATAAATAATAGCAATGTGGGCATATCTTTAACCTATGGCCAACAGAAAAATATCAATAGTACGCATACGCAGGGTTCCAACGCCGCAATAGCCAAAATCAACGCAGGAAAACAGCTCAATATAATTGCCAAAGGCGCTGAAAAAGCCGATATCAATATTATCGGTGCGGATATCGGCGGTAAACAGGGTACTTATTTATCGGCGGATAATCATATCAAGCTACGGGCGGCACAACAAACCCATAAAGAGCGAAGCCAAAATAAATCCAGCGGTTTTAATGCCGGCGTATCCATCACCTATGGCAACGGCGGTATGGCCATGGGTATTACCGCCGGCGGAAATTATGGCAAAGGCTACGGCAACGCTGATGAAACTACCTATGCTTATACGCATATCGGCGACAGCCATAGCAGAACTCAGCTGCGTAGCGGGCAGGATACCCGCATACAAGGCGCACAGATTCTGGGCAAAGGTATTCGGATTGATGCCGAAAATCTGCATATTGAAAGCCTGCAGGAAACCATGAGCTACAAGGGTAAACAACAAAATATCAGCGGACAGGTTACCGTCGGCTACGGATTTTCAGCCGGCGGCAGCTATAACCAATCGAAAATCAATGCCAATTATGCCGCTGTTAAAGAACAGTCCGGTATCTATGCCGGTGATGAGGGGTATCAGGTGAATATAGGCAGACATACGGATCTAAAAGGTGCGCTTATTACCTCAACCCGAGAAGCGGAGGTTCAGAACAGAAATAGCTTCGCCACAGGAACACTAACCCACCGGGATATCCAAAATTACAGCAGCCACAATGCCAAGGGCTTTGGCTTCGGGGGCGGTTTTTCCGTCGGCGGCGGAAGCTCGGCGCAAAATATTGCCGGTACTCCGTTAGAGCATATTGGTTCAAACCGAGCTGATGGTAGCGCCCAAATAGAGTATAAGGGCGTAACCGGGATTTTCAGCCAAGGAAACTGGGGATTGGCAAAAGGGGTGCTAAGCGCAGCATTAGGGCAAGTGAAACAGCACAACAATGAATCCGCTATCACAACCAGTAGGATCAATGACAAAAATATTCTGATTAGAGATATGGAAAATCAGCACAAATTATCCGCTTCAGGTATTGAGGAAACGATAGCCAATCTGCAAAAGGAAAATCGTCATCAAATATTAACCAAAGCGGATACCGAAAAACTCAAATCCGATTTAGCGCGGGATTTAAATATAGCGATGGATTTTATTAAAAACATCTCGGATTCCGGCGATAAGCTTTATTACAAAGCGGAAAAAAATGAGGATTCCAGCTTTACTATGGGTAAGCCAGCGAATTGCGAGCATATTGACTGCTTGGAATTTGATAAAGATAACTCGCAGCAGTTAAAGGAATTAATCTACGGGGAGCGAATATTAACCGAAAAACAGGCGGAACAGCTAAGTAATTTGTTTACGGCCGGTATGCTTAATTTGACAAGGAAAGAGAAAGTAGAAAGTGCCATTTTATATGCTGATGACCTGAATTCTTTAGAGCATTTGGGGGTTATTTTAAATAGAGGTAGCGCGGGACGTTGGAATGAATTTCTCTATGCCGGATTTGAGCGCTTTAGGGCTTGGGCTAATTTGCCGGCGGTTTTTGGAGTATCCAACGCCACCAAAGATCATGCGCAAATTGCTAAAAAATTGGATGAATATAATCAATATGCAGCCGCTAAGGGCAAACCCACATATATCTTCCATAATACCGCACATAGTTTGGGCGTATCGGAAAATAAAAATATGCTGAATTGGGCGAATTATCTGAAGCAGGACTATAAAAATACGGCCATAAGCTATTTACATGCAGGCGGTTCTTACTCTTCGGAAGAAATTCATCAACAGGCAAAAGGGGTATTTAATAAAGTAAATACCAGATATATAGGTATAGAGGGAGATTTGGTTTATTCGGGAATATTCGGATTCCTTATCGGTAATAATAAAAATGCGCTACCTAATAATGGGATTGGGCGTTTACAAGCACATACTGTGGCTAATCAAAATATTAACAACTTAAAATTTGTAGATAAATCAGAAGCAGTAGAGGAAAAGTCTAATGTTTTAAATAAAGTTTATGGTAACCATGGTATAAGAAAGTTTAATTATCTAGGGGATTAAAAATGAAAAATCTTATCATTATTTTAAGTTTGTTTTTCTTATCAGGATGTGTAGATCCTTTTCTATTGTCATATGCAGGCGGTAATGTTATCTATAATATGCAATATTGGGAGCATATTGATACAAAAGAAAAAGCATCATTAAAAACTGAAAATGATTGTTTTGATAAGGTTACTAAGAATAATCCCTTTTCAAGGGATAAGTATGGGCAATGCTTATATGAGCAAGGGTATCGATTTAGAACGAATAACCTATTATATTGTTTTTGGTATATGCCGGAAAAATGTAAGGATTATAATAAATTTAGATAATATATTTACGGATTATATTTAAATCAAAAATTTATTAATTGAGTTTTTATATGGAAATATCTAGATAAGTATTTGCTAGTGAAAATATTTTATCTAATATTTGAATGGAATAAACAATGAAAAAAACTATCCTTATTTTAAGTTTATTTATATTATCAGGGTGTGTAGATCCTTTTCTATTGTCATATGGAGGTAGTCATCTTATTCATAATATGCAATATTGGGAGCATATTGATACAAAAGAAGAAGCATCATTAAAAACTAAAAATGATTGTTTTGATAAGGTTACTCAAAATAATCCCTTTTCAAGGGATAAGTATGGACAATGCTTATATGAGCAAGGGTATCGATTTAGAACGAATAACCTTTTATATTGCTTTTGGTATATGCCGGAAAAATGTAAGGATTATAATAAATTTAGATAATATATTTACCAATTATATTTAAATGGAATAAATAATGAAAAAAATTATCCTTATTTTAAGTTTATTTTTATTATCAGGATGTGTAGATCCATTTCTATTTTTATATGGAGGTCAAAATATTAATAACTTAAGATTATGTAGATAAATTAGAAGCAATATAAGAAAAATATAATATTTTAAATAAAGTTTATAATAACCATGGTATAAGAACATTTAATTATCTAGGAGATTAAAAATGAAAAAGCTTATCTTTATTTTAAATTTATTTGTATTATCAGGATGTGCAGATCCTTTTCTATCTTCATATAGAGGTCAAAATATTAACAACTTAAAATTTGTATATGATTCAGAAGTAATAGAAGAAAAGTCTAAATTTTTGAATAAGATTTATAATAATGATGGTGTAAGAACGTTTAATTATCTAGAAGATTAAAAATGAAAAATCTTATCATTATTTTAAGTTTGTTTTTCTTATCAGGATGTGTAGATCCTTTCCTATTGTCATATGGAGGGAGTCATCTTATTCATAAGATGGCATATTGGGAGCATATTGATACAAAAGAAAAAGCGCCGTTAAAAACTGAAAATGATTGTTTTGATAAGGTTACTAATAATAATCCCTTTTCAAGAGATAATTATGGGCAATGCTTATATGAACAAGGGTATCGATTTAGAACGAGTAACTTATTATATTGCTTTTGGTATATGAAAGAGGAATGTAAGGATTATAATAAGTTTAGATAATATATTTACAAATTATATTTAAACTAAAAATTTATTAATCTAATTTTTATATGGAAATACCCTTATAAATTAATGGTATTATTAAATAATGTTAATATTGAAAGATAAATTAAGGTATATTCCAGTTATTTTCTTCTATATAACAGGTTGTTCTAGTATTGTTTCTTTAATCCCGAGTTATTCAGACAGTATTCCTAGAGGAGAATCTCAATGGGTTAATATAGAAACAAAAGAGAATGTAACATTTGATGTATATACAAATTGCTATCATCAAGGAATAGAAATGGTAAAAAAAAGTGATCCTATAAAATATATTGCCATATTAAAAGAATATGAAGTAGCTTTATATCATGGAAAATGTCTTAGAGATCTGGGGTTTGTTTTTAAACCTGATCTTTTTTCTATTTATTGTTATCACTATTCAAATAAAGAGTCTTGTAGAGCATTTAAAAACTTCAGGAATTAAATAAGGTTACATACTAAACTAATATAAGTAAGAGTAGTTAATAATATTTATCCTTGGGGTGCAAGAATATTTAAGAGATTAAAAATGAAAAAGATTATCCTTATTCTAAGTTTATTTATATTGTCAGGATGTGTAGATCCTTTTCTATTGTCATATGGAGGTGGCCACCTTATCGATGATATGCAATATTGGGAGCATATTGATACAAAAGAAAAAGCATCATTAAAAACTGAAAATGATTGTTTTGATAAGGTTAATGAAAATGATTCTTTCACAAGGGATAAATATGGGCAATGCTTATATGATCAGGGATATAGATTTAGAACAAGTAACTTATTATATTGTTTTTGGTATATGCCGGAAAAATGTAAGGATTATAATAAGTTTAGATAATATATTTACGAGTGATATTTAAGCTAAAGTTTATTAATTCGGTTTTTATATGGGAATATTCGTATAAATTAATTGTATTTTAAATAATGTTAATATTGAAAGGTAGATTAAAGTATATTCCAGTTATTTTCTTCTATATAACATGTTGTTCTAGTATTGTTTCTTTAATCCCAAGTTATTCAGACAGTATTCCTAGAGGAGAATCTCAATGGGTTAATATAAAAACAAAAGATAATGTAACATTTGATGTATATACAAATTGCTATCATCAAGGAATAGAAATGGTAAAAAAAAATGATCCTATAAAATATATTGCCATATTAAAAGAATATGAAGTAGCTTTATATCATGGAAAATGTCTTAGAGACCTAGGGTTTGTCTTTAAACCTGATCTTTTTTCTATTTATTGTTATCACTATTCAAATAAAGAGTCTTGTAGAGCATTTAAAAACTTCAGGAATTAAATAAGGCTACATACTAAACTAATATAAGTAAGAGTAGTTAATAATATTTATCCTTGGGACGTAAGAATATTTAAGAGATGCAAAATGAAAAAGATTATCCTTATTCTAAGTTTATTTATATTGTCAGGATGTGTAGATCCTTTTCTATTTTCATATGCAGGTGGTAATGTTATCTATGATATGGCATATTGGGAGCATGTTGATACAAAAGAAAAAGCGCCGTTAAAAACTGAAAATGATTGTTTTGATAAGGTTACTAAGAATAATCCCTTTTCAAGAGATAAGTATGGGCAATGCTTATATGAACAAGGATATAGATTTAGAACAAGTAACTTATTATATTGCTTTTGGTATATGAAAGAGGAATGTAAGGATTATAATAAATTTAGATAATATATTTACCAATTATATTTAAACTAAAAATTTATTAATCTAATTTTTATATGGAAATACCCTTATAAATTAATGGTATCATTAAATAATGTTAATATTGAAAGATAAATTAAAGTATATTCCAGTTATTTTCTTCTATATAACAGGTTGTTCTAGTATTGTTTATTTAATTCCTAATTATTCAGACAGTATTCCTAGAGGAGAATCTCAATGGATTAATATAGAAACAAAAGAGAATGTAACATTTGATGTATATACAAATTGCTATCATCAAGGAATAGCAATGATGAGGAGAGAACAAACTTTAAAAACTAATATTATACTCAAAAGATATGAAGTGGCTTTATATCATGGAAAATGTCTTAGAGATCTGGGGTTTGTCTTTAAACCTGATCTTTTTTCTATTTATTGTTATCACTATTCAAATAAAGAATCTTGTAGAGCATTTAAAAACTTCAGGAATTAAATAAGGCTACATACTAAACTAATATAAGTAAGAGTAGTTAATAATATTTATCCTTGGAGCATAAGAATATTTAAGAGATTAAAAATGAAAAAGATTATCCTTATTCTAAGTTTATTTATATTGTCAGGATGTGTAGATCCTTTTCTATTGTCATATGGAGGTGGTCATCTTATCGATGGTATGCAATATTGGGAGCATATTGATACGAAAGAAGAAGCACCAGTAAAAGTCAGAAATGATTGTTTTGATAAGGTTAATGAGAATAATTCTTTTACAGAAGATAAATATGGACAATGCTTATATGATCAGGGATATAGATTTAGAACGAGTAACATATTATATTGCTTTTGGTATATGCCGGAAAGATGTAAAGATTATAATAAATTTAGATAATATATGTAAATATCCAGATAAGTATTTGCTGATAAAATAGTTTAATTAATATTTAGGTTGAATAAATAGTGAAAAAATTTATATTTATCTTAATTTGTTTTTGTTTATCAGGGTGCTTGGATTTCTTCCTATATAGAGATAGTTACACTATTGATAATATGGCATATTGGGAGCATATTGATACAAAAGAAAAAGCATCATTAAAAACTGAAAATGATTGTTTTGATAAGGTTAACCAGAATAATTCTTTTACAAGAGATAAATATGGTCAATGCTTATATGAACAAGGGTATAGATTTAGAACAGATAGCATATTGTATTGTTATTATTATATGAAAGAAAGATGCAAAGCTTATGATAAGTACAGGAAGTAAAAATTAATTATTGCTATCACAAAATATATGATGTGGTAATTAATATCGTAAATAATGTTTAGTCATTATTTTAAATTTATATTTTATATAGGAGTCATACGCTTATGAAAATAACCCATTGTTGTGCTGCTATTTTGGCAAGTTTATCGCTTTCGGCATGTACCCAATTTTTGCAGTTTGATACTGACAAGAGATTTGATGAAAATGCTCCTGTCAATAAAAGTGCAAGAGTGAAATTTACAACGGATAATTCCGATGTTTTCGTATTACCGGGAAGCAGTTGTTTAAAGATCAATGATACAGTGGTTAAAGCCGTAGAAGCTTTCAATAGCTTAAAACATACTGATTCGGAAAATTCACAAAGAGTGTCTATAACAAAAGGGGCGTCTAAGAAAGAATTTAATTACAAATCCATTAATATGCCCCATATTCCTCTTGAGCATTATCAGAAAAATTATGCCACCAAATTAGTAGATGATTCTTATATATCCAGAGAATACAGGTTGGAGGCTGAAAAACCTTATACTATCTTTGTTAAAGTCATAGGCAAGGAGGCTTCAATTTTAAGCAAAATTTTTGATAAGCAGGAAGATATTTATGGATTCGCACTAAGTTTTACGCCTGAATCCGGGCATGATTATCAGGTAATAATGTCTTCCAAATATTCAAGCAATGAACAATCAAGCTCTTATATATATGCCCCGGCTTTCTTTGATATTACGGATCCGAAAAATGTGAAAAAATTAGACCATCCAAAAGAAGTTATAGTTACCAATAGCTGTAAGGGGATATGGTAATACCTCGGTTTATATATGATTACCCTTAGAAATAGGGAATATTAAATTAAAAAGGCGGTTATTATTTTGATTCCCGCCTTATTTTTTCTATGTCGTAGGTTATTTCTATATTGTTATCTCAAGATATATGGCCGGTATAAAAAATATAGAACTAATCTTTATTTATTATCCGATCGATTATTTTAAATTTATCTTTTTATAATAGGAGTCATACGCTTATGAAAATAACCCATTGTTGTGCTGCTATTTTTGCTAGCTTGTTGCTTTCAGCATGTACCCAAATTCAGCTTTTTGATACTGATAAGACATTTGATGAAAATGTTCCGGCCGATAAAAGTGCAAGAGTGAAGTTTACAACGGATAACGCCGATGTTTTTGTGTTGCCGGGAAGTGGTTGTTTAACGATTAACGATACGATCGTTAAGGCTGTGGAGTCGGGTGCGCGTATGAAGCGCGCCGATGCCAAATATTTATGGGGAACCTTTATGATCACGCCACCGCCGCAAAAAGAATTTAATCATAAATCCATTAATATGGTTAATATTCCTCTTGAAGATTATCAGAAAAAATATGGCGTTAAGTTAGCGGATCATACCTATATATCCAGGGAATACAGGCTGGAAGCTGAAAAACCTTATACTATTTTTATTAAAACTATAGGCAAGAAATATGCAATTTTAAGACAGCTTTTTGAGAATTCGGAAAATATTTATGGATTTGCCTTAACTTTTATGCCTGAATCAGGGCGCGATTATCAGGTAATAATGACAGAGCACTTAACTAATGTAAATTCAATTTATAATGAAAGTTATTATACATATTCCGGTGCTATTTTTGATATTACGGAGCCGGAAAAAGTGAGAAGGCTCAATTATCCAAAACTTTTACGTACCTATAGCTGTAGGAGTAACTGATAAGCAGTGGTTTAATATATGGGATGATCCTCATAAGTAAAGGATATTAAAATTAAAAAAGGCGGTTATCTTCTCGATTTCCGCCTTATTTTTGCCTATGCTCAAGGCTTATAGGCTTAAACCTAATTGTAGGCGCTTTTTCGCTGAGCAACTATTAGCGATTTACCTTTGCTAGGCCTCGGTATAGCGATGTTCGATAGCTTGGATTTTGTTTAAGCTTTTAGTTAATTTGTATCAAGATGGTTTTGTGCAAAATTCGCCCCTGTTTTCCTATGCTAGCTCTCTTCCCGAAGCTGTATTTCCATTCTTTAATAAAATTATATCGGGGAGTTATAACCCCAGATTAAATTTTAAACTTTTTATATTTCATTTTGATATAAGGGTATGGGTAAAATGATGTTTTTACTGTTTTTTTTGCTTGATTTTTATTGTTCATATTTCTATACTTATCGGGTTTTTTTATGAATTCCTCTAAAAAAGCAATTTTATAGCTGTTTTTATTCTTTTTTCATTGGGCAACTGCGAAAAATCTGCAGGTTGCCTTTAGTATGAAATGGAATAAATAATGCTTAAAAGGCCCGTTCAGTATGGAAAGTATGAATTTTAGGCCGTCATTTTATAGCTGGAAAGGGATAAGGTGATTTTAGCTGTTTGTTACTTTGTTATTAATTTCCGATTCAGCAGCGCATACGCAAATGGATATGATAGGGAAATCGTTTTAAAAGCAGCCAAAGGAACTATTTAAAAGGTTTATTATGAACAGAGTTTTTAAAATTATTTTCAATCATATTACACAGACATGGGTTGTAGTATCGGAACTTAGTCGTTCAAGAGGAAAGACCAAATCATCCGTCAATAAAAAAGCTTCTTTAAGTGCTGTTGCCTCTGTAGTTGTGGGGTTGGCAACGACATTAAGTGGTGATGCGGTTGCCGGTGTAGCAATTGGCTCGACTAACGGCGATGCAATAATTGGAACCGGAGCTACAAGCCTTAATAACGGTGGTAGTATTGCTATTGGGGAAGGTGCTGTAGTAGATAAAGTTGGTAGTATCGCTATTGGTGCAAATGCAGGGAAAGGCGGTCAAGATGCTATAGCTATTGGTACCAATACTACTACCTCAGGTGGAGGGAGTATTGCAATTGGGCCACATGCGTCCGCACCACAGCATGGTATTGCAATTGGCGAAAAGGCTGCAACTGCCACAGATGCGGTTTCCATTGGATATCAAGCAAATTCAACACATACTAATAGTATTGCTTTAGGTTCAAATTCTACCACAACAGCAAGCAATCAAGTTTCCATTGGCAATGACAGCACAAAACGAACAATAATTAATGTTGCAAATGCAAACTTGAGTGATACATCAACCGAGGCCGTAACAGGTCAACAGCTTTTCCAGACAAATTCCAATGTAACTGCTGTTTCTACAGCGGCATCAAAGGCTCAATCTACAGCAACTATAGCGTTAAATACTGCGAATACAGCATCAACGGCGATTTCTCAATTATCAACTTCTATGGGAAATAAAGCCGATGCGGGAAGAACTTATGGTTTTAATGTTATTGAGAATGGTACTACCACTTCAGCAAAAAAATGGACTTTGGGCAGTGATAATAATATAACTTTTAGTGCCACAGAGGATCTTACTGTTACTACCAATAAAAATGGTACTATTACTTATGGTTTGTCAGGCAGTGCGAAGGCTTCTATTACTGCAGCGAGCGCAGCAGCTAAAACCGTAACTGATAATCTTTCTAAAATTGAAACGGCTGCCGCATCAGCACAAGCTGCGGCATCTGCTGCTAGTAAATCAGCTCTATCTGCGGCAAGCTCTGCTACAGCAGCAGATAAATCTGCTAAGTCAGCGGCAAGCTCAGCAACAGCTGCAAGCAATTCAGCCCAATCAGCGGCAAGTTCTGCTACAGCAGCAGATAAATCTGCTAAGTCAGCGGCAAGTTCAGCTACAGCTGCAAGCAATTCAGCCCAATCTGCGGCAGGCTCTGCTACAGCAGCAGAGCAATCCGCTAAGTCAGCGGCAAGTTCTGCTACAGCTGCAAGCAATTCAGCTCAATCTGCGGCAGGCTCTGCTACAGCAGCAGATCAATCCGCTAAGTCAGCGGCAAGCTCAGCAACAGCTGCAAGCAATTCAGCCCAATCTGCAGCTGATTCAGCGACAGAAGCGGGTAAATCAGCTCAGTCTGCAGCAAATTCAGCAACAGAAGCGGGTACTTCCGCTCAGTCCGCAGCAAATTCCGCAACAGAGGCAAGTACTTCCGCCCAATCTGCAGCTAATTCAGCGACAGAAGCGGGTAAATCAGCTCAGTCTGCAGCGGATTCAGCTACAGCAGCGGATAAGTCAGCACAATCATCAGCAAGTTCAGCTGCAGCAGCAGATCAATCCGCTAAGTCAGCGGCAGGCTCTGCTACAGCAGCAGATCAATCCGCTAAGTCATCGGCAAGCTCAGCAACAGCTGCAAGCAATTCAGCCCAATCAGCGGCAAACTCGGCAACAGAGGCAAGTACTTCCGCCCAATCTGCAGCTAATTCAGCGACAGAAGCGGGTAAATCAGCTCAGTCTGCAGCGGATTCAGCTACAGCAGCGGATAAGTCAGCACAATCATCAGCAAGTTCAGCTGCAGCAGCAGATCAATCCGCTAAGTCAGCGGCAAACTCAGCAACAGAAGCAAGTACTTCCGCCCAATCTGCAGCAAATTCTGCAACAGAAGCAGCTACCTCTGCTCAGTCTGCAGCAAATTCCGCAACAGAGGCAAGTACTTCCGCTCAATCTGCAGCGGATTCAGCTACAGAAGCGGGTAAATCTGCCCAGTCTGCAGCAAATTCAGCAACAGAAGCAGCTACCTCTGCTCAGTCTGCAGCGGATTCAGCAACAGCAGCAGATAATTCAGCTCAGTCTGCAGCGGATTCAGCTACAGCAGCGGATAAGTCAGCACAATCATCAGCAAGTTCAGCTGCAGCAGCAGAGCAATCCGCTAAGTCAGCGGCAAGCTCAGCAACAGCTGCAAGCAATTCAGCTCAATCTGCAACGGATTCAGCTACAGCAGCGGATAAATCAGCCCAATCATCGGCAAGCTCAGCAACAGCTGCAAGCAATTCAGCCCAATCTGCAGCTGATTCAGCGACAGAAGCGGGTAAATCAGCTCAGTCCGCAGCAAATTCAGCAACAGAAGCGGGTACTTCCGCTCAGTCCGCAGCAAATTCCGCAACAGAGGCAAGTACTTCCGCCCAATCTGCAGCTAATTCAGCGACAGAAGCGGGTAAATCAGCTCAGTCTGCAGCAAATTCAGCAACAGAAGCAGGTACTTCCGCTCAGTCCGCAGCAAATTCCGCAACAGAGGCAAGTACTTCCGCTCAATCTGCAGCGGATTCAGCTACAGAAGCGGGTAAATCAGCTCAGTCCGCAGCAAATTCAGCAACAGAAGCGGGTACTTCCGCTCAGTCCGCAGCAAATTCCGCAACAGAGGCAAGTACTTCCGCTCAATCTGCAGCGGATTCAGCTACAGCAGCGGATAAGTCAGCACAATCATCAGCAAGTTCAGCTGCAGCAGCAGATCAATCCGCTAAGTCAGCGGCAAACTCAGCAACAGAAGCAAGTACAGCTGCCCAATCCGCAGCGGATTCAGCAACAGCTGCAAGCAATTCAGCTCAATCAGCGGCAGGCTCTGCAACAGCTGCAGCTAATTCAGCGCTGTCTGCAGCAAATTCCGCAACAGAGGCAAGTACTTCCGCCCAATCTGCAGCGGATTCAGCTGCAGCAGCGGATAAGTCAGCACAATCATCAGCAAGTTCAGCTGAAGCAGCAGATCAATCCGCTAAGTCAGCGGCAAACTCAGCAACAGAAGCAAGTACAGCTGCCCAATCCGCAGCGGATTCAGCAACAGCAGCGGATAAATCAGCCCAATCATCGGCAAGCTCAGCAACAGCTGCAAGCAATTCAGCCCAATCATCGGCAAGCTCAGCAACAGCTGCAAGCAATTCAGCCCAATCTGCAGCTGATTCAGCGACAGAAGCGGGTAAATCAGCTCAGTCTGCAGCGGATTCAGCTACGGCAGCGGATAAATCTGCCCAATCCGCAGCGGATTCAGCAACAGCAGCAGATAATTCAGCTCAATCGGCAGCAGGCTCAGCTACGGCTGCTGAACAATCAGCTAATTCGGCTGCAAACTCGGCAACAGCTGCAGCAAATTCCGCAACAGAGGCAAGTACTTCCGCTCAATCTGCAGCGGATTCAGCTACAGCAGCGGATAAATCAGCACAATCATCAGCAAGTTCAGCTGCAGCAGCAGATCAATCCGCTAAGTCAGCGGCAAACTCAGCAACAGAAGCAAGTACAGCTGCCCAATCCGCAGCGGATTCAGCAACAGCTGCAAGCAATTCAGCTCAATCAGCGGCAAACTCTGCTACAGCAGCGGATCAATCAGCTCAATCAGCGGCAAGCTCTGCAACTGCAGCGGATCAATCAGCACAATCATCGGCAAGCTCAGCAACAGCAGCAGATAATTCAGCTCAATCTGCAGCGGATTCAGCTACGGCAGCGGATAAGTCAGCACAATCATCGGCAAGCTCTGCTACAGCAGCAGATAAATCTGCTAAGTCAGCGGCAAGCTCAGCAACAGCTGCAAGCAATTCAGCCCAATCAGCGGCAAGCTCTGCAACTGCAGCGGATCAATCAGCTCAATCATCGGCAAGCTCAGCAACAGCTGCAAGCAATTCAGCCCAATCAGCGGCAAGCTCTGCAACTGCAGCGGATCAATCAGCACAATCATCGGCAAACTCTGCAACTGCAGCGGATCAATCAGCTCAATCAGCGGCAAGCTCTGCAACTGCAGCGGATCAATCAGCCCAATCATCGGCAAGCTCAGCAACTGCAGCGGATCAATCAGCTCAATCATCGGCAAGCTCAGCAACTGCAGCGGATCAATCAGCTCAATCATCGGCAAGCTCAGCAACTGCAGCGGATAAATCAGCCCAATCATCGGCAAGCTCTGCAACTGCAGCGGATCAATCAGCTCAATCAGCGGCAAGCTCAGCAACTGCAGCGGATCAATCAGCACAATCATCGGCAAGCTCTGCAACTGCAGCGGATCAATCAGCTCAATCATCGGCAAGCTCAGCAACCGCCGCAAACTCTTCAGCAACAGCAGCCGATAGCTCAGCAACAGCCGCAGATAGCTCAGCAACAGCCGCAGATAGCTCAGCAACAGCCGCAGATAGTTCAGCAACAGCCGCAGATAGTTCAGCAACCGCTGCAAACTCTTCAGCGACTGCAGCAGATAGTTCGGCAACAGCAGCAGATAGTTCGGCAACCGCCGCAAACTCTTCAGCAACTGCAGCAGATAGTTCAGCAACCGCTGCAAACTCTTCAGCAACTGCAGCAAATAGCTCAGCAACTGCAGCAGATAGTTCAGCAACCGCTGCAAATTCATCAGCAACCGCAGCAGATAGTTCGGCAACTGCAGCAGATAGCTCAGCAACCGCTGCGAATTCATCAGCAACTGCAGCAGATAGCTCAGCAACAGCAGCAGATAGTTCAGCAACCGCTGCAAACTCTTCAGCAACTGCAGCAAATAGCTCAGCGACTGCAGCAGATAGTTCAGCAACCGCTGCAAATTCATCAGCAACTGCAGCAGATAGTTCAGCAACCGCTGCAAATTCATCAGCAACTGCAGCAGATAGCTCAGCAACAGCAGCAAATAGCTCAGCAACTGCAGCAGATAGTTCGGCAACTGCAGCAGATAGCTCAGCGACTGCTGCCGATAGCTCAGCAACAGCAGCAGATAGCTCGGCAACAGCCGCAGATAGCTCAGCAACTGCAGCAAATAGCTCAGCAACTGCAGCCGATAGCTCAGCAACAGCAGCCGATAGCTCAGCAACAGCAGCAGATAGTTCAGCGACTGCAGCAGATAGTTCAGCAACTGCAGCAGATAGCTCAGCAACCGCTGCGAATTCATCAGCAACAGCAGCAGATAGCTCAGCAACAGCTGCAGATAGTTCAGCAACTGCAGCAGATAGTTCGGCAACCGCCGCAAACTCTTCAGCGACTGCAGCAGATAGTTCGGCAACCGCCGCAAACTCTTCAGCAACAGCTGCCGATAGCTCAGCGACTGCAGCAGATAGTTCAGCGACAGCGGCAAATTCATCAGCAACTGCAGCAGATAGCTCGGCAACAGCCGCAGATAGCTCAGCAACCGCAGCAGATAGTTCGGCCCAGTCTGCAGAAAGTGCAGCTAGTGCGGCAGATGATTCCGCAACAAAAGCAGAAACAGCGGCGGATAGTGCAAGTTCAACATTACAAAAAATTGAAGATGCAGGTTTGATCAGTGAAGACGGTAAAACCTCTTTCAGTGCAAATAATGATGGAAATGCAGATAGTGCTAAAGCAACGGGTAAAAACTCAACCGCTTTAGGTTATGGCTCCGAAGCGAGTGAGGAAAATACAACGGCAATTGGCAGCAATGCAAAAGCAACGGCGAAAGATGCGACAGCCCTAGGACAAAATGCCCAAGCAAAAGCGGATAATTCTGTTGCATTAGGTACTAATTCTGTTGCAGATGCACCAAATACCGTTTCTGTCGGCAGCGAGGGTAATGAACGTCGTATTACTAATGTAGCTCGGGGGATTAACGGGACGGATGCGGTTAATGTTAATCAGCTTAATGAGGTTAAGGCTCAGACCGAATCTGTGCGTAGAGATTTGAGAAGAACCGATAAAAAACTTCGTGCAGGTATTGCCGGCGTTACTGCAATGGCTAATATCCCGCAAGTAACGCAGCCTGGGGCGAATACAGTAGGTGTCGGCGTAGGAAACTTTAAAGGCGAGAATGCCGTTGCGGTCGGTTACTCTAAGTTATCGGATAATAATAAAATTATTTTCAAAGTTAGCGGTGCGGCTTCAACCCGTGGTGATTTGAACGTGGGGGCCGGTATTGGTTATCAATGGAAATAATGATTAATTAATCTTTATCAAAATCACTCAGGTATGTATCATCTGAGTGATTTTTTTATATTGTTAGTGAGAAATTTATGCGTAAATATAAAGTAGGAATCACTTTTAATTTAGAACCAAAGATCACGGATATTTGGTCTAACGGAGCAAATCAAAATATTATTCATCTTTTTACCTTATTCGAACATTCCAACTTGGTTGAAGATGTTGTTTTGGTATCCTGGGGGCCGGAAAAACGTACGACCCCGCCGGAAGGCTTTATGCTAGATAATCTGGGATTAAAGTTTGCCTATATTGATGATGTGATTGATGAATTGGATGTATTGATTGAAGGAACTTTAACCATTGAACCCCATCAGAAAGAGCGCATGCATGCCCATAACGGAAAAGTTGTCTGCTACAAAATAGGCAATGATTTTATTATGGATATGGAATATTTTATTTTTGAAAAGCCGGCAGGGCGTACATTTAACGGGGTAACTTTTGATGCGATATGGATGATTCCCCAACATGAAAATACCTGCCGTTCTTATTTTTCTATTATGTATTGCTGCGAATCCCGTGTTGTTCCCGCAATATGGTCGCCGCTATTTTGTGATAAAGTGATTAAGCGATTAAAAGAACAGCATAATTTAGAGTTTGGCTATCGCCCCGAAAGGCGTGAAAAAGGTAAACGGATTGCGAGTTTTGAACCCAATATTAATGTGGTCAAAACCAGTTTTATTCCGATTTTGATTGTTGAACAGGCTTATCGTACGGAGCCGGAAAAGATAAAGCATTATTATGCCTGCAATACCTATGATAAAAAAGATAATCCGACCTTTTTTAATTTTATCGGTCGAACCCAGATTGTAAAAGATAATGTGATGACGGTGGAAGACCGTTATCAGATGCCGGATTTTCTGACCCGTTATGTGGATGTGGTGCTTAGTCATCAATGGGAAAACGGTTTGAATTATGCCTATAATGATGCTTTATACGGCGGTTATCCCTTTATTCATAATTCAAAATTATTACCGAAAGGGATCGGCTATTATTATGATCAGTTTGATGCTTTTGAAGGCGCTAAAGTTTTACTGGAAGTGATTGAGCATCATGATAGAAATCATGCGGACTATGTTAAACGAGCGAATGAATATCTCGACTCGTTGTTACCGGATAATCCGGTAAATATTTACCATTATGAAAAAGAGTTAAAGCGCCTGTTTGAATAGCTATTTTTTTCTTCTTACTTGTCTAATTTTATCTTTGGGACGGAATCCGGAGATTATTTGTTTCTCCGGATTTGCTCAGATATTCATTTGCTGAAACAGATTGAGCTTATCCGGTACTAAATAAACCAGATCCTTTACCTGATACTTCTGTTGCAGATAATCATTTTTAGTCAGAATCACTTCAATGGGCTGTTCGCTTTGTCGGCTTTCAATTTCAATCCGTACAATAAAACCTATGGCGTTAATATGAACGATTCGTCCTGAAGCCAGAGCGTTTTCCGCAGAGCGGGAGAGAGTAAGTTCGTAAGGGCGGATATAAGCGGTGGCCGATTGATTATCGATCGCCTGAGTTTGGTTCGTATTATTAAAGCGGTGTGCAAATTCTCCCACCACCAGATTTCCCTGATCAATATGCCCGTGAAATACATTAACATCACCCACAAATTGTGTTACGAAGGGGGTTTGCGGTGAATGATAGATACGCTCCGGCTGATCGCTCTGTTCTATACTGCCGCGGTTCATAACCACAATGCGATCGGAAACGTCCAGCGCTTCCTCCTGATCATGGGTTACAAACACCGAAGTAACCTTGAGTTCAAGGTGTAAATCTCGCAGCCAGCGGCGCAGGGTCTTACGTACCTGTGCATCTAGCGCACCGAAAGGCTCGTCCAGCAAGAGTACCTGAGGTTCTACCGCCAGGGAACGAGCCAGAGCAACACGCTGGCGTTGACCGCCGGAAAGCTGATTAGGATAAGCGGCGGCGAGATGGCTCAGCTCAACCAATGCTAAAAGAGCGGTTACTTTTTGGCGGATTTTTTCTTTTTCGGGACGCAGCCGGCGCGGTTTAACCTGTAGACCGAAAGCAATATTATCAAATACATTCATATTCGGAAATAAGGCATAGTGCTGAAATACAAAGCCTACATTACGCTGTGCGGCGGAAAGTGCGGTAACTTTTTTATCGCCGAAATAAATATTGCCGCTGTCGGCAAATTCCAGTCCGGCGATGGTGCGCAATAAGGTGGTTTTTCCGCATCCGCTCGGGCCGAGTAGCGCGGTCAGCTGATTCTGGCCAAAGGTCAGATTGATATTCTTTAGGGCGTGGAAGCCGGCAAAATATTTTTCCAGGTTTTCAATACGAATGGACATAGAGGTTTCCTTTTATTTCGGCTTTATAAGGGGCGGGTAACGGAGGGCGCGTTATCCGTATGGCTAGGGGGTTCTCCATGCCGGCGTTTTATCAGATGTTGCAGTAGCAGGGTAAAAATTGCCAGTAACGCCAACAGTGCGGAGCAGGCAAAAGCGGCGACAAATTGGTATTCGTTATAGCTGATCTCCACATACAGCGGAATCGTATTGGTCAGCCCGCGAATATGCCCGGAAACAACACTGACGGCGCCGAATTCTCCCATGGCACGGGCATTACTCAGAATGACGCCGTAAATCAGCGCCCATTTTATTTTCGGTAGGGTTATACGGAAGAACAGGGTAAAAGTGGAAGCACCCAGAATTAATGCCGCTTGCTCTTCGCTGTTACCTTGCGCCGTCATCGTCGGGATTAAGGATTTTGCAATCAACGGAAAAGTAACGAACAGGGTAACCATAACGATGCTAGGTAAAGCGAACATCACCCGAATCTGATGTTCATACAACCAGCCGCCGAATAACCCCTCCAGACCGAATAACAGCAGAAACATCAGGCCGACGACCACGGGAGAAATGGCGAAAGGTAAATCCAACAGAGCGGTCAGCAGCGCTTTTCCTTTGAAATTGTAGTAAGCGATGGTCCATGCCATCACAATGCCGACAAAGATATTAATCGGCAGGCTGATTAGGGCTACTTTTATTGTCAGCCAAAGGGCGGCTAATGCTTCTTCATTGCTGATGGCTCGCACAAAGACGGTGATTCCCTGTTCAAGTGCATAATAAAAAACCGTGAGCAGCGGCGCCAGTAAAATCAGGGCAAAGAAGCTTAAGCCGATAATAAGCAAAAGCCATTTTTGCCAGTTTAAGGATTGAGATAACCGGGAGCGCATGGAAACCTCAACTTACTTGGATAAAACGCTTGCTGAATGCCCATTGCAAACGGTTGATCAGCAAAATAATCAGAAAGGAAATCAGTAGCATTAGCAGTGCCACTACGGAGGCGCCGCGAACATCATACAGATCCAGTTTAGACATAATGATCAGCGGAGCGATTTCCGAAACCAAGGGAACATTACCGGCAATAAAAATAACCGAGCCATATTCGCCGAGGGAACGGGCAAACCCCATACCCGCACCGCTAATCAATGCCGGCAGCAATGCCGGAACTAGAATACGGCGCAAACGGGTGAGTTTTGATGCGCCCAGAATGGCGGCGGCTTCTTCATAGGAAGGATCAAGTGTCGCCAATACGGGCTGAACGGCTCGTACCACAAAGGGGAGGCTGACAAAAATCAGGGCAAGGGCAATACCGCTGGGAGTATAGGCGATTTGAACCCCGATGCGGGCAAGCAGGCCGCCGAATAATCCATTAGCGGAGTACAGCGAAGCCAGTGCAATACCCGCCACTGCGGTAGGCAGTGCAAAAGGCAGGTCGATCAGCGCATCTACCAATTTTTTACCGAAAAAATCATAACGTACCAGTATCCATGCCAATACAAAACCGAATAGCAGATTTACGCCCATGGCAATAAAAGCCATTTTAAACGACAGCAGAATAGAGGCGACAACCTGGGGGCTGCTGATAATCTGCATAATTTCGCCGGCTTCAAGTTGCAATGCGGTCAGAATCAGCAAGATCAACGGTAGCACCAGCATAGAACCAAGCCAGAGCAGGGTAAGGGTCAGGCCGCGCCGGAAGCCCGGAAGAAGATAATTCATTCACTCTCCTTTATGCTCTTAGATAGGGATTCCCTTAACTGCGGGGCAGGAAGGGCAACAATTGAAAACTGTTAAAAAAATAACCGCACTTTTTCTCCGGCGCAAAGAACATAAAATTATTTCTTATAACTTTTGTGCATATTTTGATTATTAAAACAAAGAATATTATCTGTTTTGGTTATAAGAAATTCAAAATCGTTATTTTATCCCCCAAATTTTTTACTTTATAACTAATTGTCATCACTTAAACGTCAAGTATCCGAGTTGTCATTAGAGGGGGACAGAATGAAAAAATTTGTATGTATATCCGCTTTCTGTCTGCTCTTGCTTCTCGTTCCGTTCGCTGTGAAAAACATCGGTAATAAGGAACGCCCCCTCTTGTTAAACGTATCCTACGATGTGATTCGGGATTTTTATAAAGCCTATAATCCCCAGTTTCGTCGCTTTTATCAGCACCAATACGGACAGGATTTTACGATTTCCCAATCCCATGGCGGAGCAGCTAAACAAACAATAAGCGTTGCCAACGGATTACCGGCGGATGTGGTTAGCCTGACTCAGGAAAGCGATATTGATATGTTGGTAAAAAAAGGCTTGGTGAATCCTCAATGGCAAGAAGCCTTACCTAATCATGCCACGCCTTTTGGTTCCGTTATGGTTTTTCTGGTACGCAAAGGTAACCCTAAAGGGATCCGAGATTGGGCGGATCTGGCCGCAAGGGAAATATCGGTTATCTTCGCCAATCCGAAAACCTCCGCTAACGGACGTTTTGCTTATTTATCGCTGTGGGCTTATGCGCAAAAAAACTTTTCCGGAGCAAAACAGCAAACAAGCTTTGTTCGCGAGGTGTTGTCCAATGTGCCTTTATTGGAGGCGGGGGCACGTAGTGCCAGCCTCGCTTTTACTCGGCGCGGACTGGGCGATGTACTGATTACGCCGGAAAACGAAGCGGCACTTGCCATGCGCTCATCAGGCGAAGATAAGTTCGAGATTATCTATCCCAGTTACAGCGCTTACACGCCGGTATTGGTGGCGGAAGTGGAAAAAAACAGCGCATATGGCAATGTTCGCACTTTGGCGCGAGCCTATTTACTCAATCTTTGGTCGGAACAGGCACAAAAATTGGCGGCGGAACATTATTTCCGCCCGAGTAATCCGCAGATTCTGGCCGCTTATGCCGAGCGTTTCCCTGCGGTGAACAGTTTTAAAGTTAATGATGTATTTGGCGATTGGGACAGTATTAACCGCATTCATTTCACCGCTCAGGGATCCTTTGATCAACTTTATACGGCTGTGCAGAAGGCAAAACAGCTTGCGCCGACAGCTAAGGAGAAACCATGAATTATTTGCCTGTTTTTGCCGATTTAAAAGGGCGCCCGGTGCTTGTGGTCGGCGGCGGCAGCGTTGCGGCGCGTAAAATCGCCCTGCTGCTTAAAGCCGGGGCGCAAGTGCGGGTTACGGCGCAAATGCTGAATTCCACCTTGGAACAACTTTATCAGCGCGCGAATATCAGCTGGATTGCACGCGAGTTTAATTCCTCCCAGTTGGAAAGCGTTTTTCTGGTGATTGCGGCAACCGATGACGAACAGCTTAATCAACGGGTGTTTCAGGCGGCGGAACGCCGACATAAGTTGGTGAATGTTGTGGATGATCAAGCGCACTGTAGCTTTATTTTTCCTTCAATTATTGATCGCCATCCGTTGCAAATCGCCATATCCAGCGGCGGTACGGCACCGGTGCTGGCTCGACTGCTGCGTGAAAAGCTGGAAGCTTTACTGCCTCAGCATTTAGGTGCTATGGCGCAACTTTCGGGGCAATGGCGGAATCAGGTGAAAGAAAGGTTGAAAACGGTAACGGAGCGCCGCCGCTTCTGGGAGGGGATTTTTAACGGGCCTGTAGCTCGTTTGGTCAAAAATCGGCGGTTAGAAGAGGCGGAGCGGGAATTGAGCCGTCAGTTGCAGCGGGATTATCGCGGCGGCTCGGTTGCACTGGTGGGCGCCGGCCCCGGCGATGCCGGTTTATTGACCCTAAAGGGTTTGCAGGAACTTCAGCAGGCGGACGTCGTGCTTTATGACGCATTGGTATCCGAACAGGTGCTGGAGCTTATCCGACGTGATGCGGAAAGAATTTTTGTGGGTAAACGGGCGGGCGGCGAACAAATGGCCCAGCAGGAAATCAACCGATTATTGGTACGCTTCGCCACTCGGGGCAAACGGGTAGTGCGTCTAAAGGGAGGCGATCCCTTTGTTTTCGGGAGAGGGGGCGAAGAGCTGGAAATACTGGCGCAGCATCATATCCCTTTTAGCCTGGTACCGGGGATTACCGCTGCCATAGGTGCCAGCGCTTATGCCGGTATACCCCTTACCCATCGCGATTATGCCCAAAGCGTTTTGTTTGTAAGCGGCCAGCTCAAGGCGGATTCTGCGCCCATCGAATGGCAGACGCTGGCTCGCTCCCGCCAGACCCTGGTGATCTATATGGGAACGCTGAAAGCGGCGGATATATCTGCCAATTTGCAAAGCCACGGACGTGCGCCGGATACGCCGGTTGCGGTTATTTCGCAGGCTACCCGAGCCGCCCAGCGAACCAGAGTCGGAACCTTGTTAAATTTATCCGAACTGGCGTCGGAAGCTGAAACACCGGCATTAATAGTGATCGGCGAAGTGGTGGCGTTACAAGAAAAACTAGCCTGGTTCGGCGAACAAAAACTCTATCAAAAACAACCGCACTTTACATTGGACAGTCTGAACCCTCATTGGGATCAGGTCGCTTAAATTTCGTTATTAAAGGAAAGCAATATGATTGAACGACCGAATTTATGGCAAATTCCGCAACCAGATAAGGCGGTGTTGGAAAATTTAGCCTATAAAAAAGAATTGCTGTTACAGCGCCTGCGTCAGATTGAGGACAGCCATAGCCAAGTACGCTTTGCCTCCAGCCTGGCGGCGGAAGATATGCTGATTACCGATTTGATTGCAAGACATGGGCTGAATATCGGTATTTTTACTCTGGATACCGGTCTGTTGCCCCAAGAAACCCTGGATTTATTGAAGCTTATTGAACGAACCTATCCCGATCTGAAACTGATACGTTTTCAGCCGAATCGGGCGCAGACTCAAAATTTCATTACGGAACAGGGCGCACAAGCTTATTACGAGAGTGTAGAACTGCGCCGGCGTTGTTGTTTTCTGCGTAAAATCGAACCCCTTAACCGTGCCTTGAATGGTGCGGACGCCTGGTTGACCGGACAACGCCGGGAACAATCGACAACCCGCAGCGAACTTGCCTTTGCCGAGCGGGATAATGCCCGCAACATGGATAAATACAACCCCATTTTCGATTGGTCGGAACGGGAGGTCTGGGCTTATATTCTACAGCAGGGGGTACCCTACAACAGACTCTATCAACAGGGCTATCCGAGTATCGGTTGCGATCCCTGCACCCGCCCGATTAAGCAGGGCGAAGACATTCGAGCCGGGCGCTGGTGGTGGGAAAATAAAGACAGTAAAGAATGCGGTCTGCATAAATAATTTTATCTTTCAGCGCTAAGGGCTCCCGATTTAATTATAAATCCATAAGGAAGAATAACGATGACAATTCAAACACAACTGCAGAACGGGCATCTGGACTGGCTGGAGGCCGAATCCATTTATATTATTCGTGAAGTGGTGGCGGAATGTGCCAATCCCGCTTTGCTGTTTTCCGGCGGTAAGGACTCCGTGGTTTTGCTGGCACTGGCCTGCAAGGCCTTTAAGTTAGGCGAACGTAGGATCAAATTGCCCTTTCCCTTGCTACATATAGATACCGGGCATAACTATCCGGAAGTGATCGCTTTTCGCGATCAACTGGTACAAAAATTAGGGGCGAAGCTGATTGTTGGCCATGTGGAAGATTCCATTAAGCGCGGTAGCGTGGTCTTACGCAAGGAAACCGACAGCCGTAACGCCGCACAGGCGGTTACCTTGCTGGAAACCATTGCGGATAATGGATTTGACGCCTTAATGGGCGGAGCCAGACGAGATGAAGAAAAAGCGCGGGCCAAAGAGCGGATTTTTTCTTTCCGCGACGAGTTCGGACAATGGGATCCTAAAGCTCAGCGCCCGGAGCTATGGTCGCTATATAACGCTAAATTGCACAAAGGGGAAAATATGCGGGTATTCCCTATTTCCAATTGGACCGAGTTGGATATCTGGCAATATATCGCACGGGAAAAGCTGGAACTACCTTCCATTTATTACAGCCACCCGCGCGAAGTGGTGAAACGCGGAGGATTGCTGGTACCGGTAACGGACTTAACGCCGAAGGGAAGCGGCGAACAAAGCCGAATTATCAATGTACGTTTCCGTACCGTAGGCGATATCAGCTGCACCTGTCCGGTCGCGAGCGAAGCGCAAAATGCCGAAGACATTATTCGTGAAACCGCCGTCGCCGATATTTCGGAACGCAGCGCCACCCGACTGGACGATCAGGCGAGTGAAGCGGCAATGGAAAAACGTAAAAAAGAAGGCTACTTCTAAGCATATTAGGCTAAGGAATTTATATGACAACAAAACTCACCCCTCTACGTTTTATTACCGCCGGCAGCGTAGATGACGGCAAAAGCACATTAATCGGGCGTTTATTATATGACAGCAAGGCGTTACTGACCGATCAAATCGATTTATTGCAAAACAAAGGAAGCAAAAACAGCGGACAGGCGATCGATTTTTCCCGGCTTACCGACGGACTGGAAGCGGAGCGCGAACAGGGGATCACCATTGATGTGGCCTATCGCTACTTTTCCACCCCTAAGCGTAAATTTATTATTGCCGATACCCCGGGACATGAACAATATACCCGCAATATGGTTACCGGCGCTTCCACCGCTACGGCGGCCGTGGTATTGATTGATGCCTCTCAATTAAATTTTGCCGCCGAGGAATTGCAACTGCTGGCACAGACCAAGCGCCATTCCGCCATACTGCGCCTGCTTAATTGCCCGCATATTATCGTTGCGGTAAATAAGATGGATTTACTCGATTATAGCCGAGAAAAATTCGAGCGTATTTGCACGGCTTACCAAGCCCTGGCGGAGCAACTCGGATTACGCAATCTCCGTTTTGTGCCCGTATCCGCTTTATTGGGGGATAACCTGGTCTACAGCAGTGAAAGTATGCCCTGGTATCAGGGCGAGCCCTTACTGAGTATTTTGGAAAATTTGCCGACGAAGGAACAACAACGCAAAGGGGAAGCCTTTTTCTTTCCGGTCCAGTATGTGATTCGTCAAGATGCGGATAAGCAGAACGATTTCCGCGGCTATCAAGGCAGGGTAGAAGCCGGAGAGATCCGCGTCGGTGATAAAATCCGTATCGAACCTAGCGCACAGCAGGCGGAAATTAGGGAAATTATTCACCCCAAGGGCGCCTCTGATTCGGCTAAAACCGACCAGGTGATAACCCTGTGTTTGGATAAAGATATTGATATTTCCCGCGGCGATGTGTTTGTGGCGCAGGATTCGCCCTTAGTACCGACGCAAGCGCTGGCGGCAACCCTATGTTGGTTTGATCAGCGCCCCCTCAATCCGGCGCGCAAATACCTGCTTAAACATACAACCAAAACCGTTTTTGCCCGGATCAAACATATCGCCAGCGTATTGGATGTGGAAACCCTATCTCAAAGCAGCGGCAGAGAGCAGGTGGCAGTGAATGATATTGCCCGCATCAACCTTGTTCTACAGCAACCTATTGCCGCCACCCTTTATGAAGATAACGCTGTCGGCGGATCCTTCATTCTCATCGATGAAGCGACTTACCATACCGTAGCGGCGGGTATTATTACCGGGCTGGACAGCTAAGTGCGGCAGAAGGTCGGAACAGACAAAAGTGCGGTGTTTTTTTATCGTCGTTTTTAAACGACGTCGAAAAATCACCGCACTTACGGGCAAGCAAGAATTACCCATTTAATGCGGGGAACAATATGAGCACAAACACAACGAACGAATTTCCTTTTAGTGCGGAAACCGCACGTATTCTGAATGATTTAGCCCCTTTGCAGCTGGCTTGGCTTTCCGGCTACTGCTGGGCGAAAGCCGCCGCTTCGGGGGCGCAACCGGAAACAGCGGGCGTCCTTATACAAAGCGCGCCAACAGCAGAGCCTTTGGCGGTAACCGTACTGTCCGCTTCTCAAACCGGTAATGCCAAATCCGTTGCGGATAAACTGGCGCAGCAGTTGAGTGCGGCGGGAATCGGCGTAAAACGCAGCGCATTAAAGGACTATAAAGCTAAAAATATCGCTACGGAAAAATGCCTGCTGTTGGTAACTTCCACACAGGGGGAGGGCGAAGTTCCGGAAGAAGGGTTGCCTTTGTACAAATTCCTGCAGGGGCGAAAAGCACCGGATCTGAGCGGGCTGGAATATGCGGTGTTGGGATTGGGGGACAGCTCCTATCCCCAATTCTGTCGGGCCGGAAAAGATTTTGATCAACGCCTGAGCGAACTGGGGGCAAAAGCCTTAGCGCCACGAACCGATGCGGATCTGGATTTCACCGCTACCGCCGACGGTTGGATCGAAAACATGGTGCGGATTATTCAGCAAAAAACAACGACTTCCACCGCCGTAAACGCTATTTCTCCCGTCGCCTCCAACAAAGCGGACCCGCAGGCGGTGTTTGATCGTCAGCATCCTTTTGCCGCTACTTTACTGACCAATCAGAAAATTACCGGTCGCCACTCGCAAAAAGACGTTCGCCATATAGAACTGGATCTAAGCGGTTCCGGATTGAGTTACCAGCCGGGCGATGCGCTGGGGGTATGGTTTGAAAATGATCCCTTGTTAGTGGAGGAAATTCTACACGGCAGCGGCCTAAGCGGCGAGGAAGAAATAAAAATCCAAGACGAGGTCTTACCGCTTCGCACCGCGCTCTTATCCCGACTGGAAATCAGCCAGAATACGCCGAGCTTTGTAAAACAATATGCCGAACAAATTGATAATTCCGAACTGAAAGCATTGGCGGCAGAGGGAGAAAAACTGCAGGCTTATGTACAAAGTACCATGCTGGCGGACGTAGTGGCGGATTATCCGGGGAAATTAAGCGCAACGCAACTGGCAAACTTATTGCGTCCTTTACAGCCGCGCTTATATTCCATTTCCTCAGCGGCGGAAGAAGTGGGGGAGGAAGTCCATTTAACCTTAGGCGCCCTGCGTTTCGAACACCGGGGCAAAACCCGCAGCGGGGCGGCTTCAGGTTATTTGGCGGATCGCGTACGCGAAGGGGACAGCATCAATATTTTTATCGAAAGCAATGAGAATTTCCGGCTGCCGGAACAGCAGGATAAACCCGTAATTATGATCGGCTCCGGTACCGGTATCGCACCTTTCCGCGCCTTTGTTCAACAGCGTGCGGCACAACAGGCGAGCGGCGAAAACTGGCTGATCTTCGGTAACCCGCATTTTACTCAGGATTTTTTATACCAGCTCGAATGGCAACAGTTTGTTAAAGAGGGCTATTTGCATAAGTATGATTTTGCCTGGTCGAGGGATCAAGCGCAAAAAATATATGTTCAGGACAAAATTCGTCATAACGCAGATGAGCTTTGGCAATGGTTACAACGAGGCGCACATCTGTACGTTTGCGGCGATGCCTCCGGCATGGCGAAAGCGGTGGAAACAGCCTTGCTTGAAGTTATCGGGGAAAAGGGCGGTTTTGACAATGAAGGAGCGGAAGAATATTTGAACGAATTGCGTGAACAGGGTCGCTATCAACGCGATATCTATTAATTTTATTGGTGGGGATAAAGAAATGAGTAAACAGGATATAGAAAATCAGGATTGGAAAAAACAACCGCTGTCCGATAACGAAAGGCTAAAACGGGAGAGTAATTTTTTACGCGGCACCATTTTGGAGGATTTGGCGGATCCGCTCAGCGGCGGGTTCAAAGGGGATAACTTTCAGTTGATTCGGTTCCACGGTATGTACGAGCAGGACGATCGGGACATTCGCGCCGAACGTTTGCAGGAAAAGCTTGAGCCGCTTAAATTCATGTTGTTACGTTGTCGCTTACCCGGCGGTATTATTAAACCTCAGCAATGGATTGAAATCGATAAATTTGCCCGGGAACATACCTATTATCAATCCATCCGCTTAACCAATCGTCAGACTTTCCAGTATCACGGCGTGCCCAAAGGGCAGTTGCAGTCGATGCATCGTCTGCTGCATAAAATCGGGCTGGATTCCATTGCTACCGCCGCGGATATGAATCGTAACGTACTCTGTACCTCCAACCCGATTGAATCGGAATTGCATCAGCAGGCCTATGAGTTTGCCAAGAAAATTTCCGAACATTTGTTACCGCGTTCCAGGGGATATTTGGATGTATGGGTGGACGGTAAAAAAATCGGCAGTTCGGAAGAGCTGCTAAAGCCGGAAGAAGAGCCTATCTTGGGTAACACTTTTTTACCGCGTAAGTTTAAAACCGCCGTTGCGATCCCGCCCCTTAATGATGTGGATGTGTACGGTAACGATTTAAATTTTATCGCCGTTCAGGACCAAGCGGGAAAATTATGCGGCTTTAATGTTCTGGCGGGCGGCGGGCTTTCTATGGAACATGGTAATACTAAAACCTATCCGAACGTTTCCTTAGAACTGGGTTATGTGCCGTTGGATAAAACCTTAGCGGCAGCAGAAGCCGTTGTTACAACGCAACGGGATTTCGGTAACCGCAGTGATCGTAAAAATGCCCGTACCCGCTATACCATTCAACGTATGACCTTGGAAGGCTTCCGAGCCGAAGTGGAAAAGCGCATGGGGGCAAAATTCGAACCCATACGCCCGTTTAAATTCACTGAACGGGGCGATCGTATCGGTTGGGTTAAAGGGATTGATAATAACTGGCATTTAACGCTGTTTATCGAGAGCGGGCGTTTAACCGATCAGCCGGATAAACCGCTATTGACCGGTATGCTGGAAATAGCCAAGGTACATAAGGGGGATTTTCGTATTACCGCCAATCAAAATATGATTATCGCCAATGTGGCGGAGCAGGATAAGGCGCAAATCGAAGCCTTGGCGCGCCGTTACGGTTTGATTTCCCATCGGGTCAGCAAACTGCGCGAATATTCTATGTCCTGCGTTTCTTTTCCCACCTGCCCCTTGGCCATGGCGGAAGCGGAACGGATTTTACCGGCATTTATCGATGAACTGGATAAACTGATGGCTAAATATCAACTTAGCGATGATTTTATCGTTACCCGCATTACCGGTTGTCCGAACGGTTGCGGACGGGCGATGCTGGCGGAAATCGGCCTGGTGGGAAAAGCCCCGGGGCGTTATAACCTGCATATCGGCGGTGATCGCGAAGGGGCGCGTATTCCGCGTCTGTATCGGGAAAATATTACCCTGGCGGAAATTCAGCAGGAACTGGACGCTCTGATCGGGCGCTGGGCGGCGGAACGTGAGGAAAACGAAGGTTTCGGTGATTTTGTGATTCGCACAGGTATTATTCAACCGGTGGTAAATGCTGCTGTGGATTTCTGGAATGCCGCATTGATTCCGACGCTTAACAATTGATTTATGGGGGCTAAACAGACTTATCCTTAAAGCCTTAGGCAAAATAGCAGCTATGTTGAAAGCCGGATTTATCCTAGCGGGTAACTCCGGCTGATATTTTTAAGGGATTTAAGAAAGCGGCAAATTAAAGCATAAGCCCTGAAAAAAGATCGCAGTCTGAATTCAATTTTGTTAAACTCGGCAAGAAAAACTCCCGTCATCTTAATTGATCTCGTCGTTTTTCATACGGACTTTTTAAATTCATTTGGAACAGAGACATGGAACATCAATCTTCTCTTCAGCGCTTTTTTCAGCTAAAACAACATAATAGTTCGGTAAAAACGGAAATTATCGCCGGATTGACCACATTTTTCACCATGGTATATATCGTTTTTGTGAACCCCTCCATTTTAGGCGATGCCGGTATGGACAAACAGGTGGTCTTTGTAACTACCTGCCTTATTGCGGGCTTGGGTACCATCGCCATGGGGCTGTTCAGTAACCTGCCGATTGCATTGGCGCCCGCCATGGGGCTAAATGCGTTTTTCGCTTATGTGGTGGTGGGTAAACTGGGGTATTCTTGGCAAATCGGTATGGGCGCCATTTTTTGGGGCTCCGTGGGCTTATTATTGCTGACATTATTCCAGATTCGTTACTGGCTTATGGCTTCCATTCCCTTAAGCCTGCGGGTCGGCATCGGGGCGGGTATCGGATTTTTTATCGCCCTGATCGGCTTTAAAAATATGGGTTTGGTGGTAGCCAATCCCGCAACCTTGGTAGCGCTTGGCGATTTGCATGATCCGAAAGTATTATTGGGCATTTTAGGTTTCTTTATTATTGTCGTACTGGCGGCGCGCAATATTTTTTCCGGCGTACTGGTTTCTATTGTAACTATTACCGCTCTGGCTTTGTATTTTGATCAGAATGTTATTTTCCAAGGCATTATTTCCATGCCGCCGAGTTTGGACGCGGTGGTCGGAAAAGTAGATATCGCCGGTGCTTTGGATACCGCACTGCTCGGCATTATTTTCTCTTTTTTACTGGTGAATTTGTTCGATTCTTCGGGAACATTGCTAGGGGTAACGGATAAGGCGGGCATTAGCGATGCACAAGGACGATTCCCGAAAATGAAACAGGCGTTATATGTGGATAGCGTCAGTGCGGTGAGCGGTTCCTTTATCGGAACTTCCGCTATCAGTACCTATGTGGAAAGCGGCGCCGGAGTGTCTGTTGGCGGTCGTACCGGTATGACCGCGGTTACGGTGGGCGTTTTATTCCTGCTGACCATTTTCTTTTCTCCGCTGGCGGCGCTGGTTCCGGCTTATGCAACGGCGGGAGCCTTGGTTTATGTCGGCATTTTAATGGCTTCCAGCCTGATTAAGGTTAAATGGGAAGATCTGACCGAAGCGGCACCGGCGTTTATTACCGCCGCCATGATGCCTTTTACTTATTCTATTACGGAAGGTATCGCCTTCGGTTTTATCAGCTACTGTATTATGAAAGCCGGAACCGGACGACTAAAAGAAATTAACGGGCCGGTTTGGGTGGTTTCCCTGCTGTTCTTAATTAAATTTATATGGGTCGGCTAAGTCCGACCTTCGGATAGAGGAAAAAATTATGCAGAAATTACTTTTTATTATTAACTCCGCCCCCTACGGCAACGAAAGTTTCTTCAGCGGATTACGGTTGGCGCTACAGCTGCAGGAACAGTATAAAGAGGAGATTGAACTGAAGTTGTTTTTAATGTCCGATGCGGTAAGCGGCGGACTGGCCAAACAGCAGCCGGCGGAAGGATACCATGTTCAGCAGATGCTGGAAATTCTGACCGCACAGGGCGCAACGGTGAAACTTTGTAAAACCTGTACCAATGCGCGCGGTATTACCGAGCTGCCGTTGGCGGAGGGGGTTCAGATCGGCACCTTAATCGAACTGGCGGACTGGACGTTTGAAGCGGATAAAGTACTGAACTTCTAATTTTCCGCTATATTTGACGCCTTCCTGCGGGAAGGCGTTGTTTTATGGGAAGGGAGCCGGCTAACGGCAAAATTGCTATAATAACGCCGCCTTATAATCAATGGCCCTTTATACTGAAAAAAGCATGGAAAAAACTACCGCACTTGATCCTGTTTCCGTCCCGCTGAACAGTCGGGTATTAATCGAAGCTTCGGCGGGTACCGGCAAAACCTATACCATCGCCTCATTATATTTAAGGTTGTTGCTGCAAGCCGGACAGCCGGCGGCACATAATTTTGCCCGCCCGCTGAGGGTGGAGCAGATTCTGGTGGTTACCTTTACCGAAGCGGCGACCCAGGAATTAAAGGCGAGGATCCGCGAACGTATTCAAAGGGCTAAGGCCTTACTCAATATTTACCGCCGCCAGGGGGATAAGGCGATTTTTCGCAATACGGATAATGCGATGTTGGAAACGCTGGTGGACGAGTTGGATATCGGTCTGGCGGTGGAACGCCTGAATATTGCGGAACGAAATATGGATATGGCGGCGATTTATACTATTCACGGTTTTTGTCGCCGTATGTTGATGCAGTACGCTTTTCATTCCGGCATTCATTTCGATTTGGAACTGGTGGCTGACGAAAGCGAACTGATAGAGAGATTCTGCGCAGAATTTTGGCGCGAGAATTTTTATCCGCAGCCTTTGCAGATCGCCCGTTTTATTCATCGCCATTTTATTTCGCCACAGCAGGTTATGGCGGAAATTCGCCCTTATGTGTATGGCGATATGTTGAAAATAGAAACCCAGCACGGCAGTTTACTGAATCTTTCTTTGCAGGAATTTTTCGAAGGTTATTTATTACGAGGGCAACAGGCATTAGATCAACTGAAAGCCGCATGGCTGGCGCAGGCGGAGGATATCGAAAGGCTGATTCTGGAGGAAATTGGGCGCGATTATAAAAAAGGCGAAAAAAAACGTCTGAAACGACGGGTCTTTAATTCTTCCAATCCGCCTAAATGGCTGCGCGAAATGAAGGATTGGGCGCAAAATTCCTATGAAACCGCCCTGCCGGAAAAGGGGATAAAGTATTTTTCCCAACAGGCTTTAATCGATTATGCGGAAGAGGGCGCGGAGCCTATTTACCATCCGCTGTTTGAACAATTGGATAATGTAAGGGAAAGCCTTGCGGATACGGAATTATATCGCAAACTGATCCTTGCCCATTATATTCGGGGCGTAAGAGCTAAATTGCTGGATTACAAACTGAAGCATAAAGAAAAGAGCTTTGAGGATCTGCTCCATCTGTTTAAACAGGCCTTATATGCTCGGAGCGGCGACGAACTGGCGGATGCCGTCCGCCACCGTTATCCTTTTGCCATGATTGACGAATTTCAGGATACCGATAACAATCAATACCAGATTTTCCACAAACTCTATATGGGCGCGCCGACCAACGCGGAAATTCCAACCGGTTTTTTAATGATCGGGGATCCGAAACAGGCTATTTATCGCTTCCGCGGTGCGGATATTTTCACTTACCTGAAAGCCTCAAGGCAGGCAGCGCTTCGTCTAACCCTAGGATTAAATTATCGCTCCCATCAGGATTTATTGAAGGCGGTTAATGGGCTGTTTGACTTTTCTCTGCATGCGCCCTTCTTATATAAAGGCATAGGTTTTGAACCGGTGGGCAACGGCAAAAAGCTATCGCCCTTTATGGATAACGGACAAAAGGCCGCTGCCTTTGATTTTTATCTCGGCGACGAAACCCAAGCCGCCCGTTGTTGTGCGCAAAGTATTGCCCGATGGTTGAAGGATGCGGCGCAGAATAATACCGGATTTGGCGGAGAGCAAGAACTGGTTCCGTTACAGCCGAAGGATATTGCCGTACTGGTGCGCAATCGCTATGAGGCCGCAGAGATCCGAAAAGCCTTATTGGCCTATGATATCCCTTCGGTTTATTTATCTGACGATAGCAACGTATTCGATGCCGGGGAAGCTAAAGATTTATTACTGATTTTGAATGCCTGTCTTAACCCTCTGAACGAACGTAATATTTTAAATGCGATTGCCACCTCGACTTTTTCACTGACGGCGCAGGATATTCACCATATCAAGCATAGTGAAAAGGATTGGGAACAATGGGTGGAGCGCTTTTTGCATTATCAGCGCATCTGGCGCTATCAGGGCGTTTTAGCCATGCTGCATCGCCTATTTATGCGCGAAGCTATAGTGCAGCGCTTGATTGGTAGCGCAGAAGGGGAAAGAAGGGTAACGGATCTGTTTCATCTGGCGGAGCTTTTGCAACAGGCTGCCGCCACAAATGAAAATGAAGCTGCCCTGGTACATTGGCTGGAGGCGCAGATTCAGGGAGAGAACCGCACCGATGCTCAGCGCATAAGATTGGAAAGCGAACGGCAGCTGGTCAGAGTGGTAACCGTACATAAATCCAAAGGACTCGAATATCCTCTCGTTTGGTTGCCTTTTATCGCTAAAGGCGTTAAAACGCCGTCGCGACGGGATATTTCCACTTATTATGATAAGGCGCGGGAAGCAATACATTGGGATATGGATAATCAACATCAAGAGCAGCGAGATAAGGAATCCCTGGCGGAAGAAATGCGTCTGCTGTATGTTGCTTTAACCCGAGCTAAATACCATATTTCTTTTGTTTTGCCGACGCAGTTTGAAAAACAATGGAATGCTCTGCTATATGCATTGACTCAGGGCGAAATCGGCGAAACAAGGGGGCTTGACGGCACTTATCAGAGCCGGCCTTTGTTGGAGGCATTGGGGCGGCGTATCGGCGAACAGAATTTACGTATTATGGCGTTCGATGGAGAAGAGGAGATTGCTGCGCTAACGGAGGAAATTCGGCCTCCGCTGCTGGAGGGAGAATACTTTAACCTTAATATCGAACGGGACTGGCGGGTTCTCGGCTTTACCGCGCTGGCACGTATGCATGAACAAAAGAGTTCGGGTATGCTTGCGTCTTCGGAACCGCTAAGCGGGGTGGATTTTTATGCTTTTTCCGAGCAGGGAGAATACGCGGGAGAAGAACGGAATAACTTTTCCCTTGCGGCGGATAATATGTCGCCGGAGGGGCAACAGGAAAGCCGTTTTCAGGATTATCCGCCGGGGTTTTCGCCCGTTGATTTTCCGCACGGAATTTATGTGGGGAACGCCCTACATCGTTATTTCGAAAAATATGCTTTCGGCCCGGTGGCGGAAGAGGGGATACAGTCCTTATGCCACACATTACAGCTGGCGCAAGAATGGCAGGCGCCGCTCGCTCAATGGTTGGAAAATATCCGCAGCCATCCCCTGGCAGAGGTCGGCATCGCCCTGAAAGATTTGGCTCCCTCGGATTATCTGCAGGAAATGCAGTTTTATCTGAAATTAAGCCGCAATCTCAAGATTGGAGAATTTAATCGTCTGCTGCAACAATATCATCCGCTGTATTGCCGGGACTGGCAGTTAGAGGAAATTAAAGGCATGATCCGAGGGTTTATGGATTTGGTTTTCCGCCATGGGGGAAAATATTATATTGCCGATTATAAATCCAATCTGTTAGGTATGAGTCCGCAACATTATGGCAAGGATGTTTTGCAACAAGGGATGCAAAATAATCAATATGATCTGCAATATTTACTCTATACCCTGGCCCTGCATCGTTATCTTGGTACGCGGGACAGCAATTATTGCTACCGCCGCGATTTCGGCGGCGTATACTATCTCTTCCTACGCGGTATGAACGGCAGGGAAGAAGAATACGGCGTGTTTTACACTAAACCTGATGAGCGTCTGATTGAAGCGCTGGACGCACTTTTTTAAGCGGGATTCCATATGCTGAGCATTTTAGCCCAACTGAAACAACAACAATTGATCGGCGCAAGCGAATATTATTTCGCCGCACTGATTGCGGAGAAACAACGACCTCATAATTATTCCGCAGCGGTTGCCGATTTAGCGGTTCTGCTGGCGGCATTAATTACCTTTGCGCAGCAGCGCGGAAATACCTGTCTATTTTTGAACGAGGCGTTGCTGCATAATCCTTTTGAGCTTGCGGAACGGGCTGAGGGGGCTGAATATCTCGGCGCTATCCGCAGTAAAATCGAAGGGTTACCTCTTAGCCGCTGGCAGGAGGCGTTGGCAGGGCATATAGCTTTTAGCAGCGCGCCTCGGCAGCGGATTACTCCCTTAGTGTTTCAGTTTAACGCCCTCTATTTTTACCGCAGCTGGCAGGACGAATATTTTGTTGCCCGTTACTTGAAAAGGGCGGTGAAAAATAGCCCCTTATTTACCGATAGCGCTCAGATAGAACAAGTAAAAGCCTTACTTAAGGAAGAACAAAGCTGTAATCCGGGGCAGAAAATCGCTATTGCCGCAGCGTTGCGCCAGCAATTTTGCCTTATATCCGGCGGACCCGGTACGGGAAAAACCTTTACCGTAGCGCGTTTATTAATCGCATTACAGAAGCTTAACGGGACAAAACTGCATATCCGGCTGGCGGCACCTACAGGTAAAGCCGCCGCCCGCTTAAGCGAAAGTATCGCCGATGCGCTGAATAAAATGTCGCTGCCGGCGCCATTGCGTCAATCGGTTCCCAATGAAGGTATGACCGTTCATCGTTTGCTCGGCGAGGGGTATCCAAGAGGCAAGGGGAATAATCCGCTGCCGGCGGACGTATTGGTGGTGGATGAGGCTTCTATGCTTGATCTGAGATTATTGGCCGAACTGTTGAAAGCGCTGAAACCCGATGCCAGACTTATTTTACTGGGGGATAAGGATCAGCTCGCTTCGGTGGAGGCGGGGGCTGTTATCGGTGAGCTAGGCGCCTTTCTGCAACAGGGGTACGGGCGTGATTTTGCCGATTATCTGAGGGATGTAACCGGTGAAGTAACGGATTATCAAGCGGCGGGAAATCCGATTCGCGATCATTTGTGCTATCTGTATGAAAGTCGTCGTTTCGGTCAACACTCAGGTATCGGCCGGCTGGCTAAAGCGGTAAACGAGATGCAGGCCGAGAGCAGCCTGAGCCTGTTTGAACATTTTACCGATATTGAATTTATTGATGCGGAATCCGCTATCCGTGCAGCACAACAGAATAATCCGCCGGATTACGCTGCGCGTGCGGTGAGTATGGCGGTTAAGGAATATCTTGCTTACCTTAACCTGATTCGAGAATCTACGCAGTTTGACGGGCAAAGTGTCGCACGGATTTTTAATGCCTTTAAGCGAATCCGTTTTCTCACCGCTTTGCGTAGCGGCGAGTCGGGCGTGGAGTTGCTTAATCAACGCATTGCCGAGGGCCTGCGCCGTAAAGGTGCGCTGTATTTTAAACACAGCCGCGACTGGTATGTAGGGAAACCAGTGATGGTTATTCGCAATGACAGCAATGTCGGATTATTTAACGGGGATATAGGCTTGTTTTTCGCCGATAAGGTCTGGTTTGAAACGGGAGAAGGGCAGTATAAAGCCATATCTCCCAGCCGGGTTCCCGCCCATGAAACGGCATTTGTGATGACGGTACATAAATCACAGGGCTCGGAATTTGAGCATACTTTCTTGATTTTGCCGCCGCATAATTCGCCTTTACTGAGTAAAGAACTGGTCTATACGGCGGTAACTCGAGCCAAGTCGCAGCTGAGCGTATTCGGCACGAAAAATGTTTGGAAAAGTGCGCTGAGAAAATCCGTACAACGACAAAGCGGATTGGGCCGGCAGCTGCAACAGGATTAGGCGCCCCCTTATTTGTCCTGACAAAAGTTCAGTTCGCTCAGAAAGGTGATAAAGGCTTTTACTTTCGCCGCTAAGTGGCGGCGATGGGGATAAATTACGTGCATATCCAGCTTCGGTTGCGGATAATCGGCCAATACTTCCACCAGTTCGCCGCTTTTTAGTTCTTCTTCAATGAGAAAACGCGGAGAAGTAATAATTCCCAATCCGGATTTTGCCAGGCAGGCCAATGTCATACCGTTATTGCAAATTACCTTGGACTGCATTTTCAATCTTCTGACTTTACCGCCGGGTTCGCTGAACTCCCAGTAAATCTGATTACCTATGGCTTTATACAGCAAGCAGTCGTGATGCTGTAAATCTTCCGGCGTTTGCGGTCTGCCATGTTTTTCCAAATAGTCCGGGGAGGCAACGAAATGAACCGATGAGGTTGCCAGTTTTTTTGCCACCAGGGTGCTGTCTTGCAGGGCGCCGATGCGTAGCGCCAGATCATAACCCTCCGTCATTAAATCCACCCGGCGATCACTAAATTCCATTTCCACATGTAAATTAGGGTGCGCTTTTACGAAATTAGGCAGATTCGGCGCAATAAAGCGCAAGCCGAAATCCATCGGCACGGAAACCGTAAGATGGCCGTGTAGGGTCGTTGAAAGGGCGCTGATGCTGGCATCCGCCTCCGCTAATTCGGTCAGAATAGGTTGGCAGCGTCGGTAATATTCCAGTCCCGCTTCGGTGGGAATTATTTTTCTTGTCGTGCGTTGCAGTAAGCGGGTTTTAAGTTGTTCCTCCAATTGGGCGACCAATTTGCTCGCCATGGCGACGGAAATATTTTCATAAGCCGCCGCCTGAGTAAAGCTCTGGGTTTCTATGACCCGGCAAAATATTGAAATTGCATTTAGTTTATCCACTTATTTCACCTTTCATAAAAAAACTATTGACCAAAGAATAGGGTCTGTCGATAATTCACTAACCCTTGCGGGGGGGAATATAAATTATCAACAGCCTCGGAGTATCGGTTGAGGATAGTTAAGAATACGGAAAATAGATAAATAATTCCTTCCGGTAGCAAAAAAGTCATATAATCAAAAATAATCATATTTCGCTGCGTAGTCATATCAAATATTAAGATTGAACGCAAATATTTTATAAGTACAAAAGAATCAGGTAATAAAAAATGACCAAATCCTTAGTTATTGTGGAATCGCCGGCAAAAGCGAAAACCATTAATAAATATCTGGGTTCCGATTATGTAGTAAAGTCCAGTGTGGGGCATATCCGCGATTTACCCGGCGCCGGCATATCCGCCGGTGAAAAAGCCAAGCCGGTATCCACCAAGGGATTAAGTGCGGAAGAAAAGGAAAAAGTAAAAAAAGAAAAAGAGCGTAATGCCTTGGTAAAACGGATGGGGATCGATCCTTATCATGACTGGAAAGCCAATTATCAAATTTTGCCGGGAAAGGAAAAGGTGGTTTCCGAGCTGAAGTCCTTGGCGAAAAAAGCGGATCATATTTATCTGGCTACCGATTTGGACCGTGAAGGAGAAGCCATTGCCTGGCATTTGCGCGAAGTTATCGGTGGCGATGACAGTCGTTTCAGCCGGGTGGTATTTAATGAAATCACTAAAAATGCGATTAAGCAGGCCTTTGAGAAGCCGGAACAGCTGAATTTGGATCGGGTTAATGCGCAGCAAACCCGAAGATTTCTGGATCGCGTGGTTGGTTTTATGGTTTCTCCCCTGTTGTGGAAAAAAGTAGCGCGCGGTTTATCTGCCGGACGGGTACAATCCGTTGCGGTGAAGCTACTGGTGGAGCGCGAACATGAAATTAAAGCTTTCCAACCGCAGGAATACTGGGAAGTGGCGGTGGTCGCCGATGCGAATAAGCAATCGGTACAGTTGGATATCAGCGAATATCAGGGGAAAAAATTCGAGCCTAAAACCGCACAACAAGCACAAACTGCGGTGGATTTTTTGGAGAAGGCCGATTATATGGTATCGGAGCTGGAAACCCGTCCTACGGGTTCGAAGCCGAGAGCGCCCTTTATCACCTCGACCTTACAGCAAACGGCGAGTACCCGTTTAGGATTCAGCGTGAAAAAAACCATGATGCTGGCGCAGCGTTTGTATGAAGCGGGCTATATTACTTATATGCGTACCGATTCTACCAATTTGAGCCAAGACGCTTTATCTATGGCGCGCCGCTATATCGGCGAACATTACGGGGAAAATTACTTGCCGCCGAAGCCGAATTTTTATTCCAGTAAGGAAAACGCCCAGGAAGCGCACGAAGCCATTCGCCCGTCCGATGTTTATATCGGCGCGGAAAGTTTAAGCGCTATGGAAAAAGACGCCGTACGTTTGTACGATCTAATCTGGCGTCAGTTCGTCGCCTGTCAGATGCCGGCGGCGCAATATGACAGTACCACCTTAACGGTTAGCGCAGGCGATTATCGCCTCAAAGCCAAAGGACGTATTCTACGCTTCGACGGTTGGACGAAAGTGCTGCCGCAAATGGGTAAATCGGCGGAAGATCAGGAATTACCGGCGCTGCGTGTGGGAGAGATGTTGAAATTAAAAGATATACGTCCGCTTCAGCATTTCACCAAGCCGCCGGCACGTTTTACCGAGGCAGCCTTGGTTAAAGAACTGGAAAAACGCGGTATCGGTCGCCCTTCAACCTATGCGGCGATTATTTCCACCATTCAGGAACGAGGTTACGCTAAAATTGAAAACCGCCGTTTTTATGCGGAAAAAATGGGGGAAATCGTTACCGATCGTCTGAATCAGTCCTTTGCTAATTTAATGAATTATGATTTTACCGCCGGAATGGAAGATCGTTTGGATCAGATTGCCAGCGGCAATAAGAACTGGAAGAGCGAATTAAATCAGTTTTTTAAGGACTTCTCCGCCCAGCTGGGACGTGCCGAATTAGATGAAATCGAAGGCGGTATGAAGCCGAACAGTTTGGTTCTGACCGATATAGACTGCCCGACTTGCGCTAGAAAAATGGCGATTCGAACCGCCAGTACCGGGGTCTTCCTCGGTTGTTCCGGTTATGCGCTGGCACCGAAAGAGCGCTGTAAAACCACGATAAATTTAATTCCCGAAGCGGAATTGCTGAATGTATTGGACAGCGAATCGGAAACTAAGGCGTTAATGGAGCGTAAACGCTGTCCGATTTGCGGTACCGCCATGGACAGCTATGTGATAGATGCTCAGCGTAAACTGCATATTTGCGGTAATAACCCGAATTGCGACGGCTATTTGGTGGAGCAGGGCAGCTTTAAAATTAAAGGTTACGAAGGGCCCGTTGTCGAATGTGATAAATGCGGTGCGGATATGCACTTAAAATCGGGGCGTTTCGGTAAATATATGGCCTGTACCCAATGCGACAATACACGCAAGATTCTGAAAAACGGTGAAGTTGCGCCGCCGAAAGAAGAACCGACCCATTTCCCTGAATTGAAATGTGAAAAATCCGATGCTTATTTTGTTCTGCGCGACGGTGCTAGCGGCGTGTTTATGTCCGCCCATAATTTCCCTAAATCCCGTGAGACCCGGGCGCCTAAAGTGGCGGAGTTGGCCCGTTTCCGCGAGCGATTACCGGAAAAACTGAAATATCTGGCCGATGCGCCGCAACAGGATCCTGAGGGTAACGAGGCGATTGTACGTTTCAGCCGCAAGGAAAAACGCCAATATGTTACCTCAGAGAAAAACGGTAAGGCGACCAAATGGATTGTGGATTTTAACGACGGAAAGTGGCAGGAAAGAAGCAAAAAATAATTTTCCGCCCTTTTAGCGCCGATTAAGTTTAAATGCGAACCTTGCCTATTTTTGGCGGTTCGCATTTTTTTATTGCCGCGGGAAAATATTTTGTGATCTCCGTTTGATTTTGAAAGATTAACGGTTGCGAAAAGCGGGAATTTCTTAGATATTAACCTGTATCGGGCAATAAGGCGGAAAGTCTTATTAAAAGTTGTTATGTCGTCTTGTAAAGACTAAAGCCACATAGGGGTAACATATATGGAAGTCGGTGTTGTAAAATGGTTTAACAATGCGAAAGGGTTCGGTTTTATAAATGCCGAAGGCAGTGATGCGGATATTTTTGCGCATTACTCTGTGATTGAAATGGACGGCTACCGTTCGCTGAAAGCCGGCCAGAAAGTTAATTTTGAAGCGGTTCACGGCGATAAAGGTTCGCACGCAACGAAAATTATCCCTATTATCGAGTAATTTCCGCACCTTATTTTCCCAGTTTTTCATGTCATCTTATATAAGCAAAGGCAGGAGCAATCCTGCCTTTTTTGCTTTTTTATTCTATTTTACTTTTTTATTCTATTCGCTATGTCGGTAGGTAAATTCCGACTTCAGGTTAGCATGCTCTTTATATTTCGTTTTGGTTGTATGCTTCGAGCTAAAAGAGCGGTGGTTTTTGGGCGGATTTTTTAATGAGCCAATAAATGCACAATAAAAATAAACAAGTTCGCAATATTTTGTATTTTTATTAAGTAACTGAAGAAAGAAGATTATCCGCAGCGGTATAAATTGCCGGGAGAAATATTATAAGGAATGCTAGAAATACTAAGGGGCGCATAAAGAGCGCCCCTTAAAATTAGATTATTATAGGCTTATTGTTGTGAAGGTTTCGGCGAATAATAGCCTGCCATTGAGCTGTATATGGCATTTTCGGACTGAATCAGGCTATATTTGGCGTTCAGTATGGAAATTTGTGAGGCTTTCTCCGTATTCGCCGCATTCAGCCATTCACGCAATTCGGAAACGCCGGCATTATAGCGGTTGCGATAATACTGGGTGATACGCTTGTCGTATTCATATTTTTGTTGCAGATTGGCAAAGTTTTGTTTTACCTGAGTATAGCTGAAGTAATTGGTATCAATATCATTCAATGCGCTGGTAATACTTTGCTCGAAGTTTAATTTCGCCGTTTCATAGGCGGCTTCGGAAATTTTTACGTTCCATTTAACATGATTCCAGTCCAGAAACGGTAAGGAAATTCCCAGGGTTCCGCTGGCCAGAGGCACATTAAAGGCGTTATTCACCTTAGTACCTTCGGAAGATAAACCGGCGCCCAGGCTAATTGTCGGGAACCAGCTTTTCTGCATTGCTTTAGCGTCTTTAAAGGCGCTGTTAAGACGATATTGATAGCCCTTAACATCCGGACGGTTAGCAATGGTGGAGAAAGGCACATTTAGATTCACTTCCGTGTTTTTCACATTCAGAATATGCGGATAGTTAATATTCAGAGCTTCGTTCGGTTTTAGGTTAAGCAGATTGCGTAGGGTTTGTTCCGCCGTTTTCCGCTCGGTTTGATAGCTAATCAGCGTATTCCGGGCGGAGAGTACGGATTGTTGAGCCTGATCGGTACTGGCCCGATCGGCAATTCCCTGGCTAAGGCGGTTCTGCATAATATTGTTGATCTGGCTATAGTAATTCACGCTGTCTTGAGCGGCAGTAATCGCATCGTTCAAATAGGCGATCTGATAATAGGTGGTAACCACGGAATTAATTAAAGACAGACGGGTCGATTCCATATCCTGTTGGGTGGCCGCATAGGTCCATTCGCCGGCGGAAGCCGCATCGGCAAGACGACGCCATAAATCCAGGGTATAGCTTACGCTGAGCGAACCGCCGTGAGAAATGCTGGAATTGCCGCCTTCTCTAATGTTTTTAGTTGCGGAAGAAGAAGTGGATCCGCTGAAAGAAGGGACTAAATCGGCGCCCAATAAATTTGCTTTATAGAGTGCGGAGTTTACCGAAATGGCGGCTTTGGCTAAATCCTTGTTGTTTAGCAATGCCTGTTCCACGACTTTATTCAATTGCGAATCCTGATACAGCGTCCACCAATCCTCTTTAATATTGTATTGTGCGGTGATTTCTTCATATTGCTTGAAATCCTGCTGAGCAGTGCGATAGGAATCGTTAATATTGGCACAGCCGACCAATGCGGTGGAAAGAATGACGCTAAGCGCTAATTTATTAAATTTAAACATTATTTTTCCTTTTAACTATGAAAACCCGCCGATAAAATGCAAGAGCTGCAAATGCCAAGTGCGGTCGTTTCGAACGTACTTTTGTTGTATTGCGCAGTATAACAATTTTATCAAAACGGATAAATTTAAATTAGGTTTCCCCAATAAACTTTACTCTCTGGCCAATGCCGTAATCGGATTTAGAGCGGCGGCGTTTTTCGCCGGCATATAACCGAAAATCACCCCGATAAGGGTAGAGCAGAGTACGGCGGCGACAATGGAAAATGTTGAAAAAACCATGGTAAAGTCGGTTATCAACAGATTGAATATCGTCCCTAAAACCACTGAAAGTAAAATACCGGTAACACCGCCGATCAGACAGATTAAAACCGCTTCAATCAGAAACTGTTGCAAAATATTGGACTGTCTGGCGCCGATGGCCATACGGATGCCGATTTCCTTGGTTCGTTCGGTAACGGATACCAGCATTATATTCATTACGCCGATGCCGCCAACCACAAGGGATATCAGAGCAATGGAAGAAATCAATAATTTCATGGTATTGGTGGTACTCTCGATGGTTTGTTTAATGGTATCCGTATTCATTACGAAAAAATCTTTTTTCCCGTGGCGAATGCGGAGCAAATTGGTCAGATCCTTTTCCGCTACGCCGGAGTTGACCGAATCCGCAATTTTAACCGTAATCGAATCGATTTTCTGTTCGCCGGAAATTTTATTCATGGCCGTGGTATAGGGAATATAAATGTTCAGGCTGGTGCTGCTCATTCCCATATTGCTTTGCATTTTCGCCACGCCGATAACCCGCAGGGGCTTTTTATTCATCATCAGAACTTTGCCCAGGGCGTCTTGGTTTTTAAACACCTGCGCCAGAGTGTTTTCATCAATAACAGCTACCTGTTCGCTATGTTTAACCTCTTGGAGATTAAACAATCTCCCCTGGAGCAAAATCATACCTTTCACATTAAAATATTGTTCTCCGACGCCTTTCACCGCGGCGGTAAAACTTTGATTGGCATAGGTTAGCGTACCGCTGACCGAACTGTTCGGGGTTGAGCTTTCGATATAGCTTTGCCGCCCTAAAATATCCGCATCTTTGACGGTTAAATTGCGGTTTTTTTCCGCCCGCCGATCGCCGAATCCGGTACCGTTATAAATATCCATGGTATTGGTACCCATGGCATTAATATTGGACAGAATTTTCTGTTGCGAACCGTTTCCCAAGGCCACCACGGAAATCACCGAGGTAATACCGATAATAATCCCAAGCATGGTTAGCAGAGAGCGTAACTTATGCGCCACAATGGCATTAACGGACATTTTAAAGGATTCGATAAACTGATCCCGATAAAAGCTGAAAGGGCTTTTATTTACCTGCGGATTTTCCCTTTTGGAGGAAATGGCATGGGATTTGCGCTGATCCTCGATAATTTTTCCGTCCCGGATTTCAATAATCCGATTGGCGAAGGCGGCAATATTTTTATCATGGGTAACCAAAATAACCGTATGACCCTCCCGGTGCAGTTGACGGATAATATTCATTACGGTTTCGCCGCTTTTACTGTCCAGGGCGCCGGTCGGTTCGTCCGCCAGAATAATATCACCGCCGTTCATTAAGGCGCGGGCGATACTAACCCGCTGCTGCTGACCGCCGGAAAGTTGACTGGGTTTATTCTGCAAACGATCGCCCAGCCCTAATTTTTCCAACAGGGCGGCGGCACGCTGCAGACGGGATTTCTGATCCAGCCCGGCGTAAATCGCCGGCAGAGCCACATTTTCCAAGGCGCTGAGGGTCGAAAGCAAATTATAGCGCTGGAAGATAAAACCGAATTTTTTCTGACGTAAATCTGACAGTTCATCATTGTTTAAACCGCTGACTTCGGTCGTACCGATTTTATAGGTGCCGAGGCTCGGCGTATCCAGGCAGCCGATAATATTCATCAGCGTGGATTTGCCCGAACCGGACTGACCGATAATCGCAATAAAATCGCCTTTCTCGATTTCAAGGTTGATATCTTTCAATACCTGGGTGCGGTTCTCCCCCTGACCGAAATATTTGCTGAGATTTTTAATTTCAATAATATTCATGGTTTCGCCCGCACTTTAGAAAATTCTCGGGCCGCGCCCCGGCATACTCAGTTTTTCCCCTTCGGCAAGCTGAGAGGAAATAACTTTTTCCCCTTCTTGCAGCCCGGATAGAATCTGAGTATTAATATCATCATTCAGACCTATGCCGACTTCCCGCTGTTCGACCTTATCGCCGTTCAGCACCTGCACAAAGGTTTTCCCCCCTTGCTTTTTCAGGGTCAGGGTAGGTACCAGCAGGGCATCTTTTACCTCTGCGATAATAATGTTGTTCTGGGTTGTCATGCCGATATGCAGTTTTTGCTCCGGATTATCCACCACTACATTGGCATAGTAATAAACCGCATTGGTATCGGTAACGCTTTCTTCATATTCGTTGTCGGTCAATGTGGTCATTGCCGGATCCACCGAGGTTATCTGCGCTTTATATTGGTTGTCCGGATCGGCGAGCGTCGTAAATTCCACTGCCATACCGGGTTTTACCTTGGTAATATCCCCTTCGGAGATTTCCGCTTTAATCAGCATTTTGTTTAAATCTGCCACCTGAACAATGGTCGGTGTGGTTTGATTGGCGTTTACCGTTTGTCCCACCGATACCGGAATGGAAATAATGGTTCCCTGAATTGGCGACACAATTTTGGTATAGCCCAAATTGGTTTTGGCGGTATTTACTTCAATTTCCGCCTGCTTAATTAATGCTTCCACTTCCAGCACCGCGGATTTTGCCGAGGCAAGGCTGTTTTTGGCGTTATTTAAATCGTCCAGTGAGGCGGATTTTTGCGCATACAGCTTAACTGTACGTTGATAAGAGGAAAGCGCCACTTCCTGCGCCACTTGTTTTGAGGTGAGTTGGGCCTGATAAGATGCCAATTTGGCCTGTGCCGTATTTAGCGTATTGAGCTGGGTTTGAGAATCGATTTCCGCAATTAATTCTCCCTGTTTAACCTGCTGACCCAGAATAACGTGAATTTTTTCAATTTTACCGGAAACCTGGGCGCCGACTTCAACACGGTTAAAGCTGCGTACCGTACCTGTGGCGATTACGGATTTCTGTAGATTGCCACGCATAACGGTTTCCGTCAGATAAGTGGTTGTCGTACCGCCGTTGCGGTTAAAAAAATAGAAAAAAGCGCCGATAGTAAATATCAGGATCAAAAGAATAACGATAACTTTCTTTTTCATCATATATAGTATTGCCGAATGTATTAATACCCGAAGGTGCTGAACAAAGGGTTAATATTATACGCAGTAACTTAAGAAATCCTTAATTAAGAGCGGTTCGACGCTAATGAATGAACATTCATTCATATTTGTAGCTGTGGCATTATATGTGATTCAGAAAAATAAGGAATCTTTTTTTACAATTTTTTCGTTTATTTCGCCTCGGTGCCTTATTTTTAGCTTAGTTCCCCTGTTGGGCGGGAGGATAACATAGGCCTTCTTCCGCCCGAACAGGGGGATAGGGCGTAATTTTCCCGCGACCGCCCGCACTTTGTGTTATGGCCGTAAACAGTGTAGAATGGACGGATTTTCTAGACGAGAATTCATCTGAATCTGAGGTTATTAATGGATAGCAACGAAATTGTTGAAAATACAGCTCATCACCCGACAAATTTTATCCGTCATATTATTGACGAAGATTTACAAAGCGGCAGACTTAACCGAGTGCATACCCGTTTTCCGCCGGAACCTAACGGTTATTTGCATATCGGTCATGCTAAATCCATCTGCTTGAATTTCGGGATTGCCAAAGACTATAAGGGATTATGTAATCTGCGCTTTGACGACACCAATCCGGTGAAAGAAGATACGGAATACGTGGATTCCATTAAACAGGACGTGCAATGGTTGGGTTTCCAATGGGAAGGGGAGGTGCGTTATGCCTCGGACTATTTCGATCAGCTTTATGCTTATGCCATTGAACTGATTAAAAAGGGGCTGGCTTATGTGGACGAGCTTTCGCCGGAGCAAATGCGCGAATATCGCGGCACCCTGACCGAAGCGGGTAAAAACAGTCCGTACCGGGATCGCAGCGTAGAAGAAAATCTGGCCTTATTTGAAAAAATGAAAAACGGCGAATTTGCCGAGGGTAGCGCCAGCCTGCGCGCTAAAATCGATATGGCATCTCCTTTTATGGTGATGCGTGATCCCGTTTTGTATCGGATTAAATTCGCCAGCCATCATCAGACCGGCGATAAATGGTGTATTTATCCGATGTATGATTTCACTCATTGTATTTCCGACGCCATCGAACGTATTACCCATTCGCTGTGTACTTTGGAATTTCAGGATAACCGCCGCCTGTATGACTGGGTATTGGAACATATTTCCATTGAGCGACCTTTACCGCATCAGTACGAGTTCTCCCGTCTGAACCTGGAATATACCCTGACTTCCAAACGCAAATTATTAAAACTGGTGCAGGAAGGGGTGGTTGACGGTTGGAATGATCCGCGTATGCCGACGATTTCCGGGTTGCGCCGTCGCGGCTATACGCCGGCGGCCATTCGTGAATTTTGCCGCCGTATCGGGGTAACCAAGCAGGATAACGTAGTGGAATATAGTGCGCTGGAGTCCTGTATTCGCGACGACTTAAACCAGAATGCACCGCGCGCTATGGCTGTGTTGGATCCGCTGCGAATTGTGATTGAAAATTTTGAGGGCGTGGAAATTCTGACCGTTCCTAATCACCCGAACCGTCCTGAAATGGGGCAGCGCGAGTTGCCTCTCACCCGCGAACTTTATATTGATCGGGCGGATTTTCGCGAAGAAGCGAACAAACAGTACAAACGCCTGGTTCTGGGCAAAGAAGTTCGCCTGCGCAACGCTTACATCATTAAAGCGGAACGGGTGGAAAAAGATGCTCAGGGTAATATCAGCACGGTTTACTGCAGTTATGATCCAACCACCTTGGGTAAGAATCCGAATGACGGACGTAAAGTAAAAGGGGTGATTCATTGGGTATCGGCCAGCGATAATCTGCCTGCCGAATTCCGTTTGTATTCCCGCTTATTTAATGTTGCGAATCCGAGTGCGGAAGAGGATATCCTGGCTGCTATTAATTCGGATTCTCTGATTATTAAGCAGGGCTTCGTGGAAAAAAATCTGGCCGGCGCCGAAGCGGAACAAGCTTATCAGTTCGAGCGTGAAGGCTATTATTGCGCCGACAGTAAAGACAGTCGCGCCGATGGCTTGGTTTTTAATCTTACCGTCGGATTAAAAGAAGGGTTCTAAGCTTTATTCCCTTCTTTATAAGGCCCCGTTATTTTGCCGTTATTGTGCAGAGCGGTACGGGGCTACGGCATTATCACAAAAGTGCGGTTATTTTTGATAAAGTTTTTTATCTTTAATCGCACTTATTTTATTTCCGAGCAAATAATGCAGCTTGAGCCCGAATTCTGGAAAAATAAATCCCTCACCGAAATGAACGACGCCGAATGGGAAGCCCTTTGCGACGGTTGCGGCAAATGCTGCTACCAAAAGTTTGTAGAAGGGCGCGGTAAGCGACAAAAACTGTATTTTACCCGTATCGCCTGTAACCTGCTGGATCTGAACAGCGGGAAATGTTCGGATTACCAAAATCGTTTTAAACGGGTTGAAGACTGCACCAAGCTGACCAAAAAAAACCTGCCTGATTTCCATTGGCTGCCGGCGACCTGCGCCTACCGTCTGTTATACGAAAATAAACCGTTGTTTGACTGGCACCCCCTTATTTCTGGTGATGAAGCTTCAGTTGCCCGTGCCGGTATAATGATTGCGGGGGGCGTACATGAAAAAGATGTGATCGATTGGTTTGAATTTGTAATTGATGAAGAGCAAAATAGCTGAATAGCGGACTTTGGTGCTTAAATTTTAATTATCAATAGGTCGGAAAATCAGTATAATGCCCGGGCAGTTCTAACTATCCGGAGAGATAAACGAGTATGTATTCATTAATACGCAAAGGGATATTTTCCCTCGATCCCGAAAATGCCCACGATTTAACCATTAAATTGCTTCACTTGGCCGCACGGCCTCCCTTCAATAACATACTGAAAGCTTTGTTAGCCTGTCCGCAGGGAATGGAAAAAACCGTAATGGGGATTAAATTTAAAAACCCGATCGGACTGGCTGCCGGCGCCGATAAAAACGCTGAAGCCATTGAGGGGTTCGCCGCTATGGGATTCGGTTTTATTGAGGTGGGAACGGTAACCCCGAAAGCCCAAGAAGGGAATCCCAAACCCCGCCAGTTCCGTCTGATTGAGGCGGAAGGCATTATAAACCGTAACGGCTTTAATAATCGCGGTATTGATTATTTGCTGGAAAACGTTAAGAAAGCCAGATTTGACGGGGTGATCGGCATTAATATCGGTAAGAATAAAACCACGCCGCTGGAATACGGTAAGGACGATTACATTTTTTGCCTGAACAAGGCCTATAATTATGCGGGCTATATCACCCTTAATATTTCTTCACCGAATACGCCGGGATTACGCCAGTTGCAATATGGCGATGCGCTGGAGGATTTACTTAAGTCGGTAAAGGCGCGCCAGCAAATTCTGGCCCGGCAATATAATAAATATGTACCTCTGGCGGTAAAAATCGCACCGGATCTCAGTCGAGAGGAATTGGTTATCGTAGCGGATACGTTACGACGTAACTCAATCGACGGAGTGATCGCCACCAATACTACTATTGCGCGGGATAATGTGGCGGGTTTAAAAAATGCGGAGCAGAGCGGTGGGTTAAGCGGCAAACCGCTCCAGCAGAAAAGTACCGAGATTATTCGTTGTTTGCAGGAAGAATTGAAGGGTGAGATTCCCATTATCGGTAGCGGCGGTATTGACGGCGTACAGAATGCGCGGGAAAAAATAGCTGCCGGCGCCCAGTTACTGCAATTGTATTCCGGTCTTATTTATCATGGCCCGGCATTGGTTAAACAACTTGTGGGCAGTATAAAATAAGTCTTGAGCGGTGTGGCAAATATATTGAAAAAATCCGCTCTTCTCACCTTAAGTAATAACGGATTGTGAAAAAAACCTTAGAAAAACAACCGCTCTTTGGGGCGAACCGATGAATAAAATTTATGACTTGCATTGCCACAGCAATGCTTCCGACGGCCTATTATCGCCGACGGAATTGGTGCTGCGTGCTGCGGAGAAAGGGGTGCATGTGCTGGCCTTAACGGACCATGACAGCATTGCCGGTTTGGCCGAAGCAAGGCGTCAGGCGCAGGAATCTTCGATTAAACTAATTAACGGGGTGGAAATTTCCACCCAATGGGAAAACCGAGCTATTCATATTGTCGGTCTTGGCTTCGATGAAAATAGCGAGCCGATGTTGCAGTTGCTGGAACAACAAGGGCAAGTGCGACTAAAACGGGCGCAGGAAATCGGAGAAAAACTGGCAAAGGCAGGGATTCCCGATGCCTTTGAGGGTGCCAAAAAGTTAGCCGGCGGCGAGGTAACTCGGGCTCATTATGCCCGCTATCTGGTGCAGATAGGCAAGGTCGCCAACGAAGGGCAGGCCTTTAAGCGTTATCTTGCACAGGGAAAATCCTGCTATGTTAAAGCCGAATGGTGTGATATTCCTAGCGCTATCGAAGTGATCGCCCAAAGCGGGGGATTGAGTATTCTTGCCCATCCGCTGCGTTATACCATGACTAACCGCCAGCTGAAGCGTCTGTTGGCGGATTTTAAACGCTGGGGCGGTACCGCTATGGAAGTATCCGGCTGCGGGCAAACGGCGGAACAGCGTTTATTATTGGCCCGTTGGGCACAGGACTTCAATTTGCTCGCCTCCGCAGGATCGGATTTTCATTTCCCCTGTGCCTGGATTGAATTGGGAAAATCCCTAACCTTGCCCGAGGGCGTCATACCTGTGTGGCACAGGGCGGAATTGGGCGGTGAAGCGCTGCAATGAATATTACCATCAGCTACATAAACCGATTTTTTTGTTACAAATTGTTATAAGATCGCGATAATATCAGTTATAATCGCAACAATCTTTGTGGGAAAGCAACTATGAGCCAGTTTTTCTATATTCATCCCGATAACCCTCAGCCGCGTTTAATTGCGCAGGCGGCGGAAATCCTGCGTAACGGCGGCGTTATCGTTTATCCTACCGATTCGGGTTATGCACTGGGTTGTATGATCGGCGATAAGCATGCGATGGATCGTATTGTTGAAATCCGTCATCTGCCGGAAGGGCATAATTTTACCCTGATGTGCAGCGATTTATCGGAACTTTCCAATTATTCGGTGGTGAACAACGTGGTGTATCGGTTAATTAAAAATAATACGCCCGGACGTTACACCTTTATTTTGACCGCCACCAAAGAGCTGCCGCGCCGTTTAATGACATCGAAACGCAAAACCATTGGGATTCGCGTGCCGGATAATCAGATTGCGCTGGATTTGCTGAAAGAATTAGGCGAGCCGATTTTATCCTGCTCGCTGATGCTGCCGAACGAAGAGCATATTACTCAGTCGGATCCGGAAGAAATCCGCGATAGGCTGAAAAACCGGGTGGATCTTATTATTCACGGCGGTTATTTGGGGCAGGAAGCCACTACGGTGGTGGACTTGACCCGGGAAACACCGGAAATACTGCGTGAAGGCAGTGGCTCGATTCAGCCTTTTATTTAACCAAAGACGCTTGTGAAAGCGACAAGGACATTTATGAAATTTCAGACCACAGACAGCCCGAAAAAACTCAGGGAAAAACGACCGCACTTTAGCTCATCTTCCGCAACCTCTAAAAGAGAAGTGAAAGAGATGGCGGCACCGACAAAAAATACCGTTGCCGAAGGGGAAAAATTACAGAAAATATTGGCTCGCGCAGGGCAGGGTTCTCGGCGCGAAATTGAAGGAATGATTTCCGCTAATCGCGTCAGCGTGGATGGGAAAATCGCCGCCTTGGGGGATAGGGTAAAACTGTATCCGGGGATCAAGATACGTATTGACGGGCATCTGGTGAATCTGGCCGCCGCTCAAAAAGAGCTCTGTCGCGTATTAATGTACTATAAACCGGAAGGCGAACTCTGTACCCGTCATGATCCGGAAGGACGGGCGACAGTATTTGATCGTTTGCCGCGCCTGACCGGCTCGCGTTGGATTGCGGTAGGCCGTCTGGATATTAATACTTCCGGATTGCTGCTGTTTACAACCGACGGCGAACTCGCCAACTGCTTAATGCACCCGAGTCGGGAAGTGGAACGCGAATATTCGGTACGGGTGTTCGGTCAGGTGGACGATGCGATGCTGAACCGTTTGAAAAAAGGCGTTCAGTTGGAAGACGGGCCGGCCAATTTTAAGGCCATTAAGGCCACGGGCGGCAGCGGAATGAACCAATGGTTCGATGTGGTTTTATCGGAAGGACGCAACCGGGAGGTTCGTCGTTTATGGGAGAGCCAGGGGATTCAGGTCAGTCGTCTGATTCGTATTCGCTACGGTAATATTCAACTGATGAAATCCTTGCCACGCGGCGGCTGGGAAGAAATGCCTCTCGAGCAGGTTAATTATTTACGCGAACTGGTGGGGTTAGCGCCGGAAACGGAAAGCCGTCTGGATATTACGAAAACCAAACGTCGACCGAAAACGGCTAAAATTCGTAAGGCGGTAAAACGCTACTCCGAACAGAGTAAACGTTATAAAAAATAAAAGATGCTTAGCTTAGTTCACCGCTCGCTGTATTTTACCCGATACATTTAATCTTTATTACCGTTATGTTAATCGGTTAAACGGAAGGTCCTATGAAAATCCAGCAATTACGCTATATCGTTGAAATTGTAAATCAAAATTTAAACGTTACCGAGGCTGCCAATGCGTTATATACCTCTCAACCGGGGATCAGTAAGCAGGTCAGATTACTGGAAGACGAATTGGGCCTGGAAATCTTCGAGCGTAACGGTAAGCATATTAAATCCGTTACCCCGGCAGGTAAAAAAATCGTGGCCATCGCTCGCGAATTGCTGGTAAAAACCCAGAGTATTAAATCCATAGCCAATGAATACACCCAGCCCAATCACGGCGTATTACGGCTGGCGACTACGAATACGCAGGCGCGCTATGTGCTGCCTTCCGTAATCGAACGTTTTTCCAAACAATATCCGGATGTTAGCCTGCACGTCCATCAGGGGTCGCCTAATCAGCTATATGACGCATTGTTGTCCGGTGAGGTAGATTTTGCTATTACCACCGAAGCACAGTATTTATTTGATGATGTGGTACTATTGCCCTGCTATATGTGGAATCGGTCTGTGGTGGTAAAACCCGATCATCCTCTGGCACAATGTGAAAACCTGACCATTGAGGAATTGGGCAAATATCCGTTGGTTACCTATACTTTCGGTTTTACCGGCGTTTCCGATCTGGATTATGCCTTTAATCGGGCGGGAATTTTACCGAATATCGTATTTACCGCAACTGATGCGGATGTGATTAAAACCTATGTTCGTTTAGGGCTGGGGGTGGGTATTATCGCCTCGATGGCGCATACGGAAGCGGATACCGATTTGCTGGCGCTAGACGCCAGCCATTTGTTCAAAGCGAGTATGACGCAGATTGCATTTAAACATAGTACCTTTCTGCGTAATTATATGTATGACTTTATTAATTATTTCTCACCGCATTTGACCCGTCCGCAAGTAGAAAAAGCGGAAAAGCTGCGCGACAATAATGCCGTGCAGAAGATTTTTGAAAATATTGAATTGGAAGTCAGATAATAGTTTTGTCCTAAAAAGAAAAAGGAGAGATCAGTCCGTGAATCTCTCCTTTTTTTGTATTTATTACTCTATTTTAGAGGAAAACCTTTTCTGTACCAGATAATCCCCAACATCAGCAGGGTAAGGGCTGAATAAATCACCAACATCCATTCGGTACCCTTGAGGGACAGATAATAATGAAACACTGCTAATGCTAACGCCAAGTAAGAGAGTTTATGTAAACTCAACCAACCCGTCTTTATTTTCCGCCGCAGCAATGACAGGGTACTTAACCCCGTTATGCCGAACAGCAGAAAACTCAGCGCTCCCGCTATAAGGTAACTGCGTTCGGTCAGTTCGTGCAGGAAAAGTTCAATATCCGTGTTTAGCTCAAGGACGAAGTAGGAGAGGATATGAGCTAAGCTATAAAATATCCCCCATAGTCCGAGCGCACTGTGTAAAGCCAAAAGCCTTGGCATTTTCAACAGCGCTACCACTAATCGCAGTAGGAATAAGGCAATAAAGATTGTTAATCCGCTGAAACCGAGAAAATGTTGAATCCCTTTTATCGGATCCGCGCCCAAATTTTCTGCGCCGGTATAGAGTACCAGAGCCAACCATACTAAGGGTAAAAAGCAACACAGATGAGCGACGATCCGCAGGAAGGAAGCTGCAAACATCAGAAATGTTCCTTCAAATCCAAATTGGCGTATAAGTGCCCGACTTCCTTCTCATAACCGTTGAACATCAATGTAGGCTGACGCTTAATATCAAATAGGCCGCCTCCGCCGATAACCCTTTCGCTTCCTTGCGACCAACGAGGGTGATCCACCTTGGGATTCACATTGGCATAAAATCCGTATTCTTTAGGGGCGAGTATATTCCATGTCGTTTGCGGTCTGTGTTCCTTCAGACGAATCTTGGCGATGGATTTGATATTTTTAAATCCGTATTTCCAAGGTACGACTAAGCGTATCGGGGCGCCGTTTTGCGGCGACAGCGTTTTACCATAGAGTCCCACCGCCATAATGGTCAGCGGGTGCATGGCTTCCTCCATGGTCAGACCTTCGACATAAGGATATTTTAACCCGCCGCCGAAGAAGATGTTTTTCTGACCCGGAATATTATCCGGATCATAAATTGTTTCAAATTCGACAAAACGGGCCTTTCGCGTAGGTCTGACCAAAGCCAGTAATTTATTCAATTCAAAGCCAATCCATGGCACTACCATCGACCAGGCTTCTACACAACGCAGGCGATAAATCCGTTCTTCCAGCGGAAACTGTGTAAGAAGCTGCTGCATATTTATAGTAACGGGATTTTCAACCTCACCGCTGATCTCAATGGTCCAGGGGTCGGTTTTCAATGAAGAAGCATATTTGGCGGGCGCTTCCTTGGGCACGCCGAATTCATAGAAATTATTATACCCGATCACTTTATTTTCCGGAGTTAAGGACAGGTTCTGTCCGGATTCGTCCTTGATAAAATCCAACGGGCGACGCGCGTCCTTTTCCGTCGCAGCCGCTTTAACCCAACTAGGTACGGCAACAGAGGTACCGATAATTCCCATAGCCTGAATAATTTTACGTCGTTGATGAAAAATTCCTTCCGGCGTAATGTCTTTTTCGGTCAGTTTATCCATAATTTCCTCCTGTTGCGGCCTTCTTATTTATCTAGCGCTTTGTTGTTTCTTTCTTATCGGATTTGAAGACCTTTATCCCTGGCACATATATCCGAGTGATGTTCTCCTTATCTTATGCCCATGACATCATGTCCGATTCCATATCCTTTGTTATCGACTTCCTTTGAAATCCGATGCAGGCAATCCATTCTGTCCGTGCGGCAGTTTCCTGCTTTCCGCCGGCGAGAATCTTGCAAAGGTTAGCGAGATATAATTGCCTGCATTTCGATTTTTTTCCTATTCTCTTTCTGACCATTGAAAGTTCAGAGTGAGAATTTCATCTTTCTACCCGCCGGGGCTTCCCATATATATCGACCAGTGCCGAAGGCTCATCCTGAGGGCAAAACATCGATATAGTGATGGCGGCGGGTAGCAGATATATCAGGAATTGCTTCCTGAATTGGCGTGAAATCCTTTTCACTTTACCTTAGTCGTGGTATAAACGAAATTCTTACAATTTTTTTCAGGAAAATATAAAAAATGGAGAAAAAAGGATTTCATTGTATATCAAATCGACAAATTCTTGAGATTAGAGAGCAAATGCTGAATTTCGCCAATTTGCAATTGCAGAATATCGTATTGGCGGAAGATATCGTACAGGAAGCGTTGCTCAGCGCCTTAAAGAATATCGACAAATTTCAGCGTCAGGCGGCGTTAAAAACTTGGATATTTGCTATTCTGAAAAATAAAATTATTGATTATTTACGTAAGAAAGGCCGTTTTGTGCTGGAAAGCGAAATAGAAAACGAAGAGGGCAAAAATAATTTTTTTGATGATAAAGACCATTGGAAGGAAGAATATTATACCTACAGTTGGCAGGCTTCCGAACAGGCGGTGTACTCCGATCAGTTCTGGGTATTATTCGAAGCCTGCCTGACTTATTTGCCGGCAAAACAGGCCAGAGTATTTATGATGCGGGAATATCTTGATCTTTCGGCCAACGAAATTTGTATGCAAACGGAGATTTCTACGTCTAATTTACATGTACTCTTATATAGAGCCCGTTTACAGTTACAAAACTGTTTGTCTGAAAAGTTATCTTAAATAAGGAGATTAATATGAAGTGCGCCCAGGCCACCCGCGCTATTTCCGATGCCAGAGAGCGGGAGCTGAAATGGTCCGAAAAGGCGGGATTAATGAGCCATTTGCTGATTTGCCCCTATTGCCGCGGATTTAAACATAACTGCGAAGAGATGAGCAAGATGATGAAAAGCTTTGCGGCTCAAAGCAAGGATAAAGAACAAAAATAAGCACAAAAAAATGCCTTGATAGCGAATCAAGGCATATATTGATGAGGAAATTGTTTTCCGATTAGAAATTGGCGTTGCGCGGCGAACGCGGGAAGGGGATAACATCTCGGATATTCTGTACGCCGGTTACATAGACGATCAGACGTTCAAAACCTAATCCGAACCCGGAATGAGGTACGCTGCCGTATTTACGTAGATCCCGATACCACCAGTAATCTTCCGGATTAAGTCCCATTTCCGCCATACGCCGGTCTAATACCTGTAAACGTTCTTCACGTTGCGAACCGCCGATAATCTCGCCGATACCCGGTGCCAGAACGTCCATTGCGGCAACGGTTTTGCCGTCGTCGTTTAAGCGCATATAGAAGGCTTTAATATCTTTCGGATAGTTTTTTACCACCACCGGCGATTTAAAATGTTCTTCGGCTAGGTAGCGTTCGTGCTCGGAGGATAAATCGATCCCCCAGGATACCGGGAATTCAAAGGTTTTACCTGATTTTAACAATACTTCAATGGCATCGCTGTAATCGATTTGGGCGAAATCGGATTCAATAAAGTTTTCCAGACGACGGATTACGTCTTTATCCACATGCTTTTCAAAGAATGTTAAATCGTCTTTACGTTCGTTTAAAACGGCGCGGAACACATATTTCAGCATATCCTCGGCCAGTTTGGCGTTATCTTCCAAAGTCGCGAAGGCCACTTCCGGTTCAACCATCCAGAATTCCGCCAGATGACGGGTCGTATTTGAATTTTCAGCACGGAAGGTTGGGCCGAAAGTATAAATTTTACTTAAGGCGCAGGCATAGGTTTCACCGTTTAGCTGACCGGATACGGTTAAAAAGGACTCTTTACCAAAAAAATCCTGTGAAAAATCTACCGCACCTTGTTCGTCGAGGGGAAGATTGGCCAGATCTAAAGTGGAAACTCGGAACATTTCGCCCGCGCCTTCGGTATCCGAAGCGGTGATCAATGGGGTAGCCACCCAATAAAAGCCGCGTTCGTGGAAGAAACGGTGAATTGCCTGTGCCAGGCAATGGCGAACACGGGCTACGGCACCGATAATATTGGTGCGCGGACGCAAATGCGCCACTTCGCGCAAATACTCGATGGAATGGCGTTTCGCCGCCATGGGATAGGTATCCGGATCTTCCACCCAGCCGCAAACTTCGACACTCTGCGCCTGGAGTTCCACCGCCTGACCTTGAGCCGGGGATTCCGCCACCGTACCGCTGACAATAACGGAGCAGCCCGTAGTCAGACGTAATACTTCGCTTTCATAGTTTTCGATATCATTAGCAACTATGGCCTGAATAGGATCAAAGCAAGAACCGTCATAGACGGCTAAAAATGAAAGGCCGGCTTTTGAATCGCGCCGGGTACGAACCCAACCGCGCACACAAACCTGTTCGCCGACGGCCGCTTTACCTTGCAGCACATCCGCGACGGATACGATTTTTGTCATGTTTACCTCAAGTTAATTAAGAATGGATCCGCATATAAGAAGCGTATCGGAAAATGCCGCTTAGTTTACCCTAAATCCGCATAAAAATCACCGCACTTTTAGCAGCGATGAAATAAGATTTAATGTAATCGATTTGTTAATGTTCTATTTGTTATTGGGGCGGACTTTGATAGAATAACGCGATTATTTTATGCTGGAGTTAGATGTACATAATGGAGAAAATTTCACCGGAAGCGGAAAAGGTGCGCGAGGCGTTGGTAGCAAAGGGTATAGAAACGCCTATGTTGCCTTCCGCTCAAAATAAGGATCAGCGCCGTGCGGCTATTGAAGCCCATATGCGCGAGGTTATGAAACTGATAGGGCTGGACTTAAGCGATGATAGCCTGGAAGAAACGCCGAACCGTTTGGCCAAAATGTTTGTTGATGAGATTTTTAGCGGACTGGATTATGCCAATTTTCCGAAAATCACCAATATTGAAAACCGAATGAAAGTCAGCGAAATGGTGTTAGTGAACGATGTTACCCTAACCAGTACCTGTGAGCACCATTTCGTGACTATCGACGGCGTAGTGTCCGTCGCCTATTATCCGAAGAAATGGGTTATCGGTCTCTCTAAAATTAACCGGGTGGTTGCGTTTTTCGCTCAACGTCCGCAGGTGCAGGAACGTTTAACCGAACAGATACTGTTGGCTTTTCAGACCATTCTGGAAACCGAAGATGTGGCGGTTTATATGAAAGCCACCCATTTCTGCGTCAAATGCCGCGGTATTAAGGATAGCAACAGCTATACGGTAACTTCGGCATTCGGCGGCGTATTTCTGAACGATCGTGAAACCCGCAAAGAGTTTCTGAGTTTGCTCGGTAAATAATCGGCGAGAGATAAATTAAATAAGAGAAAGGCATGGTGCTTAACCATGCCTTTTATGCCTAAGAGAGGCTTACAGATAACTCACCAACCGATTCAGATCAGCGTTTTTTCTTTCACGTTCGATTTTCTCGTCCTTATCTTTATCACTGCCGATTCTTAACAGGGCGATGATTTCATCCTGTTCGGAACAAGCACAGGCCTTGCGCAGAGCGCTGCCTTTTACCCATTTACCGCTGATCCAGACATTATCGAAACCTAAAGCATTGGCGGCCAGTTGAATCGAATAGGCGGCGCAACCGGCGGAAAGTAATTGTTCCGCAGGCGGTACTTTGCCGATATTGGGATCGATTTTTGCCACTACGGCGATGACCAACGGGGTCTGGCGTGCGATTCTTTCGATTTTTTTGCTGCTGTTTTCATCCATATTGAATTCGACGGCGGCCTGTTTAAGCAGCGTTTCGAATTTGTCCATGCTCTCATTCTGAATAACGATAAACCGATAGGGATGTAGTTTTCCGTGGTCGGGGACATGGAGCGCCGCCTGTAGAATATGCGCCAGCTGTTCCGGATTCGGGCCGGGGGCGGTCAGATTTTTAACCGAACGACGGGAGTTTAAAAGGGTTAAAGTATCCATGAAGATTTCCTCCTTTCCTTGTTATCGGATGCAATCTAAAGTGCGGTCAATTCTAGCATATTTTTCAAATTATGGTATTTTAAGCGGGATCAAAACAAACTAAGGATAAGTTATGAAGTCTATTGTCGCCTTTTTCCAATTCTGCTGGAACCTGTTGAATTTTATACGTAATTTAGTTATGAATATGATTTTTCTGGTTTTTGTTTTATTGGTTATCTTTATGATCGGCATCAGCCGAGAATCGGGTGATAAACGCAATGCGGAAAATATGCAGGGTGCATTATTATTAAATCTGGACGGCTATCTGGCGGATAATCGAGATGATAGTCTGGGTTGGCGTAAGGCGCTGCAGGAATTGGACGGACAGCGCGTACCGAGTAAAATTTCGGTATTTGATCTGGTATATGCCATTAGACATGCCGCCGAAGATGAGCGGATCAGCGGATTGGCGCTGGATCTGAATAATTTTGAAGGGGCGGGCTTACCGGCGCTGGAATATGTCGGTGATGCGATTCAACATTTCAAACAGAGTAAAAAAACCGTTATCGCCTTTGCGGATAACTATACTCAGAGCCAATATTTACTGGCTAGCTACGCTGATGAAATCTATCTTAACCCCATTGGTGCGGTAGAAATCCAGGGGCTGGCGGTAAACAACCTGTTTTTCAAATCCATGCTGGATAAACTGGAAGTCAACCCGCATATTTTCCGGGTGGGCACCTATAAATCGGCAGTGGAGCCTTTTCTAAGAGATGATATGTCGGCGGAAGCCAAGCAAAATTTGCAACGCTGGCTTGATCAAATGTGGAGCAATTATCAAAGTGCCGTTGCCGAGAATCGGCATATAGATAAAAAAGATGTTTTGCCGCCTTTACAAACCTATCTGAACGAACTTAAAACCCTAAAGGGTGATGAAGCTCGTTATGCTCAGCAACGTAAACTGATCAGTACTCTGGCGACTCGTCTGGAGCTGGAGCAAAAGCTCGTTGAGCTTTTCGGTAAAGATAATGAAGGAATGCCGAACATGCTGGAATTTGAAGGTTATCTGAAGCTGTTGCCGGATCGTATGGCGGTGGATAGCGGTGCGGAAAATAAAATTGCCGTTATTAATGTTGAAGGGGCGATTACGGACGGGGAAAGCGATGAAGAAAACGTTGGCGGAGATACTATCGCCGGATTGTTACGTGAGGCCTATGAAGATCAGAGGGTGAAAGCCGTAATATTGCGGGTTAACAGTCCCGGCGGCAGCGCTTTCGCTTCGGAAATTATCCGTCAGGAAACCGAAAATCTGCAAAAAGCCGGCAAACCTGTGGTCGTATCCATGGGCGAAATGGCGGCTTCCGGCGGTTATTGGATTTCCAGTACGGCAGATTATATCGTTGCCGATAAAAATACCTTAACCGGTTCCATCGGTATTTTTGCCATGTTCCCGACCTTTGAAAAGACCCTGAAAAAAGCGGGTATTTCTTCCGACGGAGCTGTTACCTCCCCCTTAAGCGGCGCTACGCCTTTCAGCCGTTTATCGCCGGAACTGAGCGATATTTATCAGCTACAGATCGAACGAGGCTATGACAAATTTCTTGATATAGTCAGCCGTGGCCGGGAGCTTTCCAAAGGGCAAGTGGATAAAGTGGCTCAGGGACAGGTTTGGTTAGGGCAGGAAGCCTTAAAACTGAAGCTGGTAGATGAGTTGGGCAATTTTGATGTGGCGGTGGAACGTGCCGGAGAACTGGTTAACCGTAACCTACAGGGTGGCGAAATGATTGAGAATTTTGCCGTTGAATGGTTCAACGAACGTGAAATCGGCACCTTTACCGCACTTCTGCGGGATCTGAAACGAGATATTAGCCTGTCCGTGCGGGAAGCCTGGGGACAAAGTCTAGGCTTAAGCCCATTGCTGAAGCAACTGGGTAAACAAAGTGAAGGCTTTAATGGTTTTAATGATCCTAAAGGGCAGTATTTGTATTGTCTGAATTGCTTCCGGGTAAATTAACCCTTGAACCCTAATTTTTACCGCCCGAATCCCAGGGCGGTTTTTTATTCCGCTCGAATTTTGTCCGACGCTAATTAATAAGAATGCCGGTATGATTCTTTGGGTTAATGGGTAAGGCTTGCTCGATAATAGCGACACCTTCTGCCAATTTCCATTTGATTCTATTTTGGGGATTGCATTCTTAGTTTTATTGGTGTAATTTATTCGTTACTTAAGTTGTAAATATTAATTTACAGTTAGAATATTTATATAAACTAAGGAAAGCAAAATGAAAGACAGCATTCATAACGTACATATTGTTGACGAAAAAGTACTGATCACCCCGGCTCAGCTAAAACATAAATTGCCGCTTCCCGCCTCATTACGCAGCCAAATAGAAACCCATCGTCGGGAAATTGCCGATATTGTGCATAAGCGTGATAAACGCCTACTGGTGGTTATCGGTCCCTGTTCCGTACATGATCCCGTTGCTGCATTGGATTATGCTAAGCGCCTGAAAGTTCTGAGCGAGGAATTAAAGGAGCAATTGTACCTGGTGATGCGGGTCTACTTTGAAAAACCGCGGACTACTGTGGGCTGGAAAGGTCTGATTAATGATCCTAATATCGACGGCAGCTTTGAGGTGGAACGCGGGCTGCATATCGGGCGTAAATTATTATTGGATTTAGCCGAATTGGGCTTGCCGTTAGCCACGGAAGCTCTGGATCCGATGACGCCGCAATATTTGGCCGATTTATTCAGCTGGTCTGCTATTGGCGCGCGTACTACAGAATCTCAGACCCATCGTGAATTAGCCTCCGGCTTATCAATGGCCGTAGGGTTCAAAAACGGTACCGACGGCAGTCTGGCCACGGCAATCAATGCGATGAAGGCGGCCTCTAAGGCACACAGTTTTATCGGGATCAACCAACAGGGGCAGGTGAATTTATTGCATACCGAAGGCAATCCCGACGGGCATGTTATTTTACGCGGCGGAAAAGCGCCGAACTATCAGGCTGAATTTGTCGCACAATGTGAACAGGAGATGAAGAAAGCCGGTTTGGAATGTTCGATTATGATTGACTGCAGCCATGGTAATTCCAATAAAGACTATCGTCGCCAGCCGATTGTGGCGTTAGATGCGGTGGCTCAAATTGTAGGGGGCAATAAATCCATTACCGGGCTGATGCTGGAAAGTAATATTCATGCCGGAAATCAGAGCGCTGAGCAGGCGGTGAGCGAAATGAAATACGGCGTATCCATTACCGACGCCTGTATCGATTGGGAAACCACCGAGGGTTTATTAAGGGATATCGCCGCAAGTTTAGCCGGGGTTAAGCACAGGGACTAAGGACGGGGGCGGAACAGCGTCATTTTAAATAGCGCCGCCCCTTGGCATCGGGCGGAAGTTATGTCAAATTAAACGCCCTATTCAGTTAACGGAAAAGGATATTATTGTGGAAAGATTAGCATCGCTGCGGGCGGAAATCGATCATTTGGATCATGCCTTGCTGGAATTGTTTGCCAAACGCCTGGCACTGGTAAAAAAAGTCGGTGAAGTGAAACGCCAGCACGGGCTGCCCCTTTATGTTCCCGATAGGGAAGCGGATATGTTGGCGGCAAGAAGAAGGGAAGCGGAACAAATGGGCATTTCCGCCGATTTAATTGAAGACGTGTTACGCCGCCTGATGCGTGAATCTTACCAACATGAAAACGCCTTCGGCTTTAAAACCGTAAACGAGGCTATTAAAAAAATCGTTATTGTGGGCGGCAGAGGAAAATTGGGCGGTTTATTTGCCCGCTACTTGCAGGCGTCCGGTTACCCTGTCGCTTTATTAGGGCATCAGGACTGGGGAGATGCGCAACAAATTATGGCGGGGGCGGATGTGGTAATCCTGTGCGTACCTATTGCTACAACCCTCGAAACCATTCAACGTCTGCAACCCTATTTACGCGATAATATGTTGCTGACCGATTTAACTTCGGTAAAACGGCAGCCTCTGGAAAAAATGCTGGAAGTGCATAAAGGGGCGGTGCTCGGCCTGCATCCGATGTTCGGTCCGGATATCGCCAGTATGGCAAAACAGGTGGTTGTGTGTTGCGACGGACGTTATCCGGAACGTTATCAATGGCTGCTGGAGCAGATAAGCATTTGGGGAGCTAGCCTTTATAAGGCGGATGCGGCGGAACATGATCGCAATATGACCTATATTCAGGCATTGCGCCATTTTTCCACCTTTGCTTACGGTCTGCATTTATCGCAACAACCGGTAAAACTGGCGCAGTTACTGGCTTTTTCCTCGCCGATTTATCGCCTGGAACTGGCTATGATCGGACGTTTATTCGCTCAGGACGGTGCGCTTTATGCGGATATTATAATGGATAAACCGGAAAATCTGGCGGTAATCGAAAGCCTGAAGCAAAGTTACGAAAACGGACTGGCCTTTTTCAAGAATAACGATAAAGAGGGCTTTATTCAGGCCTTTAATCAGGTGAAACAATGGTTCGGTGAATATTCCGAGCAGTTTATGCGCGAAAGCCGTCAGTTACTGCAACAGGCCAATGATTACCGAAAACCGGAATAAAACTAGGCCGGGAAAAGCAAAGGTTTTTGCAATATTTGCACTTTTTTACTATTTGCACTAATAGTTAAAAAAGCCGTTTGGCTAAATAGAAAAGGGAAACCTAGGGTTTCCCTATGTTATTTTTTATACCCATAGCGGACGGAATCCCCTTCGGCGGTTATTTCCGCCAACTTAGCAATGCCCAATGCTGCCGAGGGCTGCGGCTTAAACTTTGGCTATGGGTTCGATAATAATCTTGCAGCTTATGGATTTCCCATTCATTCAGTTCGGAATCTACAAGGCTTTTTACCGATTGGATAAAATCTTCCGAGCTAAGTTCAAGCGGCTTGTTTGGTGTCGCATCTTCAATAAAATTCACATTAACCCGATAGCCCTGTTGATAGAGCATATTGACTGCGTAAATATAGCTCGGAAAGGCTATTTTATCCCTCCCGATCTGGCGCAGTAGGCGGCGGAGGCTAAAATCCTTATCTACCCTCATGGTCATATATACCGCCTTTTTCGCTTTGCTGTTCAGTTTATCCAGTGCCGACTGTAAATCTCCTACCATTGAAGAACGAGAGGAGACGCAAATATCGCATTGGGGGATATGATCCCAATTATCTTCCCAAGCACAATGTAACGTTGTAACATTTTCGATGTTTAACGCTTTTGCCCGCTGTGTTAATAAATCCAGCATCGCACGGCTATAGTCCAGCGCATATACCTGTTTTACTTGGGGCGCCAGGGATAAAGCTATGGCTCCGCCGCCGCAGCCCACATCCAGCAAGCTGTCGTTACGGCTAAAATCCATAGCGGCTAAAAAGCGACGAATATAATCCTGATTCAGATCGGTATTCCGCGTTTGCAGCTGACGTGCTTTGTCATCCCAATCTAGGGCTTGTTTGGGTTTGCGTGCGCACAGCTTTATATGATTATGGTAGAGTTGGGAAAAGTCCGTATCATCAATGGTTTTCATCTTGATTCTTGGTTATCCTCTTGCTTTTTTTGTTTTCTCGATAAATCAATTCTCCCCATACCAATTTGTTGCGGATTGTTGCGGAAAAATCTCCACACTACCTAAGTGAAATGATAGGGCGGATTGGCTGGGGAAGGCTCAATCCGTATCTAAAATATCGGTAAATTGCGCATTCAGTATTGTGGCCAGATGGCGGGGGCAAAGCTCTACGCTTAGGCCGCGTTTCCCCCCGGAAATATAGATATGCTCAAATGTTAAGGCGGATTGGTCGATAACGGTTTTCAGGCGTTTTTTTTGTCCCAGCGGGCTGATTCCGCCCACCAGATAACCGCTGCTTTTCTGAGCGGAATCCTTGTCCGCCAACTCGACTTTTTTCACCCCGATAGCCTTTGCCGCTTTTTTCAGGCTCAGCATATGGGCGGTAGGCAAGACGAAACAGGCCAGTTTTTTCTGATCGCCGTTTTCGGCGACCAAGAGGGTTTTGAAGGATTGATTCGGATCTATCCCCAGCTTTTCCGCCGCTTCATCGCCGAAATGGGTATTGTCCGGATTATGCTCGTAGCTATGCGGAATAAAAGGGACTTTCTGCTTTTTCAATAAATCGATAGCCGGTGTCATTGTATTTTCTCGCTAAAAATCAGTAGAATAACGCCTTATTGTATCGCCGGGAGAAATAAATATGAAGAGCTTACATATCGCCGTTGCGGCGGAATTTGATTTATGTGAAAAAATTGCAGAGTTTTTACAATTAAGCCAATTGGACATTGAGCGATTATCCGTTATTGAAATTTATCCTTTTAAAGAAGAGCAGAGCATACGCTTTCAGGGAAAAGCAGTGGCGCAGATAAGCGCGGAAGAAGCGCAGTGGGCGGATTTCGATTATCTTTTATTCGGCGGTGATATTAATCAGGTGCAATATCTGGCGACGGCGGCACAGGCGGGTTGTATCGGTTTGGATATAAAAGGGGTTTGTTCCTCCTTATCCGATGTCCCTGTCGTTGTTCCGGAGGTGAACCCGCAGCAGTTGATCGAACTGCGCCAGCGTAATATTGTTTCGCTGCCGGATCCTATTGTTAGTCAGCTTGCTTTGGCTATTGCCGGGTTGGTTGGTGAAAATGCGGCAAGTCGTTTTTTGGTCAGCACATTATTACCGGCTTCTTATGAGAATGCTGAAAGCGTAACTCAGCTGATCGGACAGACTGCACAGCTGTTAAACGGCATTCCGCTGGAGGACGAACAGCAGCGACTGGCATTTGATGTTTACCCCGCACGTAACGAACAATTGCAGCGCCAGTTACAGAAAATATTTCCGCAGTTAAATGACAATCTGGTCTTTCATTCGATTCACGTACCTGTATTCTACGGTATGGCGCAGATGGTTACCGGGATAACGGATTATGCCGCAGATAGGGAAGCGATCATCGGGCAATGGCAGAGCGGCGATCTTATTCGCTTCCATGAAAATAAAGGGATTACCCCGGTGATTAACGGCGAAAGGGAGAACGGCGAAGAGCTAGTGCATCTGCATATTAGTGATTTCAGCCTGAGCGAGAATGAAATTCGCTTCTGGTCGGTGGCGGACGAGCAACGTTTTAATATCGCCTTGTTGGCGGTACGTCTGCTCGAATTAATTTACCGGCAGGGATATTAATAGGGCGGATAGCCGGCTTTTATCAAATCGGAGAGAATTGGCGCCCGCCATTAGAATTATGTAAAAAAATACCGCACTTTAGCTGTTTAAATATAAAGTGCGGTATTTTTTATCCTATATTTTTATTGGTTGCTAGGGTTAGAAAATCGCAACGGATAATCCGACGATAAGACCTAAAGAAAGGATAACCGTAAGCATGGCATAACCGAAAGTACCCATTTTTTCACTCCTAATTAATGATAAACGCAGGCATTGTATCAGCAGGCAAGGCACAAAGCTATTTTTTCCAGCAATTTCAACGGGAATTTGTGATGAAGCGCAAATTTTTCCCATTTATACCAATTAAAGATTAACCATTCGCCCCCTAATCTTTATAATACCTGCAGATTTTTATGGAGAAAGATAATGGCAACGATTAAAGATGTCGCAAAAATGGCCGGCGTATCTACTACCACGGTATCTCATGTCATTAATGATACCCGCCATGTGGCGGAGGAAACCAAACAAGCCGTATTAGCGGCTATTGCACAATTAAATTATTCCCCCAGTGCGGTAGCGCGCAGTTTAAAGGTTAATACCACAAAATCCATCGGTATGATCGTTACCAATAGCGAAGCCCCTTATTTTGCCGAAATTATTCATGCGGTAGAGGAGCATTGTTACCGACAGGGCTACTCGCTGTTTTTGTGTAATACTCAGAATAATCCGGAAAAAATCAAGAACCATCTGGAAATGCTGGCGAAGAAGCGAGTTGACGGGGTGTTGGTGATGTGTTCCGAATACAAACAGGATAGTCGCAACCTATTAAAAAATTACAGCTATCTGCCGATGGTCGTGATGGATTGGGGCCCGATAAATCCGGATACGGATCTGATTTTAGACAACAGCTTTGAAGGCGGCTATCTGGCCGGTAAGCATTTAATTGATAACGGCCATAGGGAAATCGGCTACCTTAGTGCGGATTTAAGTAAAACCACGGCAAGAAAACGTTACGAAGGTTTTTTACAGGCGCTGGCCGAGGCGGGCATAGAAATGAATCCCGATTGGCTGCTGGAGGGTGCCTTTGAACCTGAAGACGGTTATGAGTGCATGAATAAGATTCTGGCGCAGGAAAAACATCCGACCGCCGTATTCTGCTGTAATGACGTGATGGCATTAGGTGCGATGTCGGCCTTGACCGAGCGAGGGTATCAGGTACCGCAGGATTTTTCCGTTATCGGTTACGATAATGTACATGCCTCGCGTTTTTATTCGCCGCCGCTCACCACCATACATCAATCAAAAGCGCGTTTGGGCGAACGGGCGCTGAAATTATTATTCGAGCGTATCGCTGATAAAGGCGCTAAGCGGGAAACCATCGAAATCCATCCGGAGCTGGTGATCCGTAAATCGGTGAAAAAAATAGCTTAGGGACAGGATTAAATCCGCAACAAAAACTCGGTAAAAAAATACCGCACTTTTGCCCGGTTTCGTTCCGGTGCAGTGCGGTATTTTTTATCGGAAATAATGATTAATCTTCCAGTATTTGTAATTTTGCCACGGCATTGCGATAGGAGATTTCCAAGTTTTCGCGGCTGCTGGCGGTAACCCCCTGATCGATGAGGAAACCGTCCTTCACATCATATACCCAGCCGTGCAAGGATAGGTTTTTTCCCTTTTGCCAGGCGGATTGAATAATCGAGGAGCGTCCGAGGTTATATACCTGTTCCGCTACATTGATTCTGGTCAGCATATCGGCGCGCTTCTCGGCGGAAAGGTTGCCCAGCAAATGATTATATTTAAAATAAATATCGCGGATATGCAGCAACCAGTTATTGATGAGCCCCAGATCCTGATTCGCCATGGCGGATTTGATGCCGCCGCAGTTGGTATGCCCGCAAATAATGATATGTTCGATATTCAACACGTCCACGGCATATTGCACCACGGACAGACAATTTAGATCCGTATGGATAACCTGATTACCCACATTGCGATGCACAAATAATTCGCCGGGGCCTAAATTCGTCAGTTTTTCTGCGGGGACACGGCTGTCGGAGCAACCGATCCATAAATAACTCGGCGTCTGATGATCGGCCAATTCTTTGAAGTAAGAAGAATTTTCTTCCTTCATGCGCAAGGCCCAGCTGTGGTTATTGGCAAATAATTGCTCTATTTTTTTCATTCTGCGATACTCCCGCGACTTCTGCTATAATGGCCAATTCGGATTGCAAGTATATAGGAACGACGCTTTGCGTCAAATTTTATTGAGAGAATCAAGTGTTCGCATTAGAAATAACGGAATTAACCAAAGAATATAAAAACGGGGTAAAAGCCTTGCAGGGAGTGAATCTTCGTGTACAGGCCGGAGATTTTTACGCATTGCTCGGACATAACGGTGCGGGTAAATCCACAACTATAGGTATCGTCAGCACCTTGATTAATAAAACCGCCGGTAAGGTGAAGGTATTCGGCTATGATTTAGATTCCCAACCGGCCTTATTAAAACAGCAAATCGGTTTAGTGCCGCAGGAATTCAATTTTAATCAGTTTGAAAAGGTTATCGATATTCTGTCTAATCAGGCGGGATATTATGGTATCCGCCGCGCCGAGGCGGAAAAAAGAGCGGAATACTGGCTGAAAAAACTGGATTTATGGGATAAAAAAGAGCAGCAGGCTATGCGTTTGTCCGGCGGTATGAAGCGCCGCCTAATGATTGCCAGAGCATTAATGCACCAGCCCCGCCTTCTGATTCTGGACGAGCCGACCGCTGGGGTGGATATTGAACTGCGCCGCACCATGTGGACTTTTCTGCAGGAACTGAACCGGCAGGGAACCACCATTATTCTTACCACCCATTACCTTGAAGAGGCGGAAATGCTCTGTCGTCATATCGGCATTATTCAACAGGGGCGGTTGGTTATCGATATGCCGATGAAAGATCTGCTCGCCAAACTGGAAACCGAAACCTTTATTCTGGATTTAGCCCAAGGCGGTCCGCTGCCGAAAGTGTCGGACTACCATATTAGATTACTGGATAAGAATACATTGGAAGCTGAGGTGCATCGCGAACAGGGGCTGAATCGGCTGTTCGAGCAGCTCTCGGCACAGGGTGTCAGCGTGCTAAGTATGCGTAATAAGGCGAACCGACTGGAAGAGTTATTTGTCGGAATGTCTCTGAATAAACCCCATGAAGAAGCCAAAGCCGCAAATAACGAAGGAAGAAAAAAATGAAATTAGCCTGGGTTGCCTTTAATACGATTTTACATAAGGAAATTCGCCGTTTCACCCGTATCTGGGTGCAGACTCTGGTACCGCCGGTGATTACCATGAGCCTTTATTTTGTGATTTTCGGTAAATTAATCGGCGGACGCATCGGTGAAATGAACGGCTTCAGCTATATGCAGTTTATCGTGCCGGGATTGATAATGATGTCTTCGCTGACCAATGCCTTCGCCAATGTAGCCTCCTCCTTTTACAGCACCAAATTCGCCCGCAATGTGGAAGAATTGCTGATTTCGCCGACATCGCCGCATGTGATTATTCTGGGCTATATGGCGGGCGGTATGGCGCGCGGCTTATGTGTGGGCGCCTTGGTAACTGCGGTTTCGTTGTTTTTTGTTTCCTTTGAGATTCATTCCTGGCCGGTGATTTTTCTCACCTTGCTGATGACGACTTCCGCCTTTGCCTTGGGCGGATTAATCAATGCGGTATTCGCCCGTTCCTTTGACGATATCAGCATTATCCCGACCTTTGTATTAACGCCCTTAACCTACCTGGGAGGGGTTTTTTATTCCATCAGTCTGTTGCCGCCCTTTTGGCAGGCAGTGTCGAAACTAAACCCCATCGTATATATGATCAACGGTTTTCGCTACGGCTTTTTAGGGATAACGGATGTGGGATTGGGGTATACCTTCGGGGTTCTAAGCTTATTTATTCTGGGGTTGTATGCCTTTGCCTATTATTTGATTCGTCATGGCGTGGGGCTGCGCAATTAAAGGCGGAAGATAAAAAGCCGGGACTAAATTTTCATTTCCTCCGGCACCTACCCATGAATAAGGACGCCATATCGGCGTCCTTATTTTATCCTATATTGCTAAAAGAGGGTTTCTTTGAGCGTTCTTAGCCCCAAAAAGTAAGGCGGTTTATTTGACTATTTCATAGCAAGGCTCATAGGCATCGCCGCCCGGGAGCTTCATACGATGCTGAACCACAAAATCCTGTAACAGCCGATCCATTTTTTCCATTAAAGCAGGATCCCCATGTAGTTTAAATTTTCCTTTGCGTTCAATCAGATCCTGAGTTTCAGGTTTGATATTTCCCGCCACTATACCTGAAAAAGCTCGGCGCAGATTAGCGGCTAAATCCAGCGTAGACTGCTGCCGATGTAAATTAAGCGCCTCCATATTTTGATGGCTCGGCACAAAAGGCTGCTGAAAGAGAGGATCGATTTTTAGCGACCAATTAAAACAGTAGCTGTCCGAATGTTGATAACGCAGCTGCCGGATAGCTTGCATCGCCGCTTTCATTTGGCGGGCGACGGCGGGGGCGTCTTCAATAATAATCTGATACAAATTGCGCGCATCTTCACCCAAGGTTTCCCCCACAAAGCGATCAATGGCGGCGAAATAATCGGCACTTTCCTGCGGGCCGGTTAGGATCAGCGGTAAATCCTGCAACTTATTTTCCGGATTGAGCTTGATACCCAGAATATACATAAATTCTTCAAAGGTTCCCGGCCCGCCAGGGAAGATTACAAACCCATGTCCCATACGGATAAAAGCTTCCAGACGTTTTTCAATATCCGGCATAATAATCAGCTCGTTAACAATCGGATTCGGCGGTTCGGAAGCAATAATCGAAGGTTCGGTAATACCGATAAAACGGCTGTTTTTAAAACGCTGATTGGCATGGCCGATAGCGGCGCCTTTCATCGGCGCTTCCATAACACCGGGACCGCAACCGGTAATAATATTAAGTTCGCGCAGCCCCAATTCCATTCCAACCGCACGGCAATACTGATATTCCGTCTGATTAACCGAATGTCCGCCCCAACATACGATAAGGTTAGGCTCTTCGCCGACGATTAGGGCTTTCGCATTACGCAAAATGGAAAAAACCTGATTGGTAATATGTTTTCCGTCTTGAAAATCTAAGGGATTAATGCGCTGATTGAGTAAATGCACAAATAAAATATCGCGTAATACGGCAAATAAATGGTACTGAATATTGCGGATTATTACTTTATCTACAAAGGCTTCCGCCGGAGGATTATGCAGCTCAAGGCGTACTCCCCGCTCCGTGGCGAGTAAATAAATATCAAAATCGGGATATTTATTCAGTAATTCCCGGCTATCATCGGTAACCGAACCGGAATTAAGAACCGCCAGAGAGCAGTTGCGGTAAAGGGTATAAAGCTTGGACTGTGCTTTTTTAGTCAGCTGTTCCACTTCAAGATGGGACAGTTGATCCATGCTTCCTTTCGGGTTGACGTAATGAATATTGCTCATATTTATCCTTGCTTATTGCCGAGCCAGACGAAAATTGGCGGGGCAGGGTTCAAAATTGGAACGGAAAGGGTTAATGTCTAATCCGCCCCGTCTTGTATAGCGGGCATACACCGTTAATTTTTGCGGACGGGCATAATGTTGCAGATCGCAGAATATTCGTTCGACGCATTGTTCATGAAATTCATTATGTTGGCGGAATGAAATAAGATAACGCAGCAGCTTTTCAGGTTGAATCCGTGCGCCGATATAATGAATTTGAATGCTGCCCCAGTCCGGTTGGGCGGTAATCAGACAGTTGGATTTCAATAAATGGCTGACTAGGGTTTCTTCCACGATTTGAGCGTCGGTACAATTTTCAAGCAGGTTCGGATTAAAGCGGTAATCTTTTATTTCTATATCCTGATTATCAATACATTGTCCTGGGAGGGCGGCAATAGGTATTCCGCTATAATCCGCCAGAGAATTTAACCGCACTTTCACCCCACCTCCTGCACAGGCGCTAAGATCAAGCTGCATAGCCCGTTGCACTTCAGCGGCATCGGTAAATTTAGTTTGATTAAAGCTATTCAGATAGAGTTTAAAACTTTTCGATTCAATCAGATTCTCAGAGCGGAAATCAATTTCGATATCGGCCACGGCAACCTGGGGGACGCCTTTAGGATTAAGCCATGAAATTTCATAAGCAGTCCAGATATCTGCGCCCAGGGTAAAGGGTTGTTGGAGAGTAATGCCTAAACCGTCTCGATTTAAAGCACGCGGCACCGCCTGTAATAAACGGGGATCGTAGTCGCTCGCGTATTCGGTTTTTTTGCCCAGTTTTAATGTGTTTAAGCTATGATCCTGATAATTCATTTTTCCTCGTTACTGGCTATAAAAAATTCCATGATAGATTGGAAAGCAGGCGGCAATGATCGCATTTAAAATGGAAAAGGTCAAAGATTGGCTGGGACAAATGCCAGTGCTTTCCGCACTGCGGACAGCGGCGATTTTTTTCCTGTTCGGCATCTTCTCCGCCGCAGCGATACAGATAATAATAGGTGGGAATTCCAGTATGGGTTTCAATGGCGTTGGCCAGATAATTACCATGTTTAAATAAGCGACTTTCGGTCGAAGAAATTTCCCCTAATGCCTGCCGTTCTAGAATTGAGCCGTTCATTTGCAGCTGATCGCAAGCCTGCCAGTTTTCCTGCCATTTAATTAAATCCATGCTCAGATGAGGCAGCTCCTTTAGTTGCTTATATAAAGGAATTGGCGCCAAGTCATCGCCGCTGTGCAACGGGGAACAGGATTGCAGATAAGTGGTGTAGAGCAGTTGCCAGGTCGGCCTGCTGTTTTCCGCCGTTACATCGGAATTGAGGTCATCGGCGACAATTTGAAAACTTTCCAAAAAAACACCGCACTTTTCCGCCAGCCCTAATGCGCGTTCCACTTCGAGATTATTATAATCGGGCAACAAACTTTGCTGTTCGGGGCAGGTTACCCGCAAGGCGATGCCGTTTTCTTCCTCATGTCGGGCTAAAAACAGCGGAATTTCCCGCCCGATAATCTGACCGTTATAACGCCATTGTTCCACAATTTGATTAACGGCATCTGCCTGTTGCCGGCAATCTTGTTGCCCCGCATTACTGAAAAACACTTCCGTCAGATACATTTTTTACAATTTTGAACCGATTTTGTTTAAAATAGGCGCCCATCATACGCGATAACAGAGCAGAGGTCTATTTTGCCCATTTATATTCAGACCAAACAACATTTAAATCGGCTGCAGGATAATATGCGGCAACTCGGTTTATGGCAGGCGTCGCCACCGCCGGAAGAGGCATTTAACAGTATTGAACCCTTCGCTATTGATGCGATGAGTGCGACGGAATGGCTGCAATGGGTATTTATTCCCCGTATGCAGGCTTTGGCAGACAGCCGCGCCCGATTACCGAGCCGGATTGCTGTATCCCCTTATATTGAAGAAGCACTGAAAGAAACGGAGGGATTAGGATTATTACTGGCGCCCTTACTGGAACTTGAAAAGTTGTTGCAGGAAAGCTAAAAATCATGCTGGAAATTTTATATCGGGATGAACATATTGTCGCCGTGAATAAGCCGGCCGGGATGCTGGTACATCGCAGCTGGTTGGATAAGCATGAAACCCGTTTCGTTATGCAAACCCTTAGGGAGCAGATAGGGCGTTTAGTCTATCCCATTCATCGCTTAGATCGCCCGACCTCCGGGGTGCTGTTGTTTGCCCTGAGCAGTGAAGATGCGAATAAATTATGCCGCCAGTTTGAACAGAAATTTATCTATAAAACTTATTTGGCGTTGGTACGCGGCTATGTGGCAGGCAAGGGAGAAATTGATTATCCGTTGAAAATTCGACGCGATAAAATTGCTGATAAATTTAGCCGCGAAGATAAAGAGGCGCAGGCGGCAATAACCCGTTATCAAAGCCTAAAAACGGTGGAAATGCCTTATCCGGCAGGGCGTTATTCCAGTGCGCGTTATACATTGTTGCAGCTAACGCCGCAAACGGGACGCAAACATCAGTTACGTCGTCACATGAAACATATTTTCCATCCCATTTTAGGTGATACGCAATATGGCGATTTACACCAAAACAGAGCCTTGGCGGAACATACCGGAGTATCCCGCCTGATGCTGCACGCCCAATGCTTGGGATTTCATCATCCCCGTTCTGGGGATTATCTTGAAATATTTGCCGATACCGATGAACAATGGAAGGGGCTTATGGCGACTTTCGGTTGGTAATATTGAGTAAGAAGAGGAAAAATAATGCCGGACAATGAATTATTAAATCTAAATCATGAGCAGCAACAACAGGCTGTAGAGCGAATACAGCTATTAATGGCCCGGGGAATCGGCAGCGGAGAGGCGATTGCCATTGTCGCCCGGGAGTTAAGGAATAAATGTGCTTCTGAACAAACAAAAAGTGCGGAAAAATAACCGCACTTTAGATAAAAAATATTGCCGAGGTTAATTTTTCGGCGGTTTAATCGCCAGTAAGTTACATTTCAGTTTACTGATAACATGCTCGGCAGTATTTCCCAACAGGGCGGCGGACAGGCCGGTGCGTCCTACCGTACCCAATACGACCAGTTCCGCTTCCAGTTCTTCCGCTACCTGCGGAATTACATCTTCCGGAAATCCTTCGCGTACATGGGTATGATCTTCGTCAATACCGAATTTTTGGCGTAACGCCTTCATATTGATCAGATGCTGACCGCGGATACCATTGGTATATTCGCTGGTATGAAATTCCGGTAGATCAATTGCCATATTAATCGGAGTCGGAGGATAAGCGCTGACCAAATGAATATTACCGCGCTCCAGATTATCTGCCAGATCAATTCCCAGGGAAACCAACTGTTGGTTAAATTCATCATGATATTCTTCATCGCCGGAAACATTTACCGCCACAATAATACGACGCTGATGCTTCCAGTCGCCATCTCTAACCATCAAAATCGGCACCGGGCATTTACGCAGCAACTGCCAATCCATCGGCGTGAAGATCAGTGAAGTGAGGCTTTCTTCCTCTTTGGTGTATTTTACGACCAAATCATAATGGTGCTGTTCAAATAAGGCGACGATAGATTCCGCCTCATTGCTGCTCCAGACGATATTGGTATCGAACTCAATCATAGGATCGGCGTATTTTTCCAAAAAGGTATTCACATATTGTCTGCGCTGTTCGATCATTCCCTGATGCATTTCTTCCCGTTCTTCGGAAGAAAGCAGAGCCGACATTTCATAAGATAAATCATAGGCTGCCGAGAATACGGTGATTTTTACCGGTTTTTCGTTTTTTTGTTCTTTAACCAGTCTTACCGCTCTTGAAAGGGCGTATTGTTTTTCGTTTTCGGGGTTAAGGACAACAAGTATATTATTAAACTTCATAATTACCTCCATTCCAATCTGCAATTACGCCGATAGAATAGAGGAGAACCGGAGGGATAACAAGAAAAAGAATTAAAAAATGTGATACAAGGCAAAATTTGAAGCATAAAAAAATGACGGCTGCCAAAAAAGTTACACCGTCATTTTTTAGGGGAATCGCTCAGCTTAAATAGCCATTTCTATTTTGGTTCGAGCCGTGCCGGATAATTCGATTAACTGATTCATGTCGTTAATGGTAATGTATTTTCCCTGCACCGACAGAATACCGATTTTTTGAAAACGACCGAGCAAGCGACTGATGGTTTCTACGGTTAATCCCAGATAATTACCTATATCGCCCCGGGTCATGGTCAAACGGAATTCCCGCGAAGAAAATCCCCGTGCGGAATAGCGTTTGGACAGATTGTAAATAAAGGAGGCGAGGCGCTCTTCCGCATTCATTTTGGAAAGTAATAAAATCATTTCCTGATCGGATTTAATTTCATTACTCATTAAACGCATCATCTGCTGACGGAGTTTCGGCATTTTTCCGGATAAATCGTCCAAAATATCAAAGGGGATTTCGCATACCATTGCGGTTTCCAGCGCTTGTGCGAAACTCGGATGATTCATATTAATAATAGCGTCAAACCCGACTAAATCGCCCGGAAGGTGGAAAGAGGTGATTTGCTCCTGACCGGTTTCACTAATGGTATAGGATTTTATCGTGCCGGAACGGATGGCATAGAGAGAAGTCAGTTCGTCTCCTGCTTTAAAAAGAATTTGTGATTTCTGAATCGGCTTTTTACGCTCAATAATATTATCAAGTTGATCCAACTCATGCTCATTCAATGTGAAAGGAATACAAAGTTGGCTGATGCTGCAATCTTGACAATGGATGGCGCAACCTCCCGATTGAATCCGACGACCTGTTTTCGGATCAGCAGTTAAGACTTTCATTTAGTTCCCCAATAACCAATAAAATAAATTCAATACAGCAGAGATTAATTTGATCTAACGCAATAAATGATAACATTAAACCAAAGATTAAGAAACGGTTTAATGAATAAGAATAGAAAACATTGCATTCTTATGGAGAGATTCGGAATATCCTTAGCTTAAATATAGTTACATTGTAACTTTTGGCAGAGAAAGAAATTTTGGCGGGAGAGAAAAATAGTAGGATGCAAAGAAGCCAATAGCAAAACTATCGGCCCTTTGTATTTAGTTAGATGTTGCCATAGCGGCAAGTTCCTTATCAATAAAGAACAGGGCTTTACCTTCAGAACCGAGAATATTGAATTTATCCAGAATAGCACCGAATAGTTTTTCTTCCTCATGCTGTTCCGCAACATACCATTGCAGGAAATTAAAGGCGGAATAGTCTTTTTCTTCAAAGGTTTTACCGACTAATTCGTTAATTTTGCTGGTAATCAGTTTTTCATGCTGATAAGTCAATTCAACCACTTGTTTTAAAGAAGTAAATTCGTGCGGCGGCGCTTCGATGGCTTCAATCACCGCTTTAGCGCCGGTTTCATTCAGATAGGTAAATAATTTGCGCATATGCTGCATTTCTTCCGCAGCATGAGCGGATAAAAATTGCGCCGCGCCATAATAGCCTTTCTGATCGCACCAAGCGCTCATCTGCAGATAAAGATTGGAGGAATAGAATTCCAGGTTCATCTGTGCATTTAAAAGTTTAATCACATTTTCCGATAACATTATATATTCTCCCGTTCAATCTTTATAAAGTGGCTAAATCACGATCGATAAAGTAGAGCGAGCGTCCGTCTTCACCAAGAAGATTGAATTTATCGATAATACCGTTAAATAATTTCTCCTCCTCATGTTGCTCGGCCACATACCATTGCAGGAAGTTAAAGGTGGAGTAGTCTTTATGCTCGAAAGTTACCTCGACTAATTCGTTGATTTTCGCCGTTACCAGCTTCTCATGGGCCAAGGTGGTTTCAAATACTTCTTTTAATGAAGCGTATTCATTCTTCGGCGCATCGATTTTTCCTAATAACGGCAAGCCGCCGGTCTCGCTCACATAGGTAAATAATTTTTGCATATGCTGCATTTCTTCATCGGCATGACGCAACAAAAATGCAGCGGCACCTTCGTATCCGTGAATTGAACACCAGGCGCTCATTTGTAGATAAATATTTGAAGAGTAGAATTCCAAATTAATCTGCTCGTTCAATTTATCGGTAATCGCTTTATTTAACACCTAACTTTCCTCCTAAAATTAATCATTAACATAGCTAAATTCGTTCTTATTCTAACCAGATTTCTTCTCTTTGCAAGTTATTTCTAGTCTAAATTATTAATTTAATTGAAGTTTTTAATAAAAACCATTCTTATTAAAATCAATAATATGAGAACGATTTACAACCGTAACGGAAAGTAAAAAATAATCAGGGCTTATTTAAAGGGGGTTAACCGAATTGGGGATTAACTAAAGCAAAAAATCCCATGGGGCGAATTTAACTCAAACGGATAAAAAAATCCTAGAGTACAAATTTTGTTCGAGCCTTTTTTATTTTTTCAACTTGAACAATACGGCATTTTAACCCGACCAATATGATGTAACTGTATAATTTGTATTGCTTAAACGGTATTTCACACCTGTGCATAACTCTGTGATTTACTTAACCCGTAGTGTTTCCTTACCTTATAACTTATTTCGCATAATGTATATTATGTTAAATAAGATATGCGCAAGCGTAACTTTTTTAGGGCTATAAAATAAGCCGCTTCTCTCTCTCAAATTGCGATGGGAATTCGAATCGATAATTTGTGCTATGGGATGTTATGAATAAATATAAGACGGGATTTTTGCGGAAAAATTAAAGTATGCAAATGCGCTGTTGAATTTAATATTGTTACGATGTAACTCAATAAGAAATGAAATATTAAAAGTTGCTCTTTAATTATCGGTACCTTCTTCCGATAAATTATTTATGGAAATAATGACAACGCTAGGCGAAAAATAGCCCGCAATTTAAGAGGATGGGTCTTATTTTACGCCTAGGATAATCTGAAATTAAAGGCGGAGGTTATCCGAAAATAATTAATATTGATTTAGCAGCTTGCTTCCGTATTCATACAATTGTTGCAGTAACTGCATATTACGCGGATTATTTTCATGCAGCCGGGCTAAATTTTGTAAACTTTCACTAAAAACCACCGCACTTTTTTCCAATTTATTGCGGCAGTATTTTTGCCATTTGATCTGTTCGGCTCGGGTTAAGGTTTTATAAAAATGTCTGGCGCGATAATGAAATAACAACTCCGGAATGCGCTTATCTTCAAAGCTCAAGCCGCTGTCGGCCAGTTTTTCCGGCGCTAAGCTACGCAGAATCGCCATATTATTTTTATCCGCATAACTAAAAAATCCGTTATAAAGTTCGGTTTCTACATTATCTGAGGGTTCAAATGATCGGTCATCGGAAAAAATCTCACAGACTTTTTCGCGAATATCCAGTGATTTTTTTAATCTTTGCAGATTTTGCAGACAATATTCCCTGTTGATGCCAAGTCGCGCCGCATTTTCCGGCAGCAAGGTTTTTGCCGGGGCGATAATCGGACATTTATTGATATGCACAAGTTTTAGTGGAACCGATAATACCCCCTGCCGCTCCAATTCCGCTTTCTTGGTATATAAATTTTCTCTTAATTCGAGCGCATCTTTGCTTAATAAATCATCAATATCGGCGGATAAGTCGCAAACAATAACCGCATTCTGATTACTCGGATGCCAGGCTAAAGGCGCTATCCAGGTCGTATTACCACGCTGATTGCCCAACATACCGGACACATGCACCAAGGGCGTCATATTTGCCGTATCGACCATTTTCTCCACTTCTTTTTTACCGCGCATATCAAAAAAGAACTGAAATAATTTCGGCTGCTTTTGTTTAATCAATTTTGCCATTTCAATGGTGGCGTAAACATCCGCCATAGCATCATGGGCATTACTATGTTCAATACCGTTGGCTCGGGTCAGTTTTTCCAGTTTAAAGGACGGCATACCCTCTTCATCGAAAGCCCATTGGATACCTTCCGGACGTAAGGCATAGCAAGCACGCACCAAATCCAATAAATCCCACCGGGAATTACCGTTTTTCCAACTGTATTCATAAGGGTCAATAAAATTACGATAGAAGGTATAGCGCGTCATTTCATCGTCATAGCGAATATTGTTATAGCCCATTACACAGGTATTCGGCCGGCTGAATTCCTGACGGATAGCTTCGGCAAATTCCGGTTCGCTAATCCCCCGCTCATTGCATTGCTGCGGTGTAATGCCTGTTACCAGCACGGCTTCCGGCGCAGGCAGATAATCGGAGGTTTGTTTACAATATAAAATTACCGGCTCACCGATAATATTAAAATTTTCATCGGTGCGCACTCCGGCAAATTGAGCCGGCCGATCGGAGGCGGGATTAACCCCGAAGCTTTCATAATCGTAAATAAAAAAACTAAAATCCTGCTGCATATCTCTTATCCGAAAAGCTGATTAAAGTAAAAAAGAACCAAAATTGCGGCGATTCCCAATAAAATTCCCGCCAAATTGACCCTACTGATTTTTTCTTTAAAGACAAGGGCGCCGGTGATACTGCCTAAGCAGATCACCCCGATATTCATGCCGGCAAAGACCAGGCTCGGATTCGCACTCAGGCTTTGATGGGCTTTAATATAGAATAAGATATTCATAAAGTTTAAGCCGCCTAAAATAATTCCGCCGATAAAACCGGGAACCGTCCAGATTTCGCGTTTAAACAACAAATAGCCGAACATTACACAAGCGGAAAGGATAAAAGCGATAAATAAAGTGGCCGGAAATGCCGCGCCGCTTTTGGCTACCTGTTTGAACAGAATATCGATAACGCCGTAACCCAGCCAGACAAAAGCCAGTGCGATACCGCCCTTTTGCAGCTGTTTGTCCGCCGCTTTATACAATAGGCAGCATAAGGCGACAAAGGCCAGAATAATGCCGATAAGTTTCCCACTGCTCAGGGTTTCGCCAAAAATAACGAAGGCGGCGATAATGGGTAAAAATAAGGACAGGCGTTGTGCCGCGTCGGCGCGTACAATACCTGCGTACTCTACGGCTTTCGACATAATCATAAATACGCTGGGTAATAAAATGCCCAAGGCGAGAAAGATAAAAGCCTGTTCGCTTTGCAGAACAAATTCGGTAAAGCCGAGGCCTTTGAAATCCGGAGTCAGCACATAATAGGATAATGCCGAAGCGAGGATATAGTTAAAAGCAATGGCCTGACGGATAACAATATTTCTCCGCCGGGCGATCTTCAATAAAACGGATACGGCCACACTGCAGAGTACGGCAAGAATAAGGTTAAGCATAATCATCCGATAAACAAAAGGGGACGCCAATTATAACATTGTTTTTTTCCGGGCTGAACCCGGCTCGAATCCCCTTCTTGTTTAATTTTTATAATCCGCTAGAATGAGAACGTTTTTCACTACAAATGGAGATTGCAATGAAAGTATTTAAAACCCTCTTGTTAACCCTGCCGCTGATTAGCGCTCCCCTGTTGGCCCAGGCTGAAACGGCACCCCTTAAAACCGTAAAAAGCGGATACGATTCGGCCCAGACCTTGGATAAAATTAAACAGGCGGTGGAAAAAAACGGATTAAAATTATTTACCGTCATTGACCATCAGGCCGCCGCAAAAGAAGCCGGACTCAGTATGCCCTTTGCCTCCGTGGTAATTTTCGGCAACCCGAAAGCCGGTACGCCGATGATGCTGGCTGCGCCTACCCTGGCCATCGATTTACCGGTTAAAGCCCTAGTATGGGAAGACCAAAAAGGTGAAGTATTCGTTACCCTCAACGATACGGATAGCATCGGCAAAAAGCACGGTTTGAACGAAGAGGTTTACGGCAAACTGAAAAATCTGGAAAAGTTGATTCCACAGGTGGTTACAAAAGACTGATTTATATATCGACTTTATCAAGCTACCCTATTAAATGAATATTTTCGATTAATAAATCCAGGGATTTTTCAATAACCTGAGCCGATAATATAATAACAATAAATTTTAAGAGTGATTATTCGGGGAACATATGAATATATGGACAATAAAAAGCATTGAACTGGCAAGCCAACAAAACTACCTGGATCTACTCTATAAAGTTTATCCGATGTCAGTAAATTTAAGACGTGAAATAGATCAAACAACCAAAAATAAAATAAGAATTTTTCTTGAAAATAAAGATAAGAAAAATTTACTTTTGACGCTCCTGGAACAGGAAGTATTCCCCATTAAAGATAGCTATATCGCCTATTTAAAAAAAGACAAATCCGCTATAGATCGAAACCCGAATACTGTAGACCGTATTTTCGGAATATTAGTAGATATGGGATTTGATGAAATAATTGATAAAGCCACAGCGCCTAAAGAAACCAATCGACAGATAGGCCCCCTATTCAAGCGTTGGATTAATACGGGAGCCTTGGGGGCTGAGGTCACTAATGATTTTGAACGCTTCTTAAAAAGAGATGGGAATATCATTTTTAATAGCTCTGATGATGCAATGAAAAAATATGCGGGGCAGTATTTAGGATATGACCACGAAAAAGGGTTAGATTTTATTGCTAAATTTAACCATACCTATATTTTGGCTGAAACAAAGTTCTTGACCGACTTTGGTGGACATCAAAATGCACAATTTAACGATGCTATTTCGACGATGAAATCAGCACTTAAGAAGACGGATAAAAATGTAAAAATTATTTCCATTCTTGATGGCGTTCTTTATATAAAAGGGAATCATAAGATGATGAAAGAATTGCGTTCTTTTGATGATAATGAAATTGTTATTTCATCAGTTTTGTTAAGAGATTATTTATATCATTTGTAAATTATGGAATTGATATATCAAGGTAAAAAAAGCGTAGAGGAAATTTTAGAACTTTCTAAATGTTCCCCGGATGCTTATAAGATTGAAAAAGAACGTAATTTATTTTTTTTCGGAGATAACTTTAAGGCGCTTTCCGTATTACTTGCACAAGGTTTAAAAGGTTCTATCGACCTGATTTATATTGATCCTCCATATAATACCAATCAAGTTTTTACAGTGTCCGAGGGGGAAAGAAGCAGTACTATAAGCCGTACAAAAAGTTCGAATACATTAATCGCATACAATGATAATTTTACGCTTTCCAATTATTTGGAATTTATGCGCGAGCGATTGTTCCTTATTCGAGAATTGCTGTCGGATATAGGTTCCTTATATGTGCATATAGATAGCAAAATGGGACATTACTTAAAATTGATACTTGATGAAGTGTTTGGCGCAGATAATTTTATTAATGACATATCTCGGATAAAATCCAATCCTAAAAATTTTAGTCGTAGAGCTTATGGTAATGAAAAAGATATTGTACTTTTCTACGCCAAAAATCATAAAAAAAACATATTCAACAATGTTACTGAACCCCTATCTGAAGATGACAAAATTCGAATGTTCAACAAAGTGGATGGTGCTGGCAGGAGATATAATACGGTACCGGTTCATGCACCGGGTGAAACGGTAAATGGCGATACAGGCAGAGAATGGAAAGGGATGCTGCCTCCCAAAGGCAGACATTGGCGAGTGTCGCCTAAAGAGCTTGATGAGCTGGATGCAAAAAATCTTATTGAATGGTCGAAAAATGGGGTTCCGCGCATTAAAAAATTTGCTGATGAACACAAAGGTAAGAAAATCCAAGATGTATGGACTTTTAAAGATCCCGCCTACCCTATATATCCGACTGAGAAAAATTTACAGATGTTGGAAATGATCATCGCTCAGTCATCAAATCAGGATTCTATTGTTCTAGATTGCTTTGCCGGTAGTGGTTCAACATTGAAAATGGCGGAAAAACTGGGTAGACAGTGGATTGGTGTTGATATTTCTCCTGTATCGCTAAATGTAGTGCAAAAAAATTTGGAGAAAATAGATTTTCAATTAATAAAGCTAGATTGAAAAAGCCATTTTGTATTCCATTAAAAAGTGCGGTGAAAATTTGATAACTTTTCACCGCACTTTTTTATGCTGCTTCCTTAGTCGTGCAATTACTGCTCCGTTGTGCCGAAACCGCGTAAACCGACCACATGTACCTGTTCCTGATTGCCGGAAATTTTACGTACCAGTTTGTAGGTGGTACCTTTTTCCGGGCTGATGTTTTCCGGTGCGGCGATCAGCAGCTGCATATCCAGTCGTTCGCACAGTTCGAACAGGGTGGAAATGGATTTGGCGTCCAATCGCGCCGCTTCATCCAGGAATAACAGGCGACAAGGAATAATATCCTTACCGCGGATACGACGGCTTTCTTCTTCCCAGCTTTGTACCACCATCAGTAGGATTGACATACCCGTACCTATGGCCTCACCGGTGGACAGCGCACCGCTCTCTGCGCGCAACCAGCCGTCGGCGCCGCGATAAACTTCCACTTCCAAATCAAGATAATTACGGTAATCCAGTAATTCTTCCCCGATGGTTTGCGCCGTACGCTGCCCCATATCAATATGCGGATTTAAGCGCTGATAAAGTTTGGCAATGGCTTCCGAGAAGGTGATGCGGTTATCGCTGAATAAATCCTGATATTCTTCCTGATGGCCGGACAGGGCGTCCAGCAACATGGCATGGGTATCGCGGATATTTACCACCAGGCGCACGGATTTAACCTGACCGAAGGAAATATTCTGCAAGCCCTGGTTCAGCATACGAATACGGTTTTGTTCGCGCTGAATGGTTTTACGCATAATATTGGCAACGCTTTCCGAACTGATGGCAAGCTTATGTTCGCGCCCGGTCAATTCTTCGGTCAGACGGGATAATTCAATTTCCATTTGTTCAATGGCATCGATCGGATCATCGGTTTTAATAATATCCTGCCGGATTCGTTCGCGTAGATGCTGATATACGGCAATAAAGAATTTAACCTTGTTTTCCGGTTTGCGGCTATCTTCCGACAGGCGTAAGGCGTCGCGCAAATATTCATTATCGGCCACCGCAGTGCGTAACGCACCCAATGCTTTATCCGACATGGAACGTAAGTCCTCTGCGCTGACATAAGCCAATTCACGTCGATTCAGACGTTTTTCCACATCGCTGTTGCGGGATAAACGGAGCACCGTACACCAGCTGACCTTGGCGGCGACCACGATTTCACGCTGGGTTTTGTAATCGCGCTCCGCTTTACGGATACGGCGGTTCAGATTTTCCCCTTCGCTTTCGATCAGGGTCAGCTGTTTTTCAATATAGCTGCGACGCTGACGGGTGGTCGATAGTTGCTGATAGAGGTCGTCTTTACGCATACGCGCTCGCTCCTCCGCCCCGCTGTCGGCACGTACGCCCAATTCGCTGACTTCCTGCAGCAATTCTTTCAGCATCTGATTTTTACTTTCGAAGGCGCTTTGCAGCTGAATATAGAGCTGATTATATTGGGCGAATTGCGCCTGTTTCTGGCGCAACTGCTCGCGTTGCTGCTCTCTTATCCCCTGAACCTGTTCCAAACGCTGGCGCAACTGTTCGTTCAGTTCGCCGGTTTCGGTTTGCACATTTTCATGGGCATAACCGAAATGGGCTTTACGCTGTACCGCATCGGCCAAGGCGAAGCATTTTTGCTGCAACAAACGCTGAGCTTCCGCCGCCTGGGCTAAATCCTGTTTTAAGCGCTGATAGTTTTCCGGATCGCTTTGTAAAGTATTGGCTATCGGCTCCAGCTGTGCCAAGGCGGCACCGTGTCTGGCGATAAATAATTCGTCCTGCTCGGCTAAATCCAGTTGTTCACGGCATTCGTCGATACGATCCGGCAGGCTTTCATCGGCGATTAGGTTGAGTTGCGGAATCAGTTTGTTCAGCAGCTGCATCTGTTCTTTGGCATTGTCCAGTTTTATCCGAACCTGCTGCTGATCGGTATTGAATCTGTCCAGTTCGCGACCGATTTCATTGCGACGGCGGTTTAACTGCTGCATGGTTTCTTCCGGATTCGGCCGGAATGCCAGGGCCAGATGTAAACCGACAAATTGGCTGAGTTGCTGATGCAGGCGCTGACATTTTTGTACGTCAAAGGCGCGCTGGGCGTATTCCTCCGCCACTTCGTCCCGTTCGAGCTGTAATTTTTCCAAATGTTTCTCTCTGGCGGCCCGTCCGAACAGTGGGATTTCCGGGAATTTGGAATAACGCAATTCGCGTTCGGAAACCTGAACCACTACCCCCTGCGACAATTCTTGAGCGGATAATACGTTGTCGTCAAAGGCGGCGGGATCCCCTTCGATTAGATATAAATCCTCCGGGCAGTCTTCCAGCTGTTCCAGTTGTTCGCGCACCTGATTTAAATCGCGTACAACAATGGCATGGCGTGCCGGGCCGTATAAGGCGGAGAAATAAGGCGCATCTTCAATCGGCACATCATCATACAGTTCCGATAATAATACCCCGCCGAAACGTTCCGCCAGTACGTTTAAACGCGCATCTTCCGAACCGTCCGGCTGACTTAAACGGGAAATTTGTTCGTCCAGCCGGCTGCGGCGCTGCTCCGCCTGATCGCGCAGAATCGTATATTCACGCTCTTTTTCCAGCTGCAGCTGCATAAAGTTCATCACGTCCTGACTATCCTCAAAGACTTCTCCGCTTTGTTCCTGCAGGCGTTCCAGGGCGGCGCGGGCGGTTAGCCAAGCCGGCGCATTGGCGGCATTTTCTTGGTAAAGGCTATTCAGCTGTTCCTGTTGCTGACGCAGGGCGGAACGCTGTTCCAACTGATCCGACAGCTCCGCATTGAGATCTTCGATCAGAGCCTCTTGTTGTGCATAATAGTCTTCCAGCGCTTCGGCGTTATCCAAATTCAGCCCTGCACGCTGATTAAAATCTTTTAATAAAACCACCGCACTTTGACGTTGCTGTTGGCGTTGTTCCAGCTCATGCAGTTTTGCCCGCAGTTGCGGCGTCTGCATGGCCTGAACTTTTTGTTGCGGATAATCGCGCAATAATTCTTTGGCGCTTTCCCAGGCGGCGGCACGCGGTACTTCGCCGGCAATTTTACAAACCAGCTGATAGGCTTTATCGAATTGGGTTTTAGCCGCTTCCGATACGGACATTTTCTGTTCCAGTTCGAGCACTCGTTCGGTGAGAGTATCCGCCTGTGCGCTGAATTCCTGATGATATTCTTCCATGTTTTTCACCGACAGCTCCGGCAGACCGCACAGCGCTTTGGCTTTTTCCAACGCCTGTAACGCCTGCTGATACTGTAATACCCGGGTTTGTTGCGCATCCAGCGCCTGCTGGTAATCCGCCAGTTGGGTACGAATTTGATCCAGTTCGTTTTCCGTTTCTTCAACGCGTCCTTGGCTTTCTTCCAGCTGCTCGTTTGCGCTTTCTACAACGATTTTCTGTTCTTCCAGTTTTTCCGCAAGCTCGTTTACATCTTCTTGGTAACGCTCGATTTTTTCCTGATGGCGTAATGCGTTCATGACCAGATTTAAATGATCGGAAGCGCTCTGGTGATCCACTTCGAGGACTTTTTCGCTTTCGCCCAGCTCCGCGGCCTCACGGCTTAAGTCGATTAATTTATGCTGGGATAAATCCCGCTCCGATTTGGCCGCATACCATTCTTTCCGGTAATCAAGAGCGTTTTTAACGTTACCCTGGCGTTCGTTGGCGTTGCGCATATAATCTGAGGCCACATAGTTGGTGGTTTCGGTAATTAAATGCTTGAATAAATCGCGATCCGCCTGAGTCATTTTGATGGCTTCAAGGGTCATGCGGTTTTCCCGCAGCGCACTTTCCATATCCTGAAAGGCTTTACGTACCCCCAGATTCTCCGGTAGCAAATAATCGCGTAGGGATTTGGTAATCGCACTGGAAATTCCGCCGTACAGAGAGGCTTCGATTAATTTATAAAACTTGCTGCGATCGGAGGCGGAACGTAAACGGCGCGGAATAATACCGAGGTCAAACATCATTCCGTGATAATCGGTAATGGAATGATATTGTTTAAATTGTCCGCCCAGACCTTCGATTTTATCTTTCAACTCCGGCAGATTCAGCACGCGGGCCTGACGTTCGTTTACGCTTTCAGTGAGAAGTGAGGTGGGATTTAGTGATAATTCGATACCTTGGAGCGAGAAGGTTTTGATATCGACTTTTTTATCCCGTCCCGCGACCTGCTGCAATCTTGCCCCGACCAGAACGCGCTGATGACGGGAGTTTATCGTATCCAGCACCGCATAGCATACGCCCGGGCGCAGTTTACCGTGCAAACCCTTATCACGGGAACCGCTGGTGGCGCCGGCCTCGGTGGTATTACGGAAATGCAATAGGGTCAGATCGGGGATCAGTGCGGTAACAAAACCGGCCATAGTGGTGGATTTCCCCGCCCCGTTCCCACCGGAAAGGGTGGTAACCAGTTCGTCCAAATCAAAGGTACGGGCAAAAAAGCCGTTCCAGTTAATCAGAGTCAGAGAACGAAACTTGCCTCGCGGCACCTTGTTTGCAACCGATGTATTTGAGTTTAGCTGAGAGGCGCTTTCCGCCTTATCCTGCTCTAAAACTTCATTTTCCAGTTCTAACGCTTCAGACATTATTCTTCCTCTCCTGCTTCTTCTTGCTCTTGAATTTCTTCGTCTTCTGTTTCTTCGTCATTTTTCACCGCACCTTCTTTCGCCAACTGTAAAGATTGCGGCGTTGCGGCCTCACCGTCCCGAATCAGACGTAATTGGGCTTCCAACGGTTCTTCGCCGGAACGCACTTCCGCCCCGAAGCGAAACACCGATTCGGAAATCGTGAATTTTCCGCTGTTCTGTTCTCCCACCGTATGCAACATACCCAGACGGCGCAGACGTCCGATAGCGGCACGCACCTTTTCCGCCAGTTTTTGCTTATCCAAATCGGAACCGGAGGAACGAGGGTTTATGGCTTTCAACAATTTGCTTTCATCGGCCAGATTAAGCAGTTCGTCATAAACCTCCTGAGCGCTGAAAATCCCCTGTTGAGCCAGACGCTCCGGGCTTAAATACAAATAACAAAGAACCTTACCCACCAGCATTTCCAATTCGCTTAACACGGAACGGGCGATTAATGTGGTGGCTTTCGGGCGCAAATAGAAAAAGCCTTCCGGGGCGCGGATCAGTTCCACATTATAGCGTCGGTAAAAGCTATCCAGTTCGTGCTGAAAATCCGCCAAAAAACTGTAATTATCCAAATATTCCTGACCGATATGTCTGCCGGCACGCAACTGACTGTCTACCGCCGGGAATAAGGGATTGGCAATAGCCGTCGCCAGTTTGAGCGGAATAAGATCCTGAAGATTGTCTGTCATTATGGTTTCTCTTTTTATTTGTATTCATCAATTACATGGGCCTGCACTTCCGCGCCCTGTGAGTTTATTTCGCGCCATTCGGCATAATTTCCGGATAAATCTTCGCTGGCCATACCAAGGCGCACCGCCTGATCAACAATAATCCGCGCCACATCGAAATGTCTTGCCGCCGGATATTCCGCCAGTTGCGCTCTGAGTACCGCACTTAAATCGATTGGACGGTTAGTTTCACGGTATTGAATCAGCAGGCTCTGCATTTGTTCCACCACTTGATCATGCAGGTCGGAAAGCTGTTCGTATTCCAACGCCTGCGGCAGCTCGCCCAGTGCGTCTTCATCGCGCAGCACCGCTTCTTCGTCGCGCAAATCCGCCAGACGTTGAGCCTGTGCCGTCCATAAAAACCAGGGCGCATCAAAATAATTATGAATGGAATTACGCAAACGCTGGGAAAATACGCGATTTTTATCCATATCGATAGCGGTACGGATAAACTTATGCACATGGCGGTCATAGCCGATCCAAAGATCGATGGCTTGCTGTCCCCAGCTGATAATACGGTCGAGTTTCGCCTGCAAATCGGTAATCAGCTGATCGATAAAATACAATTCCTGATGTCCGATCACACAATCCTGAATACGCAATAGCTGAGCCTGTAATTTATCGCCGGCGGCATTTAGGGTGTCCTGTAGTTCACGCAGGTTGCCGGAGGTTTCATCCAACAGTTTTTCACAGCTGGCAATAGCCGCCTGCCAGTCTTTACTCAGCAATTCGGCGATTTCTTCTTTAATGCTGTGCTGGTTTTCATCCATTACACGTTGGGATAAGTCAATGCTGTCAAAAATTTCCGCCACTGAATATTTTAGCGGCGCAAATACGTTACGGCGCCAGAAATATTCATCTCCGCCCTCTTCGGCGGCTTCCGAGGCTCGTTGAATTTCATCGGCGACAATCGCAAGCTGAACGGATAAGCGCAGAGCGGAAAATTCCCGTTGACGGATATAATAATCGGAAACGCCTACGCCGAGCGGGGTCAGCCGATAGATTGCCAGCCCCTCGGTAAACTCGCTGCTGAAACGGTTAAGAAAACGCTGTCTGACCAGTTCGTTAATCGCATTATTAGCACGAGTAGCGACGGTTTCTTCCGCCTGTTCGAATTGATTGGATACATGACGGAAAATATCCACCAGATCGGCTTCAATCATTTCGCCGTCGAATCGTTCGTTATTATAAATGGCTATGGCCAGTAGAAAGGCAAGACGTTCCGTTGACAAATTCAGCGAAAACTCGCGTTCTCTCGCCCAGTTAACCAATTCGGGCAAGGTTTGTGATGTTTCAAGCATTTAAGGGAATCTCGCAACCTGATAAAAAATAAATAAAATTGTGCCGATTATACAGTATTTTTCAGTCGCTTACAGCTTGAAATTATAGGCTTCGCTACTCCGTTAACGGATTCTGTAGCTTTGTTAAAAATTTGGCGCAAAAAGGACCGCACTTTTCCGCCCTTGTGATTTTTTATTTGAAATTTTCTTATAAAGTCTTACTATACGCTGATTTTATTTTATCACTGAAAACGGACATTATGACTGAAGCAACCCATTTAGCCGGTAAAGACGAAAAAAGACAGAGCTATAACCTGAATAAACTGCAAAAAAAGTTACGTCGTAACGTTGGTAACGCAATCGCCGATTTTAATATGATTGAAGAAGGCGATAAAGTGATGGTCTGCCTTTCCGGCGGAAAAGACAGCTATACCCTGCTGGATATTTTACTGAATCTGCGCTTAAACGCGCCTATTCATTTTGATATTGTGGCGGTTAACCTCGACCAGAAACAACCGGGATTTCCGGCGCATATTTTGCCTGAATATCTGCAGCGTATCGGCGTTGAATACCGAATTGTGGAAGAGAATACTTACGGTATCGTAAAAGAAAAAATTCCGGAAGGAAAAACCACCTGCTCTCTTTGTTCCCGTTTACGACGGGGAATACTCTACCGCACGGCGACGGAACTGGGCGCCAGCAAAATTGCTCTGGGGCATCATCGGGACGATATGCTGGAAACCCTGTTTCTGAATATGTTTTACGGGGGTAAATTAAAGAGTATGCCGCCGAAGCTGATGAGTGATGACGGCAAACAAATCCTGATCCGTCCGCTGGCCTATTGCCGAGAAAAGGATATTGCAAAATACTCCGCCGCTAAAGGTTTCCCGATTATTCCTTGTAACCTGTGCGGTTCTCAACCGAACCTGCAGCGCCAGGTGGTAAAAGAAATGCTGCAAAAATGGGATCGCCAGTACCCGGGACGAATTGAAACCATGTTCAGCGCCATGCAAAATATCGTCCCTTCGCATTTATGCGACGGTCGTCTGTTCGATTTTAAAAATATTCGACGCGGCCAGTTACCGGAAGGTGTGGAAGGTGATATCGCCTTTGATAAGGAAATTCTGCCGACTCAAAGCCAATTGCCGGCAGATGAAGAAAACAGCGCCCTATTTGGTGATGAGGGGCTGATTCGCATTAAAGAAGTGGGTTGATTTCCTGCAAGAGGTAAAAAGAGCGGTCGGTTTTCGGCCGTTTTTTATCTAGCCCATGGACAGACTTGCCTGATGGGAAAAAACTTTAAGTTTTTCACATTTCAATCATTAGATTCTTCTTGCTTGCCAGTAGGTTTTCCGCCAGTAAGGGCTTTGCAGCGAAGAGTAAATGACCCCGCCTTTGGTCGAAGCATGCAGAAATTTATCTTCTTTTACATAGATCCCCACATGGTAGCCGTTCGGGCCGGCTCCGGTTTTGAAAAAAACCAAATCGCCGGTTTGGATATCTTCTTTTTCGATATAGACTCCGGCTTTAGCCTGGTCTTTAGTCATACGCGGCAGCGCTACGTTAAAGCGGTGCATAAAGGTGGTCTGAACAAAACCGGAACAATCTACGCCGCGACGGCTTTGCCCGCCTAAAACATAAGGCGTTCCCGCCCATTCGTACTGTTGCTCGCTGAGTAAGGCGATAACCATAATAGGATCGCCCAGTTGCCCCTGATAGTTGATCCCGCTGCGTTTGCCGCTAGAACAGGCAGCCAATACAAGGGTTACGACAGCGCATAAAAAAGCGGTGCGTAATTTTTTGCAAGACATTGGCATAAGAAATAATCCTGTAAAAAAAGAACAACTACCCGCCGGGGATAGTTGTTCGCCTATGCTTTGTCGTTTAACTTTTAGGTTTGGTTTTTTCCACTCTGGCGCGTAACTTCTGCCCCGGCTTAAATACCACTACGCGACGGGCGGAAACAGGCACGCTTTCACCGGTTTTCGGGTTGCGTCCGGGACGTGAAGCCTTTTCCCGCAGCTCGAAATTGCCGAAGCCGGACAGCTTGACCTCTTCTCCTTTTTCCAGTGCAAGACGGATTTCTTCAAAGAAGTTTTCAACCAGCGTTTTTGACTCGGCTTTCGTCAGACCGTGTTTTTCGATGAGATTATCGGCGAGTTCTACTTTGGTCAATGTCATAGTTTAATCTCTCAAGTAAGCATTAAAACGTTGTTTTAACTCGGTTAAAACGGTAGATATAACGTTATTGATATCATCTTCCTCAAGGGTTTTTTCTCTATCCTGAATAATCAAGCTGACGGCTAAGCTTTTATAGCCCTCAGGCACTCCCTGCCCCTGATACAGATCAAACAGATTGACTTGCACCAGACTCTCACCCGCAACTTCACGGCAGCAGTCAATAATACTGCCGGCCGGAATACTTTCGGCAACAACCAAGGCTAAATCACGGCGATTGGCCGGGAATTTAGAAATTTCTTTTGCTTGCGCCACATTTCGCTGAGAAATTTTCTCAACTAAAATTTCACAAGCAAAAGCTTTGCCGTTTAAACCAATTTTCTGAGCGATATTCGGATGAATTTGGCCGATAAAGCCGATTTCTTCATCGTTCAGCATAATTGCGGCAGATTGCCCCGGATGGAACGCTGCATATGATTTTGCAACAAATTTGACCTGATTGCCAGTACTGGTTAAGGATAATAAATTCTCCAGATAGCCTTTCAGATCAAAGAAATCGGCATTTTCCGCTTTTCCGCTCCAATGTTCGTTTAAACGCGCTCCCGTCATAACCGCAGAGAATACAAATTCCTGACGGATACCGAATTCCGCTGCGCTATCGGGAATAAAACGCAGCCCCGTTTCAAACAGGCGTACTCGGCTTTGTTGACGATTCTGGTTATATACCACGGCATTTAATAAACCGCTTAAAAGGGATACGCGCATTGCCGACATTTCACTGGAAATCGGATTCGGTAAAATCCATGCCTGCTGTTCCGGATGCAACAGCTGTTGGATTTTCGGATCGACGAAGCTATAAGTGATGGCTTCATGGAAATCATTGCCTACCAGGGCGATTTTCAATCTGGACAAATCCAGATCCGATTCGCGATGCTCGCGCATGGTTAAATGCGCCAAAGGTGCATGGTTAGGAATGCTGTTATAGCCGTATATACGCGCGACTTCTTCGATTAAATCCTCTTCCATCTCAATATCGAAACGCCAGCTGACGGAAGTTACCGTCCAGAGATCATCTTGATACTGTACGCTAAAACCTAAGCGACGGAAAATATCGGTAACGGTTTCGGTTTCAATATGATGACCCAGCAACTTATCCAGCTTGCTACGGCGCAATTGAACCTGTTTTAATTCGGGGAGAAATTCCGGGCTTACCGCTTCACAGATTTCACCGGGTTCGCCGCCGCAGATTTCCAATACCAGTGCGGTAGCGCGTTCCATGGCGCGCTGCTGTAAATCAAAATCGACACCGCGTTCAAAGCGATGGGAAGCATCGGTATGCAAACCGTATTGTCTTGCCCGTCCGGCAATTGCCAGGGGTGCGAAAAAGGCGGATTCAAGAATAATATTTTTAGTTCCGGCATTAACTCCGCTGGCCTGTCCGCCGAAAATTCCGGCTATTGCCAAAGGTCCCTGTTGATCGGCGATAAGTAAAGTATTGCTCTGTAATTTGGCTTTATTGCCGTCCAGCAGCACCAACTCTTCCCCTTCTCTTGCCATACGTACCTGTACCGGCTGGCTGACTTTGTCCGCATCAAAGGCGTGCATCGGTTGGCCCAATTCCAACAATACATAGTTGGTAATATCCACTATAGGATCTATGGAACGAATGCCGCAGCGGCGCAATTTTTCTTTCATCCAGAGCGGTGTCGGCGCACTGATATCTACGTTTTTCACCGAACGCAGCAAATAGCGGGGACAAGCCTCTTTCGCCTCTACCTCAATGGCAATTTGATCGGAATGGGTCGGTATCACGGTGGCGATTTGAGGTTCATCGGCATTTAAGCGGTTCACTACCGCCACTTCGCGGGCGATACCGGCAATGCTTAAGCAATCGGCACGGTTCGGGGTTAAACTGATTTCAATGGCCTGATCGTTTAATTGCAGATATTCGCGTAAATCCTTTCCAATCGGCGCATCTGAAGGCAATTCGATAATACCGCTGTGATCTTCGGAAATACCGAGTTCACTATAAGAGCAAAGCATACCTTCCGATGGTTGACCGCGCAATTTGGTTTTCTTAATTTTAAAATCGCCGGGTAATTCCGCCCCTTCCGTTGCGCAGGCGACCTTTAAACCCTGGCGGCAGTTCGGCGCGCCGCAGACAATATCGAGTAAGCGTTCGCCGCCGACGTTAACTTTGGTTACCCGCAGTTTATCCGCATCGGGATGCTGTGCGCATTCCACCACTTCGCCGACCACCACGCCGTGAAAATCTCCCGCAACGGCTTCGCAACCGTCCACTTCTAGTCCGAGCATAGTGATTTGATCACATAGCTGTTCCGTATTAATTGCGGGATTTACCCACTGGCGCACCCATTGTTCACTGAATTTCATTACTTATCTCTCACTTTGAATTATTTAAATTGTTTTAAGAAGCGCAGATCGTTTTCAAAGAACGAACGTAAATCGGTTACGTTATAACGTAACATTGTCAGGCGCTCTACTCCCATGCCCACGGCAAAGCCGGAATATTCGTTCGGATCGATACCGACGTTACGTAAAACATTAGGATGCACCATACCGCAACCTAATACTTCCAGCCATTTGCCGTTTTTCCCCATAACATCCACTTCGGCGGAAGGTTCGGTAAACGGAAAGTAAGAAGGACGGAAACGCACCTGTAAATCTTCTTCGAAAAAGGCGCGTAAGAAATCGTGCAATAGCCCTTTAAGCTCGGTGAAGTTGGCGTCTTTATTTACATACAGCAATTCAATCTGATGAAACATCGGGGTATGCGTTTGGTCGTAATCGTTACGATAAACCCGTCCCGGTGCAATAATACGAATTGGCGGACGCTGTTTCTGCATGGCGCGAATCTGAACGCCGGAGGTCTGGGTTCTGAGCAGCAGTTCCGGATTAAACCAGAAGGTATCGTGATCGGCACGGGCCGGGTGATGTTTAGGAATATTCAGGGCGTCGAAATTATAATAATCGCTTTCGATTTCCGGACCGCTGGCAACGGAAAAGCCCAATTCGGAAAAGAATTTGCTAACCCGTTCAATGGTGAGGGTAACGGGATGAAGTCCGCCGGTTTCTACCTTGCGTCCCGGCAGGCTGACATCAATCCGCTCTTTTTCCAGTTGGGCATTTAATAATGCCTGTTCCAAGCGTTCTTTTTTTTCGTTCAGACTGTCTAAAACGGATTGCTTCGCTTCGTTAATTTTGGCGCCGATAGCCGGACGCTCTTCTGCCGCTACATCGCGTAGCCCCTGCATCAAGCGGGTAAAATGCCCTTTTTTACCGAAATATTCGACCCGAAATGTTTCCAAGGCTTCCAGTCCTTTATCCTGTAGCTCTTCCAGTGCCGTACGTGCCTGCTCCGTTAACTCTTTTAGGTTTTGCATACCCGTCCTCTATTAGTCTTATTATTTATTTAAAAAAATTGTATTAATCATAATACTAAGCCGTTAAAAAATCACGCTATTAATGTTAGATTGCGTGAAAATGCTGTGAAAATATACCGCTATCGGCTTTCCACCGAAAAGATCCGGGAGAAATTCACCATTATTGCTGAGGAAGGGCCGTCGCTAAGGCTTCAAGTACGGAAAAACGTTGAAAAAAATGACCGCACTTCGGCGGGCAGCGAATGTCGAAGTGCTGTCCCCGATATTCAAAATTTAGGGCATAGGCATGCAAATAGGTGCGGTCGCTGTTTTCATGATCGCCGTATAAAGCGTCCCCCAGAATGGGGCTGCCCAAGCTTTTCATCGCTACCCGGAGCTGATGGGTTTTACCGCTTTGCGGATACAGTACGAATAAGCGTAAGCCCGGTTCACAACTGTAGGAAAAAAAGCGGGTAACGGCGGGATTGTCTTTGGTTTTACATAGTTTCCAGGCGCCGCGACGTGCTTTTTCCATATCACCGATAATTAAGCCCTGCTTCTTTTTCGGTTTATGGGCAGATAAGGCCAGGTAGGTTTTTTGTATACGGCGGGCGGCGAACAGTTCCGATAACTCCGCCGCCGCATTCCGGTTCAGCGCAAGTATCAGCAAGCCGGAAGTTACTTTATCCAGCCGATGTATCAGCCACAGTTGCGGGAGAGATAATTGCGCGGCGAGGGATTGGATAAAACCCATCTCCTCCCCGTCTTTATGTACGCTGATGCCGCAAGGTTTGTCAATGATGATAAAATCCTGATGTTTGTGTATAATCTCGACGGTTTGCATATTAGCTTTTTACTCTCGGAATCCCTTGCGGTTTATTTGTAATGATTACTGTTGAACAAATTATAGCATATCTCGTTCCGGTGATAATGTGGGCGTTGATCGTCTCCATTACCATTCGCCAGTTTTTAAAAAAACAATCCTCCTCCACTATGCTGTCATGGCTGATGGTGATTTATCTGGTGCCTGTGGTGGGGATTCTGGCCTACCTGATTTTCGGCGAAATTAATCTGGGTAAACGACGGGCCAATGCCTTTAAAGCCCTAACCGCCGAATATATGCAGTGGTTTGATAAAATCAGCCAATGCCGTGAAATTATCAGCCGCCATCCTTCCCCCCTATCCGAACCCTTGTTTGATTTAACCCAAAAACGCTTGGGGATTCCCTGTGTGGAAGGTAATGAACTGCATATTCTGGATAATCCGCAGACCATTATGCAAAGTATTATTGCGGATATAGATGCCGCTAAGCATTCAGTTAATATGATTTTTTATATTTGGTTCGACGGCGGCATGGTAGAAGATGTGATGAAGGCGCTGATTCGAGCGGTACGACGGGGAGTTAAAGTCAGATTGTTGCTCGATTCGGTAGGAAGCCGCGCATTTTTTAAGGGCAAAAATTATCCTTATATGCAACAACAAGGCATAGATATTGCGGAAGCCCTGCATGTAAATTTATTCCGAGTATTTTTGCGCCGCATCGATTTGCGCCAACACCGAAAAATTATTGTGATCGATAACCGTATCGCCTATACCGGCAGTATGAATATGGTTGATCCGAAATTTTTTAAGCAAGACCGCCATGTGGGGGAATGGATCGATATTATGGTTCGGATTAACGGACCGGTTTCGGCGGTTTTAAACGGCTTGCAAGCATTGGACTGGGAAATGGAAACCGGGCAGAAAAGCACCCTGGAACTGCCCCGTCGCCCGATCTTGGAAATTGAAAATCACAATGCTCATGCGGTACAGATTTTGGCTACCGGGCCGGGATTTCCCGACGATTTAATGGAACAGTCCCTTGCCACCGCAATTTTTTCGGCGCGTAAAAGCATATCCATTACTTCGCCTTATTTCGTTCCCAGCCATAATATTGCGGAGGCATTGCGAATCGCGGCGCTACGCGGCGTCGAGGTATCATTAATAGTACCAGCTAAAAACGACTCGCTCATGGTTCATTGGGCCAGCCGCACATTCTTTGAAGATTTACTCGCCGCCGGGGTGAAAATTTATCATTTTGAACAGGGCTTGCTGCATACCAAAAGTATCCTTATCGACAACCGTTTGGTTTTAGTGGGTACGGTAAATATGGATATGCGCAGTTTTCTGCTTAATTTCGAAGTTACCATGTTGGTGGAAGATATTAGCTTTGCCAGTGAAATCAGCCTGCTGCATGAAAATTATATGAATAGCTCCTCGCGTTTAACCTATGGGAGCTGGAGTACCCGCCCTCTCTATTATCGAATTATCGAGAAGCTATTCTTTTTATTCAGTCCGCTGTTATAAATCAGCGACAAAAAAAACAGGAAACAGGAAAATAGAATGAAAAAAGAATTAACCTTTTATTTGATCCGCCACGGACGCACGGTCTGGAATGAAGAAGGTCTGATGCAAGGCTGGGGCGACTCGCCGCTTACCGAAGCGGGAATCAGAGGTGCGCGTTTAACCGGAAAAGCTTTGGCGCAGGTACCCTTTGCGGCGGCCTATTCCAGTTGTCTGCAGCGTACCATTGATACGACAGAACATATTTTGGCCGACAGAGATGTCCCCCGCTTTCAACATAAGGGCTTAAACGAACATTATTTCGGTCGTTGGGAAGGACAACGGATCAGTCAGTTACGCGAACTCGAAGAATTTCAGCAGATGCTGAATGCACCGCTCGATTATAAGGCGCAGACGAACGGCGGCGAAACCTGGGATAAATTGGCTCAACGCAGTATGCAGGCGATGCGCGACATTATCCGAGTTCATCAACAAGGCAATATTTTGATTGTATCTCACGGCCATACCCTACGTTTATTGATGGCATTATTCGGCGGGGCAAGTTGGCAAAACCATCGTGAAGAAGGTAACAGCGTTTCAATGTTGAATACTTCGATCAATATGGTGCGTTATATTCAGCACCGAGATAAATCCCAAGGCGATTTTTACGTTGAAAAATTAAACGACGTCGCGCATTTAAGCGAAGCATAAAACACAAAACATAAAAAAGAGGCGCCGGAACTTAAAGGATCGGCGCCTCCTTGCTTTGAGCATATTACAGCAACTGCAAAAATTCGGCCACGGTATAGAAAGAACCAAAAATAATCAGAATATCCCTTTCATCCGCCTCCTCAATTGCAGCCAGTACGCCTTGCCGTACCGAATCCTTACTTTTCACTTCAATATTATGCGGCTGCTTGTGGACGAGGGGGTGTAAAACGGTACTTAATTCTTCCCCCGTTCTTCCGCGCGGCCCCGTCAGACTAACACAATACCAGCAATCGACAAGGGCTAATAAGGGACTGATAATTCCCTCGGCATCCTTATCCTTTAAAATACCGCACACCGCGATAATTCTGCCGGAGGAGGTCGCTTCTTTAAGCGCCTTCAGCTTTTCACTTAAATAGCGCGCCGCATGGGGATTATGCCCCACATCCGCAATAATCCGCGCCAGATCCTTAGGGTTGCGACCCAGTTCGGCGGATAATGCGCTTAATCGCTCCGCTTCTATTTGTTGAAAGCGTCCCGTTAACCGCACTTGGCGTAAGGAATCTTCAATAACCCGGGGGGAAATATTAAAAGGCAAATGTTCGAGTACGGCTAAAGCGGTGGCCGCATTTGCCAGAGGAATGGCACAGAGCGGAAGATTTTCCCGTTGCAGATTTTTTCCGAACCAATGCCAGCTATTTGACTGAGATTCGAACCCCCAGTCCCGCCCGCGGCAATAACAACGGCAGTTCAGGTGAGCGGCATATTCAAGCATACTGACGGGAATATCCGGCTCGCCGATAACGGCGACTTTAGCGGGACGGAAAATGCCGGCTTTTTCATAGCCTATGGCTTCGCGGCTGTGGCCGAGAAATTCCGTATGATCGATATCAATACTGGTAATCACCGCAATATGATTATCTACAATATTGGTGGCGTCCAGGCGACCGCCTAGCCCTACTTCCAGAATAACCACATCAAGCTGTGCTTGTTTGAACAGATGCAGAGCGGATAAGGTGCTGAATTCAAAATAACTGAGAGAAGCGGTTTTGTTCGCTTCGATAAAGGCGAAAGAAGCCGTATGTTTTTCGTCCGCCAATTCCTGATTCTGAATACGCACCCGCTCGTTATAATGCAGTAAATGCGGGGAGGAATAAACACCGACCCGATAACCGGCATTTAATAAAAGGGTTTCGAGTAAACGGCAGGTAGTCCCTTTACCGTTAGTTCCGCCGACGCTAATCACAAAGGGAGCCGGATCAAGTAAATCCAGCGCCCGAGCAACGGATTTTACCCGTTCCAGTCCCATATCTATGCTTTTATAATGGGCGTTTTCCAAATAGGAAAGCCAGTCCTGCAATGAGGAAGCGGCGGTTAAATGATGTTTCATAAGGAAAGATTGCTCCCCGCCTTAATCTGCATTTTCGCTTTTTTCGCTTTCGAGCAGTTCCGCTTCGACAAAAGGCGAAGGTCGGTGCATTAATTTGCTTAACAGACCGGCCAAGGTATCCCGCATATCCGCTCGTTTAACAATCATATCGATAGCACCCTTTTCCAGCAGAAATTCTGCGCGCTGGAAACCTTCCGGCAATTTTTCACGTACTGTCTGTTCAATAACGCGAGGGCCGGCAAAGCCGATCAGCGCTTTAGGTTCCGCAATATTAATATCGCCCAACATGGCAAAACTGGCGGAAACACCGCCCAAGGTAGGATCGGTTAACACGGAAATAAAGGGAATACCTTTTTCTCGCATTTTAGCCAGCACTGCACTGGTTTTCGCCATTTGCATCAGAGAAATCAGCGCTTCCTGCATACGCGCTCCGCCGCTGGCGGAAAAACAGACGAAAGGACAATTATGAGCAATGGCATATTCGGCGGCGCGAACAAATTTAGCTCCCACTACGGATCCCATTGAACCGCCCATAAAGCTGAAGTTTGAAGCGGCGGCGACAATCTGCATTCCCTGTAAGGTGCCGGAAAGCACTATCAATGCGTCTTTTTCGCCAGTTTCTTTTTGTGCGCTGCTTAATCGATCTTTATAACGCTTCAAATCCTTAAATTTTAAAATATCTTTAGGTTCCAATTCGGTCGCGATTTCTTGGCTGCTGTCCTGATCCAATAGCGCCAATAAGCGTTCACGCGCATCAATACGCATATGATGGCCGCATTTCGGGCAAACTTCCAGATGGCGTTTCAATTCTTCGCGATAAAGCACCTGTTCGCAGGAAGTACATTTGGTCCATACCCCTTCTGGAACGTTCGATTTATGCGAACTTGAAATCGGGTTCTTACTAAAAATTCTATCAATCCAGCTCATTTTTAACCTTTATCAATCTATAAAAAATTCCGTTTATTTAACCATAAATAAGCACAAAATTCACTTTTTTTATACCTTTTTCTGCCCTTGGCTCCCGATGAAAAAGTCGGTTACCCGCTTCGGGTGAGACGGAAGGCCGGGCGAAAAAGTTTGATTAGCACCACTGACGGCTTCTCCCGTTAATCAAGCCTTTCCGCTAAGAATAAAGGCCCGATGGGCGTTTGTGGTAAGGCAAAACGGGCGGGATATTCCACATTAACCAGGTATAATCCGCCGGCTTTGGCAGTGGGCGCCGCCAAGCGCCGATCTTTTTGCGCCAGTAACCAGGCAATCCATTCCGGCGGCTGATTCGCGCAGCCCACCTCGAGCAAACTGCCGACGATATTGCGTACCATATGATGTACGAAAGCATTGGCTTGAATATCCACGATAATATAGTTTCCCTGCCGGGTAACCCTTAAATGTTGCAAATTTCGCCAAGGCGTGTGCGATTGGCATTGGGCGGCCCGAAAGGAAGAAAAATCATTTTCTCCCAATAAGGCTTGGCCGGCGAGGTGCATTAATTCATGATCCAGCTGCAGATGGGTATGGGTTACACCGTAGGGTAAAATGGCCGGACGCAATTTATTCGTATACAAAATATAACGATAGCGCCGCGCCGTGGCGCTGAAGCGGGCGTGAAAATCTTCATCGGTTTGTTTAGCCCATTTTACTGCGATATCATCCGGTAAATTGGCATTAGTACCGAAGGCCCAAGCCTTTTCCGGACGAACCGCATTGGTTTCGAAATGAATAACCTGACCGGTCGCATGTACGCCGGCATCCGTTCTGCCGGCGCAAAACACGCTAATCTCTTCGTTAGCCACATAAGACAATGCCTGTTCGAGGCTTGCCTGAATGCTGGCCACCTTTTCCTGCCGTTGCCAGCCGAAATAATTTTGTCCGCTGTATTCGATCCCAAGGGCAATTTTCATTTTTAACGCTCTACTCCGTTATTAAACTGAATTTAAATCCACACAAAAAAATCCGGCTAAATTCTACCGCACTTTTCACCGATGTCAGCAGATTAAACGCAAATTCATATTCCGTTTGGTTATTGATTATAAAAAAACGGTTCATCGATAAGCATTTTTGTTTTTATATAATGAATTTCCTGTTTAATTTTGATTGTAAAAAAATAGATATGATTAAAAAAATAATTTTTGGCCTTGTAGCGCTTATAACTTCGCTATCCGCTTCTGCGGCACAGAAGGAAGCGCTTAAAGTAGGAATCGATTTGACTTATGCCCCTTATGCTTATTTGGATCAGGGTAAAGCCAGCGGCTTTGACCCGGATTTAATGCGTTTAATCGGGCAAAAATTAGATAAAGACACGGTTTTTAAAGACACCCGCATCGAAAATATCATTATCGGTTTAAACGCCGGCCATTATGATGTTGTTGCTTCCGCGCTATATGTTAATCCGCAACGGGCCGAACAGGTGGATTTTTTGCCTTATTTGCAAACCGGCGGCGTATTAGTGGTACGGGGGAATGATAAATTTTCACCGCAGAAATTAGAGGATTTATGCGGTAAAAGCATGTCTTCCATGAAAGGAGCCGCTTGGATTTCTACGGTAAATCGGGTTTCCGCCGATTACTGTAAAGCCAATAATCTGCCGCCGATTAGGGTAAAAGAATATCCGAGTGCGCCGGAAGCGGCTCAGGCTTTATTATCCGGCGGCGTTGACGTGCAATATGAAGATGCGGCGGTGGCTCAAATGGTTATTAATCAATTGGGCAATCGCTTGAAAATCACCAGCAAAGAGCAACTTTTTCCGGTATTAATAGGTTTAGCCTTCAATAAAGAAGATTATGCCGGCAAGGCAACCATCGCCCGTACGATCAAACAGCTGCAGGCTTCCGGTGAATATGATGAACTGCTCAAAAATTATAATTTACAGTTCCCGAATGCCGAACTGTTAAAAGCCAACGGCCTGGAAAACGCCTTAGACGAAGCCATTGCCGCCTCTGACCCGGAAAATGTTACCAATACTTCCGTAACCAAAGGGTTTCAGTGGGAATACCTGCTTAGCCTATTGTATAACCAAGACTTTTGGAAAGCCGGATTAACGGTAATAGAACTCAGTACCCTAACTTGGCTGGCGGCCGTGTTATGGGGATTCCTATTGGCTTTGGCAAGCCAGTCTAAGCGCATTGTGCTGAACAAAGGCGCGAATCTTTATATTTGGTTGTTCCGCAGCTTGCCGCTCTTGGTTTTACTTATTTTTATTTATAATCTGCCGCAATTTTGGCCGGCCAGTTCGATGCTATTATCCAACCCCTTCATTGCCGGATTAATCGCCATGGTATTAAGCGAATCCGCCTATATTGCGGAAATCCACCGCAGCGCCCTGTCCGCCATTCCTAAAGGACAATATGAAGCCGGTAAAGCGCTGGGCATTCGTTTCTGGGGTATTCAGCGTCTGATTATTATTCCGCAGGCCTTAAAGGTCGCATTACCGCCGCTAACGAATCAATATGTTACCATTGTGAAGCTAACCTCTTTGGTTTCGGTTATTTCCCTAACTGAAATTTTATTGGTCGGTCAGCAGCTCTATACGCGTAACTTCTTGGTAATGGAAACCCTGATTGCCGTGGCTTTCTATTATGTACTGATTGTGAGCCTGGTAACTTGGATTTTGCGTAAGTTGGAGCATAAACTGGACGTTTCCTTAAAAGAAACGGGTGGCGAGCAGGCTCCGGAGGTCGACAGAGAAACCCTTAAAGCTTATGAAACGCTGAAAACCGAAGCCGCAGTTTCGGCGGAAGCCTTAACCCTGCGCGGGGTGAAAAAATCCTTCGGCGCTACCCCTGTGCTTAAAGGCATTGATCTTTCGCTGAAATGGGGTGAAGTGCTATCCATTATCGGCGCTTCCGGTTCCGGTAAAACCACCTTAATCCGCAGTATCAACGGCTTGGAAAGCCTGGATCAAGGAGAGATTCTGTTGGGCGGCGAAAGCTTTATCGAAGCTAAACATTTTGTCGCTAAGGCGCAGGATAAAATTGTGGATCTGGGCATGGTATTCCAGAACTATAACCTGTTCCCGCATAAAACCGTACTGGAAAATCTGATGTTGGCACCGGAATATCATCATAAGCCGGCGCAGGAAACCCGTTTGCTGGCATTGGCAATGCTGGATAAAGTCGGTCTGTTGGCTCATGCCAATAAATATCCTCATCAATTGTCCGGCGGGCAACAACAGCGTGTTGCGATTTCGCGCGCCTTAGTGATGAAACCTAAAATTATGCTGTTTGATGAACCGACCTCCGCCCTTGATCCGGAATTAGTCAGCGAAGTGCTGTTGGTGATGGAAAATCTGGCCAAAGAGGGAATGACCATGATTATAGTTACCCATGAAATGCAGTTCGCTTTGAAGGTTTCGGATAAAATCGCCTTTATGGATGCGGGACAAATCGCTTATCTGCAAACGCCGGATGAGCTGAGAAACAATGATGATGCGCGAATCCGTCGCTTTATTAACAACCAGATTTTACTGAACGATTACAGTATTTAAGCATTAACCCTTGCGGAGAAATATTTATGACTCAGGAATTTGTTGAAATCGGTATTCTGCAACAAAGAAAAATCGAAGCCGAAATAATCAAACCCATTTATGAAATTATGAAACGTGAATTCGGTGTGGAAAAAGCCAAGGCAATTATCGAAGAAGCGGTTGCCGATGCGGCGATTAATGCCGGTAAAGAATATGCAAAGCGAGAACCTGAAGGTACCAGTGTAGAAAGCTTTGTGGCCTTGCAATATTTATGGGAAAAGGACGACGCGCTGAAAATTGAGGTGGTTAATAATAACCATCAGCGCTACGACTATAATGTGCATCGCTGTCGTTATGCGGAAATGTATCAGGAAATGGGGCTGGCGGAAATCGGATTTTTGTTATCCTGTAACAGGGACAGTAAGTTTATCGAAGGCTATGCGCCCAACATTAAGCTTACGCGCCCCCATACGGTAATGAACGGCGACGGATTCTGTGATTTCCGTTATGAATTACAGGCGGAAAAAACAGAGGCAAAGGAAAAATAATATGCTGACGATAAATGAGCGGCGCCTTAAGGAACTGTTGAATCGATTCGCCGATTTCGGCCGCACCCCGAATAACGGAGTTACCCGACTGGCGCTATCCGATGAGGATAAACAGGCGCGGGATTATTTCGTCCAACTGGCCGAACAGGCCGGTTTCGGGGTAACAATCGATGCTATAGGTAATATTTTCGTGCGCAGAGCGGGAGAAAATCCCCAAGCCGAGCCGATTTTGGTGGGTTCCCATGGCGACTCCCAACCCCTAGGCGGACGTTTCGACGGTATTTACGGCGTACTGGCCGGTTTGGAAGCCCTGCTCTCCTTCAATGATCAGCAGGTTAAAACCCAACGTCCTATCGATCTGGTGATGTGGACCAATGAAGAAGGCGCCAGATTTGCTCCGGCAATGATGGGAGCGGCGGTATTTGCGCAGAAATTGCCTTTATCTCAGGCACTGGCGGCAAGGGATTCGCAAGGTCTCAGCGTCGGCGATGAATTACGACGTATCGGCTACGCCGGTAATGCCGATCTTTCCCGCTATCAAGCTCATTGTGCCGTGGAAATTCATATTGAACAGGGGCCGATACTGGAGATGCATCAAAAAGACATAGGTATTGTCAGCGGCGCATTGGGGCAAAACTGGTATCAAATCCGTTTTGACGGCGTAGCTTCCCATGCGGGCACCACTCCTATGGATATGCGCAAAGACGCATCGCTCGGTATGGCAAGGGCTATGCTCGCGTTAAATCAGTTGGGGCGGCGAGAAATTCCCCATCAAGGACGAGTTACCGTAGGATGCGTTCAGCTGACCCCAAATTCACCGAACGTTATTCCCGGTTCCGCCTACTTTACTCTTGAAGTTCGCCATCCGGATAAACAGGCCTTGGCAAGAATTGATCAGGAAATCCGCTGCTGTTTGCAAACAATCGCTGCGGAAGAAAAGCTTAAACTGAGCATTAAATCGGTATTAGCGCTGGATCCGCTGCATTTTAATCCCGATTGCCTGAATCTGATGGAACAGGTATGCCGGCAGTTAGGGTATTCCTATGAACACATAGTTTCCGGCGCAGGACATGATTCCTGCCAGTTAAACGACAGATTCCCGACCGCCATGCTGTTTATTCCCTGCATTGACGGACTCAGCCATAATGAAGCGGAAGATATCCGGCCGGAATGGTCTGCCGCCGGAGCCGAGGTTTTAGCCAATACCCTCTTCGAACTGGCGAACCGTCCCTAGTATAAAAAGAGCGGTCGGTTTTCGGCCGTTTTTTTCCGATAAAAAAACCCTTTCTTGTAACGAAAGGGTTTCAATACCTAATATCAAAAATGCGAATTAAGCACGTTTGAAGTCGATATGTGCAAGTTTAGGTTTGAACGGATGACGCTGCATCGCCTGTACTTTAACTGCAACTTCTTTACCTTCAATCACAAGAGTGATTACTTCGGAATAGAAAGAATCATGTACCTGAGCGTTGTTTAATTCATCGTGATTTAATACGATTGCAACAGGCGCTTCACTACCGCCGTAAACAATAGCGGGAATCTGACCGTTATGACGCAGGCGGCGGCTCGCACCCTTACCATGCGTTGTACGAACTTCAGCGTTAAATTTAAATGCCATTTTGATGTTCTCTTAAAAATCAAGGTTTGTGATAAAATCGCAGGCGACCCAGCGATTTCCCATAATTTGCTCAAAGGCTTACTTTGAGAGCGGCGATTATAATAAATCAAAGGGAAAAGATCAAACGAATCCGTCCTCTCGGCGCTAAATAAATGAAATTGCACTGGTATTTCCAACTTAAAAAGTGCAAAATAACCCCATCTTTTTTCACCGTAACAACTCAGAGAATAATATCCGAATGGAAATTTTGGTCGATTTTTTTATTAATTACGGTTATTGGGCCGTGTTACTGGTATTGATTATCTGCGGTTTCGGCGTACCTATTCCGGAGGATATAACCTTGGTATCCGGCGGTATTATTGCCGGTCTGGGCTACGCCAATCCGCATATTATGTTGGTGGTCAGCATGATCGGGGTACTGCTCGGCGACAGCACCATGTATTGGCTGGGGCGTATCTACGGGGTCAAAATTCTGCGCTTCCGCCCTATTCGCCGTGTAATGACTTTGCAACGTTTACGCATGGTGCGGGCTAAATTCGATCAATACGGCAACCGCGTATTATTCGTCGCTCGTTTTCTGCCCGGTCTCAGAGCGCCGATTTATACGGTGGCGGGAATTACCCGCCGGGTAAGTTATACCCGCTTTGTGCTGCTCGATTTCTTTGCTGCGATTATTTCCGTACCTATCTGGGTTTATCTCGGTTTCCACGGCGGTAATAATCATGAATGGATTGAAGCCCAGATCCGTAAAGGACAAATGGGAATTTATGCGATTCTCGCCCTATTGGTGTTATTTATCGGCTGGAAAGTTTATAAAGCTAAAAAGGCTAAAAAAGCGCAGGATTAATCCGAAAAATTCACTATTCAAACCGGTGTAATTGCCGGCTTCTCATTTAAGGAAACAAATAAATGCAAATTAAATCTCTCTCTTATGAATTTTCCGTCTGTAAAGTGGCGGATTATACCCAGGTGAATTTGGATTCGGATTACTGCTTTATCGCCAAAACCGACCAAGAAAAATCATTGGTCTGCATTAGCGACGAGGTTCCCGCCAATGTAATAGAACGCGATGATGGCTGGCGGGCTTTCCGTATCCAGGGAATTCTGGATTTTTCATTGATCGGAATATTGTCAAAAATCTCAACAATTCTGGCTGAACATAAAATCGGTATTTTTGCCGTTTCCAGTTTTAACACGGATTATATTCTGACGAAGCGGGAAAATTACCGAAAAGCCTTAGCAGCATTGGAAAAGGCGGGCTACCAGATTTTGGAATAAATCGATGGCGGCAAAAAAACTTTCATTTTTTTGACCGCACTTTTATGGGATCTTCCCCCTTGCATAATTAAGCCCGTACCGGAGTACGGGCTTAATTTTTAGCTGTTTAAGGCTTTATCAATTTTCTCGAATAAATCTTTAGACAGATTTTCCACTTCGTTCAACCGTTCCAATGCACGCCGCATCAGCGTTTGGCGTTGGCTGTCATAGCGGGAGAAACGAATCAAGGGTTCGATCAAACGTGAGGCTACCTGCGGATTGCTATGGTTAAGGCGAATCAGCATATCGGTTAAAAAGCGGTAACCTGCGCCGTTAATGGCGTGGAACGCTTTAGGATTCTGCGCGGCAAAGCTACCGATTAACGCCCTTACCCGATTCGGGTTATTAAAATTAAAGCTTGGGTGTTCCATTAGCTGCTGAACCAGCAACAGCACGTTATCATCCGGACGGGTAGCCTGCAAACTAAACCATTTGTCCATAACCAATCCGTCATGTCGCCATTTTTGTTCAAAATCTCCTAATATATTGTCTCGGCAGCTCAGTTGCGCTTTTACCGCAGCTTCCATTGCGGCAAGGCTGTCCGTCATATTATTGGCGTGTTGATAATGCTTATGCACCATGGTATTACCTAATTCGGTAAAAGCCAGATAAGACAGACACAAATTACGCAGGCTGCGTAATGCGATATCTTCCGCTTCGATACGATATTGTTCCAATCGAATGGCGTTATAGGTATTTAACCATAGCTCCTTCAGATTTTCGGCGATGCTGCGCTGCATAAAATCTCTGACGGCAGCGATAGCATCGGGCAAAATCACTTTAAACTGCTCGGCAAACTCCGTTTCCTTCGGTAGGGTCAGAATTAAGCGGGTTAATGCCGCATTATCCTGATAATGGGTCAGAACATCGGCCAGAGCCTCCATAATCTCGGCGGAAAAGTTTAATTCTTCGCCCTGCTGATACAGAGATATGTTACGTCGTAACTCTGCCGAGAACAGCATTTGCATAGCGTCCCAGCGCACAAATTCATTTTTGGCGGATTTCAATAGGGTAATCAGCTGCCGGTTACTGTAATCGTAATTTAATTTTACCGGTGCGGAAAAATCACAGAGCAAGGCGGGAACGGGTTTGCTGCTGATATCATGGAATTCAAACACCTGTTCTTTGAGCTTAACGTCCAGTACGTCGGATACCACTTGTCCGTTATTCATTAATGTGAAAGGAATTCCCTTTTGATTATAGAGTGCGATTTTTAACGGAATATGTAAATTGACCTTATCCATTTGATCCGCAGTAGGCGGGGTTAGCTGTGCAACAAATAAACGATAAATATGTTTCTTTTCATCATAATCATCGCTTATTGTTAATTCCGGCGTACCGGACTGACTGTACCAGCGACGGAATTGCCCCAGATCCACCCCCGAAGCTCTCTCCATTGCAGATACAAAGTCTTCGCAGGTCGCAGCCTTACCATCATTTTCCGCAATATACAGTTGCATCCCCTGCTGAAAACGTTTTTCTCCAAGCAAGGTATGAATCATACGTATAACTTCCGCCCCTTTCTCATATACGGTCATGGTATAGAAATTATTCATTTCCAATACTTTTTCCGGACGAATAGGGTGCGACATCGGGCTGGCATCTTCTGCAAACTGAGCGGTGCGCAGGAATTTTACATTAGTAATACGATTCACCGCTCTGGAGCCCGTATCGGAAGAAAATTCCTGATCGCGAAATACGGTCAGCCCCTCTTTCAAACTGAGCTGGAACCAATCCCGGCAGGTAACCCTGTTACCCGTCCAGTTATGGAAATATTCATGGGCGATAACGCTTTCCACCGCCAAATAATCCTCATCTGTCGCGGTCTGCGGATTGGCCAGTACATATTTGGAATTAAAGATATTTAGCCCTTTGTTCTCCATTGCGCCCATATTGAAGAAATCCACGGCAACGATCATATAAATATCCAGATCATATTCCAGGTTAAAGCGTTCTTCATCCCATTTCATCGCATTTTTAAGACTTTGCATCGCCCATTCGGCGCGTTCTACATTACCGCGATCCACATAGAGTTCCAAGGCAACGGAACGCCCGCTTTTGGTTGTAAAACTGTCTTTCAGCAAATCAAAATCACCGGCTACCAGCGCAAAAAGGTAGCTGGGTTTCGGAAAGGGATCATGCCATTCCACCCAATGGCGACCGTCTTCATATTCCCCGGCGGCGACTCGATTTCCGTTAGACAGCAAATAAGGGTACTTACTTTTATCCGCACTGATTCGGGTCGTATAGCGTGCCAGTACATCCGGTCTGTCCAACATATAAGTGATTTGGCGGAAGCCTTCCGCCTCACATTGCGTACAGAGCGCATCGCCCGACTGATAAAGCCCCTGTAGCGAAGTATTTTCTGCCGGCACCAGGTAAGTAACGATTTCCAGTTCGAAAGCCTCCGCATCGATTCCCTTTAAATCCAGGGTAATGCTCTCTCCGTCCTGCCGGTAGGCGAGAAAGTTTTCACCGTTGATTTTAATTGAAGCGAACTGAAAACCTTGTCCGTCCAGGCGCAATTCCGTAGCCTGCGGGTTTAATCGTTTATAATTGCCGGTGGCGGTAACTACGGTTTTAGCCGCATCGAGTTGGAAATCAAGTAAGATATTACTGAGGGTAAAATCGGGAGTTTTATAGTCTTTTCTGTATTTTGCTTTGGCCTGCATAAAAAACATCCAATAATTAACACTAAAAATTGGCTTAGGATATGACGTTACGTACAAAGTTGCAACCAAATATTTCCCTCTCTTCACTGCCGAAATCAAGCGCTTAAAGCCCTCAACCCAAGCTCAAAACAATCCCCGTAGGGGGGCGCCGAACAGAGATAAAGCTGTCGCAATCGTTTGCCCGTTATGCTATGCTAAGCGGCGTTGAATCTTAACCTTGTCTGAGAGAATTATGTCGGATCAAAAAATACAAATCGCCATTGTAATGGGTTCCAAAAGCGACTGGGCAACCATGCAGGAAGCCGCAAATATTTTAGATGAATTGCATCTGCCCTATCATGTGGAGATCGTTTCCGCGCACCGTACCCCGGATAAACTTTTTCAGTTTGCCGAACAGGCCGAACAAAAGGGCTATAAAGTGATTATTGCCGGAGCCGGCGGCGCTGCCCATCTGCCGGGAATGCTGGCCGCAAAAACCCTGGTTCCCGTACTTGGCGTGCCGGTTAAAAGCAGTATGCTAAGCGGTGTGGACAGTTTGTATTCCATCGTGCAAATGCCGAAAGGTATTCCGGTCGGCACCTTAGCTATAGGGCCTGCCGGTGCGGCAAATGCCGGACTGTTCGCCGCTCAGATGCTGGCCACTACGGAACCCGAGCTACTTAAACGTTTAGGTCGCTTCAGAGCAACGCAAACCGCTCAGGTTACGGATAATCCGGATCCCCGGGGATAAATTTTCGTTTTTTCAACCGCACTTTTAACGCTAAAAGTGCGGTTAGTTTTTGTAAGGTTTTTATAATGCAGAAAAGTACAATCTATCCTACAGTTTATGTTCTCGGTAATGGTCAACTCGGCCGTATGTTAGGTTATGCCGGCGCGCCGCTGGATATTGAGGTTCGCCCCCTTGCCTTTGATGCACCGGCCTTTCAACCGGATGAAAGCAGTATTATCACGGCGGAAATCGAACGCTGGGAAACTACTCCGCTCACGGAAATACTGGCTAACCATAAGAAATTCGTAAATAAAGAAGTATTCGGTAAATTAGCGGATCGACTGTCGCAAAAAAGGCTGTTGGACGAACTGGAATTACCGACTTCTCCTTGGCGCTTGTTGGAAAATGCCGCACAATGGCCGGAGCTATTTTCCCAAATTGGAGAAAAACTCGTGGTTAAACGCCGTATGGGCGGTTATGACGGGCGCGGTCAATGGATTATCAATGAACACAACAAATCCCTGATTGATAACAGCCTGTTCGGCGAAACCATTGCGGAAAAGTTTATTCCCTTTGATTATGAGGTTTCCCTGGTGGGGGCAAGATTTGCCAATGGCGATACAAGATTCTACCCTCTAACCCATAATTTACAGCAGAACGGAATTTTACGTTACAGCGTGGTAGCAACGGATTTTCCGCAGCAAGCCGCTCAGCAACAACAAGCGGAGGCTATGCTCGGTAAAATCATGCACAAACTGAATTATATCGGTGTGATGGCGATGGAATGCTTTGTGGTGGGCGATCGGCTGTTAATTAACGAACTGGCGCCGCGTGTACATAACAGCGGACATTGGACTCAATCCGGTTGTTCCGTCAGCCAATTCGAATTGCATTTACGCGCCCTGCTGGACTTACCGACGCCGGAGTTGCAAATTTTCGCACCGAGCGTTATGGTAAATCTGATTGGCACCGAGCATAATCCCCATTGGCTCAGTACCCCTTTCGCCCAGCTGCACTGGTACGGTAAAGAAGTACGCAGCGGTAGAAAGGTCGGCCATATTAACCTGACCCATCCGGATAAAGGCGTATTGATTACACAATTGGAAAAATTAAGGGCGGAATTACCCCCGGATTATCAATCCGGTTTAAATTGGGCGGTTGAAAAACTAAAATAATTTAAAGTTAATTTAATTTTTTTAGATAAATTTTAATAAATATCATAAATAATAAAATTTTCTTTAAACAGACTTGCTAAATCTGCAAAGGCGCAGTATAACCTTAACCGAGCGCATAATTTTATTCACAGTAAGTAAGGATGACAGTATGTTTGAACATATTCATGCCGCACCGGCCGATCCTATTCTGGGCTTAGGCGAAGCATTTAAATCGGAAACTCGTAGCAATAAAATCAACTTGGGTATCGGTGTCTATAAAGATGCCAAGGGCAATACCCCTATTATGCAGGCGGTAAAAGAAGCGGAAGGCCGTCTGTTTAAATTCGAAACCAGTAAAAATTACCTGGCCATTGACGGTGTCGCAGAATTTAACGCCCGTACCAAAGCGCTGTTGTTCGGCGCCGATTCTGAAGTCGTCAGTCAAGGACGAGCCTGCACCGTACAAAGTCTTGGCGGTACCGGTGCCTTACGTATTGCGGCAGAATTTATTAAACGTCAGACCAAAGCGCGTAATGTATGGATCAGCAGCCCGACCTGGCCGAATCATAATGCTATATTTAACGCCGTAGGTATGACCATTTGCGAATACCGTTGGTATGATGCCGAACGTAAGGCCCTGGACTGGGATAACCTGATTGCCGACCTTAGCCGGGCCGATGCCGGCGATGTGGTTTTATTACACGGCTGCTGCCATAATCCGACCGGTATTGATCCTACCCCGGCGCAATGGGAAGCACTGGCGAAAATGTCTGCGCAAAAAGGCTGGCTCCCGTTATTTGACTTTGCCTACCAGGGACTGGCCAACGGTTTGGAAGAAGACGCATTGGGGCTGCGAACTTTTGCAGCCACTCATCAGGAATTATTGGTTTCCAGTTCTTTTTCCAAAAACTTCGGTTTATATAATGAACGGGTCGGAGCCTTCACATTAGTGGCGGCAACAAAAGAGATCGCGGCTACCGCATTAACTCAGGTAAAAGCCATCGTTCGCACCCTCTACTCCAACCCGGCATCTCATGGGGCTGCAACCGTAGCGACCGTGTTGGCAGATCCGGAATTGAGAAAATCCTGGGAAGACGAATTAAGCGAAATGCGCAATCGCATTAAACAAATGCGCCACCGTTTCGTCGAATTACTGAAGCAATACGGTGCCGAACAGGATTTCAGCTTTATTATCGAACAAAATGGCATGTTCTCCTTCAGCGGGTTGAGCGCCGAACAGGTCGACCGTTTAAAAGAAGAGTTCGCCATTTACGCGGTACGCTCCGGCCGAATTAATGTGGCCGGTATTACCGAAGACAATATTCATCATTTATGTCAGAGCATTGTCAAAGTCCTTTAATTTTCTATTGAAACAATAGAAAGGATACAAAAGAGCGGTTAAAAAAATCTAATTTTTCACCGCTCTTTTATTTTTCTTTTCCTCTACTCTATTCATTTGGGTTAATTTTTAACCAGCAAAGTCCCTATTAGTTTTATTTACTAATAGCTATTTTTTATTAAACTTAATTAAAAAAATAGAATGGAGAATACAAATGAAGATATTACCTGTTATTGCCCTTTCTTTACTATTATCCGCCTGTTCATCAATGCAGACTAAAAGTAACGGTCAATTAGGCAATGAATATTATACTAAGGGTGAATATGAGAAAGCGAAATTCCACTATCAGCAGGCGATTAAAGAAGATGATCAGGAAGGAACCCGCGGATTAGGGTTAATTGCCTTACAAAACAATGATATTGCAGGTGCGGAAAAATACTTTCTGCGTGCTTATAACAATGGATTTCACCATGCGGGCAGAAATCTCGGATGGCTTTATATCAGACATGTTAAACCTAGAAATTGCCAAAAGGGATTATATTACTTAATTTCTGCAGCTCAGCAAGGGAGCGGAGAAGCCATTTGGGGATTGAAACGTTATTTTAATTTTGCTCCGCCGGGATTTATTTCCGCTGCAGAATCAGGTAGAGGAATGATGAGCTTCCTTTCTCCTTATGGTGTTTCATTACTTGGGATTTCTCCCGCCTACGCAGAACAAGAAAATAAAATGGTTATGAAAAAATTAATGTATAAATGTGAAAATCTCTATTTTGAAAACTAAACTTTATTTATTATCTTAACAGCAGGAGATATTATTATGGCGTTCTATATAATCGGTAGCTTACTTGTTTCTTTCTTATTAAGCAAATATTTATTTGTCGGTGTGAGTAGCGGTTGGGTAGCTTATGGTATCACAAGTTTAATTTCACCGGATTGGGCCGGCACAGTTGGAATTATCGTCGGTATAGTAGGTTTTATTGCAAGACCTAATTACCAACAATATTAAATATTCTATGATAAAAAATGAAATATCTGTTATTTACATTTTTTATCATAATTTTATCCTAAATAAACCAATTATAAATTTTCAATTGCAATATTAATTGATTTTATTAAAATAAATACCTTTCTGATAAAAACTCATCGGAATTTACCATCAAATGTTTAAACCATATCCTGAATATAGAAAACGAATAATGAAAAAACTGGAAAATTACCTTGATATTAAGCCCTATAGCGATACCTTGCCGAACTTTGATAAAAGTTTCGGTGAAACAATAAAATTGTGGATTCCGATGATAATTTTTAACTGTGCCTGCCATCATGCAAAGAAAGGATTTGAAGGTAATAGCACTACAGAAGTTATCCGCAATATTTTATTGCTTCATTGTTATGGCTTTTCCGCGATTCAACAAATGCGAGAACGGTATCGGGAAGAAAAAAGTTCACAATCTTGTTCTAAACCCCATATTAGTGCTTTTCGGGTGGTAGAGGAAAATTTTATTGGAAAAAATATTAAAGAAATAAAAATATCCTGCCATCCAAAATTAAAACAAGATTTACAAACTTTAGCAAAGGCAAGTAATCTTTCGCTATCTACCTATATTCGAAATCTGTTAGTAAAATACTATCTTGGTTATGGATTTAACCTATATAAAAACAATATAATTTAATAAGGATAATTTATGTTTTGTAATCAATGTGGTAAAAAAGTAGAGGTCAATCAACAATTTTGTTCGAATTGCGGCCAGGCATTACATCAAAAGTTACATCAAAAAAAACAAGAAAAAACGAGTTATCAAGCACAGGATTCATCAATAGATTATTTTGTTATTAATAATGTATCTATTTATCATCGGATCTTGTCTTTTATTTCAGAATCCTTATTATCCCTGTGGTTTTTGGTAATATATCTTATAGCTGTTATATTTCCTTTTCCATATGATATTGAACTAAAAAAAACAGCAATCTTCTTATTATTACTTGGGTTTATTATTTTTTTACTTTTTAAACCTATATATTATCTTTTTAAAAAGAAGCCTATTTGGGGAAGCGTATTAGGTTTCGGATTATTTGATATCTACGGCCAGCCTATATCCATTTGTAAATATTGTTTACGTTCCTTTATTAAATGTGTCTTTCTTTTACCAATCATAATATTTATTTATCATGTTAGCATGGGTATTATTTACTATGAAATAGAAGAACAGGGTTTATATTTTACTTACTGGTTGATTTTGAACCCGATTTCAATCCCCTTTATTTTTGCTATGATATTAAAATTTAGTAATAATGAAGATTGGGCTCCTAGGCTGTTTTATGATAAATGGCTAGGTATTTATGTAATGCGAACTGAAATAAATAATCAAAAGGCAAATTGGTTTACTTTAACATTTATTATTATACATATAATTTTGGCCGGAGTATATGTATTATTTGCAGAGCTAAATTTAAATAATATACACAATAAATTATCGTTTAATAATTATAAACCACAAGTATCGGTTCCGACTCACAAAAACCGACAAATAAAAGAAAATGAAGTTAATTCATACCAGTATCCTTCCGAAGGGAATAAGGGATATGTAGAAAACTATTATACAGAGGATAAATATTCGGATACATATTCTAACAGTCAATTCGAAAAGCTATCAAAAAGCTTCCCGGATTACAGCAGTGAAATTGAAACCATAAAAGGATTTTATTATGCCTTGTCTATTGCTGACGGAGAATTGGCAGCCAGTTATGTTATTCCTTCCAAACGAAGAACTGCTGCTTTTAATCCGATAAATATTTCCAGATTTTACTCATCTTTACGAGAACCCTTGGTGTTAGAAGATATTAGTAAACTTAGTTATGATCAATTTACAGTAAGGTATCATTATAGAGCCTCTAAAACACAATGTAACGGCGAGGCGATATTAACCTTGGTTAATTATAATGGCTATTGGTTAATACAAAAAATAAAGGCTAATTGCTAGTTATAAAAACAAAAGGATTAAATTCACTTAGGGGTATTTAATCCTTTTATCCTATTGCAAAGCTGTTATTGATTTACTATGAGTGGCTTTTTAAACGCTTAATTCTCGAAAAGAGTTATTCAGATTTCTCTTAAGGGACAAGCTACCACTTGTCCGCCGCTTGTTGATCAGTCTGTTTGCTTTCTATCCAGCGCTCCCCTTGCGCCGTCTGTTCTTTTTTCCAGAAAGGCGCTTTGGTTTTTAAATAATCCATAATAAATTCATTGGCTTGATAAGCATCGCTGCGGTGGGCGGAGCTGACCGCCACCAAAACGATTTCATCTCCCGTATTCAATTGACCGATACGGTGAATAACGGCGATACGCTGCAACTGCCAGCGGGATTTCGCCTCGGCGGCAATTTCCGCCAGCGCCTTTTCCGTCATGGCCGGGTAATGTTCCAAATAAAGCCCGTTTACCTGATCGCCTAAATTTAAATCTCGAACTTTACCCACAAAAACCACCGTTGCACCTACGGAATTTTTTTCCGATGCCCAGCGATATAAAGCGTTTTGATCAAAGGTTTGAGTCTGGACGGCGATATAAATATCCTGTTCCATTAGCCCCCCGTTACCGGCGGGAAGAATGCGATTTCATCTCCGGATTGTACGGCACTGTCCAAGGGAACCAGAGTTTGATTTACCGCGGCCAGTAATTTGCCTTTTTCCAATGCCAGCGCCCAGCGTTCTCCCTTGGCGGCTAAATGGCTGCGTAGCTCTTCGACATTATTGAAGGTGGCCGCCAGAGAAAGTTGATCAACCCCGATAATTTCGCGGGTCTGAGCAAAAAATAATACCTTTAACATATTCGCGCCTGCTTTTATTTTTCCGCAATAAAATGTCCCGATTTTCCACCGCTCTTTTCCAGCAGACGGATATCGGAAATTATCATATCTTTCTGTACAGCTTTGCACATATCGTAAATGGTCAGCGCCGCTACGCTTGCAGCGGTTAGCGCTTCCATTTCCACCCCGGTTTTTCCGCTTAATTTACAGAGGCTTTCAATTCGAACTCTGTTACTTTCCGGCAGAGCGGTTAAACTGACTTCGACCTTGGCCAGTAATAATGGGTGGCAAAGAGGAATCAACTCCCAGGTGCGTTTTGCCGCCTGAATTCCGGCAATACGCGCCGTGGCAAAAACATCTCCTTTGTGATGGCGCCCGCTGATGATCATATTCAAGGTGTCCGGAGACATGGTTACGAAAGCTTCGGCACGGGCTTCCCTTACGCTTTCCTGCTTATGGGAAACGTCCACCATATTGGCTTCGCCGTTACTATTGATATGGGTAAATTCTGTCATATTAATTAATCACTTATAAAAATTAGCCGCCGATAGTGGCTAAATTACGGCGGATACCGCTGTCGCCTTCATGTAAGAAATGATGTTCCCGTTTGCCCTGCAGTGCGGAAAACAGTCTTGCCTGCAAAGCGAGCTGCTGTTGTTCCGATTGCAGCATATCTCTTAATTCAATCCCTTCCTCACCGAACAGACAAAGATGCAATTTACCTTTGGCAGAAACCCGCAGCCGATTGCAACTGGCGCAGAAATTCTTCTCATAAGGCATAATCAAACCGATTTCACCAAGATAATCAGGATGGCGAAAGACCTTGGCCGGCCCATCCGTATGCCCTTTTTCCTGTAATTGCCAGCCGTCTTCCAGTAATTGGCGGGCAAGTACCTGTCCGGAGATATGTTGATTGCGGAAAAACTCGTCCATTTCGCCGGTTTGCATCAGTTCGATAAAGCGCATCTGGATCGGTTTATCCTTAATCCAGGCTAAAAAGCGGCTAAATTCCTGAGCATTTAAATGTTTCATCAACACGGAATTAACTTTAATTTTCTGATAGCCGCAGGCAAAAGCTTTATCTATACCCCGCATTACCTCATGAAACTTGTTTTCGCCGGTAATACTATGAAACATACCCGGATCCAGACTGTCGACGCTAACATTGATGGAGCTGATCCCCGCTTGTTTCCAGGCGGCCACATCCTTTTCCATTCGATAACCGTTGGTAGTCAGCGCCAATTGTTTAATCCCTTCGATTTGTGCAATATTTTCCGCAATTGCGAGAAAATCTTTGCGCAGCGTCGGTTCTCCGCCGGTCAGACGTATCTTTTGTGTTCCCATGGCGGCAAAAGCCTTAGCAAGAAGGCGGATTTCATTTAGATTGAGAAATTTTTCCCGGCCGGAATCGGGACGATATCCCTGCGGCAAGCAATAGGTACAACGAAAGTTACAAACATCCGTGATTGACAGGCGCAAATAATAATATTCCCGCCGAAAAGGATCGATTAAACGCGCGCCGGCGACGTTTTTGATTGGAATTTGGTGCATTTTGATACCTTTCTAAATACGAGAGGATAAGTCGTTTCCCACATTATCCCTGAGCAATAGATATTATTGCTGGCATTGCCGCCGTATTTTTTCACATCGGATAAAAACTTAGGCTGACAAGCTCGGTACACAGTTGAAATTGGGTTTATTGTAAAAGACTCGTTGGCCATACACAACCTTAAAATCACAATTACTTTGATCCAGCTATAAAAATCTTAAATTTATTTAAAAGCAAGCCTATATAATCATATATAGCAATATGATAAAAAAGACTTTTCCCCCTTAATCGGATATAATCAGGCACATCGAATCCCGATTCTCATCGTCCGCTAAGGAAACCAGACTATGAAGAGAAAAGCGCAATATTTAACCGGAATTGAGCATATTGTAGCAATCGGCGGCGGCCACGGTTTAGGACGAGTGATGTCCGCACTGAGTTTTATGCAGGAGAGGCTGACCGGTATTGTTACAACCACCGACAACGGCGGCTCAAGCGGGCGCATTCGCAATGATCTAGGCGGTATCGCATGGGGGGATTTGCGTAATTGCATTAACCAGATTATTACCAAGCCCACAACGGCTTCGGCGGTATTTGAATATCGCTTTAGCGGCCATAGCGAATTAGCGGGACATAGTTTGGGCAATCTTATTTTTACCGCACTGGAAAATATGCATATTCGCCCCACCGAAGCGGTTAATCTGATTCGCAATTTTTTACGGATCAAGTCCTTTATTATTCCTATGTCCGATATTCCCGTCGATTTAGCCGCCATTTTACCCGACGGACGGCATATTATCGGTGAGGTAAATATAGATGCGCTTTCTACTCCGCCGGCCGGACTTTACCCGGCACCGGTGGTACCCGCAACTCCGGAAGCGGTAATAGCCTTGCAGCAGGCGCAAGTGATTCTGCTCGGCCCGGGCAGTTTTTTTACCAGTATTATGCCGCCGCTTCTTTTGGCGGAAATTATTGAGGCGCTGCGGCAAAGTCGGGCGAAAAAGATTTTTATCGATAATTTGGGAACGGAACACAGCGCGGCGGCGGCCTTATCCCTGCCTGAGCGAATTAAATGGATTGAAAACAGCATTGGTAAACCTATTATCGACGGTATTATTACCTCCTCTGCTTTTATCCCCCATGCCGAACTGAAAGATATTCGGGTTATCGCCCGCGATTTACATGCGGACGACGTCAGCTACCGTCATGATCGGGAACTGCTGTGCCGTGCCATTGATGATTTGATTAATGATTTGGAAGAAGTTGATTAAATAGCTGTTTAAATAAAGCAGGGAGCGCCCCTGCTTGTATTATGTGCCTATTTATTTTTGGCAAACACCTTCACATTATTAAAGCCGCTCTCTTTCAGATACAATGCCTGCAGTTTGCTCATCACGCCGCGTTCGCAGTACAGCAGATAATTTTTTCCCTGATCCAAGCTAGCAAATTGCGTAGAAAGCTTATAAAACGGCATATGTATGATCGCCTGTTCCTGCATTTCCAAGGGAGCCTCTTCCTGTTCTTCCGGACTGCGAATATCCAGAATTACGTCATTTGCGGACAATACGGAAACGCTGTCCACTTCAACCACCTCTTTCTCCGTTTGTTCGGCAATCTGACGAATATCCAAATATTGCGCATTCTGTACCGCAGTTTCCAAAATATCGAAATCAAATTTCTCTTCTTCTTGCAGAATTTTTTCACGTACGGCTTTTACCGTCGGATTTTTAGAAATTACCCCGCAAAATTCCGGCATGGATTTAGCTATATCATCAGTACCTATATGCTTGGCCATGGCGATAATCTGCTCTTTATCATGGGTAATCAGCGGACGCAGTACCAAAGCCCCGGCGGCTTCATCAATCAGGCGCAGATTGGTTAAGGTCTGACTGGAAACCTGACCCAGCGCCTCACCGGTTACAATGGCTTGAATACCGAAGCGTTCCGCAATTCGGCTGGCAGCTCGTACCATCATACGCTTTAAAATCACGCCCATTTGGCCGTTATCCACTTTCTCTAAAATTTCACCCACCACGCCTTCAAAATTTATGGCGACAAAGCGTACTTTATGCGAGCCGCTGTATCTGTTCCAGATATGATAAGCCATCTGTTTCACACCGATTTCATGTGCGGCACCGCCCAGATTAAAGAAACAATAATGTACCCTTGAACCGCGCCGAATCAGCATATAGCTAGATACGCCGGAATCGAATCCGCCGGAAATCAGAGACAACACGTCTTCCTGAGTACCTATAGGATAGCCGCCGCTTCCTTCATGGCGCGCTTTAACCAGCATCATATGCTCATTTTCAATATCAATGCGCACCGTTACTTCGGGATTGGTCAGTTTCACTCTGGCACTGGCAATATGCTGATTCAATCCGCCGCCCACATAGCGCTCGATATCCAAAGAACTGAAGGGATGTTTGCCTTTACGTTTTACTCGCACGCAGAAGGTTTTATTTTCCAAACTATTCCCCACCAGCGCTAAGGTTTGGGTGAAAATATCATGTAAATCGGCGAAGGGATGCTCTTCCACTTCAAGAAAATGATGAATGCCGGGAATACGTTCCAGCAGTTCAATTAAGTGCGGTCGATTTTCTTCATTTTTCGAACGCACTTCAATATAATCCCAATGACGCACCACGGCGACGCTATCATCGTATTTATTCAGTATGTTACGGATATTTCCGGTAAGAATTTTAATAAAGCGTTTCCGTACGGATTCGCTTTTAATCATGATTTCGGGAAAAAGCTTAATAACGAATTTCATAAATTTATTTATTTTGTTAACCAAGTAAAAATTTTTGCGCTATTGTACACGAATTTTTAACCATAAACCGAAAAATAAAGTACAATAGCCCAACTAATCATTTTCTCCCCGATGCTAGGAAACAACTATGGCGCGTAAGCCGGCAAAAACAACAGAACTTGATTTTGAAACAACCCTTGAGCAATTGGAAACCATCGTTTCCCGTCTGGAAAACGGAGATTTACCCCTGGAACAGGCGTTAAAGGATTTTGAAGAGGGCATTCAGCTGGCAAAACTGGGACAGGAGCGCTTGCAGCAAGCGGAACAGCGCATTCAGATTTTACTCCAGAAAAGCGATAATGCCGAATTAAGCGATTATCCTTCCGATATTGATAACTAACGAGTGTGTCAATGTATCAATTTTCTCAAGACTTACAGCAAGTTCAGCAACGTATCAACCTGTTTTTACATCATCAACTCGCAAAGATTAATACCGCCCCCTCCCCGCTTGTCGAGGCTATGAAATACGGTTTGCTGCTGGGCGGTAAGCGGATTCGTCCTTTTTTAGTATATGCCACCGGCAGAATGCTGGGTGCCGAAGACAGTCAACTAGATTATGCGGCGGCGGCAATTGAAGCGATTCATGCCTATTCGCTGATTCACGACGATTTACCGGCAATGGATAACGATACCCTGCGCCGCGGTCAACCTACTTGTCATATTGCCTTTGATCATGCCACCGCCATTCTGGCCGGCGATGCGTTACAAGCCTTTGCCTTTGAAATTTTAACGCACAACAGCACAGTTTCGCCCTTGCAGCAACTGCTGCAGGTGCGTACCCTAAGCCATCATGCCGGGGTTTCCGGTATGTGTCTGGGACAAAGTCTGGATTTGATTTCCGAACATAAGCACATCGGCCTGGCCGAGCTTGAAAGAGTGCATCGCAATAAAACCGGCGCCTTATTATCCGCCGCCTTAACCATGGGATTTCTATGTTCTCCCCATTACCGGGATCAGGATTTACAGCGGCAACTGGAAAATTATGCGGCAGCCATAGGTTTAGCCTTTCAGGTTCAGGACGACATTCTGGATATCGAGGGCGAAAGCGAAATTATCGGCAAGAATATCGGTGCCGATATTGCGGCGGATAAAAATACCTATCCGAAGCTGTTAGGACTGGACGGGGCAAAACAAAAAGCTCAGGAACTTTATCAGAGCGCATTACAACATTTGCAACCTCTGCCTTTTGACACCCGTGCCTTACAGGCACTGGCGGAATTTATTATTCATCGAAAAAATTAATAATCTGTGGGACTAAGCTATAACTATGCAAAACTATCCGCTTTTATCCTTAATAAACTCGCCGGACGATCTGCGCCTGCTGAGTAAGGAACAATTACCTCAGGTTTGCCATGAGTTACGCGAATATTTACTGGAAAGCGTCAGCCAAACCAGCGGCCACCTTGCTTCCGGATTAGGTACGGTAGAATTAACCGTAGCGCTGCACTATGTATTCAAAACGCCCTTTGATCAACTGATTTGGGATGTGGGGCATCAAGCCTATCCCCATAAAATTCTGACCGGTCGCCGCGATCAGATGTCGACAATCCGTCAGAAGAACGGCTTACATCCTTTTCCATGGCGGGAAGAAAGCGAATTTGACGTACTAAGCGTCGGCCACTCCTCCACTTCCATCAGCGCAGGTTTAGGTATCGCCGTTGCGGCGCAAAAAGAAAATGCCGGGCGCAAAACCATCTGCGTTATCGGAGACGGCGCCATTACCGCCGGTATGGCCTTTGAAGCGATGAACCATGCCGGCGCTCTGCACACGGATATGCTGGTTATTTTAAACGACAACGAAATGTCCATTTCGGAAAATGTCGGAGCCCTGAATAATCATTTGGCTCGTATTTTCTCCGGTTCCTTGTATTCCTCGTTCCGCGACAGCAGTAAAAAAATTCTGTCCAATGTGCCTCCGATCAAAAATTTCATGAAAAAAACCGAAGAGCATATGAAAGGAGTGATTTCTCCAATCAGCACTTTGTTCGAGGAATTGGGCTTTAACTATATCGGCCCGATTGACGGTCATAATATCGAGGATTTAATTGCGACCTTAAATAATATGAGTTCCCTAAAAGGCCCGCAGTTTTTACATATCCGCACCAAAAAAGGCAAAGGTTACGCCCCAGCGGAAAAAGACCCTATAGGTTTTCACGGCGTACCTAAATTCGATCCCCATATCGGTCAATTACCGAAAACGAATGCCAAGCCGACCTATTCGAAAATCTTCGGCGATTGGCTGTGTGAAATGGCGGAACAGGATCCGAAGCTCATAGGCATTACCCCGGCAATGCGAGAGGGTTCCGGTATGGTGGAATTCTCCAACCGCTTCCCCGATCGCTACTTTGATGTGGCTATTGCCGAACAGCATGCGGTAACCTTTGCCGCCGGCCTGGCCATCGGCGGATATAAGCCGGTCGTGGCGATTTATTCCACCTTTCTGCAGCGCGCTTATGATCAGTTGATTCATGACGTCGCCATTCAAAATCTTCCGGTGTTATTCGCCATTGATCGCGCAGGGGTTGTCGGCGCGGACGGACAAACCCATCAGGGCGCCTTCGATATCAGCTTTATGCGCTGTATTCCGAATCTGATTATTATGACCCCGAGCGATGAAAACGAATGCCGAAATATGCTTTATACCGGCTATAAATGCGGAAAACCGGCAGCGGTGCGCTATCCGCGCGGTAATGCCCGGGGCAGCCGAATCGAACCTTTAACCAAGCTGGAAATCGGTAAATCCCGCTTGATTCGTCAAGGGGAAAAAATTGCCATCCTTAATTTCGGCACCTTGCTGGAAGAAGCGCTATGCGTTGCGGAAAATTTAAATGCGACCCTGGTTGATATGCGTTTTGTCAAACCCTTGGATACGGAGATGGTGGCTCGTCTGGCGCAAAGCCACGAATTACTGGTTAGCTTGGAAGAAAATGCCATACAGGGCGGTGCCGGTAGTGCCGTAGCCGAAACCCTGAACAAGCGGCAACAAAATGTGAAACTGTTGCAACTGGGTTTACCGGATTGCTTTATTCCGCAGGGTACGCAACAAGAAATACTGGCGGAACTGCAGTTAGATAAGCAAGGCATTGAAATGCAGATAAGTAAATTTTTAAATAATTCTTAATTTTTTATTAAATATTTGAACTTTTCGCTAAGTTATCAGTCTGATTAATTGCTAGTGCACTGCAATCTGCAGTTGTCTTTTTTTAAAGATCTTTCTTAATTATTAAGACCTCCCCGCTATCCGTTTTCGGATAGCGTTTTTTTATTCTCGCAGTTTAATTCATCATTCAAGGAAGATAAGGATGAAAAAATTCAGCGCCATTATACAGTCATTTCTTGCTCTCCCATTTGCCGCCTTGTCCGTTTATTTGCTTTATCATCAAAACCAGTTAATCATTGAGGGAAAACGCCCCTATATTTTCTTTACCCCGAAGGTTGTGGCTTCAAAAACCGTTCCGCAGGGGCTGGAATTTCAACTGGTGGTAGGAAACTACGGCGAAGGTACGGCCATTATCGACAAGTTTTCGATAATAAGCGCAGGAAAGACTTATACTTCCGATCTCGGCTCCCAATGGAAAAATATTTTGCACCAACATGGCATTGCGGAACAATGTCCCATGAGCGAGGGTTGGTTAATTAAAGGATCGGTGTTAAGCAGCGGGCAGGAAGAAGACAAATTTCTTAGTTTAATTTATTCGACGAATAATTCTCAGATAAAACAACAATGTATTGTTCCTTTCGTTAATATGCTTAAAGAAGGGAAAATAAAAATAAAACTAAAATATCGCTCCATTTATAAAGACTATGATGATGAATTGACTATTCAATACGACTTTTCTCCGGTATTACCGCTATTAATCTAATACAGTAAAACATAAAAAAAGGACGCTTTTCAGCGTCCTCATTTTGCAGACTTTAAAAACTTAAAGTGCAGATTTTGCTTTTTCAACTAATGCGGCAAATGCCACTTTGTCGAAAACTGCGATATCGGCAAGAATCTTACGGTCGATTTCAACGGAAGCTTTTCTCAAGCCGTTGATAAATTTGCTGTAAGATAAACCGTTCTGACGGGCTGCGGCGTTGATACGCGCAATCCATAGCTGACGGAACTGACGTTTACGTTGACGACGGTCGCGGTAAGCATACTGACCTGCTTTAATCACAGCCTGGAACGCAACGCGATAAACGCGTGAACGCGCACCATAATAACCTTTGGCAGCCTTAAGAACTTTCTTATGGCGTGCTCTTGCAATAACACCACGTTTTACACGAGCCATTATTTAATCTCCTATTGTATAAATTAACTAAAAATAAACTAATCGTACGCTCGTGCTTATGCGTATGGCAGGCACGCTACGACTAAAACCTGATCGGCTTTCGCCACCATTGATTTATGACGTAAATGACGTTTACGTTTAGTGGTTTTTTTAGTCAAAATATGACGTAAGTGAGATTGTTTACGTTTGAAACCGCCTGACGCTGTTTTTTTGAAACGTTTGGCAGCACCACGTACTGTTTTAATTTTAGGCATTGTTAAAAAAACTCCGCATTGTTTGGGTTAATACATAATAATCGGGCGAATTAAAGTGCGGTAAAAACTTTTCAGATTTTGACCGCACTTTTTAATTACTTGCTAAGCACCGACTATTTCTTTTTAGGGGCAAGCACCATCACCATCTGTCGGCCTTCGAGTTTACCCGGTGCGGATTCCACCACCGCTAACTCTGCCAGATCGTTTTTAATTCGTTCCAGCATTTCAGTGCCGATTTGCTGATGAGCCATTTCACGACCGCGAAAACGTAATGTAATCTTAGTCTTATCCCCATCTTCTAAGAAGCGAATCAGGCTGCGTAGTTTTACCTGATAGTCGCCTTCATCAGTACCGGGACGGAATTTGATTTCCTTCACCTGTACAACTTTCTGCTTTTTCTTCTGCTCTTTTGCCGTCTTACTCTTTTCGTAAAGGAATTTCCCGTAATTCATAATACGGCACACCGGCGGTTCTGCGTTAGGGCTAATCTCAACCAGATCCAGTGAAGCCTGTTCGGCCATATCCAACGCTTGTTGAATTGATACGATACCCGCCTGTTCACCCTCTTGGTCAATCAGACGAACCTCTTTCACTCTAATCTCTTCATTAATACGATTAGGACGATTAGCCACCGGGGCTTTTTTTAGGGTTTTAATAATATTGTTCCTCTAGTAAGTTTATCCGCTATCCTGCTGCGGCGCAGAAGATAAAAGCTTGCTCCAAGCGAGCAAAAACGCGGAAAATTTTAATGGATTTTTGCTGATTATGCAATTGAATTTAATGCTTGCAGCCAATAAAAAGCACAGGGAAGGTATTTTTTTAGTTGAGGCGAAACAATATCGCACTATCGGCAAAGAATAAGCTTAGGACGGAGTAAACATAAAATTGCCGTTCACAAGGAACGGCAAAAGAAAGCAAGCATAAGCGAGAAATTATTTAGAATCGTAGGTTCCCACTAAATAAGCCTGATCAAGGATATGTCCCTGCATGGCGAAATGCAGATCATTATAGCGGAATCCCGGTTTTAAATTGAGCTTGGTATCCAACGCATACACATAAAGCTCGTAACGATGGGGTTTATTCGGTGGTGCCATGCCGCCGTAGCCGGAAGCTTCTTTAATCGAAAGGTTATTGATTTTACTGGCCCAGCTGTTTGCCCCCTGAACGAAATCCTTAGCGGAAATACTTTCGTTTTCCTTCACGGAAGTACGTTCCAAATCGGCGATTAGCCAATGGGTCCAGACAAATCCCGCCACTTCCGCCGCATCTTTATCTTCAAAAACCACAGCGAAAGATTTGGTGTTTTCAGGGGCGTTTTTTATTTCGAAAGGAATGGAATAAGAAGGCATACCGTTCGGGCTGAATTGGGTACCGCGTTTACCGAATTTATCCGCAAATTTGCCGTCCACAATGGCGGAGCTGGTTACTTCCATGGCTTTATCCTGAATATGGATCATAATGTCCTTATCCTCCGGCAGATTATTCTGCACCGCCGCCGAACCGAGTTGGGGGAACAGCAGTGCGGATAATGCCAAAGCCCCTACGCCGCGAAGCGTTTTTTTGATACTTTTCATAGATCTCCTTATCTTTTTAGCTAAAAAAATCCTATCCTTAAGTCAAGGACATTTATTTAGACGAAAAACGAACAAAAATCTTACAATCGATTCTGAATAAGACCAAGGGCAAGCTGCTCTATATCCGCTTTCCGGTATAGCACCTCAAGCCAAGGGGAGGGAATATTCTCCACCCCGTAATAAGCGCCGGCAATCTGACCGCAAATGGCGGCATTGGTATCCGCATCATCACCCAAGTTAGCCGCAGCCAAAATCGCCGCACGGAAATTATCCGTATGCCAAAAGGCCCAGAGTGCCGCTTCCAAACTGTCAATAACATAACCGGCACTGCCCACTTGATCAGCGCACTTGGTTTTAAACAGTCCTTGGCAAATGTGCGTTAATGGCTCAAAACGTAGGGCGTCATTGTCTTCAAACAGATTTTGTTTTTTTCTGCCGGCAAAAATACGTGAAATCAGCAAAGCGAAATATTCACAGGATTGAACCGCTTCCTGCGAAGCATGGGTGGTTTTAGAGCTTAATCCGGCGTATTTCACCATTAATTCCGGCGCTCGATGATAAAAAAGCAATACCGGAATCAAACGCATTAGCGAACCGTTGCCGGAGTAGCGGGACGCGGTATTTAAACTATAGGGCCTAGGTTTTTTTCTAAATTCTCCCAGTGCCATTGCCACCTGTTTTCCCATACCGAAAGCTCTGTCCAAGCTGGAGTTTATCCCCGTACTTGCCCACTGATAATAGCGCTGTAACTGATCGTAGGGGTCAAATCCGTTTTTAGCGATTAAACTTTCGGCCAGGCAAATGGCCATGGAAGTATCGTCCGTCCATTTTCCTTTTGCCAGACGGAACTTCCCCCCGCCCTGCATATCGGTTAAGGGCTTAAAACGCGTTCTGGGCAAAAATTCCACCCGCGCCCCTACCGCATCACCGCAAGCCAAACCCAAAAAAGCGCCGACGGCTCGGGCTTGTATATCCATCTCTTTTTCTCTCTTCCGGTAAATTAAATATATTTACCTATTTACCTATATAGAAAAAACCGCACTACATAAAGTGCGGTTGTTTTTCGGCGAGTTTTTTAGGCTTCGTTCAGTAGCTTCAGCGCGCGGTTTCTAACCTGATTTTTCAGAATTTCAATAAATTCGTCCACATTGTAGGAACCGAGATCTTGGCCTTTACGGGTACGAACCGCCACTTTACCCGCTTCGATTTCCTTATCGCCGCATACCAGCATATAAGGAACGCGACGTAGGGTATGTTCGCGAATTTTGAAACCGATTTTTTCATTACGTAAATCCGATTTCACCCGCAGTCCCGCATCGGATAGTTTTTTTACGACCTGACTGACATAATCGGACTGAGAATCGGTGATATTCATCACCACCGCCTGCACCGGCGCCAACCAAGGCGGGAAGAAACCGGCATATTCTTCGGTGATGATACCGATAAAGCGCTCGATGGAACCTAAAATCGCACGGTGGATCATAACCGGGGTTCTGCGTTCGTTATCTTCCGCCACATAGGAAGCGTTTAAACGGCCCGGTAAGGCAAAGTCAAGCTGTACCGTACCGCACTGCCATTCGCGATTCAGGCTGTCGCGCAGGGCAAATTCCAGTTTAGGCCCGTAGAAAGCGCCCTCGCCTTTCTGTACTTCATAAGCCAGATTGTTATGGGCCAGAGCTTTGGCTAAGTCCGCCTCGGCGCGATCCCACATTTCATCGGAGCCGATACGTTTTTCCGGACGGGTGGACAATTTAACGTAAATATCGGTAAAGCCGAAGGTGCTGTAAATATCGTACACCATACGGATACAGGAGGTTACTTCGCTTTCAATTTGATCTTCGGTACAGAAAATATGAGCGTCGTCCTGCGTAAAACCTCGTACCCGCATTAATCCGTGCAATGAACCGGAAGGTTCGTTACGGTGGCAGGAACCGAATTCCGCCATACGCAGCGGCAGATCGCGATAAGATTTCAAGCCCTGATTAAAAATTTGTACATGGCCCGGGCAGTTCATCGGTTTAATCGCATATTCGCGGTTTTCCGATGAGGTGGTAAACATCAAATCGCCGTAATTCTGCCAATGTCCGGTACGTTCCCATAATACGCGGTCCATCATAAAAGGACCTTTTACTTCCTGATAGTCGTATTCTTTCAGTTTGGTGCGTACGAAGGTTTCCAGTTCGCGGAAAATTGTCCAGCCGTCGTTATGCCAGAAAACCATGCCCGGCGCTTCTTCCTGCATATGATAGAGATCGAGCGCTTTACCGATCTTACGATGATCCCGTTTCGCCGCTTCTTCCAGACGTTGTAAATATTCGGCCAGCTGTTTTTTATCCGCCCATGCGGTGCCGTAGATACGCTGTAACATTTTATTTTTGCTGTCGCCGCGCCAATAAGCCCCTGCGACTTTCTGCAATTTAAAATGCTGACAGAAACGCATATTCGGCACATGCGGGCCGCGGCACATATCGATATATTCCTGATGATGATATAAGGCCGGACGGGCGTCTTTTGCAATATTTTCATCCAGAATCGCCATTTTATAAGGCTCGCCGCGTTTTTCGAAAGTATCGCGCGCTTCTTGCCAGCTAACCGGTTGTTTTATTACCTCATAATTGGTCTTCGCCAGTTCGTGCATACGTTTTTCCAGTGCATCCAAATCTTCCTGGCTTAAAGAGCGGTCCAAATCCACATCATAATAGAAACCGTTTTCAATGGTCGGCCCGATGGCCATTTTTACATCGGGGAAAAGTTGCTTAATCGCATGGCCCAGCAAATGTGCGCAGGAATGACGGATAATTTCCAGACCGTCTTCATCTTTGGCGGTAATGATTTCTAAACTGCTGTCCTGTTCGATTAAGTCGCAAGCGTCGCGACGAACGCCGTTTACACGGCCGGCAATGGTGGCTTTGGCAAGGCCCGCTCCGATATTCTGCGCCACTTCCAGTACGGTAACGGGTTTATCAAACTGACGCTGAGAGCCGTCAGGTAAAGTTATAATTGGCATGTTAAATCCTTATACAGTGGTAACCCATACGCAAGGTTACTTGTTTTGATGAAAAAGTTTTGCTTTATCCGCAAGGGGGTTATCCGTTGCGCCGAAATAAAACAAGGGATACGCAATCCCTTGTGATAAAGCCTGAGTCGAAGTGCCGAAGGCACCTTACTTGTGATTACACCCACAATTGTGTAATAAAAGTGCGGTTATTTTAACATATTTTTTCTCAGATGTTATAAGGCCTTTTCGCTATAAAGGTCGATAGCGCTGAGTTTCGCCATGGCGGCGGTATAACGGGCGATTTTTGGCGGAAATACCAGCCCTTTTACGCAGGTTAGATTACGCAACATCGGGAACAATTGAATATCTTCCAAGGATAATTTTCCCTGTGCCGCCGTATCGCTTAAAATCAAGGGTTCAAGTTCGGCTAAATCCTGCTCCAGTCTGTGGAGGTATTGTTGCGTATCCGCCATATTGCGAGCGAAGTCGCCGATATATTCCTGTTTTTTGGCGACAAAATAATCCACTGCGCTCTGGGTTTCAAACTCGGCTAAACCGAGGTGAATAAAGCGGGGAAGCAATAAATGATTATAATATTCGCCGACCTTTTGCATCCAATCCGATAATGCCGGGCGAACCTCTTCAGAAAGGATTTTGCGACCGAACTGCCGATCAATATAATCGACGATATCCAAACTTTCCGCCATTGCCGTACCATCCTCTTTCTGCAGAATAGGTACCATTTTTCGTCCCACCAGTTCGACGGGCGTTTTCTCATCGTCATTGGCCAACTGAATAAGTTCCAGCGCAATATTTTTTAGGCCGAAAATCATTCTGGCGCGTACGCAAAACGGGCAATGATCATAAACATATAATTTCATTTTTAGCTTCCTTATGTTCGCAATAAGGCCTCCATTTAAGCGGTTTTTCCGTTTTATTTCAAGATTATTCGCGTTTTTTGATTTATCTCACAGATTATTCGAGCGATACCTTTTATCATGCAAATACAGCTAACTATCCTTTGGACGGAGGCGGATATGTGGAAATCAGTTTCTCAGGTTCTGGCGGACCAGTTCGGTGCTTACTACAATATCAAAGAGAAAGCGAAGGTTCATCACGGCGAAATGCACGAATCCTGGCTTATCAACGATCATATCCAGCCGGTTTTCGTTAAGAGTAATGAAAAATCCTATCGTTCCATGTTCCGTGCCGAAGCCGATCAATTGGCCTTACTGGCCGCCACTAATACGATTCATGTGCCGCAAGTGTACGGGGTCGGCTGTTCGCAAAACCATAGTTTTCTCTTGCTGGAGGCGCTGCCTATTGAGGCCGTTGAAGAAGATGCCATGGCAGAATTCGGGCGCCAACTGGCACGCCTGCATCAATCGGGAGCCACCCAGAAATACGGTCTGGAATTTGATACCTGGCTCGGCCCGGTTTATCAGCCTAACGAATGGAAAACCAACTGGGCGACCTTTTTTGCCGAACAGCGTATCGGCTGGCAGTTGCAGATTTGCAAAGAAAAATCCATCCAATTCGGCGATATTGATGAAATTATCCGAACGGTAGCGGCGCGTCTGGCTAAACATAAGCCTCAACCGGCTTTGTTACATGGTAACTTATGGATTGAAAACTGCGCTAAGGTCGGCAATAAAATATTTACTTACGATCCCGCCTGTTATTGGGGGGACAGAGAATGTGATTTGGCGTTCAGCGAATTATTCGAACCTTTTCCGGCCTCTTTTTACCGCAGCTATCAGCAAAGCTATCCGCTGCCTGAAGGTTATCAGGCCCGTAAACCTATTTATCAGCTCTATTATCTGTTAAACTTCAGCCACCGTTTTAACGGAAACTATATAAACCTGACCCGTAAAATTATTAATTCATTATCCTAAGGGAAAACAATGTCAATAAAAGCTGTAATCTTTGATATGGACGGCGTGCTGATCGATTCCGAACCTGTGTGGAAGCAATCCGGCGTCGATGTATTCAATTCCTTCGGTATTCCCGCCACCTGGGACGATTTAATGGCCCTGACCGGAACCCCGGCGCTAGGTATCGTCAAAGCCATTTACGCCAAATATAATGCGGAGCCGATGCCCGTTGAGGAAATGGCGGCGCACCTGAACGAATATGCGATTGCATCGATTCTGGCTAAAAAGCCCTTAATCGAGGGGGTGAAAGAAACGCTGCAAAAATTGGCCGACCTCGGTTACAAAATGGCGGTGGCTTCCGCCTCTCCGCGTAAACTCTTGGAGGAAATTACCAAAAGCTGCAATATCGAAGCTTATTTTTCCTACCTCTCTTCCGCCACTGAACTCAGCTATAACAAACCCCATCCGGAAGTTTATCTGCATGCGGCTAAAATGCTGAATGTTGCGCCGGCGGAATGCGTCGGAATTGAAGATTCCATCGTAGGTATGACTGCGGTAAAAGCCGCATCGATGAAATGTATCGTCATTCCCGGCATTTTAGATAATAAGGATCCGCGCTGGTCCTTAGCCGATGTAAAATTAAACGCCTTATTGGAAATCGATCAGGCCTTGTTGCAGCGGCTTGCTCAAAAATAATTTCTTCCGCACTTAATAAATGCGATAAAACTAAAAAAGCGGGATATTCCCGCTTTTTAATAAGGATTGTTAAGTTTGTTTAGAGCGCTTATAAACGACTCTTATTCGGACGTTGTAACCAGTTTAACAACAGATTATCCGCGCTTTCTTCCGCTTGCTTACCGAATTTCTGCAACAGTGATTTTTTCTGCGCATATTTCACCCCGATAACGGATTTTTCTTTAATTGCCGCTAAGATAATATCGTCGCTGGTAGCAATTTCGTCCACCAAATTCAGCGCCACGGCCTGTTGACCGAACCAATGCTCACCGGTAGCGATTTTATCGATTTCTACCTGCGGGCGGTTTTGAGCAACAAAGGTTTTGAACAAATCATGGGTTTCTTCCAGCTCCTGCTGAAATTTCTGCTTGCCTTTTTCGCTATTTTCGCCAAGCAGGGTCAGGGTGCGTTTATATTCTCCCGCCGTCATTACCTCTACATCCACATCATGTTTCTTTAATAAACGATGAATATTCGGCACCTGCGCCACCACGCCGACGGAACCGACGATTGCAAAAGGTGCGGCGACAATTTTATCCGCCACACAGGCCATCATATAACCGCCGCTGGCCGCCACCTTATCTACCGCAACAGTTAATTTGATGCCCTTTTGCTTTAAGCGACTAAGTTGCGAAGCCGCCAATCCGTAGCCGTGCACCACGCCGCCCGGACTTTCCAAGCATAATAACACTTCATCTTTTTCCGGGTCGGCGACGCTCAGCACCGCACTGATTTCTTCCCGCAATGCTTCCGTTTGCGAAGCCTGAATATCGCCTTTAAAATTCAGCACATAAACACAAGGCTTATGAGCGGGACTTTCCTCTCCGCGTTTCAGTCTGGCTTTTTCCTCTTTTGCCTTAGCCTTTTCCGTCTTTTTCTGCGCCTTTTCCGCCCGTTTAAATTCTTCTTCGCTCAGGTGAAAATCCTGCATTATTTTGCAGTTATCCCGATATTCCTGTGCCAGATCCCTCAACTGTAATTCGCCCTGCACGCCCTGTTTTTTGTGCTTCAAACTAATAACCAGGGCAAAAACGGCGGCGATAACCAATATCAGGGTTAAAATTTCTAAAATAAAAATACCGTATCCGACCAGAATTTCAGACCACATACCTTCTCCTTTAAATAACGAAAATAAGCGCTTATAATAACCGATTCGAAACCAATAGCAAATTAGCGCGCCCTTTCCTATAGGACAAAAATAACGGGCGCCCGCAAAGGACGCCCATTTGTAACGCTAGCCGTTCCGGCGCTTAATTAATGTTTGGTTTTTAATACAAAGGAAAATTCACTGCCCTGCCCCGGTTCGCTTTCGATATTCAAGCAAGTCCCATGCTGTTCCAAAGCATGTTTAACAATAGCCAGCCCCAAACCGCTGCCGCCCGTGGCGTTACTGCGCGATTCGTCCACGCGGTAGAAACGCTCGGTCAAATGGGGTAAATGGGCTTCATCAATACCGACGCCGTTATCCTTCACGCTGAATTTCGCCCCTTTCTCACAAGCTTTCCAGCTGATTTGAATCTCCGAACCCGCTCCGGAATGCTTAATGGCATTAAAGATTAGGTTGGAAACCGCACTTTGCAACTGGTTTTCATCTCCCCAGACCTTTATCTCCGGTTCGATATCAAAGTGAATATGGTGATCGTTCTCATTTAATAATGCGGTACTTTTTTGTAGAGAATTAATTAGCTCTGACATATTCACTTCCTGATGCTCCAGATTATTCGAACCTTCAATTTTGGCCAGAATATTCAGCTGTTGCAGCAGATTCGCCATACGTAGGGTTTGCTCGCGCATGGCTTCGATGGCTTTTTTATGTAATTCTCCGCTCTGACTGTCGAATTCCAGAATCTCCAAATAGCCTTGTAATACTGTTAGCGGCGTACGCAATTCGTGATTCATATTGGCCAGAAAGGTTTGTCGCGAGGAAATCAGGCTGATCATCTGGGTTACATCGCGGCAGATAATCATTAAGCTGTCGCTGTCATAGAGGCTGATATTGATTTCCACATAGCGCTTTTCATGGGTAATAATCACCAGCGGACGCTGATGTTTCGATTGGTGGAAATAATTTTTAAATTCCGGATAAAAAATCACGCTGAAAATATTTTTACTGACCTTTTTCGACCAGTAAAAGGAAAATAACTCCTGCGCCGCATTATTGCACCAGCTAATTTCTCCTTCTCTGCTGCAGATTATCACACCGTCCGGCAAATATTGAATATTGCGGTTTAACTTAGATAATAGACGCAAGGCTTTAATTTTATCTTTTTTCGTTTTCTTTTTACTGAAAGCCACGGTTTGCGAAAAATTATCCCAGGGGGTTAATATTTTTTTACCCTCCGCTTTAGGATTAAGGAGCTGTAACAGGCTGTATTCGTTGTTATGATGCCAGATCAGCAATAAAATCAATATCACAATGAACCAGAATTCAAAACTCTTGGCAAAATAACCGAACAGCAAGGCAACGGCCACCGCTGCGATAATTTCCAGCAGAAAATGCTTATAGGAAAATTTGAATTTCATGCCAGTCCGCTCTCCCTTACTTAAACCATACTGCGCTAAACAGTATCCGCACTTATCCTAATGATTGGAAAACCGATACCCGCTGCCGCGTACGGTCTGGATATATTGTTCGAACCCATAGGGTTCCAGGCTTTTACGTAAACGGCGAATATAAACGTCTACGGTTCGGTCTTCCACATAGATATCGTCCCCCCAGATGGAATCGAGCAGTTTTTCACGGCTGTAAACTTTTTCCGGGTGAGTCATAAAAAATTGTAATAATTTATACTCGGTGGCGCTCAGCTCAATTTGACATTGTTGATAACTGACCCGCTGCGCCTGACGATCCAGCACCAAACCGTCAATATCAATAAGATCATTGGGCAGTGCATAGCTGCGGCGTAGTACCGCTTCAATCCGAGCCAATAGAACCTTAGGCGAAAAAGGCTTACTGATATAATCGTCCGCCCCCGCATTTAAGCAGGTGATACAGTCGTCTTCGGCACTGCGCGCGGTTAGCATAATCACCGGAATCGACTGGGTTTCCTCCTGTTTTTTCAAGTACTGAATCAGATGAATCCCGGAACGGCCGGGCAACATCCAATCCAGTAGAATCAACTGAGGTTTTTCCGCCAACTTATGCAATGCACTCTGATAATCTTCCGATTCGATAACCTGATACCGGTGTTGTTGTAAAAACAGAACGATCATTTCACGAATCGCCCGTTCGTCTTCCACCACTAATATTTTTTCATTCATAGTAAATCCTTATCCGGAACCATCCGGCAAGGAAATTAATCCTTACCCGACATGAAAGAGCGGTCAAAAAAACCGAAGTTTTTATTCGAACCGGCGACGAACGGAGATTTACCCTTGCTTTCCGCATTAACCCATACGGCCGGAAATATAATCTTCGGTACGTTGCTCTTTCGGTTGATTAAATACCTGTTTGGTTTCGCCGAACTCAATCAGCTCGCCCAGATACATATAGGCGGTATAGTCGGAACAACGCGCCGCCTGCTGCATATTATGGGTAACGATAGCCACGGTATAATCATGTTTTAATTCGGAAATTAATTCCTCAATTTTAACGGTGGAAATAGGATCCAGAGCGGAACAGGGTTCGTCCAGTAGCAGCACTTCGGGTTTAATCGCAATGCCGCGCGCAATGCACAGACGTTGTTGCTGTCCGCCGGACAGGCTGTCGCCGCTCTGATTCAGTTTATCCTTAACTTCGTTCCATAGGGCCGCTTTGGTTAGGGCCCATTCCACCCGTTCGTTCATTTCCGCCTTGCTCAGTTTTTCAAATAAACGGATACCGAACGCCACATTGTCATAAATCGACATCGGGAAAGGGGTAGGTTTCTGAAAAACCATGCCTACTTTAGCACGAATAATAGAAATATCCGTGTTGGTGGTTAATAAATTTTCACCGTCCAGATTGATTTCTCCCGTCGCCCGCTGAGTCGGATAGAGTTCGAACATACGGTTGAAAGTGCGTAACAGGGTGGATTTCCCGCAACCGGAAGGACCGATAAAAGCGGTTACTTTATTTCTAGCGATACGCATATTAATCTCTTTCAGCGCATGAAAATCGCCGTAGTAAAAATTTAAATTATTGACCGCAATTTTAGTTTCTGAAAGATCCGGGATTAAGTTATGCATAAAAATTCCTTACTTCTGTTTATTCTGGAAGAAAATACGGGTAATGATATTGAGGAACAATACGAAAAATGTAATTAGCGTCGCCCCCGCCCATGCCAGATCGTTCCAATCTTTAAAGGGACTGGCCGCATACTGATAAATCACTACCGGTAAGTTCGACATCGGCCCGTTCATATTGAAAGACACGAACTGATTGGACAATGCGGTAAATAACAAAGGAGCGGTTTCGCCGGCGATACGGGCTACCGATAATAATACGCCGGTAATAATGCCCGAACGCGCCGCCCGATAACAAATCATGGTAATCACGCGCCATTGCGGGCAGCCTAATGCGGCCGCCGCTTCACGCAAGCTGTTCGGCACCAGATTCAGCATACTGTCGGTGGTTCTCACCACCACCGGAATGACCAGCATTGCCAAAGCTAAGGAACCCGCCCAGCCGGAATAATGTTTTACCTGAGCCACATACAGGGAATAAATAAATAAACCTATAACAATGGAAGGCGCGGATAATAATATATCGTTCAGAAAACGGGTTACCCAACTGATTTTACTGTAGCGGCCGTATTCCGCTAAATAAGTGCCGGCCAGAATCCCCACCGGGGTACCTATTAGCGTACCTACGCCCACCATCAATACGGAGCCGATAATGGCATTGATCAACCCGCCCTGCTCGCCGGGGCCCGGGGTTTTATCCAGAAAAATATCGAAAGAAAGCGCGGGAATGCCCTTCATCACCAGGGTAAAAATAATCCACAGCAGCCAGAATAAACCGAAGGTTACCGCCAGCATTGATAAGCCCAGCATAATCTTATTTTTTAATTTACGGCAGTGAAACCTTGTATTCGCATGATTCATCATTATTTTCGTCCCTCTTTTTTGGCCATACGCATAATCAACAATCGAGAACAGGCCAATACAACAGTGGTAATTAAGAACAGAATCAATCCCAATTCCATTAGAGCGGACTTCTGCAATCCGGCCGCTTCGTTAAATTCGTTGGCAATCGCCGAAGCAATGGAAGTGGAAGGTGCAAAAATCGATCCCGGCAGGTTGAAGGCATTACCAATCACGAATGTAACCGCCATGGTTTCGCCTAGTGCGCGCCCCAGACCTAACATAAAGCTACCGATAATCCCGGATTTGGTATAAGGCACCACGATTTTCCACACCACTTCCCAAGTGGTGGAACCTAATCCATAGGCGGATTCTTTTAATAAAGGCGGTACTACGGAAAAAACATCGCGCATAATCGAGGCGATAAAAGGAATAATCATGATGGAAAGCACTAAACCTGCGGTAAACAGACCTATGCCGAAAGGCGCTCCGGAAAATAACATACCGATAAAAGGCAAATCCCCCAGGGCTTCAATCAAATGGGGCTGAATATGTTCCTGAAAGAGCGGAACAAAGATAAATAATCCCCACATACCGTAGATAATGGAGGGAATTGCCGCCAGCATTTCCACCGCAATACTGAGCGGGCGTTTTATCCACTCCGGCGCCAGTTCGGTTAAAAATACGGCGATGCCGAAAGAAACGGGAACGGCAATTAATAAAGCGATAAAAGAAGAAATCAGCGTACCTATAATAGGCACCAGCGCTCCGTAATTTTCCTGAACCGGATCCCAATCATTGGTCCAGAGAAAAGAAATTCCGAATTTACTTAAAGAGTCCCAACTCCCTAAAATCAAAGACAGCAAAATTGCCGCCAATACGATAAATACAAATACTGCGAAAAACTTCGTGGTATTTCTGAACACGCCTTCCACCCATTTATGGTTCAGGCATTTCGGTTCGGTTATGGAATGTTGCATACTTTTCTATCCGTTCGGTTTAAGATAACTGCGGCATTTCGCCACAGTTATCAAAAACTCGGTTAAAATCCGCCGCACTTTTAGAGTACGCTTTTACCCTGAGCGTCTTTAACGTCGCTTTTCCATTGCGCCTGAATTTTTTCAACCACGGACTGAGGTAAAGGTACATAGTCCAGCTCCGTCGCCGCCTCTTTACCCTTCACAAAGGCCCAGTCGAAGAAATCGAATACCGCTTTGGTTTTAGTCGCATCCGGTGCATTTTTATGGATTAAAATAAAGCTTGCGGCGGTAATCGGCCAGGAACCCTCGCCGCTTTCATTCGTCAGCATTACGCCCATGCCCGGTGCGCTGTCCCATTTAGCATTTGCTGCGGCGGACATAAAGCTGTCTTTTGACGGCTGTACGAATTTACCCGCCTGGTTACGTAAGGACGCCCAGCTCAGGTTATTTTGTTTCGCATAGGCATATTCCACATAACCGATGGAATATTTAATCTGTGCCACATAGGCGGCGACCCCTTCGTTGCCCTTACCGCCCTGCCCGGTCGGCCATTTGACCGATTTACCCTGACCGACTTTTTCTTTCCATTCGGCGGATACTTTAGATAAATAGTTGGTCCAGCCGAAAGTGGTACCAGAACCGTCGGAACGATGCACCACGATAATATCTTTATTCGGTAAATTAATATCGCCGTTCAATGCGGCAATAGCGGGATCATTCCATTTTTTGATCTTACCGAGGAAAATATCCGCAACAACTTCACCGGACAGTTTCAACTTACCGGCGCCTATATCAGGAATATTCACCACAGGGACGGTACCGCCGATAATCGCCGGGAACTGTAAAAGTTGGTGCTGTTCCAGTAAATCCTGTTTCATCGGATCGTCCGATGCGCCGAAATCAATGGTTTTGGCGATAATCTGCTGCTGGCCGCCGCCTGAACCAATGGATTGATAATTCACTTTATTGCCGGTTTCTTTTTCATATAAAGACGCCCATTTGGCATAAATCGGGTAAGGGAAAGATGCTCCCGCACCGGTAATGGTTTCCGCCATGGCATGAGGTGCCAATACAGCTAAACATACGCCTAAGGCCGCAAATTTCTTCACTACGCGATCTAACATAAGATTCTCCTGTTAATGACTGTTGTCGGATGACGCTACAAAGTGTAGTGAAGAAATATTACAGTTTGATGACAAAAAGAAATATTTGCCTTAGGCAACTGTTTTCATGGTAAAAAACTTAAATTATGCAAATCGAAAATTTATGCGCCTGAAGCGAGGATTCTGAATAAAAATCTTGACAACACAATATCGCACTAGTTTAATAGTACACAACTAATTAACAAGGAATTCTATATGTCCCCAGCTTATATTCAAACCTCTTGTCGGGAAGTGGATTATCATGAAGATCCCAGCGCATTATTTGCCACCCTGTGCCAAAACCAGCCCAATACGCTATTGTTGGAAAGTGCGGAAATAAGCAGTAAAAACAGTCTGAAAAGTTTATTGCTGATCAATAGCGCCATGAAAATTCATTGTCGGGGCGATCTGGTCTGCTTTATCGCCCTCAGTGAAAATGCGACGCCGCTGCTAAAATTAATAGCAGCGGAATTACAGGAAAAGGCGCAAACGAATTTTTGCTCGCCGCAACGGTTGGAAGCACGCTTTTTCCCTTTGGACGCCAATCTGGATGAAGACAGCAAGCTGATGTCAAGTACGGTATTCGACGGATTGAGAATTATCAATAATCTCTATCGGCATAGTGAAGTGCCTGTATTTTTAGGCGGTTTATTCGCCTATGACCTAGTTGCAAATTTTATTCCGCTGCAAGAGATTTCTCTGCGTAACGACGGCCTCAGTTGTCCCGATTATGTTTTTTATTTAGCGGAACATCTGTTGCAGTTGGATCATCCCAATCGGCGGGCAAAGTTGCAAAGTTTCTGTTTTAATCCTCAACAGTTACAACCGTTGACGTTAAGCGCCGATCAAATCGCCGCTCGACTGCAACATATCCAAGCATTGCCGAAGCTTCGCCCGGCACCGGAAGGAGTTAAGGTTTATCCTGAGGACGAGGAATTTAAACAAATCATCACCAAACTGAAATCTCATATTTATAAAGGCGATGTTTTTCAGATCGTTCCTTCACGTCGTTTTTCTCTGTCCTGTCCCAATCCCTTGGCCAGCTATCATCAGTTAAAGCACAATAATCCCAGCCCTTATATGTTCTTTATGCAGGACGAAGAATTTATCCTGTTCGGCGCCTCACCGGAAAGCGCATTAAAATATGAGGAAGAGAAACGCCAACTGGAAATTTACCCCATCGCCGGTTCCCGCCCCCGAGGTTTCGATCGACAAGGCAATATAGATCCCGAACTGGACGCCCGTCTGGAACTGGAATTACGTCTGGATCACAAAGAGCAGGCGGAACATCTGATGCTGGTAGATCTGGCTCGCAACGATGTGGCCCGCGTATGTGAAAGCGGCAGCCGCCGGGTGGAAGAACTGATGCAGGTGGATCGCTACTCCATGATTATGCATCTGGTTTCCCGCGTGGTGGGCAAGCTGCGTCCCGAATTGGACGCCCTGCACGCTTACCAGGCCTGTATGAATATGGGTACCCTGACCGGCGCGCCGAAAATTAAAGCCATGCAGCTGATTTATCGTTTCGAGGGACAAAAGCGGCATAGTTACGGCGGTGCAGTGGGTTATTTAACTTCCGACGGAAATTTAGATACCTGTATCGTCATCCGCTCCGCTTTCGTACAACAAGGTATCGCCTATATACAGGCGGGGTGCGGCGAAGTATTGGATTCCGATCCTCAGGCGGAGGCGGACGAAACCCGCCATAAAGCCGCTGCCGTAATCAAAGCGATTCAGCAAACCAACCAACGGGCCGGAAACGAATAGGAGATATTATGGCGAATATTGTATTTTTAGATAATTTCGATTCCTTTACCTATAATCTGACCGATCAATTCCGCAGCCTCGGTCATCGGGTACGGGTGTACCGCAACGATTGCCCCTTGGAATCGCTGGAAGCCGCGGTGCTGGCGCAGCCCGGTACCATACTGGCTCTCTCTCCCGGGCCGAGCTCCCCTTCTGAAGCCGGTAATATGCCGACGCTGATCCAAAGTCTAAAAGATAAGGTGCCGATGATCGGTATCTGCCTGGGTCATCAAGCGTTAATTGAAGCTTTCGGCGGCAAAGTGGTACATGCGGGTGAAGTACTGCACGGCAAAGTATCTCGGATTGAGCACGACGGGCAGGCAATGTTCTCCGGTATTACCAATCCGATGCCGGTAGCTCGCTACCATTCCTTAATCGGACGGGACTTACCCCCGGAACTGGAGGTTAACGCCCGATTTAATCAGCTGGTGATGGCGTTTCGCCATCGCAGTCTGCCTATTTGCGGCTTCCAATTTCACCCGGAAAGCATTCTGACGGTTCAAGGGGCGCAATTATTGGCACAATCCGTCGATTGGCTGCTGAAAAGATAATATTTCCCCTTTCCTGCGCCGATCGGCGTATGATAAAACCATAACTACATAGCATAATAAAAATATCTAAGGATGATAAAATGCAAACCGAACATATACTCAGCAAGCTGTTTGAACAAAGCAGCCTTAACCGCAGCGAAAGCAATCTGCTCTTCAGCGCCATCGTTAACGGCGAACTTAGCTCCGAACAACTGGCCGGCGCCTTAATCGCCCTGAAACTGCGCGGAGAAAGCGCAGAAGAAATCAGCGGTGCGGTCAGCGCACTACTGGATAACAGTCAACCTTTTGATATCCCCAATTATCCTTTTGCCGATATTGTCGGTACCGGCGGCGACTGCGCCAATACCATTAATATTTCCACCGCTTCCGCTATTGTGGCGGCAAGTATGGATATTAAAATCGCCAAGCACGGGAACCGCAGCGTATCCAGCAAAACCGGTGCCAGCGATGTGCTAAGCCGTTTAGGCGTAAATATTTCCATGTCGGCACAACAGGCCCGCAAAGCGCTGGATGAAATTAATCTGTGTTTCCTGTTCGCTCAGCAATATCATCTCGGCTTTAAATATGCGGCGCCCGCCCGCCAGGCATTAAAAACCCGCACGATTTTTAATATTCTCGGCCCCTTAATTAATCCCGCCCGTCCGAAGCGCCAGTTACTCGGCGTTTATTCGCCCGACTTACTGCGACCTTATGCGGAAACCGCAGTACGCTTGGGTCATAAGCATACGATAGTGGTACATGGCTGCGGTCTGGACGAAGTGGCTATTCATGGCAAAACCGAAGTTGCGGAAGTATATAACGGCAAAATAGAATATTACCGTCTTTCGCCGAGTGATTTCGGTTTTAATCCGCAGCCTTTGGAAAGTTTGCGCGGCGGTGATCCGGAGCAAAATGCGGCGATTATTACCGCCCTACTACAGGGCAAGGGGCAATCCGCTCATGCCCAAGCGGTGGCCATGAATACCGCACTGGTTTTCAAACTGTTCGGTAAAGATAATTTGAAACAAAACGCCGCGGAGGTGCTTGCCTGCCTTGCCGATGGTAAAGCCTATCAAACTTTGGAAAAACTGACGCATTATTAATCATTCGTAGCGACCCTTAAAGGCTCCGGCTTGTCGCAATTAACCTTAACGGGCAATTTATGCAAAACTTACATGATAAACCCAGCATTCTGCAAAAAATTATTGCAGATAAAATCCAATGGGTAGAAAGCGCATCGGCAACACTGCCCTTAGCGCAATTTGAAAAAAATATCACAAAATCCGACCGCTCTTTTTATCAGGCCTTGGAACGCGGTACGCATGCAAATCCGGCATTTATTCTGGAATGTAAAAAGGCTTCTCCTTCCAAGGGGTTAATCCGCAGCGACTTTAATCCGGCTCGGATTGCCGAAGTGTACCGAGATTATGCTGCGGCGGTTTCGGTTCTGACCGATGAAAAATATTTTCAGGGGGATTTCCGCTATCTCCGTCAGGTACGAGAACAAATTTCACAACCAGTATTATGTAAGGATTTTATGATTTCCGACTATCAGGTCTATCTGGCCCGTTATCATCAGGCGGATGCGATTTTATTGATGTTGTCGGTATTGGACGATGAAAGCTATCTGCATCTGGCGGCGCTGGCTCACGAACTGGGAATGGGAGTGCTGACCGAAACCTCTAATCAGGCGGAGCTGGAGCGAGCCCTTAATTTGGGCGCTAAGGTCATAGGTATCAATAACCGCGATTTACATGATCTCAGCGTAGATCTGAACAGAACGCCACCTTTAGCCGCACAAATTCCGCCGGATCGAATTATTATCAGCGAATCCGGTATCTATCGCCATGAGCAGATAGTTCAGCTGAAACCCTATGTAAATGGATTTCTAATCGGTAGCAGCCTAATGGGCAGCGAAGATTTAAATAATGCGATCAGAGCGCTTATTTACGGTGAAAATAAGGTTTGCGGTCTCACTCGTGCGCAGGACGTAGAAGCGGCTTATGCCGCAGGCGCCTTATATGCCGGGTTGATTTTTGCCGAACATTCCCCCCGCAGCCTTAGTTTGCGTCAGGCTCAGGAGCTGGTTACCCGGGCGCCTTTGCGCTTCGTCGGGGTGTTTCAGAATCAGGCGGCGGAATTTATCGTAAAAATCGCCCTTCAGTTAAATCTGTATGCAGTGCAGCTGCACGGAACGGAATCCCCCGAATTTATCCGCACATTACGCACGAAATTAGCGCCGGAGATTCAAATCTGGAAAGCGATTAGCATAGATATTGACGCTCAAAGTGCGGTGGAAAATATCGAAGATTTCTGCGCCGATCGCTATATTTTTGACAGCAAGGTGGGAAACCGTCGCGGCGGTAGCGGACAAAGTTTCGACTGGTCGAAAATTCCGTCCGAATTGAAACCCCATATTATGCTTGCCGGCGGCATTAATGCCGATAATATTGAATCCGCCTTGGCGCAAGGTTGTCTCGGTTTGGATCTGAATTCCGGTGCGGAGTCCTGCCCCGGGGTTAAAGACAAGGATAAATTGAGTTTTTTATTTAACAAAATTCTAGCATTTTATTGATAAATAAGGGGCGCCTTCAATTATCGCGCCCCCACTCCCTTTCAACGCCCGTCTTAATTTATTATTAATATCAATAAAATAATAATTAATCTTATTTAGTGAAATATTCGTGAAATAAAATACCTAATAAAGGTTATTTTGTAAACAGATTGTTATCTTATTGATAGTGATCAATCTTTTTTTTTTTCATCAGCGTATCATGCCGATAACCATATTAAAAATGTGTGCTTTGGAGTGAAAGATATGCAACGAAACGATGGGGTGTTTTCTGCGCTGGCGGATGTTTCCCGCCGCGATTTTATGAAATTATGTACTGCTCTGGCGGCGACCATGGGGCTGAGTTCCCGTGCCGGTGCTGAAATGAGTGAGGCCTTAACGGCGCCTGCGCGTCCGCCGGTAATTTGGATCGGTGCGCAGGAATGTACCGGCTGTACCGAATCTCTGCTGCGCGCCACTCACCCTACCGTAGAAAATCTGGTGCTGGATCTCATTTCTCTGGAATACCATGAAGTGCTGTCCGCCGCTTTCGGTCAACAGGCGGAAGACAATAAACATAATGCACTGCACAAATATAAAGGAAAATACGTTTTAGTGGTCGACGGCTCCATTCCGCTGAAAGACGGCGGTGTTTATTGTATGGTGGCGGGCAGACCTATTATCGAACATATCAAAGAAGCGGCACAGGATGCGGCCGCCGTTATCGCTATCGGCTCCTGCGCCGCCTGGGGCGGTGTGCCTTCCAGCGGCGGCAATCCTACCGGTGCGGTGGGACTGGAGGCGATTTTACCGAATATCCCGATAATCAATATTCCGGGCTGTCCGCCTAATCCGCACAACTTCCTTGCCACCGTGGCTTATATTATTACCTATAAGAAACTGCCAGGCATGGATAAACTGAATCGTCCGCTATTTGCTTACGATCGCTTAATCCATGAAAACTGTTACCGTCGTCCGCATTTCGATGCGGGACGTTTTGCCCGTGAATACGGTGATTACGGTCATCGCCAAGGTTGGTGTTTATATCATTTGGGCTGTAAAGGACCGGAAACTTACGGTAACTGTTCAACCTTGGAATTCTGTGATGTAGGCGGTAATAACTGGCCGGTGGGAATAGGCCACCCTTGCTACGGTTGTAATGAACAGGGAATTGGTTTCACCAAGGGTATTTTCCAGCTGGCATCGGTAGAAAATCCGACTCCGCGCGTCAATAAACCTGATGTCGCCAATGTTGAAGGTCAGGGTGCGTCCATGACCGCCATAGCTTTGCTAGGCGGTGCGGCGGCAATTTTAGCCGGCGTCAGCGTGATGACCTTAAGAGAGCTTAGTATTCAGCATAAAGCCCGTTCCGATGCAGCTAAAGCCGAAGAACAGCAGCAACCGCGCAATACAGGAAAATAAGATGGACAGACGTAAGTTTCTCAAAGCCAGCCTGCTCGGCGGAATCGCCTCCGCCGTGCCTGCGGTGGAGGTTCGTGCCGCAGAAAATTTGCCGCCGATTCCCGGCGCTTTAGGAATGCTGTACGATTCCACCCTATGTGTGGGTTGCCAAGCCTGCGTTGCCGAATGTCAACATCTTAACGGCACTCCGGTTAACCCTCAGGGCGAACAAACCTGGTCGAATAACGATAAGCTGACCCCTTTCACCCGGAATGTAATTCAGGTCTGGTCTGAAGGCGAAGGAAAAAATAAGGATCAGGTTAAAGACGGCTACGCCTATGTAAAAAAACAATGTATGCACTGCGTTGATCCAAACTGTGTGGCCGTTTGCCCCGTACAGGCACTGACGAAAGACAGCAAAACCGGCATCGTTAAATATGATCCCGATATCTGCACAGGTTGCCGCTATTGTATGGTGGGCTGCCCATTTGACGTACCTAAATACGATTATGACAATCCTTTCGGCGAAATCAGTAAATGCGAGCTTTGCAACCAAAAAGGCTTGGAACGTATCGATAAGGGCGAACTGCCGGGTTGTTGCCATGTTTGTCCGACCGGTGCGATTATTTTCGGTACCCGCGAAGAATTAATGGCGGAAGCCAAACGGCGCCTAAGCCTGCTACGCGGCACCCAATATGATTATCCCCGTCAGCACGTGAACAGCAGCGATAAATATCGCGCCACTGTTCCCGTTTATCAGCACCATCTTTACGGTGAATATGAAGGCGGCGGTACCCAGGTACTGGTACTAAGCGGTGTGCCTTATGAAAATTTAGGCTTCCCGCAGTTGGACGAAATCGCTACCGGCGCCCGCGCCGCGCATTTGCAACATTTCCTGTACCGGGGAATGGCGTTGCCGTTAGTGGCATTAGCCGGTCTAACCTTTATGACCTATAAAAATATGCACGGCGATAAAATTGCCGAACAGATTAAAGCCCGGAAAGAAGCTATGCTTCAGGCGCGTAAAGAAATGGAAGAAGCGGAGGATGAGCATCATGAGTAATCCACGTCCGGTGGGCGGCAGACTGATCTCCGCCGCCATTCTGTTTTTCGGCCCGCTGGCGGTAATATGTATACTGCTAATCTTAAAACGTTTGGTATTCGGTATAGGCTCCGTTACCGCTTTAAACGGCGGCTATCCTTGGGGTTTATGGATCGCTTTCGATCTGCTGGTGGGTACCGGTTTTGCCTGCGGCGGCTGGGCTTTAGCCTGGACCGTATATATTTTCAATAAAGGCAAATATCATCCTTTGGTACGCCCTGCTCTGCTGGCCAGTTTATTCGGCTATTCCCTGGGCGGTTTATCCATTACCATCGATATGGGACGCTACTGGCATTTGCCGTATTTCTATATTCCGGGCCAATTTAATACCAATTCCGTATTATTTGAAACCGCAGTCTGTATGACCATCTATATATGTGTGGTTACCCTGGAATTCGCCCCTGTTCTGCTCGGTTATTTCGGCTTGAAAAAATGGTTCAATAAACTGAACAAAGTGATGTTCTTTATTATCGCCTTAGGCGCCCTGCTGCCGATGATGCACCAGTCCTCTATGGGTTCCCTGATGATTGCGGCCGGTCATAAGGTTCATCCGGTATGGCAAAGCTATGAAATCCTGCCGGTACTTTCCCTGCTTACCGCCTTTATTATGGGTTTTTCCATCGTTATCTTCGAAGGATCCCTGGTTCGGGCGGGGCTGGCGGGAAAAACGCCGGACGAACGCCACCTGTTTACCCAACTGGCGAAAGTTACCGCGGTATTGATCGGTTTATTCCTGTTGGTTCGTTTCGGCGAGTTGTTCTATCACGATAAACTGCATTATGTGGTTGGTTTCGACAAACTCAATAAATTTGAAGCCTGGATGTTCTGGATGGAAATCTGGCTGATGGTATTGCCGTTACTCACCCTATTCCTGGGCGAGAAAAAATCCGACTCCCGCTGGTTATTCGTATCCGCCCTCAGTATGCTGCTCGGCGCAGCCCTATGGCGAATGAACTATTCCCTGATAATGTATAATCCGGGCAACGGCTATAAATACTTCCCGTCGGCGGAAGAACTGCTGATTTCAATCGGTTTCGTTTCCATTGAAATCTGCGCCTATATTTTAATTATCCGTTTATTCCCTGTATTGCCGGTATTAAAAGAAGCGCGTACGGAAAAATCGGAAAAAATGATTGCGGAAAAAGCGGCACATAGTGCAAAAATGAGTGGAGATAAAGCATGACAGACAAGAAACGCATTAGCATCGATCCTATTACCCGAATTGAAGGACATTTACGCATCGATTGTGAAATTGAAAACGGTAAAGTCACCAACGCATGGTCATCGGGTACGATGTGGCGCGGCATGGAAAATATCGTCAAAGGCGCCGATCCTCGTGATGCCTGGATGATTATGCAAAGAATCTGCGGCGTTTGCACTACGGTTCATGCCATTATCAGCGTTCGTGCGGTAGAAGACGCCATCGGCGCCAAAGTACCTGTTAATGCGCAATATATCCGTAATATGATTCTGGCGGCCCACTCCATTCATGACCATATCGTCCATTTCTACCAGCTATCCGCCATGGACTGGGTGGATATTACCTCCGCCCTGCAGGCGGATCCGGATAAAGCGGCCGAAATGCTGAAAGGGGTTTCAACCTGGTCTTTAAACAGTGCCAATGAATTCCGCAATGTACAGAATAAAATTAAAGCCTTGGTGGAAAGCGGTCAGCTCGGTATTTTCGCTAACGGCTATTTCGGTCATCCGGCGATGAAATTACCGCCGGAGGTTAATCTGATTGCCGTGGCGCACTATTTACAGGCCTTAGAATGCCAACGCGACGCCAATCGTGTGGTCGCTCTGCTCGGCAGTAAAACCCCGCATATTCAGAACCTGGCTATCGGCGGCGTTGCCAACCCGATTAATCTGGATTCCCAGGCGGTTCTCAACTTGGAACGCCTAATGTTTGTAAAATCCTGTATCGATCGTTTAACCGACTTTATTAATCAAGTGTATAAAATCGATACGGCAATTATCGCCGCCTATTATCCGGAATGGCTAAGCCTGGGTAAAACTTCTGGCAACTATCTGTCCGTGCCGGAATACCCGCTGAATGCCGATAATACCGAATTTGTCTTAAGCGGAGGCTATATTGAAAACGGAGATTTAGTCAGCTTTAAACGCATCAGACATCACAAAGAAGAATTTGTGGTGCAGGGAATTAAAGAAAGCGGTAAACACGCCTGGTATGAAGACGACGAGCCGCTCGAACCTTGGGTCGGACTAACCCGTCCGAAATATACCGGCTGGCAGGACGACGGTAAATATTCCTGGGTTAAAGCGCCGACTTTCTACGGTAAAGTGGTGGAAGTGGGACCGCTAGCCTATTTAATGTGCGGTATCGCCGCTAAAGATAAATTAACCCTTGATCATTTTAATCAGGTGAAGGCAATCTATGACCGCCTGACCGGTAATAACCTGTCCGTTGAACATCTGCATTCCACCCTGGGCAGAATTATCGGGCGAACCGTGCATTGCTGCACACTGAACGAAATTTTAGCCCAACAATGGCAACTGCTCATTGATAATATCGGGCGCGGCGATACCGTCGCTTATATTAAAACCGATATTCCGCAAAGCGGTGAGTTTAAAGGGGTTGGCTTCGGCGAAGTACCGCGCGGTATGCTCTCCCACTGGGTAGTGATTAAAGACGGTAGAATCGAAAACTATCAGGCGGTGGTACCTTCAACCTGGAACTCCGGTCCGCGTAATGAAAAAGATCAAATGGGCCCTTACGAACTTTCCATTATAGGCACGCCGGTGGCCGATCCGAGCAAACCGCTGGAAGTGGTACGCACCATTCACTCTTTCGACCCTTGTATGTCTTGTGCGGTACATGTGGTCAACACTGAAAACGGCGACGTTACTTCAGTGAAGGTGCTGTAATGAAACCGCTGATTTTAGGCGTAGGTAATATCTTGCTCGGCGATGAAGGTATCGGCGTACGCATCGTGCAGGAATTGGAAGGACGCGCGGATTTACTCGCACACTTCGATATTATCGACGGCGGTACCTGCGGCATGGAATTATTGGATGAAATGGCGAAGCGGGAACATTTGATTATTATTGATGCGGTGTTGGCGAATAAAGCGCCCGGTGAAATTATTATTTTGCACGACGAACAGGTGCCGACTTTTTTCTCGCGCAAAATTTCCCCGCATCAATTAGGTATTTGCGATGTGCTTTCCGCCCTGAAATTAACCGAAGAATCGCCAAAACATCTTTGTCTCATCGGTATTCAACCCGAATCTCTCACATCGGGAATCGGCTTAAGCGCCACCTTGCAAGCCGCTTTTCCGGCAATTTTTACCGCCTTGGAAAAACAGCTTGCGGACTACGGCTTTCATTTTCATCTTATGCAAGAATAGCAGTGCTGGGATGCCGTTTTATTTTTAATCAGCGGCGTCCTCAGGCGGTAACGGATTATATCTTATGTACAGACATCAGAAAAACGAACAGGATCCCACCGCTCTTGCGGCCTTAACCAAGGGCTTTGCGAACAATCCTGCCGAAAAAGTACGGCAGGAAATGCAAATTATCGCACAATCCATGCAGGAGTTACCTTTTTACCGACAAGATATTAGCTGCTATTGTCCAAACTTTATTTTGTTTGAGCAGCAATGGCTAGGTACCTTGCTCACCCCCTGGACAATGAGCGTTCTGGTCTTACCGGGGCCCGAACAGGTTTGGCCGGCACGGGAAATCGGAGATAAAATCACCCTGCAATTGCCTTATAAAGCGCTTACCTTCACTGTTAGCGGAATTGAGGCTATCCCCCATTATCTCAGCTGTTCTTTGCAATCTCCGCTGCATACGGCGCTGACGCAGCAGCAGGGCGAACAATTATGCAACGACTGCCTGCGTATGTTGTTATCTTTACCGAGCAAACAGGATACGCCGGATCAAAATCGTCGTAACATCTTCCGTTCGATGTTAAAATAGAGCGAATTTATTATTGGAGTGAGAATTATGTGTTTAGGTGTTCCGGGACAAATTGTAAAAATCGGCGATAATGCCTTACAGCTGGCCTCTGTCGATGTATGCGGGGTTCAGCGCGAAGTTAATATTTCCCTGATTTGCGATGATGATCCCCAGGCTTTACTCGGTAAATGGGTTCTGGTTCACGTTGGTTTTGCCATGAGTATTATTGACGAAGATGAAGCGAAACAAACTCAGGAAGCCTTGCTCGCCATGAGCCAGCTGGAGCATGAAGTGGGCGATTTTCTCGGTTTGAATCAAAAATAAGCCCGCCCCAATACTAAAAACTGCGAATCCGTCAAAGGGCTTGTGAAGTTACCCTGTCATGAAATTTCCTTTCCCTTTGGACGGATAATTTTGATTTTTCAACGATTTTCCATAAAAAAACACCTGAATTTCCACCGCACTTTGCTGCTACGCGTTCTCTATCCGCTCGAATTGTGAACTTAATCACGGTTTTAATTCGCCAAATCCGCTAGAATAAATCCCCCTTTTCAGAAATATAAGGAAATACAGATGACTTCGGCAGAACTTTTCGGTGAAGGCGTTAATCTGATGCTAGCGGGGATGGGATTTGTATTGGTCTTTTTGCTTATTTTAATTGGCGCAATCAGGCTGATGTCAAAGCTGGTCAACACATATTTTCCCGAGCCTCAGCTCTCGCCAAAAACACTCTCAAATTCCACCGCACTTTCCGTAAGCGCCGCACCCGGCGAAGATTTTGAGCGTTTACGCCCGGTGATTGCTGCGGCGATCGCCCATCATCGCCGTACCCAGCAGTTCAAGTAAATATAAAGTTCAAGTAGATAATAAGGATGTTACTATGACGAAAAAAATTAAAATTACCGAATTGGTTCTTCGCGACGCTCACCAATCTCTTTTTGCCACTCGTTTACGCCTTGATGATATGTTGCCCATTGCCAGTCAACTGGATGAAATCGGTTATTGGTCGTTGGAAGCTTGGGGCGGTGCAACCTTCGACAGCTGTATCCGTTTTCTGGGAGAAGACCCCTGGGTACGTTTGCGCGAATTAAAAAAAGCCTGTCCGAAAACCCCCTTGCAAATGTTGCTGCGCGGGCAAAATCTACTCGGCTACCGCCATTATGCCGATGATGTGGTAGAACGCTTCATTGAACGCTGTGTTGCAAACGGAATGAATATATTTCGCGTGTTTGATGCCCTTAACGATCCCCGTAATATGAAAACGGCATTGCAGGCGGTTCGTAAGCTCGGCGCACATGCGCAAGGTACCCTGAGCTATACCACCAGCCCCGTCCACAGTATGCAAACCTGGTTGGAGATAACGGAACAATTACTTGAAATCGGCATCGACAGCCTGGTAATTAAGGATATGTCGGGAATTTTAAATCCTATGGCGGCGGCAGAACTGGTAGCTGCCATTAAACAACGCTTCGACATAGAATTGCATTTACATTGCCATTCGACCACGGGTATGGCGGAAATGTCGCTGTTGAAAGCCGTTGAAGCAGGTGCCGAGGGCATAGATACGGCGATTTCCTCCATGTCCGGCACCTACGGCCACCCGGCGACGGAATCCATGGTGGCCACCCTACAGAATACGCAATACGACAGCAGTATTGCAATTCCCCCTTTGGAAAAAATCGCCGCTTATTTTCGTCAGATCCGCAAAAAATATGCGAAATTTGAAGGACAGCTGCGCGGTGTAGACAGCCGTATTCTGGTGGCGCAGGTACCGGGCGGTATGCTGACCAACTTGGAAAATCAGTTAAAGCAACAAAATGCCGCCGATAAGTTAGATCTTGTGCTGGAAGAAATCCCGCGCGTGCGCAAAGATTTAGGCTATATTCCGCTGGTTACCCCGACCTCGCAAATCGTCGGTACCCAATCCTTGATTAACGTATTAACCGGCGAACGTTACCAAAGCATCGCCAAAGAAACCGCCGCCATTTTAAAGGGCGAATATGGCAAAACACCGGCTCCGGTAGATAGCGCATTACAAGCCCGCGTATTGGAGGGCGGTACGCCGATAAAGGCGCGTCCTGCCGATTATATTGCGCCGGAAATGGCAAAAATTGAAGCGGAAGTAGCGGAACAAGCAAAAGCCCAAGAGATAGCCTTAGCGCAGAATCCGGTGGACGACGTATTAATCGTTGCGCTTTTCCCGCAAATAGCTTGGAAATTCTTGGCAAACCGTAACAACCCTAGCGCCTTTGAACCTGTGCCTCAGGAAAATGAAACCGCCTCGGAACATAAAGCGCTTTCCCACGGCCTTCCGCCGCCTGCGCCGGCGGCGGTTTATACGCTGGAAGTGGAAGGCAAAACCTTTGTTGTAAAGGTCAGCGAGGGCGGTGATATCAGCCGCTTAGAGGCTCCGGCGGCAACAGAGGGAACGCCGCCCTCCGTTCCGCCGACAACCGACGTCGTACCGGTACTAGCCCCCATGACGGGGAATATCTGGAAGCTGATGGTTACGGAAGGCCAACAGGTGAGCGCCGGCGAAGTACTGTTTATTCTGGAAGCCATGAAAATGGAAACCGAAGTGAAAGCCCCGCAAGCAGGTAAAGTATGCAATATTGCGGTAAAAGCCGGGGACAGTGTAGCGATGGGCGATAGGCTCATGAGCTTAGGCTGAGGAGGCACCTATGGAAAGTATTATTGCATTAATTCAGGGTATGGGACTGTTCCACCTACAATGGGGGCAAGCGGTGATGCTGCTGATCTGCCTGCTGTTGCTATGGCTTGCCATTGCACGTAAATTCGAGCCTTTGCTGCTGTTACCTATCGGATTCGGCGGCCTGCTGTCAAATATTCCCGAAGCCGGGTTGGCGATGACCGCTCTGGAAAACCTGTTGCATCTCGGCTCCTCCGAACAAATCGCCGCTATTGCCGCACAACTGGGCGTAACGCCAGATATGCAAACAATCAAAACCGCTCTGGCCTCAGCCGCGCCATCAATACTGAGTCAGTTGGAATCAACGGCGCATGATCTGGGATATAATGCGGGTATTCTGGCGCTATTTTATCAAGTGGCCATTGGTTACGGTATTGCGCCTCTGGTGATTTTTATGGGAGTCGGGGCAATGACGGACTTCGGCCCCCTATTGGCCAATCCGAAAACCCTATTACTCGGTGCTGCGGCACAATTCGGTATCTTCGCAACGGTACTGGGCGCTCTCAGCCTAAATTATTTCGGTATCATTCAATTCAGTCTGCCGCAGGCGGCATCCATAGGTATTATCGGCGGTGCGGACGGCCCTACGGCAATTTATCTTACCGGCAAACTGGCACCGGAACTACTCGGAGCCATTGCCGTGGCGGCCTATTCCTATATGGCGCTGGTTCCGCTGATTCAGCCGCCGATTATGAAAGCTCTTACTACGGCGGAAGAACGCAGAATCCGCATGACTCAAATGCGCCATGTAACTAAACGCGAAAAAATATTGTTCCCGCTGGTTTTACTGCTTCTGGTAGGGCTGTTACTGCCGGATGCGGCTCCCCTGCTCGGTATGTTCTGCTTCGGTAATCTGATGCGTGTCAGCGGCGTTGTGGAACGATTGAGCGATACGACTCAAAATGCTCTGATTAATATTGTAACCCTTGTGCTCGGTTTATCCGTAGGCTCCAAGCTGATTGCCGATAAATTCCTGCAGCCGCAAACCCTGGGGATTTTAATTTTGGGGGTTATTGCTTTTGCAATAGGCACTGCCACCGGACTATTAATGGCGAAATTAATGAATAGGTTCAGCAAAAATAAAATTAACCCCCTTATCGGTTCCGCCGGTGTTTCCGCCGTTCCGATGGCGGCTCGGGTTTCCAATAAGATCGGGCTGGAGGCCGATAATCAGAACTTTCTGCTGATGCACGCTATGGGGCCGAATGTGGCGGGGGTCATCGGTTCCGCAATCGCCGCCGGGGTAATGTTGAAATATGTAAGTGCGATGTTATAGCGGAATAAACCTAAAATTAGCTTCCGCCGCTTTTATTTATCTCTAGGCTAAGTTTAAGGGGGTAGCTAAAAAAACTTTGGTTTTTTTCTACCGCACTTTTCTCCGCCTGAGTTGCAATCAAGGGACAAAACTTAACGGCACAGGCTTTCTCTTGTCTGTGCCGTTAAAGCCTAATCCGTAACAAACATGATCTTTCCGAATCATTCTCCCCTGTTATTGCCGAACAGATAAGATTTTGGCTTAAAATACCTGAATTTCAACGGACTTCCGATTTATTAGCCGACTTTTAATTTGCGTATTTCTCTGCGCCTCTCCGCATGAGTTTTTTCTTCCGAAGAAAAACTTTTGAATAAATAATTTTAATCGGTAAAAAATTCTATATTTTTCTGTACTAGTATGATAGTGTATTCAACATTATAAAAACCGATGAGGAAATCATATGTCAGACACGCTTTTAAACCCCTATTTCGGCGAATTCGGCGGTATGTACGTTCCGGAAATTCTCGTTCCCGTACTAAAACAGCTGGAACAGGCTTTTGTCGATGCCCAATCCGATCCCGAATTTCAAGCCGAATTTCAAGATCTGCTAAAAAATTATGCCGGTCGCCCTACCGCACTCACCCTGTGCCGTAATCTGACCAAAGGCAGCAAAACCAAATTATATTTAAAACGGGAAGATCTGCTACACGGCGGCGCCCATAAAACCAATCAGGTGCTGGGACAGATTCTATTGGCCAAACGTATGGGAAAAACCCGTATTATCGCCGAAACCGGCGCCGGTCAGCACGGCGTTGCAACCGCCCTCGCCAGTGCAATGTTGGGGATGAAGTGCCGGATTTATATGGGCGCCAAAGACGTGGAACGTCAATCGCCGAACGTATTTAGAATGCGCTTGATGGGCGCCGAAGTTATTCCCGTACAAAAAGGCTCCTGTTCGCTGAAAGACGCTTGCTGCGAAGCTATGCGCGACTGGGCGGCAAATTATGAAAATACCCATTATCTGATCGGTACCGCCGCAGGCCCTCACCCCTTCCCAACCATGGTAAGGGAATTTCAGAAAATGATCGGAGAAGAAACCAAAACTCAGCTGCGCGAAAAAGAAGGACGCCTGCCCGATGCGGTTATCGCCTGCGTCGGCGGCGGTTCCAATGCGATAGGTATGTTCGCCGATTTTATCGCTGAACCCGAAGTTCGCCTAATCGGCATTGAACCGGCTGGCAAAGGTATTGAAAGCGGTGAACACGGCGCTCCGCTAGGCCACGGCAAACCGGGAATTTATTTCGGAATGAAATCTCCGATAATGCAAAGCGAAGACGGACAAATCGAAGAATCCTACAGTATTTCGGCGGGCTTGGATTTTCCTTCCGTCGGCCCTCAGCATGCTTATCTAAATGCCATAGGTCGCGCCGAATATCCGAGTATTACCGATGATGAGGCACTGGACGCCTTTCAGGCCTTGGCGCAGCACGAGGGCATTATCCCCGCGCTGGAAAGCTCTCATGCCCTGGCTTACGCACTAAAAATGATTAAACAAAACCCGGATAAAGAACAATTATTGGTTGTTAATCTTTCCGGCCGCGGTGATAAAGATATTTTTACCGTTGATAAAATTTTAACCGAAAGAGGGAAAATCTGATGGCACGTTTTGCGAATCTATTCGAGCAATTAAACCGAAAAAAACAAGGCGCCTTCGTTCCTTTCGTAACCCTTGGCGATCCCGGTTTTGAACAGTCCCTGGATATTATCCGAACCCTAGTGGAAAACGGCGCCGACGCTCTGGAATTGGGCTTTCCCTTTTCCGATCCTCTGTTGGACGGCCCGGTAATTCAAGCCGCCAATAACAGAGCCTTAGCGGCGGGTAACAGTACGGAACAGAGCTTCCGTTTAATTGCCGCTATTCGGGAGGAATATCCTGAAATTCCGATCAGCCTGTTGCTTTGCGCCAATTTGATCTATGCGCAAACCCTAGAGGGTTTTTATCGCCGTTGCGCCGAAACCGGTGTTGATGCAGTACTGGTTGCGGATATTCCCTTACTGGCTGCGGAGCCTTATATTCAGGCCGCACATCGACACGGAATCCAGCCGGTATTTATTTGTCCGCCCAATGCGGATCGCACAACAATAAAAAATGTAGCGGCACATAGCGAGGGTTATACCTATTTGGTTTCTCGCGCTGGTGTAACCAGTGCGGAAAATCAAACCCATGCGGCTAACTTGGACAGCCTGGCCGCACAGTTAAAAGCGGAAGGCAGCGCACCTATTCTGCAAGGTTTCGGTATCGCCGAACCGCAACAGGTTACAGCAGCGTTGCAACTTGGCGTAGACGGTGCCATTTCCGGTTCCGCCACGGTACAAATTATCGAACGTAACCTGCATGATCATGCCCAATGTCTGAAAGAACTGGCCGACTTCGTACAAACAATGAAAGCGGCCACCTTTGCACAATAGCCCTATCCAGCATTAAACCGCCCTTTTACGGGCGGTTATTTTTTCTATCTTCGACATACTTCCAATATTCGGCTCAAAAGTGCGGCCAAGTTAAATCAAATTTTTCAAATGTCGCACAAATCAGTATAATGAGGCCTAAACAACGATCGGACAGAAGAAAATTATGAAAGTTATTTCTTTTAATATCAACGGGCTAAGAGCCAGACCTCATCAGCTCCATCAGCTTATCGAGCAATACCAACCGGATATTCTGGGCCTGCAGGAAATTAAAGTGGCGGACGAAATGTTTCCCTACGAACTGGTCGAAAATTTGGGTTACCATGTTTATCATCACGGGCAGAAGGGGCATTACGGCGTTGCGCTAATGAGCAAACAGGCGCCGAAAGCCGTGCGCAAAGGTTTTCCCGAAGATGACGAAAATGCCCAGAAACGGATTATTATGGCTGATTTCGACACTGAATTCGGCCAGTTAACCGTTATCAACGGATACTTCCCTCAGGGAGAAAGTCGTCAGCATGAAACCAAATTTCCGGCAAAAGAGAAATTTTATGCGGATCTTAGCCGCTATCTGAACGAACGGCATAATCCGGACAATCCGGTCATTATTATGGGCGATATGAATATCAGCCCTACCGATGCGGATATAGGTATCGGCGAGGAAAGCCGAAAACGCTGGTTAAGAACGGGGAAATGCTCCTTTTTACCGGAAGAGCGCCTATGGATGCAACAGCTGTACGACTACGGACTGGAAGATACCTTCCGCAAGCTTAATCCTGATGTCAAAGATAAGTTTTCCTGGTTTGATTATCGTTCTAAAGGCTTTGATGATAACCGGGGACTGCGCATCGATCATATTCTTGCCGATCATCGTTTGGCCGCCCGTTGTGTGGAAACCGGTATCGCACTGGATATCCGCGCCATGGATAAGCCGTCCGATCACGCCCCGGTTTGGGCGATGTTTAAAGCCTAAGCATAGGGAACCGCTATGGAGCAAAAGCAAAACTGGCATACTTATCGTTCGTCTATAAACGGGAAAAACGCCGTCGTATCCGTTAATATGGCGTTATTCGAGCAATTTCCGACCGAATCCCATTCTTTTGTGATGCAGTTCTCGGTTCCCTATGCCGCCGATAAGGAGGGGTTGCCTCTGCCCGAAGCTTATCCCGCTTTGCAAAATGCAATCTTCAAAGCCTTAACTCAGTTATGCGCCTTGCCGGAAACCCTATATGCCGGCCATATTATTTGTGATAAAAGAGCCATTCTATATTTTTATACGGAAGAAATTATGACCTTCGGGCAAATATTGTTGCAATCCGGTTATCACAGTGATCTGGACGTTCAGGAAGATCCCAACTGGGATCTCTACTTTGATTTTTTGCTCCCCTCCTCGCTGGAAACTAAGATCAATGCCACGGAAGACGTATTAAAACTACTGGAGCAGGACGGCCGGGATTTAAGCGATATTTATACGCTGGAGCATAGTTTTTACTTTCCCACCAAAGAATCCCTGTTTGATTTTATCGAGCATACGGATTTGGAACGTTTGGCATTCAATACCCTGAGATATACCGATGAACGGGTACAAATAGATGAGGAACGGGAAGTCTATATTGCCAAGCTGGAACATGAAACCTCGTTGGATAAACAGGATCTGTTCGGTTTAATAGAGAATCTGGAACAACTTGCCGCTCGCTATTCCGGACAATACGCCGGTTGGACTTGTGAAGATTTCATCCCGGCCAAAAATTCACTGATGAATTAAATCCGGCATTTTAATTCATTGTAAGATAAAGGATAAAATTAATAGCGAAGCCGCCGACAACCAGCCATAGCGCAACCAGCCCCCCCAATAAGAAAGGTTTAGTGCCGGCCTGTTTCACCGCATCAAAGCTCGTGCTTAATCCCAAACCGGACATCGCCACCGATAGCAACAGGTTATCCGCTTCCACCAACCAACGAACTATTTCCGCAGGCAATAGCCCCGAGGAATTGAAAATAGCCGTTGCAATAAAGGCCAATGCAAAGTAGGGAGGCGCTATTTTCTCTCGTCCCCTGTCATTTTTGTTCCAATACCAAGCGAGTATAAACAGGAAAGGCGCCAGCATCATTACCCTCAGCATTTTTGCAATGACCGCAGTATCCGCCACCTCAGGGCCGATATTACCACCCGCAGCATACACCTGGGCCACCTCATGTATCGTAGAACCTATATAAATACCGAATTGATGCGGGGAAAGATAAGACACCAAATAAGGATAAAGCAACGGATAAAGAAACATAGCCATAGTACCGAAAATCACAATCAGGGCTACGGCGACGGAAATTTTATGAGAAGGCGCTTTCAGCACGGGGGCGGCGGCCATAATCGCCGCAGCTCCGCATATACTACAACCGACGGCGGTCAGATAAACGACTTGTTTGTCGATTTTAAGAAATTTAATCCCGAGACGGAGGGTAATCAGAAAGGTGAAGAGCAAAACAAGAAAATCCGCAAACAATGCGCTTATTCCCACTTGCCCGATATCTTGTAGACTGATACGAAAACCGTATAAAATAATACCGAGGCGTAGCAATGTCCCTTTAGCAAACAAAATCCCGGGCTGCAAATAACCGGAGACTCTGTTATAAAAAAGATTACCGCACAAAATGCCCAGTATAATGGCTAGACTCAGCGCACTGATATGAATCTGAACGAACCAGGACGTTTGTGCGAGAAACCCGGCACTTCCTGTGATCGCTAAAGCTAACGCTAGCCCCGGTATTAATCCTTTTATATACTCCATAAGGGTATTGAATATTGACTGACGGCCTCAAAAATACATCAATTTGCTTTATAAGTAAAATTGATTATATTGATATTACTCATCTACTTTTTAGATAAGAAAATATGAAAATAACCCTGAAACAACTCTCAGTTTTTACTACGGTTTACCGCACCGGTTCGGCAACATTAGCGGCGGAACAACTGGCGCTATCCCAATCGGCCGTCAGTAGCGCATTGCAGGAATTGGAGCGTCTGCTGGATACCCAGCTATTCGAACGTAACGGTAAGAAACTTATTGCTACCGAGGCGGCTCATAAGCTGTACCCTCAGGCAATTTCCGTGCTTTCTCAAGTCGCCGATATCGAAAATGAATTCAGGGAAAATAAAACCTGTTTGTATATTGGCGCCAGCAGTACCATAGGTAACTATCTGCTACCGCCGTTAATTTCCGATTTTATGCGAGCATATCCGAATATTGAAATTATATTGCATGTCTATAATACGAAGGAAATCTGCTTAGGGTTAAAAAATTTCGACTATGATCTCGGTTTTATCGAAGGAATGAATAAATTTGATGAGTTGATTGCCCACCACTGGCGCCAAGACGAATTAACCCTATTCTCCGCAGCTCAAAGCCGTTTTTTACCAAACTGCAGCGATGAAATAGAGTTATCCGACCTGGCGCGAATCCCGCTGGTTTTACGTGAAAAAGGCTCCGGGACTCGGGAAACCATTGAACAGCTGATTCTAAGCCGCCTGAATGATTATCGGGTACTGCAGCTCAGTCATTCGGAAGCTATTAAACAGGCGGTCAGCTATGATTTCGGTATCGGCTGCCTGTCCACTTCCGTTTTAGAAGATCCGGTTAAACTGGGCAAAATCCGCTGTTTTGGAATCAAAGGGCTGAAATTGCAGCGCAGCCTATGGTTGATCAGACACCGTAATAAACATATATCGCCGGCACTACAGAAATTTATTGATTTTTGCTACCGCACTTCCGCCCCCGAACAATAATACAAAAGCAATGAGTAGGGCTAAAATATTTCCCTTTAGCCTTGCTTATTCCACCGGCGCAAGAATTTCTTCGACTTTTTCCGGCGGACGGCATAAACGCGTACCTAAAGGCGTAACCACAATGGGGCGATTGATTAAAATAGGATATTGCAGCATAAAGTCTATCAGCTGCTCATCGCTGAAGCTATTCTGTGCCAATCCCAGTTTTTCATAGGGTTCGACATTATTGCGCATCAATTCCCGTACGCTAATTCCCATATCCCGAATCATGTCGCTGAGCTGTTCCCTGCTCGGCGGCGTTTCCAGATAATACACCACCTTGGGTTCTAATCCGCGACTACGCAGGATTTCCAGGGTTTTGCGCGAACTTCCGCAAGCTGGATTATGATAAATAGTAATTTCAGTCATGATAAAACTCCTTTAGCCTATGGGATGAAAACATCACGGTTATATGTAGAATAGCGCCTCGGAAAGTATAGAGGAAGAACATCGTTCCGCCAACAGGAAAGGGGGGACTTTTAACCGGGTTTTCCGTTCCAATAAAAAACTCCCCCGGCAAAAACAGGGGGAGAATGCTAATTTTACTTCTCGGAATAACCCTTGCTTTACAGGATATTCTCGAAGCTTTCCATAACGGATTTCGGCCATACGCTGGATTGCACTTCGCCGATATGTTTTTTCTGTAGCAGTAACATAACCAGACGGGACTGCCCGATACCGCCGCCGATAGAAAGCGGCAGGCGACCATTGATTAAGTCCTGATGCCAATCGAATTTCAGTCGATCTTCGTCATGAGTAATGGCAAGTTGTTTGCGCAACGCCGCTTCATCTACGCGGATCCCCATAGAAGAAAGTTCGAAGGCGCGTTCCAGCACAGGGTTCCAGACTAGAATATCTCCGTTCAGCCCTTTATAATCCCCTTCCGAAACCGTGGTCCAGTCATCATAATCCGGCGCACGGATATCATGCGGTTTACCGTCCGGTAATACGCCGCCGATACCAATTAAAAATACCGCACCGTATTTTTTACAAATGGCGTTTTCACGCTCCTTATCATTCATACCAGGATATTCGGCAGCTAAATCTTCACTATGAATAAATGTGATTTGTTCCGGCAGGAAAGGAGTTAAACCGAATTTTTTGCTGACCGCTTGTTCGGTTTCCAGCATCGCCGCATAAATTGCGCGTACCGTCTGTTTTAAATAAGCGAGGTTACGCTGACCCTGCGGAATAACCTTTTCCCAGTCCCATTGATCCACATAAACGGAATGGGTCTGATCCAAACTGTCTTCATCGGGACGCAGCGCTTTCATATGGACGAACAGCCCTTCTCCCTCACCGAATCCGAAACGGGCAAGAGTGTGCCGTTTCCATTTAGCCAGCGAATGTACTACTTCGAATACCGCTTCGGGAATCTGTTTTACATTTACCTGTACCGCTTTTTCTTTACCTGAAAGATTATCCTGAATACCGTTACCCACCTGACTTAAAATCGGTCCCTGAACCTCAACCAAACCTAAATGTTCGGCTAATTTCTGGGTGAATGTGTTTTTAGCAAAACTAATTTCTTGTTGTTGTAAAATAAATGACTTTTTCATTCCCTTACCTTTTGCATGATTTGTAGTTAGCAATAAATAAATTCGTTAAGGATTATTTAACACAACGCTCAATAAATCAATATATTTTTAACAATAAAGCCAATCAATAATAAAATATTTAATAAAATATTATATTTTTTAAATTATTTTCATTTTTAATTAAACTATGGGCATTATTTCTGCGTAAACCCCAGTAAATCATTCCGAATAAGGGGGGAATAAAAAGAAGGAAAAGAAGGAAAATAAAGAATTAAAGGTTGAAGCGCACTGCACTGCTGTTTTTTACTGCCTCTGTTTTAGCCGTTTTTCACCGCATCATATATTTTTTGCGCTAATGCGGCGGAAATACCCGGTACGGAAGCGATTTCATCCGCCGTAGCATTTTTCACCCCTTGCATACCGCCGAGATATTTAAGCAATGCCTGACGGCGTTTAGCTCCGACCCCGGCAATACTCTCCAATCCGCTGCGGGTAAATACTTTCTGGCGCTTATTACGATGGCCGGTAATCGCATGGCGGTGGCTTTCATCACGAATATGCTGAATCAGATGCAGCGCCAGGCTATCCGGCGGTAGGTTAATTTCTTGTTGTGAGGCGGACAAAATCAGGGTTTCCAGACCGGCTTTACGATCTACTCCCTTAGCAACCCCGATAAGTTGCGGACGCTGTTTATCCCAGCTGACCTCCATTTCCCGAAAAACCTGCAAAGCTCTGTTTAACTGCCCTTTACCGCCGTCAATAAAAATAATATCGGGAATTTTTTCCGCTTCCAGTTCCCGTTCATAACGTTTGCGTAATGCCTGTTCCATGGCCGCATAGTCATCACCGCCGGTAATGCCTTCGATATTAAAGCGGCGATAATCGGATTTCAGCGGTCCCTCGGCATTGAATACCACGCAGGAAGCAATGGTCTGCTGTCCCATAGTATGGCTGATATCAAAGCATTCCATCCGAGCAATCTTTTCCAGCCCTAGCAGTTCGCACAGCGCTTTGTAACGTTCATGAATAAGAGAGGACTGCTTTAATCTGACCGTAAGTGCCGCCTCCGCATTCATTCGGGCCAGCTTCAAATATTTGCTTTTCTCTCCCCTCACCTTTTCCTGCACACTGACCTTTCTTCCCGCCTGTGCCGATAACAATGTTTCCAGCGCCGCTTTTTCTTCCAACGGGCGATCCGAGATAATCTGTTCCGGGATACTTCTGCCCTGATAGCCCTGTAAATAAAACTGTCCTACAAAGGTTTGCGTCAGTTCGGATAAATCCGTATTGGCAGGTACCTTAGGGAAATAACTGCGATTACCCAGAACCTTCCCCTGACGGATAAATAATACCTGTACGCAAGCGATGCCGTGCCGATAAACAATAGAAAGAATATCCATATCTTCTTGGCGTTCGCTGGAAACAAATTGTTTTTCTACGACTGCACGCACGGATTGAATCTGATCGCGAATACGCGCCGCTTCCTCAAAATTCAGCTGTGCGCTGGCTCTTTCCATTTTTTCAATCAGGTGATCCAATACCTGCTGATCTTTACCCTGTAGGAATAAGCGGGCAAAACTCACTTGCTGTGCGTATTCCTCATCGCTAACATAGCCCGGCACGCAAGGCGCGCAACAACGCTTAATCTGATATTGTAAACAGGGTCTGGAACGATTGGCATATACGGAATTTTCACATTGCCGCACGGGAAACAGTTTTTGCAGTAAGGACAGGGTTTCACGCACCGCACCGGCATGGGGATAAGGCCCAAAGTATTCACCCGCCGCCTTTTTGCTGCCGCGATAGGCGCTAATACGCGGATGGCGTTCTTTGCTCAGTAAAATATAGGGATAGGATTTATCGTCGCGTAATAATACGTTATAGCGCGGCTGATAGGTTTTAATATAATTATGTTCCAGCAGTAACGCTTCCGTTTCCGAACTGGTGATGGTGGTTTCTATCCGCCGAATCGAGGCCACCAGCACTTCGGTTTTTTTGCTGTTTAATTTGGTACGGAAATAGCTGGACAGACGCTTTTTCAGATCCTTGGCTTTACCCACGTAAATCACCTGATCCTTATCGTCATACATACGATAGACCCCGGGTTCATGGCTCACGTCCGCTAAAAAGCGTTTAGAATCAAACATAATTTCCGTCGAATCGCCCGTCCGCTAAAGTTATTTTAAGCCAGAATAGCTCTGACTTTTTCCAAATCTTCCGGCGTATCAACACCTACCGCCGGCACTTCCTGCGCCAGTTCCACATGGATCTTCTCGCCGTACCAAAGTACGCGCAGCTGCTCCAGACTTTCAATCTGTTCCAATGCGGTCGGCGCCCATTGGACATATTGCTTAATAAACCCGGCACGATAGGCATAAATACCGATATGGCGGCGATAATGGCGGCTTAATTCGGTAGCGGATAAAGGCGATTCTGCCTGTCCTAAGGCAGTAAAACGATCCCGATTCCAAGGAATAACGGCGCGGGAAAAATATAACACATAGCCGTTCTTATCGGTTACCACCTTAACTACATTAGGATTAAACAGTTCTTCCGCCTCCTGAATTTCCACCGCCAAGCTGGCCATATTCACCTTGAAGCGGCTTAGATTACGGGCCACTTGAGCAACGATACAAGGCGGAATCAGAGGTTCATCCCCTTGAATATTAACAATCACTTCCTCATCTCCCAGCGCCAGCTTTTCCACCACTTCCGCCAAGCGTTCGGTACCCGAACGATGTGCTTCCGAAGTCATGCACACTTCGGCGCCGAAAGCCTGTGCCGCCGCTTGTACCTGGGAATGATCCGTGGCGATAATGACACGCTCCGCCCCGGATAATAGGGCTTGTTCCCATACATGCCGGATCATAGGTTTACCGCAAATATCCGCTAAGGGTTTACCCGGTAAGCGGGTAGAAGCATAGCGGGCGGGAATAATTACTGTAAATTTTGTCATTTTATTCTTTTTCTCGGGAATAATTATTTATAGGTTGATTACAATCTTCATCTTCACATAAAGAAAAGGCATATTCGGGAAGCAATACGGGAATACCCTTTTCTATGGGAAATCCGATTCGCTCGAATTTGCACAGCAGTCGTCCCTTGTCCCGATCATAAGCAAGCCGTCCCTGGCAGCAGGGACAGGCGATAATTTCCAGTAAGCGTCCGTCGATTTTTCGGTTAGCGCCGTCCTTCCCCATTATATGCTCTCTCCAGAACGATAGTTGCCCGCTTATGCCTTCGGCTCGGATTTAGTACAGAGCGCGGAAATCTTCTCCAGTAGCGCCCTTGTCCGCTCACCGTCGATTTCCGCCTCCACCGGAACATACCACCAGTTTTCCCGGGCGAAAGCACGACATTTCACCGCATCTTTTTCTGTCATAAAGAGCGGTAAATTCTGCTCAACTTTTTTTAGTAACTCGGGACTGAATTGTTGGTGATCCTGAAATGAATGGCTATCGCGCAGGCGGATATTCAATCCCTTCAGCATATTGAAAAAACGCTGCGGATTTCCGATTCCGGCAATGGCGACCACCTCGTCAAATTCACTCAGTAAACGTTTTTCCCGCCGACACAGATTAACTGCATAATGTGCCGCCAAACGCATTAAACAATCCGTATAGGCATTAGTACCGCCGTTACCAATCACTAAATCCACTTCCGCCAGCCGCTGCGGCAACTCGCGCAAAGGCCCCGCCGGCAACAACAAGCCGTTACCCAATCCGCGTTCGGCATCCATCACCACGATTTCTATATCACGTTGTAAGCGGTAATGTTGGAGTCCGTCATCGCTGATAATTAGATCCGGCTTTCCTCGTTCCAGCAGTAATTCGATCGCCTCTTGCCGATTCGCGGAAATTACGACGGGAACGCCGGTTCTCGTTGCGATAAGCACGGGTTCGTCCCCTCCCCGGCGCGGATCCGTATCCGCCGTAACCCATAGCGGGTAATGTTCGGCTTTGCTGCCGTAGCCGCGTGAAATCACGGCGACCGATAAACCTTTCCGGCTTAATTGCTGCGCCAACCAGATCACTACCGGGGTTTTACCGTTTCCGCCTACGGACAGATTACCCACCACAATAACAGGTACGGGAGCGCGGTAAGAAGCAAAGATACCCGCTTTAAAACAAAGGCGCCGCACGGCGCTGATGGCACGAAACAAACAGGAAAAAGGGAGCAGCAAATAAGCGATTTTCGAATTTTGATACCAAAAGTGCATATAACTCCCCCGATTGATAAAGGGCGCTGCAATGCGCCCGCTCCTATAGCAATAATGACCTTAGCGACCAAACTGCATAGAATGAAGCTGTCGGTAGATACCGCCCTGTTCCAGTAAGGTGCGATGATTGCCCCGCTCTTTAATTTCACCCTGATCAATCACCAGAATTTCATCCGCATTTTCAATGGTGGATAGGCGATGGGCGATTACCAGCACGGTACGATCCTTTTGCAATTCCGCCAAGGCCGCCTGAATCGCGCGTTCGGATTCCGTATCCAACGCGGAAGTGGCTTCATCTAAAATTAACACCGGCGCATTACGCAATAAAGCTCGAGCGATCGCCAAACGCTGGCGTTGGCCGCCGGATAAACTGGCGCCGTTTTCACCGATCACCGTATCCAGCCCGTTATCCAATTTTTCGATAAATTCCATCGCATGCGCTGCGGTTGCCGCCGCAATAATCTGCTCTCTGCTGTATTTATCCTGCGCTGCATAAGCGATGTTATTGGCAATGGTATCATCGAATAAATGGACTTGCTGCGAAACCAGGGAACATTGGTTGCGCAGATTTTCCAAACGATAATCCTGAATATTGACGCCGTCCAGTAAGATTTCGCCCTGATCCGCATCGTAAAAACGGGTCAGCAAACTGGCGATGGTAGATTTTCCGGAACCGGAACGCCCCACCAGTGCCAGCGTTTTACCGCTCGGAATGCGAAAACTCATATGGCTAAGGGCGGGACTATCCTTACCCTGGTAGGAAAAAGATACGTTTTTAAACTCAACTTCGCCGCGTACCCGCTCCGTTACATAAGTCCCCTTATCCTTTTCCGTTTCCATATCCAGAATTTGAAACAAGGTCTGGCAAGCCGCCATACCGCGCTGAAATTGGGAATTTACATTGGTGAGGGATTTTAGCGGACGCATCATTGCCAGCATAGAAGAAAATACCACGGTAAATGAACCCGCCGTCAGATTTTCGCTCATCACGGAGGGGAAGGTGGCTAAAAACAACACGGCAGACAGCGCCAAAGAAGCGATAATCTGTACCACAGGATCAATAATACCGTCGGCAACCACCATTTTCATCCCTTTCCGGCGCATACTGTTACTGACTTCGTTAAAGCGTTCTTCTTCCACTTTCTGACCGCCGAAGGATAGCACCACCTTATGCCCTTTCAGCATTTGTTCGGTGGTGGCAGTAAGATCTCCCATGGAGTTTTGAATATTGCGACTTAATTCTCGAAATTTTTTCGATACGATTCCGATGAGCACGCCTATTATCGGCGCCAGTATGAATAAAATAATAGACAATTGCCAGCTGGTAGCTATCATCACACAAAATAGGGAAATAATGTACACCCCTTCGCGTACAATGGTTACCAAGGCGCCGGAAGAGGAATTAGCCACCATTTCGCTGTCGTAGGTAACGCGCGATAGCAAGCGTCCGCTGGAATTTTGATCGAAAAAACTGACCGGCATATACATTAAATGCTTAAATAAGCGCCGGCGCATAATCATCACCACTTTCCCCGATACCCAAGACAGACAATAGGTAGAAATAAAGCTGGTTAAACCGCGCAGAATAATGATAAATATCACCAATACCGCCATTAAGCGCAGGAAATCGTGATCCTTGGCGCCGAAGCCTTCGTCCAGTAAGGGTTTAAGCAGATAAATTAATCCGGAATCGGTGAGCGCATTCAGAACCAGCGCTGCTGCTGCGGCTACCAGTCCCATTTTAAAAGGCGCTATTGTGGGCCATAGGCGTTTAAAGGTTTGTAAAGTAGAAAGATCTTTTTCTAGCATCGGTGCTTCGCCTTCAGTCAAAAATAATGGCGCATTGTACATGATCTTTATTTAATTATCCAAATCTCCCGCCGTCTTAACCGTGATTTTCTGCCGATACCAGGGCGATTGTGCCGATCTGGCGGTTTGACTCAGCCATTTATCGGAATAAAAAAGTAGCGAAATCTGCCCGCTGTCCGCCGTATTATAAATTCGGCTGCCATATTCTTTCAGATTTTCTATAACTTCAGTATGGGGAAAGCGCCAACGGTTATAAGCACCGGCGGAAATCAAGGCTATATGGGGACGGGTTTCCGCCAGCAAAGCCCGCCCGGTAGAGGTTCGGCTGCCATGATGCCCCACCTGCAGCACATCGATTTTTCCCAAACCGGATAAAAAGCGTCTTTCGGCGGCAAGATCCGCGTCGCCCGTCAGCAATATACGATGGCGGCCATCTTCGATTAACAATACGCAAGAATCCGTATTCCTCGCTCTTAAAGGCGTACTATGCGGCGATAAGCTCCTAAAACGCAGGCCGCGCCATTGCCATTCTTGTCCGGCAAGGCAAAAAGTGCGGTTATTTTTAGCATAGTTTTTTTTAGATGCCTGCATTACCGCCAGCTCAGGATAGCGCTGTAGAATATGCGCCGCTCCGCCGGCATGATCATTATCATCATGGCTTAGGATCAATAACTCGAGGCGAATTCCTTGTCGCTGCAGATAAGGGATAATCTCGGTACGGGCCATACTGCCGGTCGCCCAAGCGGCGCCGGTATCATATAACAGAGCGGCTTGATTTTTAACAATCAGAGTTGCCTGCCCTTGACCTACATCCAGGGTTTCCAAGCGCCATTGGGCGGGATTCGCCTCGGCACGCAACAAAGTCCACACACAATACAGCATAAGCCCCACACCGCCCATAAGTAAGCTGCTAAATTCCCGTTTCGGTAAACTGCGTTCGAATTTTAAATGAATTGTTTTCGGCCGTCGGATTAACAAGGGCGGCGTTCTTCTTTTCCGCCCGTACAATCCGTATAACAACAAGCAAAAAATAAAACTGCAGCTTAATGTAATAAGCATAACCTCGCGTTCAGTCAGTGCCGGAGCTGCCCTATCCCAAACCTGCAACAAGGCGATTGTCCGTTGCGCCAGACTATCCGCCAGTTGCCAGGACATCAGCGCTCCGCCGGTCAGTACCGCAAATAAAATTATGGGTACCAAAATCAAGCCGTACAGCGGTACCATCAATAAATTCGCCCATAAACCATAAACGGCAAAGGTACCGAAAACCAATACCTGAATCGGCGTAAATAAACAAACTAAGCCCAGTTGCAGATGGAAGGGCGCTAGAAACCGGCGTATCCCCTCCCTTAAGGGTTGTCCCCGCCATTCGAATAAATTTAGCGGACAAACCCGATACCAAAGTAACAAACAGGCAACAGCACCAACGGATAACCAGAAACTTTGAGACAACACCGCCAGAGGATCAAATAATAATAACAACCCTATCACACGTAAAAACAACCGCCAGGAGCCGCAATCGGCCCGGTACAGACGTAATCCGTAAAGACAAAGAAGAGCCAGCAAGGCGCGTTGCGTCGGTAGGCTAAAACCGGCCAGCCAGGCATAGGTCGCGGCCAAGGTCAGGCCGCATATCAGGGGCGGCAGCGGTCTTATCCAAGCCGAGGGTAAACAAAATTGCAAACATCTCCCCGCCGCCACCCCAATCAACATGGCTAAGCCAATGTGCAAACCGGAAATCGCAATAAGATGGGCGGTATTGGTATGCCGAAATAATTGCAAAGTCGCCTCCGCCATTCGGCTGCGTTCGCCGAATCCCAACGCCAGCAGCAATCCCTGCTGCGCCAGCCCTTGCGTTTTTTTCTGCGCATCCTGCAAATATCGATGACGAAGGGAAAGATTTTGTTCCAACCTGAACGCATTTTTAACCCTTGCCGTTGCGCTGATTCCGTTGGCGAAAAACCACTTTTGCCGATCAAATCCGCCTTGATTCAGTCTGGCGGCAACAGGTTTTAACCTCAGGTATCCCCGCCATAACTCACCGCTTTGTACGCTTTGCTTCAGATTCCAATGCAGATAGATACGCTGTGCAGGCAAGCCCGGGCGCGGCTCGCTAAGTACAATCAACCTTTGATAATCCCCTTGAGAGAGAATAGTTTCAATTCGGAAATCCAGCTGAACTTCAGCGCCGAAATTCTCCGGCAGGCGAGCCAGTTGCAACAGAGATAGCGCCTGCCCATGAAAATAGAAAGGCAGACAAAACATAACAGCCAAGGGCAGTAAGTTCCGAGGGGAAATATAGTTCAGGCTTATAATCACAATGAGCAAAAGCACTAAAGCCGGCAAGGGGCTCAACAGTTGCCGCCAATCCAACAGCCAACCCTCCGGCACCAGAAATAACGAATAAGCCCAGCCGATAATCCATAAGGCCGCCTTATCTATGCTGAACATCATAATATCTTTGCCTGCCTCCACTCTTCCTTTATCGCCTTTCAGGAAGGCGTTACCGGTTAGCTCTCTTATCAATTAGTTCCGTTTGTCAATAGGCATAACATAGAAAAAATCCCCTCTTTTGTAATCTTTTTTACCACGGCTTGGGCAAGCTTTCCCATAAACGGCATTTTTCCCCGAAAAAAGCGCGGGGACTGATAAATTCATTTGCTAAATTGTTCAACTTCTGTTATTTATATCGCCTTTCAAAATACCCTAATTAATGGTATTGCTCTAATCAACCTAGGAACCGCCTTGCAAGTCTATGGTCGGCCAAGGATTAGGTCGGCTTACCGAAGTAATTATTTTTAGGAGAGTCTGTATGACTTCAAATACCAATAAAGCCTCTTTAAGTCTGTTAGCTTTAGCCGGTGTAGAACCTTATAAAGAAAAACCGGGTGAAGAATATATGAGCGAATCTCAGTTGCTGCATTTCAAAAAAATTCTTGAAGCATGGCGCGCACAGATTATTGAGGAAACTCATCGTACGGTGAACCACATTCAGGACGAAGCGGCAAATTTCCCCGATCCCGCCGATCGGGCCACCCAGGAAGAAGAATTCAGCCTAGAATTGCGTACCCGTGATCGCGAACGCAAACTGATGAAAAAAATTGAAAACACCCTGAAAAAACTGAATACCGATGATTTCGGTTATTGCGATTCCTGTGGGATTGAAATCGGAATCCGTCGTTTAGAAGCTCGCCCTACCGCCGATTTATGTATAGATTGCAAAACACTGGCGGAAGTGCGCGAAAAACAAATGGGCAATTGATCGGATTGTCCGCTATTAGCGACCGGGAGGAAGAATATGGGGCTTCCTACCGGTTTAATATTAAGAATAATTCCGATCAGTTATTTATATATTGGAGTAGATTATTTTAAGCTATATCAAACGGCTGTTTAATAAAGAATCAAGAAAAGCCGAAACACCTCAGCAGCCAGCATCAGCACAAAAACAGTTATCCGCCAAGGGTTCGCGCCAGAAACCGAACTTCGCCGTATCCCGTCGTTCACCGCTAAAATCCGAAACCTCAGCACAGCGCTCTTCCGACAAGCATATTATCAAGGCTTCCAAACTTGGAATTTCGGCCAGAATGATTAGCAAAAATGCGCTCAGCGTGGTGGAAAAACTGAATCGCCACGGGTACGAGGCCTATATTGTCGGCGGTTGTTTACGCGATTTGCTGCTGGATAAAAAACCGAAAGATTTCGATGTGGCAACCAATGCCCGTCCCGATCAGGTTCAGGCCATTTTTCAACGCCAATGCAGATTGGTCGGTCGCCGTTTTCGCCTGGCGCATATTATGTTCGGACGAGATATTATCGAAGTGGCAACCTTCCGTGCCGGCCATGACAATAGCCTTAATGAAAATTCGGCAAAACGAAACGACGAGGGAATGCTGTTGCGCGATAACGTTTACGGCACTCTGGAACAGGATGCGCAACGCCGGGACTTTACCGTTAACGCCTTATATTACAGCCCGAAAGAAAATATCGTATATGATTATTTCAACGGCATTGAAGATCTAAAAGCGGGTAAACTGCGGTTAATCGGCGATCCTTCCCTGCGTTATCATGAAGATCCGGTACGAATGCTGCGCTCCGTGCGTTTTATGGCAAAACTGGATATGTTCCTGGATAAACCGAGTGAAGAACCTATTCGTCGCCTCGCTCATTTGCTGCAGAGCATTCCACCCGCTCGCTTATTTGACGAAAGTCTGAAGCTATTACAAACCGGACAGGGCATCAAAACCTACAAGTTATTACGTGAATATAACCTGTTCGAGCCGCTATTTCCGGCATTAACGCCTTATTTTACCGAGCGCGGCGATAGCTTTGCCGAACGCATGATTCTGACCGCACTAACCTCTACCGACGAGCGGATCGCAGATAAATTGCGTATCAATCCCGCCTTTTTATTTGCCGCTTTTTTCTGGTATCCGCTACGTGAAAAAGTCGAGATCCTGAAAAATGAAGGCGGTCTGAACAACTACGACGCCTATGGGCTGGCGGGAAACGATATTCTGGAATTATTCTGCCGCGCATTAGCCGTACCGCGCCGCCATACCGCCGTTATCCGCGATATTTGGATGTTGCAGTTACAGTTGATGAAACGTAGCGGTAAAGCTCCTGAGCGCACCATGGCGCATCCGAAGTTCCGTGCGGCTTTCGACTTATTGGCGATGCGTGCGGAAATTGAAGGCGGTGAAAGCGTCGAGCTGTTAAGCTGGTGGCATGCTTATCAATTAAGCAATCCGATGCAGCGTTCCGATTTAGTCAGTGAACAGGATAAACTGCATCCGCGACCGAAGAAAAGACGCTACCGCAACAGAAATAATAAAAACAGAGCAAAATCCCCTAGCTGAGGAGCAAAATGAGTCTGGCTTATATCGCATTAGGCAGTAATCTGCACTCTCCCGTGCGGCAACTTGAACAGGCGCTGACGGCTATTGCCGCACTGCCGGAAACCGAACTTGTTTCCCGCAGCGCCTTTTATTTGAGCAAACCTCTCGGCCCTCAGGATCAGCCCGATTACATCAATGCCGTAGCAGCAATTCAAACCTCTCTGCCCCCCCTTGCCCTACTAGATGCGCTACAGGAAATCGAACGGGCTCAGGGCCGTGTGCGTCTGCGTCGCTGGGGAGAAAGAACGCTGGATTTGGATATTCTATTATATGAGCAACAAATTATACGTAGCGAGCGACTGACCCTGCCCCATTATGATATGCACAACAGAGAATTCGTCATTGTGCCGCTATATGAAATTGCACCGGATCTAGTATTGCCTGAAGGACAAAAGCTGGTAAATTTATATTCCTCTTTTGCCGATCATCAAATGCAGGTTATTACTCCCTCTCTTTAAGCTTTGAACTAGCTTTCAGAAACGGCGGCGGAGGCAAGTCCATCGCGTATTTTCGCCTCGAAAATATCGTAATCCACCAAAAAGGCATCATGCCCGTAATCGGAGCTGATTTCATGATAATCCAAACGAACCCCGCTTTGTTCCAACAGCTGTCGGCTTTTACGCAGATCCACCAATTTAAAAAGCTGATCATTGGTTACAGCCACCAGCGTATAGCGCGCCTTAATCCGCGCCAGCGCCGATTTAAGATTGGCATAGCCAAGCCCGGCATCATACAAATCCAAGGCGCGTAGCAAATGTAAATAACTGTTGGCGTCAAAACGTTCTAAAAACTTCTCGCCCTGATAACTCAGATAAGATTCCACCTGAAAATAATCCCCCCAGAATGCCCCTTCATTTTTAGTAGCGCGACCGAAAGCCTTCGCCAACTGAATATCGGTGCGGTAGGTCAACATACCCAGCATTCTTGCTATGGCCAGCCCTCTGTGCGGCGGTTCGCCCGCATAATAATCCCCCCGGTTAAAATTGGGATCATTAACAATCGCCTGACGCATTACATGATTAAAGCCGATGGCTTCGGCACTAAAGGTTAAGGAAGAACAGAGATTAACAATATTATCCACCTCATCCGGGTAATCCACCGCCCATTGGGTCGCCTGCATTCCCCCGAAAGAACCGCCGATTACCGCCTGCAAACGAGGAATTCCCAAATAAGCGACTAATTCGTGTTGTACCCTTACCATATCCTGCACGACAATATGCGGAAACTGGCTGCCATAAGGTTTACCGCTGAGCGGATTCGGCGAAGAAGGGCCGGTGCTGCCCTTACAACCGCCCAATACATTGGAACAAATAAAAAAATAGCGGGAGGTGTCCAGTGCCAGTCCTTCGCCCATAAAACTCTGCCACCATCCTTTGCGCCCTTCCTCCTGCTCGAAATAAGGCTCCGCATCTCCGGTTAAGGCATGGCAAATCAGCACCGCATTACTCTTATCCGCATTTAATCTGCCGTAGGTCTGATAAGCGACCTCAATGCGGTCCAGTTGTCCGCCGAAGTGGAGATTTAACGCTTGCTCGGTGAAAAGAGTTACTTTCTGTACTGCCATGGAAAACCCGTAAAACGACATAATTAATTGCAGCTGATTCTGCCGGAATGTAAATAAGCTACATTTGCGCTTTCTGCTTGTCAAGAAATTTTAGACGTCTAAACGGCTAAAACTTCAAAACCGAGCGCTGGCGGACATCCGGGAGCCGCCCCGGGTTTTACAGTAAATTAGGCTTGAATTCGCGGCTTTTTTTCATTAATGTAATGGGCTTGAGTGCTTGGCTAAGGTGAAAGATGTATGGCGAATAACGAAAGAAAAGGATTCGAAAAAATCTTTGCCAGCGTTTTTCTGCGCGGAAAAAGTCGCTTAACGGCTCTACTGCGTCCGCTATTATGTACTGCAGCCACTCTGCTGCTGGTTATCCTACTTCTGGATCTGGGCGTCGGTCTATATGTACGCAAAGCGATCTACACGGATGCGCAAACCATTCCTCACCGCCCTTATGGTATGGTGTTGGGAACCTCTAAATACTTTATTAATAACAGTCCGAATCTTTTTTACCATTATCGCCTGCAGGCCGCCGAGCAATTATTTAAAACGGGCAAAATCGATTATCTATTATTAAGCGGCGATAATCGCACCCTGCAATATAACGAACCCCGAACCATGCAGCGCGATCTAAAAAAGAACGGGATCGAAGATCGCTTTTTATTTCCGGATTATGCCGGTTTTCGTACGCTGGACTCCGTTATCCGAGCAAAGCAAGTGTTTCATGCCACGCCGATGACAATTATTACCCAGCGTTTTCAATGTGAACGTGCATTATTTATCGCCAAGTATTATCATATCGACGCGATCTGCTTCGCCGCAGAATACCCTAAAGATTATATTTTCGTCCGCTTCCGCGAAGTATTCGCACGATTGCAGATGCTGTGGGATCTGGCAACGGAAAAAACACCGTATTTTCTGGGGGCGCCCGAACCCTTGCCCGCTCCGGCACTCAATCCCGCTACCCCGTAGTTCCGCCTTAATTCCCCATTATCGGGTATTTAAAGTGCGGTCGTTTTCGATTAAATTTTTGGATAAAATTTTTTATTGTTCTCGACGGATAAAATCAGGATAATAAGCAGCTTACTCGAACGAACCGAATCTTATGACAGAATATATTTTACTCATTATCAGTACCGCACTAATTAACAATTTCGTACTGGTTAAATTTTTAGGCTTATGTCCTTTTATGGGCGTGTCAAAGAAAGTTGAAACCGCTATAGGAATGGGTCTGGCGACCACCTTCGTAATGACGGTAACCTCCCTTTGCGTCTATCTTATCGACCAATATCTGCTGAAACCCTTTGACGCCACTTTTCTGCGCACCCTGATCTTTATTCTCGCCATTGCCGTAGTTGTACAATTTACCGAAATGGTAATCAAAAAAGTCAGCCCGGTACTCTACCGTCTGCTCGGAATTTTCTTACCGCTGATAACCACTAATTGCGCCGTATTGGGAGTCGCCTTACTCAATATCAATTTGGCACACAACCTGATTCAATCGATCCTGTACGGTTTCTCCGCCGCATTAGGCTTCGCCTTGGTGCTGATTCTGTTTTCTTCATTGCGCGAGCGCCTGGCCGCCGCCGATACGCCGCTGCCCTTCCGGGGAACCCCTATTGCATTAATCACCGCCGGTTTAATGTCGCTGGCGTTTATGGGCTTTACCGGATTAGTCAGAATGTAGGAAAGCGCAATGACTACCCTATCCTATGTACTTATCGCCATTGCCGTACTGGCGCTGATTTTCGGCGCGGTACTGGGTTTCGCTTCGGTAAAACTGAAAGTGGAGGCGGATCCTATCGTGGATAAAATTGATGCTCTGCTGCCGCAAAGCCAATGCGGACAATGCGGCTATCCCGGTTGTAAGCCCTATGCCGAGGCTATTGCCGGGGGAGATATAATTACCAAATGTGTTCCCGGCGGACAGCCTTTAGTGGTTAAATTGGCCGATTTGCTCGGGGTCGAAGTGCCGAAAGATGCGGACAGCGCAGCACCGGAAACTAAAGTGGCGCTGATTAACGAAGCCATGTGCATCGGCTGTACCAAATGTATTCAGGCCTGCCCGGTAGATGCGATTATCGGTACCAATAAAGCCCTACATACGGTTATTCCCTCGCTCTGCACCGGCTGCGAACTCTGTGTTGCCCCCTGCCCGACAGACTGTATTACAATGGTTAAGGTTGAAACAGATCTTGAGCACTGGGACTGGAAGTTTAATCCCGAACTGGTTATCCCGACCCTAAATATAACGGACGGAACAAAAAAAACGGTAGTAGGAAAATAAGCGATGACGGATGTGCTAACAGCTTTTAATTCAGGCAAATTATGGGATTTTGACGGTGGTTTGCATCCGCCGGAAATGAAATCTCAATCCAATCGTACGCCTATTACCCAAGCGCCGCTGGCCTCGCATTTTTTTGTTCCGCTGAAACAGCATGTCGGTGATGCCGGTGATCTGCTGGTTAAAATCGGTGATCGGGTATTAAAAGGTCAGCCGCTGACTCGGGGCGACGGTTTACGCCTGCTACCCGTTCATGCACCGACTTCCGGCCGAGTTTATAATATCGCCCCTTATATTGCCGCTCATCCTTCCGGTTTATCCGAACCTGCGGTATATATTGAGGCCGATGGCGAGGATCGCTGGATAGAACGCCAACCCTTGGAAGATTTTCTATCCCGTACTCCCGAACAATTAATTGAAAAAATTTATCAAGCCGGTGTCGCCGGTCTGGGCGGTGCGGTATTCCCTACCGCCGCCAAAATTCATTCCGCCGATAAGCAGGTCAAACTGCTGATTATTAACGGGGCGGAATGCGAACCCTATATTACCTGCGATGATCGTCTAATGCGCGATTATGCGCATGAAATCATCGAAGGGATCCGTATTCTGCGCTATATTTTGCGTCCGGAAAAAGTTGTGATCGCTGTGGAAGATAATAAGCCGGAAGCGGTACAGGCCTTACGCCATGCACTGCACGGCGCCAATGATATCGAAATCCGGGTGATTCCGACCAAATACCCCTCCGGCGCCTCCAAACAATTAATCGAGGTACTGACCGGCGCTGAAGTCCCTTCCGGTCAGCGTTCCTCCAGTATCGGCATTTTGATGCAAAACGTGGGTACCGCCTTTGCCGTGAAACGAGCCGTTATTGATGACGAACCTTTAATCGAACGGGTGGTAACCCTAACCGGCGATAAAATCCCACAAAAAGGCAACCGTTGGGTACGTTTGGGTACACCCATTTCCTTCCTATTGCAACAGGTCGGCTATCAGTATGATGAACGTCTGCCGGTATATTTAGGCGGGCCTATGATGGGTATGGCAATACCGGATTTAAACGCCCCCATAACCAAGCTTGCCAACTGCCTGCTTGCGCCGGATCATTTCGAATACGCACCGCCTCCGCCGGAACAATCCTGTATCCGTTGTTCCGCCTGTTCCGACGCCTGTCCGGTACATTTAATGCCGCAGCAGCTTTACTGGTATGCCCGTGCCGAAGATCATGACAATGCTCAAGCCTATAAACTGAAAGACTGTATCGAATGCGGAATCTGTGCCTATGTTTGCCCGAGCCATATTCCTTTGATTCAGTATTTCCGTCAGGAAAAAGCCAAAATCCGTGAAATTGATCAACAGGCCAAACGTGCGGAACAGGCGAAACTTCGCTTTGAAGCCCGTCAGGCTCGTCTGGAAAAAGAACAACAAGCAAGAAAAGAACGTACTCAACAAGCGGCTGCCGCCCGTCGTCAGGAACTGGCTCAACAAAAAGGCATAGATCCCGTTCAGGCAGCGATTGCCCGATTGAAAGCCAAGCAAGCGGAGGGAAGCCAAGCAGCCGCTGTTTCGATCAAAACTATTGTGGAAAAAGGTGAAATCCTGCCGGATAACAGTGAAATCATCGCATTACGGCAAGCCAAGCGTTTAGCTCGCCGCCAAGAACAGGCCGAACAAGTGCAACAAAGCGGCAGCCAATCGGCGGCAAATAATGATTCAGCAGCAACCGATAGTAAAAAAGCCGCACTTGCCGCCGCTATTGCAAGGGCTAAAGCCAAAAAAGCACAGCAAACGGATAGCCCGCAATCGGCACCGGCGGATTCCTCGCCGGCGGAGCAAAATACCCGGCAAGAAATGCAACCGAGTGCACCGGAAAACACTCAGAATTCCGGTGCCGAGGCTAAAAAAGCGGCGATAGCCGCCGCTATTGCGAGAGCCAAAGCCAAAAAAGCGCAGCAAACGGATAGCACGCAATCAGCATCGGCGGATTCCTCGCCGACAGAGCAAAATACCCGGCAAGAGATGCAATCTAGCGCATCGGAAAGCGTACCGAATTCCGCCACCGAGGCTAAAAAAGCGGCGATAGCCGCCGCTATTGCGAGAGCCAAAGCCAAAAAAGCGCAGCAAACGGATAGCCCGCAATCGGCACCGGCGGATTCCTCGCCGACAGAGCAAAACACCCGGCAAGAGATGCAATCTAGCGCATCGGAAAACATTCCGAATTCCGCCACCGAGGCTAAAAAAGCGGCGATAGCCGCCGCTATTGCGAGAGCCAAAGCCAAAAAGGCGGCACAGGATGCCCTCTCCAATCAGAACAAGGAATAATGCAACCTTAATGCAAAGCAATACAAAGAGAGAATAATGTTTATAATCACCAGCTCACCCCATACCCACTCCGGTAAACTAACCGCCCGTATTATGTTATGGGTGATTGTTGCCATGCTTCCGGCAATCTGTCTGCAGATCTATTATTTCGGCTACGGTGTGCTTATTCAGGCCGTACTGGCCGTTGCTTTTGCCCTGTTTTTGGAATTTTTGGTTACCTTATTACGCGGAAAAACAAAATTATTTTATCTCAGCGATTTTAGCGTAGTACTGACCGCACTGATTCTTGCCGTTGCCATTCCGCCCTATGCACCCTTCTGGATTATTCTGATCGGTACCTTCTGTGCGGTCATACTGGGGAAACATGTGTATGGCGGTTTGGGACAAAATCTGTTTAACCCCGCTATGGTCGGCTATGTGGTGCTGTTAGTTTCCTTTCCGCTACAAATGAGTACTTGGATGCCGCCCATTAGCCTATTAAGCGAACCGCCGACATTTTCCGATGCCTATCGACTGATATTCTTTGGCGTTAGTACGGACGGTTTTAGCCTACATCAATTGACTCGGCTAATTGACGGGGTTACCCAAGCCACTCCGCTAGACAGTGTAAAAACCGGTTTAAAAGCGAATCTGAGTTTGGAGCAAATCAATGCCTCCCCTTTGTTTACCCGTTCTTGGTTCGCAGGTTTGGGCTGGTTCCAGATCAATCTGGCGTTTTTATTCGGCGGTATTTTTCTGCTCTGGAAAAAGATCATTCATTGGCAAATTCCGGCCGCACTTTTAGCAACCCTAAGCCTATTGGCACTGATTAGCTGGTTGCTGACGGACAATACGCCGTCGCCCCTTTGGCAGTTATTCAGCGGCGCTACCATGTTCTGTGCGTTTTTTATCGCTACGGATCCGGTTACCGCCTCCATTACGCCGCGTGGAAAACTGGTTTTCGGCGCCTTAACCGGTTTGCTGATCTATTTAATCCGTTTTTACGGCGGTTATCCGGACGGCGTCGCCTTTGCCATTTTGCTCGCCAATATCTGCGTGCCTTTTATCGATCAATATACGCGTCCCCGGGTATCCGGCTATGGCAGAAAATAAGGAATAATCCATGGGTATTATGAAAACCACATCAAAATACGCGTTCCTGTTAGCCCTTGTCGCTTTAATATGTGCGACGCTGTCCAGCGCTATCCATTTTCTGACCAAAGATAAAGTGGAAGAAGTGATCGCCCGTCAGCAGCAGGAACTCTTGTTGCAGGTGATTCCACAACGCTATTTTGATAACGATTTGCTCTCTTCCTGTGTGCGCAGCGATAATCCTCAGTTCGGTAAAATCTATATTGCCGAACAAAGAGATAAAATCAGTGCTTATGCTTTTGAAACCACCGCCCCCGACGGTTATTCCGGTAATATCCGTTTATTGGTCGGTATCACGCCGGCCGGCGAGGTGCTTGGGGTGCGAGTGATAGAACATCATGAAACGCCGGGATTGGGCGATAAAATCGAATTGCGAATTTCCCACTGGATCCTAAGCTTCAATAATAAAAAAATTAGCGCCGATAACTTAAGCGACTGGGCGGTAAAAAAAGATGGCGGTAAGTTCGATCAGTTCTCCGGCGCCACAATTACTCCGCGCGCTATTGTCAATCAAGTAAAACGAGCCGCATTAATGATACTGGAACAACCACCGAAAACCGAAGCAGGCTGTGAATAAGATGAAGGAAACCCCACAACAAAATATGGAAATGCCGACTCCGCAGGAGGACGAGGCAACAGAAAGCGGTATTTGGGCAACCTTGTTTAAACAAGGGGTATGGTTCAATAACCCGAGCCTGGTTCAGCTGCTCGGGCTTTGTCCGTTACTGGCGGTATCCAATACCGCCACCAATGCTCTGGGCCTTGGTTTGGCGACGATGCTGGTATTAATCTGTACCAATACCATGGTATCTTTATTCCGCAAACAAACCCCCCATGAAATCCGTATTCCGATTTATGTGATGATTATCGCTACCACGGTAACCGCAATTCAGTTGCTTATGAATGCTTATACCTATAGTCTTTACCAATCTCTAGGCATTTTTATTCCGCTGATTGTTACCAATTGTATTGTTATCGGCCGAGCGGAGGCTTTCGCTTCCAAGAACAATGTGCTGCATTCTCTATTCGACGGTTTTTCCATGGGACTGGGAATGACGGTGGCTTTATTTCTGCTCGGGGCATTGCGCGAAATTCTAGGTAGCGGCACCCTGTTTGCCGGTCTGGATCAATTGTTCGGGCCTTGGGCGGTACATTTGCGCATTGAGTTTTTCCATAGCGACAGCAACTTGCTGTTGGCAATTCTGCCTCCGGGCGCTTTTTTAGGGCTCGGCTTGTTACTGGCCTTAAAAAATATCATTGATAACCGTAAAAAATAAGGATATTGCTCCGGTATGAATCGACAAAAACGTGTTGCTATCCTGCAACGGCTAAGGGATCAGAATCCGCATCCCACCACCGAATTAAGCTATAATTCGCCCTTCGAGCTGTTAATCGCCGTGATTTTGTCCGCTCAGGCAACAGATAAAAGCGTGAACAAGGCGACCCAAAAGCTGTTTCCCGTTGCCTCTACGCCACAGGAGATACTGGCATTAGGTGTAGAAGGGCTAAAAAGTTATATCCGTACCATAGGACTGTATAACAGCAAAGCGGAAAATATTATTAAAACCTGCCGGGATTTAATTGATAAATTCGGCGGCGAAGTACCGCAAGAGCGAGAGGCGCTGGAGAGCCTGGCAGGCGTAGGCAGAAAAACCGCCAATGTGGTTTTAAATACGGCATTCGGGCAACCGACCATTGCGGTGGACACCCATATTTTCCGAGTGGCTAACCGCACCGGCTTCGCCCCCGGCAAAGATGTGGTGAAAGTGGAAGAAAAGCTGCTGAAAGTCGTTCCCGATGAATTTAAATATGATGTTCATCACTGGCTGATTCTGCACGGACGCTACACCTGTATCGCCAGAAAGCCGAGATGCGGCTCCTGCATTATTGAAGATCTATGCGAATATAAAGATAAAACGGAAATCTGAGTTATAGGGCAAAAAAATGCCCGAAAAAACAACCGCTCTTTTCGCCGACACTGAAAAATTCTATAAAAATAATATACGGACTGATTTAATGACAAGTAAAAAGAACGAACGACAAACCTGGTCGAGTAAACTCACTTATATTCTTACCGTCGCTGGCGCTACCGTAGGTTTCGGCGCCACTTGGCGCTTTCCCTATCTGGTGGGTGAACATGGCGGCGGCGCCTATGTTCTGCTATTTTGTGTGGCGATGATATTAATCGGGATCCCTATGATTCTGGTCGAAAACGTGATAGGTCGCCGCCTGCGGGTAAATTCTATCGATGCTTTCGGCGATAAATTGCAGGATAAAAATATTTCCAAATACTGGAAGATCCTCGGCTACACCGGCTTACTCGGCGCTTTCGGAATTATGGCCTATTATATGGTGCTGGGCGGCTGGGTTATTAACTATATTGTCGGGTTGATAAGTGGCGAACTGGATATATCCGCCCCTATTACAAAGGAGATCGCCCAGCATTTTTATACCTCGAGCGTTACCCAAAGCCCGCTGCGGATCGCCTGTTATACCTTTACCTTTGTAGTCGTCAACTACATTATTCTCGCTAAGGGTATTATCGGCGGGATTGAGCGCTCGGTAAAATATCTGATGCCCTTATTGTTTATTTTTCTTATCGGTATGGTGATCCGTAATATCACCCTGCCCGGCGCAATGGAAGGAATTACCTACTATTTGAAACCGGATTTTTCGAAAATCACCCCAAGCCTGTTTATTATGGTGTTGGGACAGGTATTCTTCGCCCTTAGCCTCGGCTTCGGGGTGCTGATTACCCTTTCCAGCTATCTGAGCAAAGAAGAAAATCTGATTCAAACCGCAGTGATTACCGGTTTTACCAATACCCTTATTGCGGTTTTATCCGGCTTTATGATTTTCCCTTCGCTGTTTACTTTCGGTATTGCGCCGAATGCCGGCCCGACCCTGGTATTCCAGAGCCTGCCGATGGTATTCTCCCATCTTTGGGCCGGCACCTTCTTTGCGGTTATTTTCTTCGCTTTACTATTAATTGCCGCGCTGACCACCTCTATTACCATCTACGAGGCCATTATCACCGCATTACAGGAAAAACTGAAAATGCGCCGCAGCAAAGCTATCGCCCTTACCCTGGGAACAATTTTTCTATTTGGAAATATCCCGGCGATTCTAAGTGATAATCTGCTGAAAGAGGTGAGATTCTTCGGTAGAAATATCTTCGACAGTTTTGATTATATCAGCGGTAATATTTTATTTTTACTCACCGCCCTAGGCTGTGCCGTTTTCGTCGGTTTCGTGCTTAAGGATAAAGCCAAAGCCGAACTCTCAAATAAACCCGACTCTCTTTTCACCAATCTTTGGTTTAATTACGTTAAATTCGTCGTACCGCTGATTATTATTGTAATTTTTATCAGTAATCTGGCTTAAAGGAAGCCTTGTCCGGTGAAATAGACTGAAAATAATTATCGCCGCTATGCGGCGATTTTATCTTCTAGGGTGTCAATAGGCAGTTTTTATATCTTCCCAATCAGGTTATCGTTCCGTACCTCTTAATGTTCCCAGATAAATCGCGCCCAGGGTTAACACCACGCCGAACCATTGCACCTCATTAATAGGTTTATTCAATACCATATAATCGATCAGCAAGGCGGCAACAGGCTCGGTGAGTAATAATAAGCCGGTCAGGGCCAGGGAAAGCATAGGAATGGAATAAGCAATTAAGCCCCAAGCGAAACATTGGGTCATTAGGGCGTAAACTAAGAGCAGACCGATTTGTTCGAATCCTGCGGGCAACATATTTTCGCCGTTAAGCAGAATTGTCGGAAGCAGCAGGCTGACAACGCCGCCAATACCGATTAACAGCATGAGGGGGAAAATATGTACCCTTTCAACATCATGCGCCTTGCGTACAAATACCATGGATAGCGCCAAAAACAAACCGGATAAAATCCCCGAAATAAATCCCCAAAGCGCTTGTCCGTTACGGCCGAACTCCGGGCTGGCAATCAGAGGCATAATGGACAAAAGTGTGGGGATTTTCATTGATTTTCCACATATCCCTAGTTTAATAGACAAAAGTGTGGGTTTTACCCACTCTTTTTGCTTAAAAAATCTTTTATAAACATAATCTTATGCTTTCTGCTCAGCCCGTTATGAACGCGCAATTTCAATTTTAGTTCTTTGAATAATCCTTCTATGCGATTTGTCGTCTTCTCTATCTTCAATTGGGCATATTTTTCATATGTAAATAAGACATCCATATAACGTTTTA